>DJHS01000047.1:125561-127869 GCA_002433235.1 Verrucomicrobia bacterium UBA6614
ATTGATGTGCTCCGAAGTTTCGATCTGACAGCCGAGGATTTCGTGATCCGCCTCAGCAGCCGCAACGCATGGCAGGATTTCTTTTCGGCTCAATGCAAAGACGAAAACCGGGCTTACGATTTTTATCAGACCGTCGACAAAATTGAGCGCACATCACCCGAGGAGAGTGATAAAAAGTTCAAGGCGCTGGGATTCACACTCGAACAGGTGCGGGCTTTTATCGACTCTGGAACACCCACCGGCGAGTTGCAGATCGTCGTCGATAATCTCACTGCGCGCGGCCTTGGTGATTACGTGAAGATCGATTACAACGTTATTCGCGGCTTGGCCTATTACACGGGCATTGTTTATGAGGCCTTTGACAGGCAGGGGAAGTTTCGAGCCATTGCCGGCGGCGGGCGCTACGATCAATTGGTTAAACTTGTTTCCGGTGGGAAAAACGACATGCCAGCAGCCGGATTTGCCATGGGAGATGTGGTGTTGGCCGAATTGCTGAAGGACCGAAAGCTTCTCCCAGAATTCAATGAAGGCATCGATGCGTTCGTATTAATTGAAGATGAATCATTGCGGATGGCGTCGTTGGGTTTGGTGCAACAAATCCGGGATTTCGGACTGAATGCCGAATACTCCGTGGTGCCACAAAAACCCGACAAACAATTCAAGAGGGCTCTGGAACTTGGCGCATGTTTTACCGTGCGCTTAACAGCCCCGAATGAAGCGGTGCTCAAGAACCTTGGAACCCGCGAAGAAACAACCTTGCCGCCGGAAAAAGTGGCCGAACAACTCGTTTAATCATGCGCGAACTTTTCATCGGCATCGACAGCGGTACTCAATCCACCAAGTCGCTGGTGATCGACGCAAAGAACGGCAAGGTGCTCGGCAGTGCCCAGCGCGGCTACGGGCTCATCGGCGGCCTGCCGCCCGGCGCAAAGGAACAGCATCCTGAAAGCTGGCGCAAGGCCACCGCCACCACGATCAAGTCCGCATTGAAGGAGGCCAAAGCCGCCGCGGCCGAAGTAAAGGGCATCGGCGTGAGTGGCCAACAACACGGCTTTGTGCCGCTGGATGCAAAAGGCAGCGTCATTCGTCCTGCCAAGCTATGGTGCGACACCACCACTAGTGCTGAGTGCGATGCCATCACGAAAAAGCTCGGCGGCTTAAAGAAAACCATCGGCCGCGTGGGTAATGCCATGCTGCCGGGTTTCACCGCGCCAAAGATCGCGTGGCTGAAAAAGCACGAGCCAAAAAATTTCAAGCAACTGGCCACGGTGCTGTTGCCACACGATTACCTGAACTGGTGGCTCACCGGCAATGCGGTGATGGAGTACGGCGACGCCAGCGGCACGGCGCTACTGGATGTGAAGAAGCGCAAATGGTCCGCGCCAGCCATGAAAGCCATTGACGGCGCGCTGGCGGACAAGCTGCCGCCGTTGATCGCCAGCGATCAACCGGCGGGCACACTGGCTTCGGGCACGGCTAAGGCACTGGGATTGTCCACCGACGTACTGGTGAGTGCCGGCGGCGGCGACAACATGATGGGCGCCATCGGCACGGGCAACACGCGCCCGGGCATTGTCACCGCCAGCCTTGGCACCAGTGGCACCATCTATGCCTGCGCAGCCAAGCCGGTGATTGACCCGGAAGGCGAAATCGCCGCGTTCTGTGATTCCACAAATCGCTGGCTGCCACTCCTGTGTACAATGAACGTCACAGTCGCCACGGAATTGGTGCGCGGTCATTATGGTATGTCGCACGCGCAGTACGAACAGGCGGCGGCGAAAGTGGGCGCGGGTAGCGATGGGCTCATCCTGCTGCCATACCTTGAAGGCGAACGCACGCCGAACGTGCCGAACGGCACCGGCGTGTGGCTGGGAGCCAACAACCGCACGCATCGTCCGGGCCACTTCGCGCGCGCGGCCATGGAGGGAGTGACAATGGGGATGAACTACGGCTTGCGCCGTTTGGCGGAGTTGGGCGTAAAGGCCCGGCAAATCCGCGTGACAGGGGGCGGTTCGCGTTCGCGGCTGTGGCGTCAGGTGATGGCTGACGTGTTCAACGCCGAGGTGGTCACGTTGGCAGTGGGTGAAGGCGCCGCCTACGGGGCAGCGCTGCAGGCAATGTGGTGTTGGCGCAAAAATCGCGGTGAAAAAATCGCGATTAGCGACCTCTCGGATCGATTCGTGAAGCTCAATCGCCGTGAAACCGCAAGACCTCGAAAGGCAAATGTGGCGGTTTATAGAGAAATACAGGCGATACAGGACCAATTATCCACCGCGCTGCGGCCGGTTTTCACGCGGCACCGGGGATG
>DJHS01000047.1:128254-128739 GCA_002433235.1 Verrucomicrobia bacterium UBA6614
CGGATGTGTGGTAGGTTGCTTTCTATGAAGCTGGTACTTTCCACCCACAAAGTCAGCCTCACCGATTCCCTCAAAAGCCACGTTCGTTCCAAGATTGAAAAGCTCGAAAATCAGGATGGCCATGCGCTGTCCGCTTTTGTGAATCTGGAACGCGACCACAAGGGGATGCCTAAGAAGAAATTTACCTGCACCATGAAAGTCAACCTGCCGGGGCAATGCCTGCTGGCGCGTGATGCGGAGGACGACCTGTATGCCGCCATTGACTTGGCGACTAAAAAAATCCAGGCACAGATCCGCAAGCGTCACAGCAAGTTCAAGGCAAAGAACACGCGCGTGGCCGCATCGGCCAAGCGGTCGCTACTGAGCATGGCCGCCTGACGCGCGTTGACCCGGCCCCGTTTCCTCCCTTAGCTTCCGCGCATGCTTTTGCGTGCGCGGTTGCTGGTGCCCATGAACGGGCCGCCCATCGAGGATGGAGCGGTGCG
>DJHS01000050.1:0-20421 GCA_002433235.1 Verrucomicrobia bacterium UBA6614
GCCACCAACGAGAAGGGCAAGCACCCCGGCGACACCATCACCGAGCGGCCCATCACCACACCGGATTTCATGGCCACGCTGTGCACCATCCTCGGCATCGATCCGCACGAGGAACTCATGGCGCCGGGCGACCGTCCGATGCCGCTGGTCGACAAGCGCGCCAAGGCGGTGAAGGAACTCATCGCATGATGCGCGTGGCGATCCTCTTCGCCCTGTGCCTCGCGGGCACCATGCACGCAGCGGTCAACGAGGCCGTGCTGCAGCACGTGGACAAACTCGGCGGCCGGGTGCGCTGGGTGTCCGCCGAGCAAAAGGCGTTGGAGGTGGACTTTCAGTTCAGTGGCAGCAAAGTCAATGATGCCGCCCTCGCGCGCCTGCCGCAGCTGGGCCCGGTGACCATCCTGCGCCTCAAGAAAACCGCCATCACCGATGCTGGCCTCGCGCACGTTGCCAAACTCAGCCAACTGCGCCGGCTGCACCTCGAGCACACGCCCGTCACCAACGCCGGCCTCAAGCAGCTCGCCGGTTTGAAGCAGCTAGAGTACCTAAACCTCTACGAGACGAAGGCCGACGAAACCGGTTTGCTCAGCATCGCTCCCGGTTTGCCCGCGCTAAAGCAGGCGCACTTTCATCCGCGACAGGTCACCGCCACGGGCATCAGCCGTATCTCACAAAAACTGCCCAAGCTGAAAGTGTGGCCCAATCCCGCGCGTGAGTCGGTGCGGGTGCAGCAGGTGTTGAAACTTTCCGAGGCGATGTTGAAACACGCCGAGGCCGAGCTGGTGATCGCCGAGAAGGATTTTAAGATTTACGATCCGCAGCTGAAAGTTCTCAATCCTAAGCTCGCCGAAGTGCGCAAAAAGGCTGACACCATCCGTAAAGCCTACGATGCCGCCCGCCGCCCCACCGACGAGGCCCGGCGCAAGAAGGATGATTTCACCCGCCAGCACAAAGACGCCCAGCGCCGGTCCGAGGCCAAGCCGGGGGATGAAGCCCTCAAGAAGACCGCCGCTGATCTGGCCGTCAAACTGAAGGAAGCCGAGCAACAATACGCCAAGCAGGCCAAGGATTTCGACGCCAAGAAAAAGGCCGACGACGCGGCGCAAAAAGCCAAGCGTGAGGTGGAGGAAAAACACCGCCGCGCCACCCGCGCCCGGCGCGACCTCGAGCTGGCCAAGATCGAGGTGGAGGCCGCGCAGAAACAGGTCGAGTACGCCCGCCAAGCCGCGAAAAAGTGAACGGCGCTTGACGGCGCAATCGTTGGCCTCAAAACTTTCCCCATGAGATTTGCCGCAGGACTATTGTGCGCCGTTCTGGTGGGCACGGCGGTTGCCGAGGATGTTTATCTCGAGACGCAGGTGAAGCTGCGCGTGCCGAAGAAGGACAGCAAACGCGCGCGCGAAGGCGGCCTCGAGCACTCGCCGTTCCGGCTGTGGCTGCCGGCCGGCGTGAAGACCATTCGCGGGGTGACCTTCAATCCGTATTACACCAAAGCCGTGACACAGCAGCATTGGCAGGCGGCGTGTCGCCAGTGGGGGTTCGGGATTTTGGCCGCCAATTTCTTCGGTGTGAAGAGTGATGAGATTCCCACGATGGTCGACACCGCGCTCGCCACATTCGCCAAGGAGAGCGGGCATCCAGAACTGGCCAAGGCCAAGCTGTGCCCGCTCGGCATGTCCGCCGGCGCCGGCATGAGCACGCGCATTGCCGAGCACCTCCCCGATCGCGTCATAGCTGTGGGGCCGGTGTGTCTGGAGGTCGGCCCGCGCGATGCGCGCTCGATGCAGATCCCGATGCTTACCGTATTCGGCGATCGCGATGGCAAGCAGTATGAGAAGCTCATGGCCAAATTGCCCGCAGCCCGCGCGCAGGGCGCCCGCTTCGGCATCGCGCCGCAATGGGGCCGGCGGCATGAATTTGCCCGCGCCAATAATCTACTGATGCTGCTCTTTGACGCAGCCATTCGCAAACGGCTCAGGGCCCCCGGCGAGCCGCTCAAGCCCTACCCCGAAAAGGATGGCTGGCTCGGCGACATTTCGCAATGGAAGGATGGCGGCTCCACGATCGCGCCCTTTGGCAAATTCACCGGCGACCGGGCCAAGACTGTTTGGCTGCCGGACGCCAAAACCGCCCACGCCTGGCACGCCTTTGTAACCTTCAAGCCGGTGCTTAAATTAAAGAGCCCGCCCGGCCTCGGCGACGGCCAGCCCTTTATCCTGCACAAAGTAAACGAGCCCATCAAGGTTGTTGCCGGTGGTGCGAGAAATGCGGAGGGAATCCTTGAGGTTTGGGCTGGAGCTAAAAAGATTGGTGAACTCAGAGAAGGTAAAACGACGGTGAAATTTTCCAGCGCAGGTTTCTACCCCCTTTATTTGAAGTCTGTAGACGTTGAGGGCTCGACGATTGTGTCGCGGCCCAATACGATCATCGTAGCGCCCGTTGTTGGGGTGCGGACATTGGAATAAAAATGTACAAACTTGTGACAATCGTATTTGGGCTGTCGCTTTGTGTTGGTGTGGGATGTGGCGACAAGGCTGCAAATGAAGCTGGGGAGAATGGAGGCAGCGGTGAGGCTGGTTCAGGTGGGCTTACGGAGGAGGAGAAAAGGATTCTCGAAGAAAAGAAGGCGCGTGGCGGAGCTGAAGATGTGGCCAAGGGGATCATCGAGGCCAACAGGGCCAAGGCGATTGAGGCGGTGCTGGGGAATGACTTGGAAACGTTTAAAGGGCTGTTGGACGCTGATTCTCGTGCGAATGAGGGCAAGGCAAAGATTGCTTTTGGGGCGATCCGATTGATTGTCGGCTTGGGTCAGCTACAGAAGTATGACTTTCGCATTGATGAAATCAGTTTCAACAAGGACTTGACTCAAGCGACCGTGAACACCAGCCACCGCGCGCAGGGTGAGTGGAAGAAGGACGCCAAGCCCTCGATTTGGGTTGAGGAAGGGGGGAATTGGGTGATGAAACTCTAGTGGCTGGACGGCCTTGAGTTAGCTGGCTAGCGAGATGATTTTCCCGATGAGCTTGGGGTAGTCGAGGCCCGACTTTTTTGCGGACAGGGCGAAATCCTCGTCCTTGGCGAGCATGGGGTTTGGATTGGCCTCGAGGAAGACCAAGTCTCCGCTGGGAGTTGCGCGGAGGTCCAGGCGGGCGTACCCTTTTAAATTTAACCGGCGGTAGATTTCCTTGCAGGTGGAATCTATTCTGCGTTGAAGGGAGTTTTCAGAGTCTGGAAGGTGACGGTTTCGGATGCCCCACCGCCGCCGGTATTGGTTGTCCCACTTGACCTTATAGCTCGCAAAGCGCGCCTGTGCGGGGACGTCCTTTCTCCAAGTCATTTCACGGGCTGGAAAGCAGCTTATTTTTTTGTTGCCCAGAAGGCTGGCATAAAGCTCCCTTCCCTCCACAAATTCCTCGACAATGGCGTCTTGCTGGAAGCGTTCGTGCACATGGCAAATGCGATTGATGAGTTCCGTGGGGTTTTTGACAACGCTTCTCAAGCTGATGCCTTGACTGGCTTCCTCGTGCGCGGGTTTTACAATGAGTGGGTATTCCAGATCGCGTGGCATCTTGATCAGTCGGCCTGGAGGTTGGACCACAAATCGCGGCACACGAATGCCATGATAACTCAAAATCTTTTTTGCGATCGGCTTGTCCTTGCTAAGACTGATTCCGGCCGAGCCGCAGCCGGTGAGGGGGATGCCCTGTAGCTCGAGGAAGGATGTGATGCGTGATTCGTTGTCTAGGGAGTTGGCGAATTCCTCGATCATGTTGAAGATGATGTCCGGCTGAAATCGCGCGATCATCTCCCGAATCAGCCCGGTGTCATTGTGGACGCCCAGCACGGCGACTGGGTGTCCGAGCATTTTTAGCGCGTGCAACACATGCCGCTCGGTTTTCCAGTCGGGCGATCTTAAATCCTCCGTGTAATCGTCATCCAGCGATGTGGGTTCACCCACATCAAACAGGACGAGCACTTTTGGCTTGTTCGCCAATTTGATTCCACCTCCTTTCGCGCTAGCGCGTGTGCTTGAAGCGCCCGGTAAACCGGTGGCTCATCACGAGGGAAGTTATAAAGGAGGCCAGTGATAAAGGCAATTCGGAATCGGTCGGGTCGGCCGCCAAGTCCAATTCGATCGCGCGAGCGGTGAGGTCGCCCATGAGTTCATTGACGCGGTACTTGGGTTCGCGGGTCCAGCGGCAAACGGTTTTGACTATTATTTTTTTATTTTGCCGAAGGTATCTGCCGGCGGGCATGGGGGCTTGGGTTGGGACGGGGCTGAAAATTTTCTGCAGGTCGTCGTCGTAAAAATCAGGGAACGACTCGGCGAACTCCTTGCGCTTGCGTGTGTAGTGGGTGGAGAGTTTTTTGTTGAGCCCGTTGTATTCGCTGACACGCAGGCGAGGCGGGACGATCGGGGGTTGGCCGACAAGGGAACACATCAGTTCATCAACATATTCCAGCTTGCGGAGCGCGGGCCAGCCACGATAGCGCTGGCGCCATGCGTTGCCGGGCGCGAGCCAGACGGCAAAAGTCTCTGCCCAGTCCTCGTCGGGGTGGGCTTGGGCGTACCAGTCATCAAGATGGATGACAAAGGAGCGACTGTGCTGGCGTGGCCGGTAAGTATCCGGATATTCCTGTGAGGCTAGGCCGAAATGCTGTTGCCATTTGCGTTTGCGCTGGAGCCGGTAGGCGTAAGAATAGGCGTGGCCGGTTTCGTGGCGCAGTAGGCGCATGCATTCCTCGCGTGAGCCGCCTTCCACCTCAAGGATCATTTTGCGCTCCAGTTTTTGAAGCCGCTCATCGCAGAGATAAAAAGGGACGAAAACAGCCGGGATGTTTTCGGGGCAAAACCATTCATCGCCAATATGAACGGGGGGCTGAAAAGTTAGGCTGCGGTCATCAATCTCACGGCGCAACTGGGCAACGCATGATTCCAAGGGCGTGCCTTCCAAGCGAAGCCGGAAAGTATTGATGCGCCGCTCAAGCAATGCATCGTCATCCAGCGAACGCCAGCCGTTCTGTTCATGCATGACCATGGGAAGGACGGGTCTTTTATGCCGGCGGAGTGCCCGCGAAAAGAAAAAATCGCCGGCCTGCAATCGAAAGAGGGCCGATCGCTAATTGGAGAGAAATTCCTCCGCCGATGTTCCACGCAGTTCAAGCAGCCTGCAGATGACATCCTCAATCAAGTTGTTGGGGCAGGAGGCACCCGCGGTGACCCCGATCGTCAGTGGGCCGTCAGGAAGCCAGTCACGTGTTTCCACCACCTCGTGGGTGTGCTGATTCCAATGGTGGATGAGCGAAGCGTCGGTCATTTCAGCCGCGTTCTTGATGAAGTACGTCGGCAGAACGCACTCGCCCATTTCAGCGAGATGCGAGGTGTTGGAGGAATTGTAGCCGCCAATGACCAGTAGGAGGTCCATGGGCTTTTGCAGCAGCACGCCAAGGGCGTCCTGGCGATCCTGAGTTGCGCCGCAAATGGTGTCAAAAAACCGAAAGTGATCAGCAATATTGTCCGCTCCGTAACGGCGCTCAATGGCCGCCTTGATGCGCCGCTGCACTTCCTCCGTTTCGCCGCGCATCATGGTGGTCTGATTAGCTACGCCAACGGCTTTTAGATGCTGATCGGGATCAAAACCAACAGAGTAGGCTCCCTCGAATTTTTTCAGGAACTCCTTGCGATCGCCACCATGCTCAATGTAGTTGCAGACGTAATCGGTCTCCTCCAAGGTGAGCACAACCAGATAATGCCCATTCTTGGCGGTGGCTTGGCTGCTGGTGGCCATGGTTTCCTCGTGATACGCCTTGCCATGAATGATGCTGGTGACCTCTTCCTTGGCGTAGTTGCGCACCCGCTTCCAGACGCTCATCACGTCGCCGCAGGTTGTGTCGACGAACTGGCAGCCCTTGGCCTCTAGTTTTTCCCGGATCCCAACCTCCGTTCCAAACGCGGGAATGATGACGATGTCACCCTCTCCCAAGTCGTCAATGTCGGCGACCTTGTTGGGTCCGGAAAGAAAACGAATCCCCATGTCGCGAATTTGATCATTCACCTCCGGATTATGGATGATCTCGCCGAGGATATAGAGCGGTTTGTCCGGAAAAACCTTCAATGCAGCGTAGGCCAAGTCAATGCATCGCTCGACGCCGTAACAAAACCCAAATTCCTTGGCCAGCTTGATGGTCAACTTGCCGGCTTTGCTCGTGACTTTGCCGGTCGTGCGAAGTTGGTCCACCAAGTCACTGCGGTAATGCGACATGACCTGTGCTTTTACCTGCTCCATAATATCAGGGCGTCGCAGGTTTATGCGCTTCGGTTTGCTGGGTGCATTGGCGGTCATGTGCGCTTAAACGTGACATGGACACCGCTGCCGGTCGAGCGCAAAGCGGTTGCAACCCGGTGTGTATATGGCAGGCTGGCGCGGATCATGAGACGAACCTTTCAAATCCTGCTGGCCTCGCTGAGCTTGTCGACGGTTGTCTGCGCCGACCAAGTCCTAAAGCGGCCGAACATCATCTACATCATCGTCGACGATCAGTCGCCGTTTGACTTTAAGTTTTACAATAAACAAAGCCAGCTGGATGCGCCGGTGATTGAGAAGCTGGCGGCGGAGGGGATGGTGATTGATGGCGCGTACCAGATGGGCTCGTGGGTGGGCGGCGTGTGTACGGCGTCGCGGCACATGATTATGAGCGGGCGGACGGTGTGGCATATTCCGGACCGACCGTTCCGCAAGCCGCCGGCCAATCCGAATGCGCTGAACCCGAAGCTGGTGCCGCCGAATCTGGTCCAAAACACACTGGCAGCCGTATTCAATCGTGCCGGTTACGCCACCATGCGCACGTGCAAGCGCGGCAACAGCTACGATGGCGCGAACAAGCAATTCCAGGTAGTGCACGATGCCACCAAGCGCGGCGGCACTGCGGAGACTGGCAGCGCGTGGCATGCGGAGCGGGTGCTCGAATATCTCAACGCGCGCGAACTCATTGAAGATGCCGATCCGTTCCTGATCTACTTCGGTTTTTCGCATCCGCACGATGTGCGTGATGGCACGCCGGAATTGCTCAAGAAATATGGCGCGGTGAATCATCGCGACCGGGATTCGCTGCCGCCGGCCAATGACAAGCAACCGAAGTTGCCGATCAATTATCTGCCGAAACATCCGTTCCCCGACGGCCATCCGGGTCTGCGCGATGAGGTGAAGGTGCCGGGCGTTTGGGAGCGGCGCGATGAACGCACCATCCGAAATGAGATTGGTCGGCAGTTTGCCTGCAGCGAATACATCGACCAACAGATCGGCCGCGTGCTGGCCAAGCTCAAGGCGATGGGTGAGCTGGACAACACGTACATTGTGTACACCGCCGATCACGGCATGGCCATTGGTCGGCATGGGTTGCAGGGGAAGCAGAATTTGTACGAGCACACCTGGCGCGTGCCGTTCATCGTGAAGGGCCCGGGCATCAAACCCGGCAGCCGCGCGCAGGGAAATGTTTACCTGCTCGACACATTGGCAACGCTTTGCAGCCTCGCGGGCATCAAGCCGCCGGCCACCAACGAGGGTATCAGCCTGGAGCCGGTGCTCATGGGCCGTGCGCAGACCATTCGCGACACACTCTTTGGTGTGTACAGCGGCGGCACCAAACCGGGCATGCGCAGCGTGCGCCGCGGCGACTGGAAGCTGATCAAGTACGACGTAATGGATGGCACAGTGCGCAAGACGCAGCTCTTTAACCTAAAGGAAAACCCCCACGAATTCCTGCGCGAACACCATGCGTTACGGCCTTTCGCCGATCCCCATCCAATGGCCTTTAATTTGGCGGATCAACCGAAGTTCGCGGCGAAACGCAAGGAGTTGGAGGCGCTGTTGCTCAAGGAGATGCAGCGGCTCAACGATCCGTTCCGATTGTGGGATCAGCCGAAGCAGTGACTGAAGCCATCGACGTCTTTTGCCATTGCCTGCCGCCGCGGTTGAATGCGGCGGTGGACGCGGCCTTGGCGGCGCCGTTGCCGATGCTGGATCGGGCGCGGTCGCTCACGCCGATGGTCGATCTGGAGGCGAGGTTGCGGTTGATGGATCGATTCCCCGGCTACCGCCAGGTGCTCAGCCTTGCCTCGCCGGCGCTGGAGGCCATCGCGGGTCCGGAACGATCGCCGGAGCTCGCGCGCATCGGCAACGACGCACAGGCCGATTGGTGCGCGTCACATCCTGAGCGGTTTCCCGGTTTCATTGCCTCATTGCCAATTAACAATCCCGAGGCCGCCTTGGCCGAGGCCGCGCGCGCGGTGGAGGAATTGGGTGCGGTGGGCGTGCAGGTGTACACGCACGTGAACGGTCAGCCACTCGATGCGCCGGAGCATCGGCCGTTGTTTGAATTGATGGCGAATCTCGATCGGCCGATTTGGCTGCATCCCCTGCGCGGCGCGCACGTGCCCGATTATCCGAATGAGCCGATGAGCCGCTACGACATCTGGTGGGCCTTTGGTTGGCCGCATGAAAGCAGCGTGGCGATGGCGCGGCTGGTGTTTGCCGGTGTGTTCGATGAATGGCCGGATTTGAAAATCATCACGCACCACGCCGGTGGTACGGTGCCGATGATGGAGGGGCGATTGCAAGCGGGGCTCGATCTGTTCTCCGAACGATACCCGCCCGCCGAACCGGAAGCCGCCCGTCCGGTTTTGAACGAGCCGGCTGTCGAGGCCTTCCGGCGATTTTACGCGGACACGGCCACATTCGGTTCGCGAACCGCCATCGAATGCGGCCGTTCGTTTTTCGGCAACGACAAAATGCTTTTCGCCACCGACATGCCCTTCGATTCCGAACTCGGCACGGCCAACATCCGCGAGACACTCCGCGCCATCGAGACGATGGAGATTAAAGAATGTGACCGCACCGCCATCCTCTATGACAACGCGCGGCGTCTTTTAAATATGGAAATCTGAGCAAGATTTTGTTCTCGCGGAGACGCAGAGGCGCAGAGAAACCAAAATATTAACTCCGCGCCTCTGCGTCTCCGCGTGAGAATTCCCAAGCCGTTTTCATCAGCGGCTTCACCGCCTTCATTGTTGCGCCCTTAAACCAAACGGGTGTACACCCTTGCCGTCCCCGCGCGCCGTTGAAGGCCTCGAAAACGGTGGATTGTTCTTCAGTCACCCGCGCCTGTTCCCCGGCCGGCAACCTTACCATCCCCCACGTCTCATCCGGCCCGATGGTGGCAAAGATCTTCCCGTGAGCACGAAAATCCGGATGATTCATGTGCTCCCGCTCCTCCACCCCGGGTAGGGCGAGGGCCAATTTTCTGAATTGTTCGGACGTCACCCGGAAATTCTGCCGCACTGGGAAGGTTCGTGCTAGTTCGTTATGTGCAATTTATACATACATTTGCGAGCTAAGGTGTGGCAGTTTTGGGGCAAGTCAAACGTGGACAACAGATGAAGCAGAGCCCTTGAGAAAGTGGCATATCAATCAACCTCTGCACATTTGAGGGAATCCGATTTGTTTGGCAGAGTGTTAATTCCCATCTACTATTCAACTCATGAGTGCTTTTCTCGCGCAACTACCATCTACCGATCCCGCACAAATCCTGAGATATCGGGATCGGCAATATGCGGCGGAGTTGTTGGCGGCGGCGATTGTGCATCTCGATTTGTTTTCGTGGCTGCAGGCTAATGCCGGTGCCAGCACGGAAGCTTTACGGGCGCATTTTGATTTTGCGGAACGACCGGCGGACGTGCTGCTCACGCTTTGCCGGGCGAATGGTTTCATCGCCACCGAAGACGACCGGCATTCGCTTACGCCATTGGCCGGGGAATTTTTATGCGGCGATTCACCGTGGAACCTCCGGCCGTATTACACGCCGATTCAGGACACGCAAATCACGCAGGATTTCCTCACCGTCCTGCGCAACGGCAAACCGGCCAATTGGCAGGCGCAGGAGGATGGCAGCGACTGGCATGCCTCGATGCTGGATGAAGATTTCGCACGCGGCTTTACCGAGCTGATGAACTGCCGCGGCCTCGCTTTTGGCCAAAAACTGACGGCGGCACTGGAGCCGCAACTCGCCGGCAAAAAAACCCTGCTTGATGTTGGCGGTGGCTCGGGCATTTACGCCAGCACCATGCTCGCCGCGCAACCGCACCTCATCGGTGCGGTACTGGAGCAACCGCCGGTGGACGCCATTGCCCGCGAAGAGATTGCCAGGCACGGACTGCAGGAACGGCTGGAGGTTATCAGCGCCGACATGTTTGCCGGCGACTGGCCAACGTGCGATGTGTTGCTGCTCTCCAACGTGCTCCACGATTGGGATTTCCCCGAAGTTCGCACCCTCTGTGCCAAGGCCGCCGCGGCATTGGAATCCGGCGGCCTCTTGGTCATCCACGAAGCCTTTATCCACGACGACAAAACAGGTCCCCTGCCCGTTGCCGAATATTCCGCCCTGCTCATGAACATCTGCCAGGGCAAATGCTACACGCCCTTGGAATACGGCGGCATTCTGGCAGAACTGGATTTCGAGGTTGGCCCCTATATCGATACCATCGCCGATCGCGGCTACATGACCGCGGTGAAACGGTAGCTCTTGAATTATTTCACCTCGGGTAAGGTGGAACTTGCTCCTCCCATTCTGCCACGGCACAATTTGGCCATGCGGTATTTTCTATTTTCACTTTACTGCGCGGGCATGGTGTCCGCGGCGGACTTGAGCAAGTTGCCGGTACTGTTCACTGAAGATTTCGAGAAGGGCCACGGGCGTTGGGAGACAACGGACGCAGAGTCGTGGACGCACCGGAAGGTGGACGGCAATCAGGTGTTTGGCATCAATCGGCGCAGCAGCCAATACCGGCCGAAGGTGCGCAGTCCGCATCATATTGCGTTAATCAAGGACGTACAGGTTGCGGATTTCGTGCTGACTTTTCGTGTGAAAAGCACGAAGGACACCGGTGGCCATCGCGATTGCTGCGTGTTTTTCAACTGGCAGGATCCGCAGAATTTTTACTACGTACACCTTGGCGCCCGGCCGGATCCGCACAGCGGGCAGATCATGATCGTGAAAAATGCCCCCCGCAAGGCGATGACCCAGAACAAAAATAATACACCGTGGAAAAATGAGACATGGCACCAGGTAAAGCTCGTGCGCGACTCAAAGGCCGGCACGATCACCGTTTATTTTGATGACCTGACCAAGCCCCACATGCAGGTGACCGACAAAACCTTTGGCAAAGGCCGTATCGGCATTGGTTCGTTCGATGACATGAACGATTTCGATGACATCAAACTACGAGGCCGGTAGTTGATTGCCAAAAAATCCGGCAGCGGGATTGTCCGCTTTCCGGCATGCAGGCATAGTGCGCGCATGTTTTTACGTTTACTTGGCCCGTTGATAGGCTGGATGCTGACTGGATCGGCTCAGGCCGTATCGCCCACACCCCCCGCACCTCTGCGCCCAAATGTGGTGCTGATCTTTGTCGATGATCTGGGCTACGGTGATCTCGGGTGCTATGGCAACCCCAAGATCAAGACGCCGCACCTTGATCGATTAGCTATAGAGGGCCAGCGTTGGACCAGTTTTTATTCCTCCGGCTCCACCTGTGTCCCGAGCCGCACCGGCTTAATGAGCGGTCGCCATCCGGCATTGATCGGAAAACAAAAACTCTCCGCCGCCCCGGAGAAACTCATGCCGGCAATGTTCAAGCGGCAGGGATATGCCACCGCCATTTTGGGAAAATGGCACTTGGCCGGTTACCCCAAAGATTTTACGCAAAGCCCCATGCACCCGCTGGAGTGCGGCTTCGATTATCACTTCGGCACACCCGGCAGCAACGATGTGCCGGCACCGCCGGGCAAACGCCAGACGCGCGAGGTGTTTGACCAATGCACCAAGTTTAGCTTTCCCGTGCCGCTCATTCGCGGCCGCAAGGTAGTGGAGCATCCAACCAATCAGGAACTGCTCACGCGCCGCTACACGGCAGAGGCTGTAAAATGGATTCGTACTCCGCGGGATAAGCCGTTCTTTCTGTACCTCGCGCATAACATGCCGCATGCACCGATCTTTGCGTCCAAACAATTTCAGGGGAGCAGCGACGGCGGCCGATACGGGGATGTGATCGAGGAAATCGACTGGTCCGTCGGCCGGGTCATGGCGGCCCTCAAGCTGGCCAAGCTCGACACCAACACACTCGTCATCTTCACCAGCGACAACGGTCCATGGAGCATGTTCGGCCCGCACGGCGGTACCGCCGGACCATTGCGCGGTGAGAAAGGCACCTCATGGGAAGGCGGCTATCGCGTGCCGGGCATCTTTCATTGGCCCGGCAAAATCAAACCCGCCACCGTGCCCGGCATGGCAGCCAATCTCGACCTGTACGCCACCTTTGCCACGCTCACCGGCGGCCAACAGCCACGAGAGCTGCCCGGCTATCGGTCGCTTGATCTCACCGAAACCCTCCTGCGAGGCAAGCCCAGCCCGCGAACACAATGGCTCTTTTCCGGCAGCGCAAAAGCTTTTCGCTCAGGTGATTATAAAATCCATCTCAGCACCAAGGATCGTTCCTCTCATCCCGACACTCGCCAACGTGAGCCCGCCATCCAGCACGCGACCCCGCTTCTCTTCAACCTTAGCCGTGATCTGGGAGAACGCACTGATCTGTCCGACCGCCATCCGGAGATCATCCAGCGACTGCAAACCGAAATGAAAAAATTTTAATTCATCATGAACGCACAAGAACTACACGTCATTCAGGCACTGGAAAAAGCCGGCGCAACCGAACATCTAACTGATCGCGAAAAACACCTCATCGGCCTCGCCGTCACCATCACGCGTGGATGCGGTTTTTGTACTGGCGGCCGCACAGAAAAGGCACTGGCCGACGGTGTGTCGCAGGAAACCCTGCAAGCCACCACCGATCTGGTCGCCGCCGTAAACGCCGGTGTTGCTGTACGCACGATGCTACTCGGGATGGACGGGCTAAAGTGCGACGGCCCGGAATGCGCCTAGCTATGGCGGTTCCTCCCTCCCTCCAGCTCGGTTTTGTTTCCGCAATCGTGCCGGAGCTTTCGCTGGCTGAAGTATTGGCCTTTGCCAAGGCGCAGCGGTTTGCCTGTGTGGAGGCGATGTGCTGGCCGCGCGGCAAGGCGGAACGCAAGTATGCCGGCATCACGCACGTGGAGGTGGAGCGCTTCACCGCGGCCAAGGCCGACGAGGTGCATGCGCTGTGCGCTCAGCATGGGGTAAATTTGTCGGCCCTAGGCTATTACCCTAACCCGCTGGATCCCGATCGCAAAATGGCACGGGCGGCCGTGGCGCATCTCAAAAAGGTGATCAAGGCAGCCTCAGTGCTGGGGCTCGATACGGTAAATACCTTTGTCGGCCGCGACTGGACGCAGAGTGTGGATGCCAACTGGCCGCGCTTTCTAAAGACGTGGCGGCCATTGGTAGCTTTTGCGGAGGATCACGGCGTGCGGATTGGCGTTGAAAATTGCCCGATGTATTTCACTGGCGACGAATGGCCCGGCGGCAAAAATCTCTTCACCACGCCGGTGATCTGGCGCCGGGCGTTCAACGATATTGACAGCGATGCCTTTGGGCTCAACTACGATCCCTCGCATTTCGTACTGCAGCACATGGATCCGGCCAGTCCGTTGAAAGAATTTCAGGACAAGATTTTTCATTTCCATGCCAAGGACGTGAAGCTCCGCCGCGATCGACTGGATGAGGTGGGGGTGTTTGCCCATCCGTTGGAGTGGCATCAACCGCGCATCCCCGGCTACGGCGAGATGAATTGGGGCGCGTTCCTCGGCGACCTAATGGAGACCACCTACCGCGGCCCCGTGTGTATCGAGGTGGAGGACGATACCTTTGGCAAAACCCTGCGCGGCCGGCAGGAGGCCTTGATCGTCGCCGGCAACGTGCTGCGGCCTTACTTTGCCTGACGCTATCGCCGGCCGCGCACTTTCCAGTTCGGATCGGGCGTGTGCATTTTCTCCATCAGGTTGGCCGCATGACGGGCGAGATCCGGGCGGCGTTCGGCGTAGTTACGTTTTTCACCAGCATCGTTGGACATGTCGTACAGTTCAATCGGGCCGGTGAACATCGGCTTGCGAATGGCTTTCCATTTACCGAACCGTACGGCCTGCGCAGAGCCACGTTCATAAAACTCCCAGTACATCTCGTGCTCGCGTTTCCATTGTTTTTCGCGTGACCTACCGTGGAGCGGACCGTCAAAACTGTCGCTGTCGATATCCGCCGGCGCCTTGGCCTCCGCCAGTTCGGCAAAAGTGGCCATGAAATCGCCGAAGTACCAGTGGGCGTTGTCCGTGCCGCCGGCCTTGATGGTGCCGGGCCACCACGCGATGGTGGGCACGCGCAGACCACCCTCGGTGAGGTCACGTTTCATACCGCGCAAGGGGCCATTGGAATCAAAGTAATCGGCCTTGTGGCCGCCTTCCTGATGCGGGCCGTTGTCGGACGTAAAAATCACCAGTGTGTCGTCGGCGATCTTTAATTCGCGCAACAGGTCGATGATGCGGCCGGTGTCGCGGTCAATGTTTTGGATCATCTTGGCAAAGCCCTGTTCCGGCGCCGGCCAATCCTTGTTGGCGAATTCACCAAGATCATGCACTTCCATGCCGGCGTTGCCTGCCTCATTGTTGGCGTGCGGGATGTTGAGCGCGTAATAGAGGAAAAACGGTTGCTCGTGATTCTCGCGGATGAATTTCAGCGCATCGGCGGTAAACAAATCGGGCGCGTAGTCCACGCGCTTTACCGCCACACCACGGCCACCCATCGGTTGCCTGGGATCCTGAAAAGCTTTCCAGCGCGGCGCCATTTCGTTGCGCAGCTTTTCCACTTTGCCGTTGCGAATGAGAAACTCCGGATAAAAATTATGCGCGTGCCACATGTTGACGTACCCATAAAAATGATCGAAGCCGACATCGTTGGGATTGGTGAAATTGTCCGGTGTGCCCACACCCCATTTCCCGATACAAGCGGTGCGATACCCGGCGCCCTTGAGCATGGAGGCGAGCGTCGGCTGGCCGGGCCGGATGACAATTGGCTGCGTGGAATTGCCCCGCACCACCGTGCGCCCCATGTGCCGGCCGGTGAGCAGCACACTGCGCGACGGCGCGCACACGGTGCACCCCGCATAAAACTGCGTGAACCGCATCCCCTCCTTCGCCATCGCATCCAGCCGCGGTGTCTTCAGCGTCTTTTGCCCAAAACAACCGAGATCGCCATAGCCCAAGTCGTCAGCGAGGATGAGGACGATGTTGGGTGGCTTGGCCGCAATGACGGGCAGGGCCCAACTTAGGAACAAAAGAAAAACAAAACGCATCACGCAAGTGTGCGTTGGCTGGGTGTGAGGGGCAAGGATTGGCTTCATTTTATTCTCACGCGGCGGCGCAGAGGCGCGGAGAAAAATTAATCTGGTTTCTCCGCGCCTCTGCTGCTCTGCGTGAGGCAATTTGCGATGGAGCTCTCTTTCAATTTATCTCGAATTGGCGGGGGCCAACGGGTAGTCTCATTTCCTCATGCGTGGATTGGTGTTCAGTTTGTGGCTGGTGTTTTGCAGCGTGGGATTTGCGTTCGACAAATCTACGAATGCTTTTTTGGCGGCGCATTGTTTTGATTGTCATGGGGACGGGGCGGCGAAGGGGGGATTGGATTTGGAAAAGCTGGGGCGCGATCTTTCGGATGCGGCGGTGTTTGCGAAGTGGGAACGGATTTTCGATCGCGTGGCGGCCGGCGAAATGCCGCCGAAGAAGGTGACGGATCGGCCGGAGGCGAAGGAGCTGGCAGCCTTCCGCGCATCACTGGGCCCGCGGCTGGTGCAGGCGCATGCGGCGGCGAAGGGGACGGTGTTGCGGCGGTTGAACCGGCGCGAATACGAGAACACGATGAATGATCTCTTCGGCACGGCGCTGGAGCTGGAGGGGTTGCTGCCGGCGGACGGGCGGTCGCATGAGTTCGACAATGTCGGGCACGCGCTGGGCATTTCGATGCAGCACATGAAGATGTATTTGCACACGGCGGGCGTCGTGCTGGAGGAGGCGATTGCGAAGACGGTTGAGAAGCCCAAGCCGGACAAGAAGGTGGGGCGTTATACGGATGACAAAGGCGGCGAGCGATTCATCGGTGATACTTGGCTGAAGCTCAAGGATGATTCCATCGTACGGTTTCAGCGCACGGGCTATCCTTCGGGCATGATCCGTTCGGCGCGCACCAGCAAGGAGGGGTTTTATCGAGTGATGGTACACGGGTTTGCCTATCAATCCGATCAACCCGTCACGTTCTCGGTGGGCCTGACCACGTATGCGCGCGGTGCGCCGCAGCCGGTGGTCGGATATTTTTCCTTTCCGCCCGGCGGCCCGGACAAGATGCACACGGTGGAATTGACCGTAAAGATCGGTGCGCAATACATGATCAGTGTGGAGCCTTACGGCATCATTGATCCGGATCTTGGGCGCCGGCGTAAGGAAAAGATTCCACTGAGCACCGTGAAGACTCCCGGCCTAGGCATTCACTCCGTGGAACTGGAGGGACCGTTGTACGAGGAGTTTCCCTCGGCGGGCCACAAGCTGCTGATGGCAAGGCTGGATCGCAAAGAGATTGCGCCGCGCAATCCGAACGACCGCAACCGATCCTGGTACAAGCCGCAGTTTGAAATCAAATCCACCGATGAACAGGCCGACGCCGAACTGTCACTCGGACGTTTGGCCAATGCCGCGTTTCGTCGGCCGGTAGCGCCGCATGAGGTAATGCCATACGTGCACCTCTTCTCGGCTGAACGCAAAAAAGGTGAGCCCTTTGAGGCTGCCCTGCGCACGGCGGCCACGGCGGTGTTGAGCTCGCCGCATTTCCTGTTCCTCCGCGAACCGGCCGGGGCGCTGGACGACTTTGCCCTCGCCAATCGGCTCTCCTATTTTCTCACGCGCACCGCGCCGGATGCCGAGCTGCTCGCGCTCGCCCGCGCCGGCAAACTCCGCGCCAATCTTCGCGCGCAGACAGAGCGACTGCTGAAGGACAAACGCTTCGAGCGTTTCATCACGGACTTCACCGAGGCGTGGCTGAACCTGCGCGAGATGGATTTCACCGTTCCCGATCGCACGCTTTATCCGGAGTACGAACCCTACCTGCGCTTCTCCATGCCGCGCGAGACGGAGGCGTTCCTGCGCGAGTTGATCGCCGGCAACCATCCCGCTGCCGCCATCGTGAAGAGCGATTTTGCGATGCTCAACGATCGCATGGCCGAGCACTACGGCATCGACGGCGTTGTGGGTTCGCAGTTCCGCAAAGTGAAGCTGCCCGCCGACAGTTGGCGCGGCGGTTTCCTCAGCCAAGGCAGCGTGATGAAAGTGTCCGCCAACGGCTCGGCCACCTCACCCGTGGTGCGCGGCGTGTACGTGATGGAACGCATCCTCGGCATCACGCCCACCCCGCCGCCGCCCAACATCCCCGGCGTGGAGCCGGACATTCGCGGCGCCGCCACCCTGCGCGAACTGCTCGACAAACACCGCAACGTCGCCAGCTGCGCCTCCTGCCACAACCACATCGACCCACTCGGCTTCGCGCTGGAGAGTTTTGATGTGATCGGCCAGCGCCGCGATCGTTTCCGCAGTCAGCACTCCGAAGCCGAACGCGTTGATCGCGAGATCCTCGGCCGAAAGGTCCGCTACCGGCTCGGACCGCCCGTGGACAGTTCCGGCCAATTCCTCGATGGCAGCACGTACAACAACTTCGCCGCCTACCGCGATTACCTCGCCAGGCACGATGACCGCCTCGCCCGCGCCTTCGCCGGCAAACTGCTCACCTTCGCCACCGGCCGCGAGCTGGGCTTCTCCGACCGCGCCGAGCTCGACCGCATCGTCGCCGATACCGCCCAAAACAAACATCGCCTCCGCGACCTGTTCCATCGTATCATCCAATCAGAAATTTTCCTGAACAAGTAACATGAGCCACATCGCCACCAAGACTTCGCTAAATCGTCGCGCCTTTCTGAAGGGCACCGGCGCCACTGTGGCCCTGCCGTTCCTGAGCGCGATGACGCCGGCTTTTGCCAAGGCGGCTGCGGCTCCGAAACGATTTGTGGCGATGAATGCGGGGCTGGGATTTCATGCGCCGAATTTTATTCCCACTGAGGTGGGCGCGAATTACAAGGCGCCGGTTTACCTGCAAAAGCTTGAGAAGCACCGGGAGGATTTCACGGTGTTCTCCGGTTTGTCGCACCCAAACTCCAACGGCGCCAACGGCCACACCAGCGAGCTCACCTGGCTCACCAGCGCGCCGCGACCGGGCTTGGCGGGGTTCAAGAACACCATCTCGCTCGATCAACTGATGGCCAAGCACATTGGCGCGGCCACGCGGTTTCCCTCGATGACCGTCGGCGCGCGCGGTTCGTCGTTGTCGTGGACGGCCAATGGCGTGCAGATCCCGGTGCAGACGCATCCGACGAAAATTTTCCGGCAACTGTTTATGAACGGCACCGAGACGGAAGTGGCCGAGGAAATCAAAAACCTTGAGCGCGGCCGTAGCATTCTCGACACCGTGCTGGGCGATGCCAAGTTGCTCAGCACCACCCTCGGCGCGCGTGATCGCGAAAAGCTCGACGAGTATTTTACTTCCGTGCGCGAACTGGAAATTCGGTTGCAACAAAACAAACAGTGGGCCAACCGGCCCAAGCCGAAGGTCAACTACAAGGAACCGCAGGACGTCGCCGACCGCAACGACATCCTCGCCAAGCAACGCCTCATCTACGACCTCATCCTGCTGGCGTTGCAGACTGATTCCACGCGCGTGATCGCCTTTTCCATCGGCGGCTTCAACGCCGTGCCCAGCAACATCCCCGGCGTGCGCACCGACTGGCACATGCTTTCCCACCACGGTCGCGATGAACAGAAGATCGAGGAACTCACCCGCATCGAGGTCGCGGAGTTTGAGGTGTTCAGCAACTTCCTCACGCGACTCAAGGCCGTCAAGGAAGCCGGCGGCCATCTGCTCGACCACACCGCCATCCTGTTTGGCTCCAACCTCGGCAACGCCTCCTCGCACAGCTGGCGCAACCTGCCCATCCTCCTCGCCGGCGGCGGCTTCAAACACGGCACGCACATCGCCCACGATCAGGACAACAACACCCCCTTCGCCAACCTCTTCGTCCCCCTCGCCCAACGCATGGGCCTCGAGATCGACCGCTTCGGCAGCAGCACCGCCAGCGGCATCCGCGGGCTGGAGAGTTGAGGCGCGGTCCGGTTGGCATGATGCAGTTTTTCCACCGAATTCAATTGCTCGTGATGCTGGCGGCTTCCACTGCGGTGGCGAATGCCGAAACGCCGCGCCCGGCCAAGCCAAATATCGTCCTGATGATGGCGGATGACATGGGGATCGGCGACACGAGTGCGTATCTCGGCGTGCGAATGGGACCAAAGGCGGAACCGATCACGCTCACGCAGCGCACGCCGCAACTCAAAGCGTTCGCGCAGCAGGCGGTGGTGTTTAACAACGCCTACGCACCGGCCTCCATGTGTTCCTCCACACGGTACGCACTGTTGACCGGCCGGTTTGCGCATCGCGCTTACCTCAAGCAACAGGGCTGGCTGCCGCATGGGCCGAACACGCCGATGATCCAGCGCGCGCTCAGCACGTTGCCAGAGATGCTACAGGCACGCGGCTATCGCACGGCGGCCATTGGCAAATATCATGTGGGCATGGCATTCGATAACGGCGTGGGTAAACCGGCTACCGATTACTACTATGAGGATGTCGACTTCACGCGGCCCGTGCTCGATGGCCCGACGCATCATGGCTTCGATGAATTCTTTGGGGTGTCCGGTAATACCGAGGATTCGCTCGACACCGAGCCGCGCATTTACATCCGCAACGATCGCTGGACCTTTACCGACCGTGGCCGAATGCGCCGCATTGGCTTCAAACATCGCGAACGCCGTATCTTTGCCGCGCCCGATTGGGATCTCGCCCAGATCGGGCCCGTGTACCTGCGCGAAGCCCAAGCTTTTCTCAACCGACAAGCCAAAACCAAAGAGCCCTTTTTCCTCTATTACGCCCCCAACGCCAACCATTACCAACGCAATGAAATTGACGGCGACTATGCCGTGCCTCAGACCATCGCCGGAGAAGCGGTCAAGGGCGCCAGCCGGTTGCATGATGGCTCAAATGCTGGTGATCGCGGGGACATGATTTTGGAAAATGACATCGCCTTTGGCAAACTGCTTGAAACATTGCGCAACACCGAGGATCTCCGCTGGCCAGGCCATCGGTTGATCGAAAACACGCTCATCATTTTCACCAGCGACAATGGCTCCAACGTCGGCGACAATCTCGGCCGCAATCGCGAAAGCGGCGGCTTGCGCGGCAAGAAAGCCAAGCTCTGGGAAGGTGGCATTCGCGTGCCGTTCCTCGTGTATTGGAAAG
>DJHS01000050.1:20746-21684 GCA_002433235.1 Verrucomicrobia bacterium UBA6614
GGAAAGACAAAATCGAGGGCGGCACACTTAATGAATCCATCGTCTCCCACACCGATCTCTACGCCACGCTCGCCAGCGTAGCCGGCCATCAACTCTCGCCGCATGAGGCACAGGACAGTCACGATTGCCTCGCGCACTGGACCGCAAAAATACCGAAGCCGGATTTGCGCCCGCGTGTGTTCTTCTGCCACCTCGGGCCGCCCTTTTCCAACGACACCCTCGTCATCCGCAAAGGACCGCACAAGCTGCTCGTCGAGGGCGGCCTCGCGCTGCCGTCCATTCGCGACAGCCGCCACGGCGCCGCCATCCCGCGCGCATTTTATGATCTCGAACAGAATCTGTACGAAGACGATGAAGTGAAATCTGATCCGGCTCTCGCGAAGCAACTGGCCGCCGAACTGTTGCGCCTCCACAACCGCGGCCACGCGCGTGAGTTGAACCTCCAACCCTCTTCGGCGCTCATCCAAACCGAAGGCTGGCACAATCTGCGTAACGATGTCACCGGCGAGATCGGATTTGAATTTACGTTGAACGCCAAGGCCAAGACCGTCACCCACCTTGGTATGTGGGACGACCACGAACGCGATCGCCCGGTCCGCCCCGCCCGCTCTATCCCTGATGAATCCCAGCGTGATCAGCCGAGCCTGTCCGATCCCAAAGGCAAACGCCGCGGCCTCAAGGTGGCCCACACCATTAGTCTTGTGCAACTGGATACCCGGCCACCTGCCGAGCTTGCCCGTATCACCCTGCCCGAAGGGGCCCGGGCTGAACTCGACGGCGCTTTCCGCTACCTTCCCCTGGCCAAGCCTGTCTCCCTCCAGCCCAATCAACGCTACGCCCTTCTCGCCAGCACCCGCACCGGGGATGGAGATCATTTCAAAACACCTGCTTCTTTCGACGGCCTCCCGCCTTTGGTTCATCCCGATGTGGAAATCATC
>DJHS01000097.1:0-7212 GCA_002433235.1 Verrucomicrobia bacterium UBA6614
GGCAAGCCCGGTGAAGGCGGCAAGCCCGGTGAAGGTGGCAAGCAAGGCACACCTCGGTCCGCTGAAGAATCTAAGCTTCTGGCTCGCGCGCTGGACCGTTTGGATGCGGCCCTGAATCCGCCCAAGTTTCACGGTGGAAAGGACGGCCAAAGCCAGCAACCCAACAATCAAAACCCGGGCCAGCAGGCGGCTCAACAGGCACAGGAAGCCCTGCAGCAGGCGGCACAGGCCCAAGCACGCGCCATGCAACAGGCACGTCAGGCGGGGCTACGGCCGGGCCAGTTGCCGCCACCCGGCGAAGGTACAGGCGAAGGCGCACAATTCTCCGGTGCCCCCAAACCAGTCAAGCTGCCAAACCCGAAGGAGGTCGACATTGAGGAACTGGCCGAGAACTGGGCGCGACTGGATCCCAAGGACCGCCAGCAAGTGCTGGACCGGATGCGAGCGCAATGGCCTGAATCTTACCGCAAGGCTATCGAGGCCTTTCTCGCCACCGTCGGCAACCTACAAGGTGGACAGCCTGTTCCTCCACGCAAATGAACGGACATCGGCTCCTTCTCCTTGGCAGCGTCTGGGTCACACTGTTGGGTTCGAGTGTGCTCGCCGACGAGGTGGATGACGCCGTGCAAAAGGGCGTCAAGTTTCTGGTCTCCTGCCAAAGCGAACAACTCGGCGCATTCAATCCACCTGATCGAAACGTTCGTTTTGCTGCTCAGAACAGTTATCCCATGACAGCCCTGGCGATCATGGCCATGGCCTCCGTCGGTCACCAGCCCACCGACCCTGGCGAGGTGGGCAAGGCAATGAGCAAGGGCATCGAGTTTCTGTTGCGTAACGACCCCCGACGAAGCCGGGCGAGAGGCTACTACGGCACGGATGGATCGCGCATGTATGGTCACGGCATCACCACCCTTTGCCTCAGCGAAGTGCTCGGCATGGCAGTCAGTCGCGATCAGGATCGTCGCATTCGTGCCGCACTGGTGCCCGCGGTCAACCTGATCCTTGCTGCCCAGCGCAGCCGCAAGTTTGACGCGCGCCACGTGGGCGGGTGGCGGTACGAGCCTCACTCCAACGACTCGGACATCTCCATCTCCGTCTGGCAACTCATGGCCCTGCGCTCCGCGCAAAACGCCGGCATCCGCGTACCCAAGCAGAATATTGACTTGGCCATCCGCTACCTTGAGCGCAGCTATCTTTCCGGCCGGAATGCGCGTGACGAACCCACGAATCTGAAATCCGGGTTTGGCTACACACCCACCTCGCGCAGGCCTGGGTTTGCCACCACCTCCGCAGGGCTGCTCTCCCTGCAGGTTTGCAACCGGATTGACGCGCCCGAGGTCATCGGTGCCGCCAACTGGCTTGAGGATTATGACGTCCGTCCCAGCGACCGCTGGTTTTACTACGGAGCTTATTACTACTCGCAAGGCATGCAGAAAAGAAAGGACTCGGATCCCGACAGCCCCGGCAGCCGCCAAGCCAGACTGGCCCGCGAAAACATCGAGCGCATCATGTTGAACCTCCAGAAAGCCAACGGCTCTTGGGATGCAACCAACGGAAATGAACGTGGCGTTGGGCAGGTCTATTGTTCCTCCTTGGCCATCCTCAGCCTTTCCGTCAAATACCACTTCCTGCCCATCTACCAACACTAGCCGGACAGACTGTGGGATTGCCTTTTGCCTTCCAACCGCTCCATGCTTTCCCCGGATGACCCAGTCCGGTTTCATCAAGACCGCCTGTCAGAACTGCGAGGGGCGGCTGGAACTGCCCGTCGATGCGATCGGCGTCAATTTCGCCTGCCCCCGGTGCAGCGCCAAACTCACTCTGGCGCTAAAGTGCGCCTGCACTCATTGTGGCGGACCCCTGTCCTTTGAACGCGAACACATCGGCCACTCCACTACCTGCGGGCACTGTGGCAGTGTCACCCCCCTGATGCCCTCGGCAATCATCGCCGACCAACCCCCACCTATCGAGCCAACTCAAAAGGCTGCAGAGACACAACCTCTTCCCATCGGCAAGGCTGCAGAGACACAACTGCTCCCCGCCAAGTCCACCCCAAAAGGCGCCGCCCCACCCAAGAGGCCGGCGGGAGCAGGTGGCCCCAAGGGACCTTCCGCGCCCGCACCACGAAAGCCGGGCGGCCCTGAGGGGGGCAGTACCCCCAAAAAACCCGGTCTGCCCCCCAAGAGGCCCGGAGGCGCCGGAGGCCCGGGGGGACCCACAGCACCCGCACCCCGTAAACCCTTGCCTCCCAAGAAACCCGGAGGAGATTTAGTGCCCAACGCTCCCACAAAACCATCACCTCCCGGTGCGGCACCCAAGCTCCCTAGCACGTCCCCCAAGAGACCCAGTGAACCAACCACACAAGGGCCAGAACCCGAGGAAAATGCCGCTGAGACTGAATCCATTGCCATGCCGGGGGACGTCGTGCTACCCGGAAAGGCCCCATCCATGCCCAAGATGGGTGGAGGAAAAAGCACCGATGCCCAAGCCGCTCCCAAGCGCCCGGCCAGTGCGTCCGCATCTCCCAAGGCAGGCGGCCCCATGAGCCCATCGGCCGCTGCTGCATCCCGCCAATCCGCTCTTGCTCAATCTGAATCACACGCCAAGGCAACTGCCCAAGCCGAAGCCACCGCCGAGGCCAACGCGTCGAACCTCGGCAAACTCAAGGACCAAGCCAGCCTCGCTTTCTTCGCCCTAACCGGGCTCGCAGGGCTGGCATGGTATATTGTTATTCCATATCTGGGCTATGGCGGCAGCGACTTGGTCTTCAAATCACCACCGCCCGACAGCATAGCCCCCATCTATCGACCTGAATACGACTCAAGCCACATCACTGTGGATGGCAACAGCCTTAAAATTGTCGCTGGCGATGATGGGCTCCCGGAACTTCGAGGCACACTGCGAAACGATGGCGGCGACCCCACGCGCAATATCAAGCTGACGCTGCAAATTACCGGCGGCCCCCAGCCCGTCACCCTGACACATACCGTGAACCAAGAAGTCACCGCCGCCCAAGCGGTCGAGTTCAAGGCGCTCCTGTCGTTTGACCCGCCCGCCAACCCTATCATCAACGTCCAGAAAATCGAGACCCACTAACGCAGGAACCGGCCGCCGCTGATATCCAGCAGGGCGCCGTTGATAAAGCGGGCGTCGTCACTGGCCAAAAACACCACCGCGCCGGCCACCTCCTCGGCCTGACCGTTTCGAGATAAAGGTGTCTCCTTTTTATATTGTTCCATGCGCTCCGGCGCGGTGAACCGCTCGTGATGGCGCGTCTCGATGACGCCGGGCATGATGGCGTTCGTGCGCACCTCCGGCGCCAGCTCGCGCGCCAGCGTGCGTGTCATCACCTGCAGCCCGCCCTTGGCGATCGCGTACGGACCCGCGCCGCCGCCACCGCCGGTCTGTACCGAGAGCGAAAGGTTGTTGATGATCGCGCCATTGCCCGAGGCGCGCAAATGCGGAATCGCCCGCTGCGTGACGGCGAATGAACCCGTGAGGTTCACCGCCAGCGACTTTTCCCAAACCGCCAGCGGACAATCCTCCAGCGTCACCCGCTCCAGCGGATCGCCCGCGTTGTTCACGAGAATGTCCAGCCGCTGTGTTTGCGCGGTCAACTCATCCACAATCGCCGCCGCGGCTTCCGCATCCGCCAAATCTGCCCGCAACAACATGCCCTCGCCGCCGCCATTTCGAATCTCCTCCAACGTCGCCGTCGCCTCCGATTCACTAGCGTTGAAATGCACCCCCACGAAGGCCCCTGCCTCCGCGAGGGCCAACGCGATGGCCCGGCCGATGCCGACTCCGGCGCCGGTGACGAGGGCGACGCGATGGGCAAGTTTTTTCACTAATAAACTCCTTGTATTTTGTCTGCGATTTGGGCGTCGTACAATTCGCGCAGTTGGGTGTGGGTTGCCTCGGGGAGTCGATCCATTCCGGAAACAGCGGTGTTGGACGCGGCTTGGGAGAGGCGGCTGGCGCCGGGGATGACGGTGGTGATGGCCTCATGATCGAGTACCCAGCGGAGGGCCTGCTGGGCCATGGTGTGGTTGCCGGGATTGGGGAGCGTGTCGCGGACAGCCTCGGCGAGGGCGGCGCCGTGGGCGAGGCCGACGCCAGCGAAGGTTTCGCCGATGTTGAAGCATTGGCCCTCGGCGTTGTAATGGCGGTGGTCGGTTTCGGCGAAAGTGGTGTCGGCGGTGAATTTACCGGCGAGCAAGCCGCTGGCGAGCGGCACGCGCGCGATGAGGCCGACCCCTTTGGCCTGCGCGGCGGGCAGGAGTTCGTCGACAAGTTTTTGGCGGAAAATGTTGAAGATGATTTGCAGGCTGGCGAGGCCGGGTTGCTCGAGGCAAAGGAGGCCTTCCTCGACGGTCTCGACGCTGACGCCCCAGTGTTGGATGAGGCCTTCGCTTTGCAGGGTGCGCAGGTGGTCGAAGACTTCGCCCCGGCGGAGTTCTTCGGTGGGGATGCAGTGGAGTTGCGTGAGGAAGAGGGAATCAACGCCGAGGTGGCGCAGAGAATCCTCGGTGTGGGCGCGCATGGTCTCGAGGGAAAAATTCTGTGGCCACCCGTGCGGTTCATCGTGACGGCGGCCGAGCTTGGTGGCGACGTGGAGTTCGACGGAGGTGGTTTTGAGGAATTCGCCGATGGCGCGTTCGCTGTGGCCCATGCCGTAGACGTCGGCGGTGTCGATGAAGTTCACGCCGCACTCGACGGAGCGCGCGAGGATTGCCTGAGTGTCGGCGGGATTGACCTCGCCCCAGTCGGCGCTGCCGAGTTGCCAGGTGCCGAGGCCGACTTCGGAGATGGCGGCGCCGGTGTTGCCCAAGGTGCGTGTGTGCATGGCTGTTGATAAGGGGCGCAGGCGGCGAGGGCAATCAAATGCGCACGCGGAGGCGCAGAGACACGGAGAATTATTTAACAAGCTTCAACACTGGCCACTGCTTGGCGGAATAGTGGTACATGAGCTTGGGAAGATTTTTGCCGTTGGAGTGGTACACGGCTTTGCCGCCGTTGCCGTTGAGGCAGACGGCGAGGAGGGAGAATTGGCGGCCGGGCTTCGGGGCAGGTTGGCGCGGGAAGAGGCTGCGCCATGGCAGGCGAAGTTCGGCGGTGTAGCCGATGTCGGTATCGGCGGGCTGATTGAGGGTGGTATTGGGGCGGAGTCGGGCGGCGCGTTGCACGGTGTGTTGGCCATCGTCGGGCAGGTAGCGGTCGCGATGAAACTTGATGTGGGCGTAGCCGGGCTTGGGGATCTGCGCCAGTTGCGCGGCGGTGGGCAGCTCGATCCAGAGGGTGTTCAGGTGATTGGCGGCGTTGTGGTGAAGTTCCCAAAAGAAGCGGGGATTGTCCGCGATGAAAAACTCGACGAGATCGATTTGCTTTTTCGGCGCGTACTCGATGGCTTGCGGCCGGCGATTGTTCGGCGGGCCGGTTTCGCGGCCGGTGCCAAGTGCGGTCAAATGCGAATCGGTGACTTCGTATGCGAAATACAAATAAAAATCATCCCACACCGCCCGCGCGATCATGGGCGCGATCGTGGGTTGCTGGTGGGTTTGATCGTGCGGATACATCACCCGCAATGAGGTGGCCTTTTTCCAGCAAGCCTCATTGAGGCGTCCATCGATGATCGGCACTTGGCCGGTGTAATGCAGCGGCAACGGTTTGGGGGCGGCATTTACCCAAACGGAAAGTGCGCCGAGGATGATCCACCAGTGATTCATTGCCCGTTCAACGGCCGGCCCGGTGGCGGCGGTGGCGGTTGTTTCCAGTTCCAGTCGGTGGTGTATTTGAAATTGAGGTGCGGCGTGGGCACGACGGCGTTGTTTTTGCTTTTGGAAATGAGCAACGCATCGAGCAGCGCACTGGTCATCAAGGTGCGCTCGGCGGGCCAGGCGGGTTTGCCGGTGTGAAACATCTGTTCAGTACCGTTCACGAGATAGGTGAAATGCATGTAAGGGCGGGCTTCCTGCGTCCAGAAGGTAGTGGAGCGTTTGCCGCCATCGGCGCGACGCCAGGCCACGGCCCATTCGGCTACCGTATAATTCAGCGTCAGCACATGCGCGCGGAGACCGTCGCGGTAATCGATGGTGAAGAGCACGGGCTCCTTCACCTGCTCGCGCAGGGGCGTGTCGAGGCGCTTGGTGACAGCGCTGCCTTTGAGGCGCTTGAGGGCGTCGTATAGGAGTTCGCGGTCGAACACCTTGTTTTCCATCGCCTGCCAAACCGCTTCGCCGGTGAGGGTGCGCACCTGCTTCACGCCGGTCTCGCCGCCGGCGCGGCGTTCGACGAGGCACTGCACCATTTCCAGCGCGTGAAAGCCGTAGGCATCGAGCGTGTGATACGACACGGCGACAATCTCCTTGAGCTTCGCACCGCGCTCCACATCCACCGGCGGATAGCGCCACAGCACGGGCAGCGACGAGCCGGCCATCAGCGGCACTTTTAATTCCGCCGCCGTGTCGTAAAGCCACTTGGAGTCTTTCCAGTTGTCGGCCAAGTGCTTGTCGACAAACACCGGGACGCTTTGTCCGGTTTTGCGAAAGACCTTTTGCACCTCATTGAAGAGCCGGCGCTTGGGATAGATGGTGTTGCCGGTGGCGTTCTTCGGATACACGCCGTGCTCGGCGATCAGCAACACGCCATCCACCGCCAGCTTGCCCGTGCCCAGAGTGAGCGATTCCTCCACGGTGTTGTAAATGGGCACCTTGAATTGCTTGGACCACTTGCGACTCGTGTCACTCTTCGGCACCTGATCGGTATAGAGCGAAACCAGCTTAAGATTCGGCAGCTTGCCCTTGCCATCGAGTGTGTCGGTGAGCATCAACCGGCTCACAATCACATCTGCATGCGAGTTGTGCCGATACTCGGTGACGATCGCCGCGATGCGTTTGGGCGGAGCAGCGCAGGCGGCGGATAATGTGGCCAGAAACAGGGCTGTGAATTTGATTAGTGTGGTCATCGTAAAATCAGTGCCTCAGCAATATTGAGATTGAGCGTCACCTTGTTTCCATCCTTTTGAATGGCCGTGCCGGTGGCCGTGGTGAGTTTCTTGTTTGTCAAATCGGCAGGGAGGGTGACTTCAAGATTTTTCACGGGGCCGCCGCTCCAGTTGCTGAGGATCACCACGCTGCCCTTTGGCGAATCGATGATGTTGGCTTCGACAAGGAGTTCGGAGCACTTCACCGGGTTGGCGGCGGTGGTGTTGGC
>DJHS01000097.1:7557-8045 GCA_002433235.1 Verrucomicrobia bacterium UBA6614
AACTGGAGGAGCTTGGCGATGCGAGCATCGAACCGAGTGGGAATTAAATGCGCGGAGGCTTGCGCCGTGGTGCCGCGGTCCACGGGCACTTTTGGTGTGCCCGGCGCAAAGTAGGTGAGCCCTGGCAGGAAGGCTGCGTAATGAGCTTGGCCACGGCCGTGGGTATGCAGCGTGAGCGCGGGTGAGCCGGACTTGAACTGCAGCTGCGTTTTGGCTCCGGCGAGCTTGACACGGCTTCGCACGCCGTATATCGGCGTGCTAACAGGTTCGCCTGCTATTTCATCCACCGGCGCGGCGAAGGGTAGCTCCTGTTTGACCATGCCGACGAACGAGGATGCCGGGGCATCGAGTCCAGCGGGGCTGACGCCCAGCACGCCGCGCAGGACAGTGTTAGGCTGGTTCAATTCGTCAAACATTCCTGCGCCAGCAGTGGCAAAGAGAGTGCCGCCGGCTTTCACCCATGCGGCGATGGCCTCGGAATCACGGCG
>DJHS01000144.1:0-5145 GCA_002433235.1 Verrucomicrobia bacterium UBA6614
GTCGATCTGCTTGCCTTCGCAGAGTTTGCACTGGCAGATCGATCCGTAGGCATCGGGCGGCATGATGGAGACGCTGGTGTAGTCATAGACGTCAAACTGAGCCCGGGCCCACTTGACCGTAGCTTGGAAGAGTTCAGGATTGGAGTAGCAGAGGTGGTTGAGGCGCTCGCCGCGCTTGACGTCGCGCTTGCCGCCGTAAAGGGCGAACCAATCAGGGTGATTCTTCAGCGTATACTCGTTGTGGGTCATGGTGTGCATCCCGTGGGCGACCATCAGGCCGTAGGGGTTGCGTGTGCCGAGGCGCATCATCCACATGGTGGTGGGATCGTTGGCTGTGCCGAAGCGAACGCTGAACTGCCGTAACGCGAAGTCCGGTTTGACGATCTTATCGATCTTGGGCAAGTCGATGGTTGCGTGCTTGGGCACCACCTCGCCCAGTTCACCGGGCAAATACCAACGTACGCCCAGTTGCTTGAGGAAACCGCACACGGCATTGAAAGAGCCGCGCTCGTCGAAGGTCCAGTAACGCTCATCCGGTTCGCGAGCCAGCTCGGCAGGCATGCGTTCGCGGTTTTTGTACATGCCGCCATTGGGCACGCCAAAGGGAGTGCTGGAAGCCTTTTCCCATTCGCGTTGATCCTTGCCCGTGACGCGGTCGCTGTTTCGTTTGGCCCAGGGTTCAGTGGGAACGAAATCGGTGTCATCCCCCAGAAACGCCAGCCAGTCCGAAGCCGATACCAGCCGATAAGCCCCGTGCTCCAGTCCTTTGGTCGAGAGCTTGAGCGCCCGCGTGTCCGCACTTTCGCCCACGAATAATTTCACCAAGCCCGTCCCGGAAGGCTTCGGCACGACGGCCAGTGTAGCCCCGGTCATTTTCTTGACGTACACCTGCAAATCCCGCGCCGCAAAACGCGTCGAGCGCGGCGCGTCCTCAGCCAGCACAATCTCCGCGCGGGCTTCGCCGTCCTTCACGATAAACGGCGTGGCTCCGGCAATGACCGGCAGTGCGAGGGCGAGTGTCAGGGTAACGATTCGGTTCATGATTTACTTCTTGGGATAATCTTTTTCACGCAGACTGTTGAGCACGGAGCGTTGCCAAGTGCGGAGTTCGCGGGAGAGCCGGTTGGTGATTTCAGGATGCTGTTCCGCAATGTTTGTTTCCTCGGCGGGATCGGTTTGCAGGTCGTACAGCTCCGGCTTGGGACCGGTTAGGACAAGCTTGTGGTGGTTATCCAGCCATACGCGCGGGCCGCCGTAGTCCGCCTCCTCGATGGGCGGTTGATGGTAGTTGCGAAAATTACGCGTGGGAATGTCACCCATCAACTTCACGAGCGGCGTGGTTCCGCGTTGTTGTTCGGCGGTGAAGTACGGCTTGGCGCCATTGCGCGTAGCCCGGCGGGAATTAAAACTCCAAAACCCAATCGGCTGAGGACGCGTCTTCATTTTGCCTTCCACCAAGGGCGCCAGGCTAATGCCGTCCAGCGGACGCTCCGGCAGCGGCACGCCGGCCAACGTGCACAGGGTGGGTAACATGTCGCTGGTGACGCTGTTCACTTTGCTGACGCGGCCCTGCTTGATTTTCGCGGGCCACTCAATCAGCCCCGGCACGCGGATGCCGCCTTCGTATACTGAGCCTTTATCCGCGCGGAACGGCGTGACGGCCCGGCCGTAGCTGCGCGGGCTGCCGTTGTCGCCGCAATACCACAGCACGGTGTTGTCGCGCAGCTTCAGTTCGTCGAGGCGCGTGCGCAGCTTGCCGATCGCGCGGTCCATCGCTGTGATCTCCGCATACCGCTCGCGCAGTACATCGCGCAATGGCCGCTGCGTTGGCCGGCCGGTTTCATTGGAGGTCAACCGCACTTTGCGCTCCGCGTATTCCTTGGGAAGGTTGTCGTAAAACGCGAGATCCTTCGCCAGCCCGCTGTACGGTTCATGCGGGGAACCGAACCACACCACGGCCAGAAACGGCGCCTTTCGTTTTTTGGCGTCCTCAATGAAACGCAATGTCTCATCAATCGTCACCTCCGAGCCTTCGCCTTTGATTACGACCGGCGGTCCGCCATTGCGTGAGAAGGGCGGATCCATCTCATAAAAATTATCGTGCGACACGTATTCATGAAAACCCATCGCGCGCGGATTGGTTGGCGAACTCTTCTTTACCGGCCCCACATGCCATTTCCCAAAATGTCCGCAACGATACCCGGCCTTGGCCAGAAGATGGGCGATGGTGATTTCCTTGGGCCGCAGCGAAAACCCCGGCGCGAACGTTCCGTAGCGATTGGGGTGCCGTCCGGTCAACACACTCCCGCGCGTCGGCGAACACGAGGGATGGCCCGCATAAAAATGATCCAACCGCAGTCCCGTCCGCGCCATCTCATCCAGCACCGGCGTTTTGAGATGCGGATGCCCGTAATACCCCGTCTCCGCCCAGCCATGATCATCGCCCATCAGGAGAATGATATTGGGCCGATCCGCTGCCGCTACCGTGAACACCCACCAGACCGCCAAAAGGGAGAAAAAGCGCATGCCCAGAGGAAACCGTTCTCTCCACTAAACCGCAAGCGTGCGATTAATTTGTAGTCAAATTCACCTGCTCGCCATCCAGCCATGTGGACAGTACCTGCGTGGTTTTCACCTTATCCACTTTGCAGGTGAGGAGGTTGCGGTCGAGGATGATGAAGTCGGCGCGTTTACCGGGCTCGAGGGAGCCGATCTCCTTTTCGGCGCGCATGAGCCAGGCGTTGTTGATGGTGTAGTAGCGAATCATCTCCTGCCGGTTGAGGGCCTGCTCGGGATGGATGGGTCCATCCAGCCAACGGGCCTTGCGTGTGAGGGTGATCCACATGCCGAGGAAGGGATCGTACGGATTCACACTGCGCAGTGGGCCGATGCGTTGCATGTGATCGCTGCCGCCGCCGGCCTTCACCCCGGCCTTAAACAGGCTCTTGAGCGGGATGAAATATTTCAGGCGTTCCTTGCCGAAATGCGATTGCAGGGTGAAGCCGTCCTGATAGAGCCAGGCCGGTTGCAAATCAATGCCGAATCCCACCTCACCGGCCAGCCGAATGGCCTCCTCCGTCATAAAGCTGGAGTGGGTGATGGACGAACGGCTCGGCGCCACGGGCAGATCCTTGTTGATGCGCGCATACACCCGGGCCAGCGTCGTGGTGGCGGCGTCGCCCTGACAGTGCGCGGTGAATGCCAAACCGCGCTGCATACAGGCGCGCGCGAGTTCTTCCAGGCGTGCCTCCTTCACGTATTGCATGCCGCGATAGTTTGGATCCTTGATGCCGTAAATTTTGCTCTTACCCCACGGCTTCTGAAAGAACGCGCTGCCGGTCAGCATGCCGCCATCCTGAAACACTTTCACGCCGATCACGCCAAAGCGGGGCGCGGGCTTTTTGAAGTACGGGTCCGCCGCAATGTCATCGAGCCGTTTCTCAATGGCCGCGACCTCGCCGCCGGCACTGACGCCGCGCGACACACGCACGCGCACCGTCAGTTGCCCCGCATCGAGCAACCGCTCGTATTGATCGCGTGCGCTGCTGCCGCAATTGCGATCAATCACGCCGGTGATGCCCCGTCGATTGTAGTCGGCAAACAGCTTGGTCAATCGCTTGTCACGCGTGGCCAGTTCGATCGGTTTTTGTGTGGAGTTCGGCTTGGCGCGGATGACCCGCGAGGCCTGACGCAAAATGCCCGTGGGCTCGCCGTTCTTCGGATCCACCATCACGTTCTCGGGATGCTCGGCGGCAAACGCCTTGTCAATACCGGCCTCTTTGAGCGCTAGCGAATTGGCGCTGCCATCCGGCCCGGTGCGGAAAAGCACCGGATGCTCCGGGGCCGCCGCATCCAGCTCCGCCCGTGACGGATACCGCTGCTCTTTGAGGCGTGTGATGAACACCTGCGAGAGGCGGATCCACTCGCCTTTCGGCACCACCTTGGAGCGCGTGCGAATGTACGCTTGCACATCGGCGATATTTTCCATCGGCGGAATCTCATGCTGCGCCTCGGTCATACTCGCGCCCGTAGCGTGCACGTGCGAATCAATCAAACCGGGCAGCACCATCCTGCCTTGGAGATCGATCACGCGCGTCTTCCGATTGCCCAGCTTGATGATATCTGCGCTTAAACCAACCGCCTGCACACTCCCGTCGCGGACCGCCATCGCCTCCACTACGCGAAAGTTTTTGTCCACCAACACCACCTTACCATTGCGCAAAATAAGATCAGCCGGTTGGGCGTAGAGAGCAGCCCCAATGTGGAGTGTACTGAGGGCGAGGAGCAGTGGTTTCATTGGATGTATGCCTTGTACTGGCCGGCGACGTTCGCTTGTTTCGTGTCGCCATGATGAAAGTAGAGCCGGTGCCGCAAGGTGAAGCTTTGGCCGGCGGGCAGTGTGTAGTCGCCTTTGCGCTCCTTGCAGGCGGGGCAGAGATTGCTCCATGGCCGACAGGCAGTGCCGCGCGGTTTCTCGTTCTTGGGATCAAAATGGCTCGCGCCAAAACGATTGGCCGTAAGCAGTCCGTAGGTGCGGCTGTGCCAGTGTGTGGGGTAACGCAGGTTTTTCGGATGATCGAACATCGTAATGCCAACCGTCTTGCCGCTGGCATCGGGTCCGGAGAAATCCACCCACTCAGCGCGTTGGCCCCACGTGTCGGTGTTCAGTTGGCCGCGGCTGTTGCGGATGGTGCCCTGCAGCTTGGCACCGCCTGCCTTGAAATGGGCGTTGGCCTTCATTGTGCCGGCCACGCGCACATACAATCCGCCGTCTTTGATATCGCCAAACACCACCGGCTCCTTGCCGGCAACCAGAATGATATCGTAATCCATCAACACCTGCCGGCGTGCCAGCGGGGTGAACGTGACGTGCATCTTTTGGCGCAGCACTGTTTTGCTATCATGCACCCAGCGCGTCCATGCGACCAGTTCACCCGTCTTGCCCGAGCGCGTGCGTTCGATTTTCTCCAGCTGAATTTCCGCCTTGGAAGTCTCGCGCTCTTTGCCCAGCCGCCACCACCAATAGTTTTGACCGTTCACATCACTGTGCGCAAACCGCAGAGACCGATGGTGGGCGTGATCCTGACTCTCGCCCTTCACCCCCGTCTTCATCGGATAATGCCGCGTGATGCTCTCGCCGTTCGG
>DJHS01000024.1:0-5902 GCA_002433235.1 Verrucomicrobia bacterium UBA6614
GTGCATTGGCCGCAGCTTTCGTGGGCGTAAAACTCGGCGATGTTGGCGAGGCACTCGACGATGTCACGGCTATCATCCATCACGATGATCGCGCCACTGCCGGACATGCTGCCGCAGGCCATCAGTGTGTCGAAGTCGTACGGAATGTCTAGCACGCCCAGTTCCTTCTCCATGTCGTTGCCGGCGGCGTCCTTTTCCTTGAGCTTAAAAACCTCGCCGGCCTTGAAGACTTTGGCGGAAGAGCCGCCAGGGATAATGGCTTGCAGTTGCCGGCCGCCGCGCAGGCCGCCACCGAAATTTTTGTGGTGGATCAGTTCACCGAGCGTCACCTTGCCCGCTTCGATTTCGTAATAGCCCGGCCGCTGCACATCACCGCTCAAGCTCACGAGCCGTGTGCCGGTGGCTTTGGGGATGCCGAGTTTTTTAAAGGTATCCACGCCCAGCTCGAGGACGTGTCGGACATTGCAGAGGGTTTCGACGTTGTTGACGATCGTCGGGCACATGTAGAGACCGAGGGCGGCTGGGAAGTAGGGCGGCTTGATGCGCGGGTAGGCGCGCTTGCCCTCGAGGCTCTCGATGAGGCCGGTCTCCTCGCCACAGATGTACGCGCCGGCGCCGCGGTGCACCCAGATGTCCAGGTCGTGGCTGCTGCCGAGGATGTCCTTGCCGAGATAGCCCGCCTCGCGCGCCTCGGCCAGAGCGCGGTTTAAAATGTGCGCGCCCTCGGTGAACTCGCCGCGGATGTAAATGTAGGCAAGATTCACGTGGTTGGCCCAGCAGGCGAGGATCATGCCCTCCAGCAACTGGTGCGGATCCTTGTAAATGATCTGCCGGTCCTTGAACGTGCCGGGCTCGGACTCGTCGGCGTTGCAGATGAGGTAGACGGGCTTGGGGTTGGGGTGGCGGATGAAACTCCACTTCACGCCGCACGGAAAGCCCGCGCCGCCGCGGCCGCGCAGGCCGGACGCCTTCACCTCCTCGCGCACCTGCGCCTGCGGGGTCAGCGCGTTACCCTCGGCGTCCTTCTTCGCCTTGCGCTTGAGCGCCGCCCGGAGCGTCTGGTAGCCGCCGTGGCGCTCGTAGCACTCGAGGTCGCTCGAGTAGCCGGGGGCGTCGGCGTGCTTCAGGATGATGCGGTGTTCCTTGGGCATGGGCTTGACTGGCGGCTAAAATGCACTAAATTCGTCCGCCGATTGCCCGATGGTGTAACGGTAGCACAGCAGATTCTGGTTCTGTTTGTCAGGGTTCAAATCCTTGTCGGGCAACCATTCCTTTAAACTGGAATTCCTCATTCGCAGCCCTCCATGATCTGGTCGGCCTCGTCGCTGGAGACCGCCTCGTGAAAGTCGTCGTTGCACATCATCACCGGGCCCGTGCCGCAACTAGCGAGGCACTCGGCGAACTCCACGGAAAACTTGCCGTCGGCACTGGTCTGCAGGCCGTGCTGCTGGGGGTCGAGCTTCAGGCGGTCGCACAGGTGCTGGTGCAGCTTCATGCCGCCGGCCATCGCGCAACTGAGCGTGCGGCACACTTTTAAAACATACCGCCCCGCCGGCGCCTCGCGCAGCATCGGGTAAAACGTCACCAACTCGTAGAGGTTTATCGGCTGCAAACCCAGTTCGCCTGCGGCCCATTCCATCGCCGCCGGCTCCACGTAACCATGCTCCTCCTGAATGGCGTGCAGGACCATCAGAGAGGCGCTGCGCTTTTCATTCTTCGGGTAATGCGTGAGCAGCTCCTTGACCTCGGCCTTGAGCGACTTGGAGGGTTCAAAGCTCATCGATCACATTCCCCCATCACGAAATCCAGTGAGCCGAGAATGGCAACAATGTCAGCCATCAAATGGCCCGGCAACATGTGGCTGAGGATGCTGAGGTTGACGAAGGAGGGGGCGCGGATTTTCATGCGGTGCGGGGTGCCACCGCCCTTGCTGTGGATGTAAAATCCCAGCTCGCCCTTGGGGTTCTCGCCGCCGAAATAGACCTCGCCGGCGGGCGCATTCTGCCCCTGCGTCACGAGGATAAACTGGTGGATCAGCTCCTCCATGCTCGTTAAAACCTTCTCCTTCTGCGGCAGCACAATCTTGCCGTCGTCGAGATTGATGGGGCCGGCGGGGAGCTGGGCAAGGCACTGGCGGAGGATGCGGACGCTCTGGCGCATCTCCTCCAGGCGGATGAGATAGCGGTCGTAGGCGTCGCCCTTGGAGCCGATGGGGACGTCGAAGTCGAGCCGGTCGTAGACGAGGTACGGATGGGCTTTGCGCAGGTCGTGATCGACGCCGCTGCCGCGCAGGTTGGGGCCGGAGAGGCCGAAGTCGATGGCCTCCTCGCGGCTGATCACGCCCACGTCGCGCGTGCGGTCAAGGAAGATGGGGTTGCGCGTGAGCAGCTTCTCGGTCTCGTCAAAATTGTGCTCCACCTCGTCGAGAAACTTTTTAAGTTCACCGGTCCAGCCCTCGGGCAGGTCGCGCGAAAGGCCGCCGATGCGCGTGTAGGTGGTGGTGAACCGCGCGCCGGTGAGCGCCTCGATGAGGTAATAAATTTTCTCGCGCTCCGTGAAGGTGTGCAGGAAGACGGTGAACGCGCCGGTGTCCATCGCGAAGGCGCCGAGGCCCAGCAGGTGGGCGGAGACGCGCGCCAGCTCGCAGCAGATGACGCGGATGTACTGGCAGCGTTCGGGCAGTTGGCCGTCGACGCCCAGCAGCTTCTCAACGGCCAGCGCGTAGTGGACGTTGTTGGCCAGCGGGGCGAGGTAGTCGAGGCGGTCGGTGTAGGGGATGAACTGGGTGTAGGTCATGTTCTCGGCGATCTTCTCGTCGCCGCGATGCAGGTAGCCGACGTCCGGCTGCGCGGTGAGGATCGTCTCGCCGTCCAGTTCAATCTTCAGCCGCAACACCCCGTGCGTGGCGGGATGCGACGGACCCATGTTGAGCACCATCTTCTCGCCGCCGACATCACGCAGTTCATCCGCTGCGCGGGCCGCGGGTTCGCGAATCTCGATGTCAGTGGTTGCGGGCATGGGTTAGCGTGCTGCCGGCATCTTGCCGGCAGGGGGGCGGGGATTCTGCCGGCAAGATGCCGGCAGCACGTGGGGCGTTAAAATCATTCCTGCCAGTCCTCCGGGTTGCGGCGGCGCGGTTCGCGGGCGATGGTGTCCTCGCCGCCGGCGACGGTGACAAACGGGCCGCCGTCCATCGGCGCGGGCTCGCTGAAGGCCACGTCGGGCGCGTCGGTGGTCTTGCCTTCCAGCGGGAAATCCTTGCGCAGCGGAAAGTGCGGGTAGCCTTCCCACATGAGAATGCGCGTGAGGTTTGGGTGGCCGGTGAACTTGACGCCCATCATGTCGTACGCTTCGCGCTCGTGCCAGTCGGCCGTGCGCCACACGCCGGTGACACTCGGCAGCTCGCCGGCCTCTTCGCTGACGCGCGTTTTTAAACGGAGATGGCAGCCGTGCCCGATGCCGTACAATTCATAAACCACCTCGAAGCGCGGATCATCGCCGTAATGATCCACCGTCGAGAGATCAACGAGATAATCAAACCCCAGCTCCTCCTTCGCAAACCGGCATGCCTCGACAATGCGCGCGGGGTCCGCCAGCGCCACCGTCGTCTCGCCGCGAAACTCCTCCGGCTTGGAAAGGCCATCGCCGAGGTGTTGGCGAAGTTGTTGCGCGAGTTTGCGGGAGGTCATGGCTTGTAAAATCACGCAGCCGGCACGATGGCCTTGCCCACCGGCTCGGTCTCCACCTGCGCTTGCAGTTTCATCAACCCTTCCAGCAGCGCTTCCGGCCGCGGCGGGCAGCCGGCGATGTACACGTCCACCGGGATGATCCGGTCCACCCCCTGCAACACCGCGTAGCTGCGGTACATCCCCCCCGTGCTCGCGCAGGCACCCATGGCGATCACCCACTTGGGCTCGGCCATTTGGTCGTAAATGCGCTTCACCGCCAGCGCCATCTTGTAAGTGACCGTGCCGGCGACGATCATCACGTCCGATTGCCGCGGCGAAAACCGCATCACCTCCGACCCGAACCGCGAGATGTCGAACCGGCTGCAACCCGCCGCCATCAGCTCGATCCCGCAGCAAGCCAGCCCCATCGGCATCGGCCACAGCGAATTTTTGCGAAACCAATTGAGCGCCGCGTCGAGTTGGGTATGGACGACATCCCCCTCGATTTTCGTGTTGTAGCCAATTTCCGTGGTCGCACTCATATGGAAAAATCCGCAAGATCGGCAGTGAATTGAGGGTAGAGAGGGGCCGGATGAGGGTCAAGAGATATTGTGAAAAATTTCACAATCTCGGATTGGCGCGAACAAGGCGGGCGTCAAAACCATCTTAAATAGGGAGGAACTTGTGAAAAAAAAGTCAAAAAAAGTGCTCTGCGCCCCTTGACTTTGGACAGGTTCGCCACCATATTTCACGGCCTTTTTTGAATTGACAGGGTAAAACATGCCGACAGCCAAGAAGAAGACTTCCAAATCCGCAAAGGGTAAAGCCACGCCGAAGAAGACTGCCGCGAAAGCAAAAAAAGCCGCGTCTTCGAAAAAATCCCCTAAAACCGCTACCAAAAAGGCGGAGAGCAAGAAAGCCTCGGCCAAGAAATCCGCCCCCAAGAAGAAGGTTGCGGTTAAGAAGGCACCCAAAGCGACCCCGACGAAAAAGGCTGCGGCCAAGAAATCCTCCCCCACAGCTCCCAAAAAGGCGGAATCCGTGGCCGAGGCGGCTGTGGCCGCTCCCGAGGCCAATGGCAACGGCTTGATGGTGGAGTTTAATTTCAAGGGTAAGATCAAGGAACTGGTCGAGCTGGCCAAGGAGCAGGGCTACTTGTCCCATGATGACATCGAGGAAAGTATGCCCGATGGCAACAAGACCGATCAGGATCGCTTGGACAAGGTTTATACTGAATTGCGCAAGCACGAGGTGCGCATTGTGGACCAAGCGGATATCGACAATGTACTGCCAGGTGGCCGTGAGGAGCGGGACGAAGCCAAGGAAAAGGAGAAAGACAAACTCGACATCCTAGATGACCCCGTGCGCATGTACCTGAAGCAGATGGGTCAGGTGCCGCTGTTGACCCGCGAGCAGGAGGTGGAGATTTCCAAGCGGATTGAGGATGCCGAGAATGAAGTGAAACGCATCATTTACAGCTTTGGCTTTACCGGCAAGGAGCACATTGCGCTGGCTGAAAAACTGGTTTCCGAGCCGCCCAAGGAGCGGTTTGATCGGGTGATCGTGGACAAAAAGATCGAGAGCCGCGACCGCCATCTCAAGACGCTGCGCAAGCTCGTCAAGGATGTTCGCACGGTGGACAAGAAGGTGGATGAAAAATATCTCTCCATCAACAAGGCTAAGAACCAGTCGGCCCGCACGCGTGCCGAGAAGGCGTTCAACGAGAACAACGGAAAGTTGCAGAAGTCATTCCCGAAATTCTTCTACAAGCAGAAGGTCATCGAGGAAATGTCCACCGTGGCGGAGAACGTTCAGGATCGAGTTCAGGCCTGCACCCGGGCCATTGAAGACGCGGGCAAGGGGCGCAAGACCGCGGCTAGCAAATCCATCATTGATACTGAGAGGAAAAAGCTGCATGCGCTGGAGTTTTTTGTGCGCATGTCCGCCGAGAATTACTTGGAGGAATTTCGCCAGCTCCATCACTTTGGCCGCAAGGCGCACAAAGCCAAGACCGAGATGGTGGAGGCCAACCTGCGCCTCGTGATCTCCATCGCCAAAAAGTACACCAACCGCGGCCTGTCTTTTCTGGATCTTATTCAGGAGGGCAACATGGGCCTGATGAAGGCGGTTGAGAAATTTGAGTACCGCCGCGGCTACAAGTTCTCGACGTATGCCACGTGGTGGATTCGCCAAGCCATCACGCGCTCCATCGCCGACCAGGCGCGCACCATCCG
>DJHS01000024.1:6224-36486 GCA_002433235.1 Verrucomicrobia bacterium UBA6614
ATTCCGGTGCATATGATCGAGACGATCAACAAGCTGATGCGTGTGCAAAAGCAACTGGTTCAGGACTTTGGCCGTGAAGCCACCTCCGAGGAAATCGCCGACGAGATGCAGATGCCCGTTGAGCGTGTGCGTGCCATTATGAAGATGGCCCAGCAGCCCATCAGCCTGCAAAGCCCCGTGGGTGACAGTGATGACACTAACTTCGGCGATTTCATCGAGGACAAGACCGCTGAGAATCCCAGCGACATGACCAGCTATTCGCTGCTCAAGGAGAAACTGGAGGATGTGCTCGATTCACTGACCGAGCGTGAGCGCAAGGTTCTTGAACTCCGCTTTGGCCTCACCGATGGCTACAGCCGGACGCTGGAGGAAGTTGGAAAACAATTCAAGGTCACCCGCGAGCGCATCCGGCAAATCGAGGCCAAGGCTCTCCGCAAAATGCGGCACCCCACCCGTCTGCGTCAGCTTCAGGGCTTCCTAGAAGGCGAGGCGGATGAAGGATTCGGGCTGCTATAGCCCAAGCCCACACTGGGTAAACGCATCATTCTGTTTCGGAAAGAGGAAGGGTCGCAGGAGCATCAACTTCCGGGCGGTTCGTTCATCCCCGCGCAACTACACACCAAGTTGCGGTCTCCCCACACGTTGTCGATGCGGCCAACAGCGGGCCAAAACTTGAGGTCGCGCAGCCAATCGGCGGGGTAGGCCGCCTGCTCCCGTTTATAGCCGTGTGGCCAACTGTCCGCTACTACGGTATCCGCCGTGTGCGGGGCATTCTTTAGCACATTGTCTGCGGTATCGGCGGCACCTGTTTCCACGGCCTCGATCTCCGCACGAATCAGGATCATCGCATCGCAAAACCGATCCAGCTCCTCCTTTGATTCGCTCTCAGTTGGCTCCACCATCATGGTGCCCGCAACGGGCCATGAGATGGTCGGCGCGTGAAATCCATAATCCATCAGCCGCTTGGCAACATCTTCAACGGTCACGATCTTGAACTGGCGCAGATCTAGAATACACTCGTGCGCCACCAATCCGTTGATACCCTTGTAAAGTACGGGGTAATGGCCATCTAGGCGCCGGGCTATGTAGTTGGCGTTTAAAATAGCGTGCTCCGTGGCGGTCTGCAGACCTTCAGCGCCCATCATGGCAATGTACATCCACGAAATGGGCAGGATGCTTGCGCTGCCCCACGGAGCGCCGCTGACAGCGCCAATCGGGCTTTCGCCGCCGAGATTCACCACGGGATGGTCCGGTAGGAAATCGACCAAGTGTTCGCTCACTGCAATTGGCCCCATCCCTGGGCCACCCCCACCATGGGGAATGCAGAAGGTCTTGTGCAGGTTGATGTGGCACACGTCCGCGCCCAATTCACCGGGCCGGGCAAGGCCCACCATCGCGTTCAGGTTCGCGCCGTCGAGATAAACCTGTCCGCCGGCGGCATGGACAATTTCGCAAATCTCTCCGATGCCTTCCTCAAACACCCCGTGGGTTGATGGGTATGTGACCATCATTGCCGCGAGCGACTCGGCGTGCTCGGCAGCCTTGGCGCGAAGATCAACAATGTCGATGTCGCCGCCGCCATTGCACTTCACGGGAACCACGCGGAGGCCGGCCAGTACGGCGCTCGCGGGATTGGTGCCATGGGCGGACATGGGAATGAGGCACACGTCGCGCGCCCCTTCTCCTCGGCTCTGGTGCCAAGCGCGGATAACCAGCAGTCCGGCGTATTCCCCCTGCGATCCCGCATTGGGCTGGAGTGAAACACCTGCAAAGCCCGTGATTTCCCCCAGCCAATGCTCCAGGTCGGCAAAGAGATCCTGATAGCCGCGAGTTTGCTTCAGCGGCGCAAACGGGTGTAGCCGTCCAAATTCCGGCCACGAAACCGGCAACATTTCCGCCGCGGCGTTCAGTTTCATCGTGCAGGAACCCAAGGGAATCATCGATTGGGCTAGGGAAAGATCACGGCTTTCGAGCCGCTTGAGGTAGCGCATCATCTCTGTTTCTGAGCGGTACTTGTGGAACACCTCATGGGACAGGTAGGCGCTTTCCCGGCGCAGCTCCACCGGCAAACCTTCGCCAGCCACAAGATCATCCAGCTCAAATGGCAGATCGCGGCCTTTATTAAACACCTGCAACAGCTCGGTCACATCTGCCTTGGAAGTCGTCTCGTCGAGCGCCACACTAACGCCGCGTTCATCCAAGAGGCGTAGGTTGATGCGGTACGCCTCGGCAATTTTCAGCATGTCTCTGGCACATTCCGAAGAGTGCTCCAAGGCGAGCGTGTCAAAAAATGCCCCGTGCCGCACTCTGTGGCCCAGCCGTTCCAGACCAGCCGTCAGCAGTTGCGTGAGCCGGTGTACGCGGCTGGCAATTCGGTGCAGCCCCTCTGGCCCATGATAGCAGGCATACATTCCCGCCATGCTCGCCAACAGGGCTTGGGCCGTGCAGATGTTGCTGGTCGCCTTGTCTCGCCGGATGTGTTGTTCGCGTGTCTGGATGGATAGCCGGAGCGCGGGGTGGCCCCGCGAATCCTTGGAAACCCCGACGATGCGGCCGGGCATCTGCCGCTTATAAATGTCCCGGGTGGCAAAGAATGCTGCATGTGGCCCTCCGTAACCCAGCGGTACTCCAAACCGCTGTGCGCTGCCTACGGCCACATCCGCCCCCATCTCCCCGGGCGGCTTGAGAAGTGTCAGGGAAAGTAGGTCCGCGGCCAACACCACCATGGTGCCGGCTTCATGGGCCGCTTTGATCGTCGGCGATGGGTCCGACACGGCCCCATCAGTCGCTGGATATTGCAACAGCACGCCGAATACATCTTCGTCAAACTTAGGTTCGCCAATTCGCACCTCGATGCCAAGCGGCTTGGCGCGCGTCCGCAGTACCTCAAGATTCTGGGGATGACAGTCTGCCGTTGCCCAAAACACGCTGCGTCCGGCGCGCCCCTTGACCGCGTGGCAAAGCACCATGGCCTCCGCGCACGCCGTGGCCTCATCCAGCAGGGAGGCATTGGAGATTTCCAAGCCCGTGAGGTCACACACCATCGTCTGGAAATTCAAAAGTGCCTCCAGCCGGCCCTGTGAGATTTCCGATTGGTAAGGGGTATACTGGGTGTACCAGCCCAGATTTTCAAAGAGGTTACGCTGAATGACTGGTGGCACGATGCAATCGTGATAGCCCATTCCAATGTAGGTGCGGTTGACTTGGTTGCGGGCGGCCATGGAGCGCAAACGGGCCAGAGCTTGTGTCTCCGTCAACGCATCCGGCAAATCGAGCGCCCGTTTTTGCCGAATGGAAGGGGGCACCACTGCTTCAACCAGTTGGTCCAGAGATTCATGGCCCGCCACCTCCAGCATCGCTCGTGCCTCGGCAGCATCCGGGCCAATGTGACGATGCGCGAATGGGGTAGGGCTGGCTTCAAGCGGCGCCTCGTTTTGTTCCCGATTTTCCACCTCCGCATCCATCCTCTCACGCACAAGCATCTTTGCAAGCTAGGCCCTCCTCCCATCCCTCGCCAAGCCGCAGTTATCCCAATGACAGGAATTTTGTTCACTGTAGCCGGGGCCGTTGGCCCCGGTTTTGTCAAAAAAGTGTATTCATCGTGCTGCTGGCATCTTTCCGACAGCACAAGGGCCTTTCATTTTTGATGAGGACAAGATGTACTCGTTGCTTGGAAGCGGACTGGATGATCTAACCGAGGCCAACGGCCCCGGCTACAGTGGGGTGCCGCCCCTTGACCAAAAATATTTCAAAATTCCCCTTGCATGCCCTTGAATTCTGTTTTATTCTGTATTAACAGAAATTAAAGAAACAATGCTTAGGCTCAGCGAGATTCAAAAGAAGTTCATTCTGCACTGGGGAGAAATGGGCACCCGGTGGGGGATCAACCGCACGGTCGCCCAAGTGCATGCGTTGCTATACGTGTGGCCGGAGCCTTTGAATGCGGATGATATTACGAACACGCTGTCGGTGGCGCGTTCCAATGTCAGTAACAGCCTCAAGGAGTTGAGCGGCTGGGGCCTGTTGAAAACAGTCCAAAAATTGGGGGATCGGAAGGAGCATTTTGAGACTTTTGAGGATCCTTGGGAAATGTTTCGGATTGTCGGGGCGGAGCGTAAGCGGCGGGAGATTGATCCTACCATGACGATGCTTGCGGAGTGTTTGGCCGAGCAAAAGGCCGCCCGCAAGGCAGATCCGCACATGGAAAAGCGTTTGGGAGACATGAAGGAATTCTTTGACAACGTCTCGGCTTGCTTTGACCGCGCAAACAGCCTGCCGACCTCCACACTCAGAAAATTGTCCAAGATGGGCGATAAACTCCTTAATCTGCTGCCGATTTAACCAAGACCACCGTAAACACTGGAAACCATGCGCCATAATATTTCATTATTTTTTGAAATAACAGAACATAACGGAATCAAGGTGTTGTTTGACCGTGATTGTCCGGTGTGTATGCGGGGGGTGGCTTGGATGCGGCCGATTTGGGAGCCGCGCGGATTTGAGTTCGTGGCGTTACAGGCGGATTGGATTCGCCGTCGGCTGGCTTTGCCGGAGGAGGAGTTGTTGCGGGCAATACGCGTGATTTTGCCTGATGGCCGCATGATGAGCGGGGCGGATGCGCAAGTCTTGCTTTGGGGTCATGTCTGGTGGCTCTGGCCTTTGTGGTTGGCGGACAAACTGCCCGGTGTGCATTGGCTGATCAGGTTCGTGTATGACCGATTTGCGGCAAGCCGGTATCGCGTCAGTCACGGGTTGGGCTGTGCCGACGCCTGTGGACGAGAGGATTTAACCCCAACCCATAACCCCAAACGAAAGGAAAACAACACATGACAACCGCAGTCTATATCTATGCCGTCTATACGATCCTGAGCATCGCGATGACGGTTTGGGTGGCCAGCACACTTTACAGGAATGGGCGTGTGTTCCTGCTGGAAGCCTTCAAGGGCCGGGAAGAAATGGCTGATAGCGTCAACCACCTGCTTGTGGTGGGTTTTTATCTCGTAAACATTGGCTTCATTCTGCTGTTCCTGCGCTTCGGCACCAAGCCGGCCGGAGTGGAAGATGGCGTGGAATATGCCACCACCAAGCTGGGCGTGGTCTTGCTCGTGCTGGGCGCCATGCATTTTTTCAACATGTACAACTTCGATCGCATGAGGAAAAAGGGCCGTAACCCCAAGCTCGAAGGTGATGTGCCGCCCGTGTTGACCTGAGACCCATGAACCCGCACAACGAACCGAGGCCCTCCGGCAAGATCAGGATTGCCGGAGGGGTGGGGCATTGCTCAATGGTTATGATTTAGTTTGATCTCTGTGCCCTTTGTGTTTCCGTGGTGAGAAGAATAAAACCAATCACCACAACCAGATTGGCGAGCAATCCCCACACGCCTTCGTGAACGCCAGTTTGCGAATAAAAATTAAAACCACCGAGACGACCCAGGTACAGACCCACGGCAACGAGCAGGCCCACGCACATGCCAGCGAATACAGCGCGGGCGGGGAGGTTCTTCCAGTGCAGGCCGAGCATGAAACCGGGTGCGAGTTGCAGCAGCATTTCGAACTTCAATTTCATCAGTGTTATCAGAATATTGTTGTCTCGGAAATGGTACAGGCCCACCGCGAGGCCGGCCATGAGCACGACGACTGCGAGGGAAATCCACTTGCCCAATCGGGTGAGCTGCGCTTCGGAAGCATCGGGGTTGATGAATCGGGAATAGAGATCTTTGGTGATCATGGCGGAAATAATCAGCAGCACCGAATCGGCCGTGGACATCAGCGCGGCCATAATGGCGGCGACCAGCACCACCACGAGACAATAGCCGACCAGCGAGCTGGCCATGATGTCGCGCATGATGGCTGGGAGAAGGTAAGTGTCTTTCGCCAAGTCGTATTGCTGCGCGGCGCCAATCACACCCACCAGCAGGGCAAACAATGTGGTGAAGAGCGGCATGAAGGCCATTACGGCGAGGCTCTTGCGCAGGGAATTTGAGGAGTTGGCAGCGTAAATGCGCTGGATGGCCTGTGGGTAAAGCGCGCCGCCAATACCCACCACAAGAATCCAACTCAACCACGTCCACGCGCCTTTGGTGTTCGGAGGTTGGATCAGTTTCTCCTTCGATTTTGCGAGCATGGCGACGGCATCCCCTGGGCTACCCAAGCGGTTGATGACCAAGCCTAGAAGGACAAGGAAACCGACCACTAGGATCACTCCTTGGATGGCATCTGTCCACGCCACGGCACGGAAGCCGCCGAGGGTTTCGTAGGCAAGCATGATGATGGTCAGTAACACTACACCGATGATGAATGCCATGTGTGCAGTGTGGCGTGTGGCGGCATCGTCCGGGATGGTCCCCTGGGCAACATCAAACACCAGCAGCACCTCCACCGCCGTGCCCATGGCAATGAGTTGGGCGAGGAGGTAATTGGCGGCGGCCACAATCATGACAACCGAGGCCAATGCGCTGATTGGTGTGCTGGAGAAGCGGTGTGTGAGGTAATCGGCCGGCGTAATGAAGCTGTGCTTCTTGGCCAGCTGATGGAGCCAAGGGGCGAAAAGCAGGTAGCACACAATGATGGCCGTCATGAAATGGACGGACACCAGCCAGCCGAAGCCGTTCTTGTGGGCATTGCCGGTGAAACCAAAAAGCGTATTACCGCTGTATTGCGTGGCATACAGCGTGAACACCAGTACGGCGAAGCCAATGCCGCTGCCGGCGAGGTAGAAATCTTTGAGCGTATTTTCCTGCTGCGCCTGCCTGCCGCGCCAGCCGAGGTACAGTAGCGAGAGCAGGTACAGGCTGATGAACGTCAGTGCGCCTGGGCCGAAGGGCAGGGTGGCCATCATTCGTCAGCGTCCTCCGGCCAATGTTTCAGGATGAGCCACGCCGTGAGCAAGGAGATGCCAACCGAACCCAAGATGCTCACCAGTACCCAGCGCGGCAGACCGAGAACGGGTTGCGTGGCAGCAGCTCCGAACCATTGCCAATACCACGGAATGGCAATGGCAAAGAGGATGAGATAGGTGACGACGATGGGCCAGCGCGGCTTCATGCCGTGGTGATCACCGAATAGTTTCGTTTGCCCTTGCGAAGTAGAAGGTGTTTGTCGAAGAGCAGGTCTGCCGTCGTGATGGCGCGCTCGGGGTCAGACTGGCGTTCATTGTTCAGGTTAATGCCGCCGCCTTGCAGATCTTTGCGCGCTTGGCCGTTGGATTGGCACAGACCGCTGGTGACGAACAGCTCCAGAATCGGAACGCCGTCACCTTCGAGCTGGGCGCGGTCGATATCCACGGTGGGCACTTCGCCGACGATTTCGTTAAACGTGCCTTCGCCGATGCCCTCGAGCCCGCCGCCAAAGAGAATCTTGCTGGCCGCTTGCGCCTCGGCAGTAGCGGCTTCGCCATGGAGCAGATCGGTCATGGCCACGGCCAGCGCGGTGTGGGCTTCTCGGGCGCCGGGGTTTTCGTTGTGGCTGGCTTCCAGTTCGGCAATGCGTTCCTGCGAAAGGAAGGTGAAGTACTTGAGGTAACGAACCACGTCCCGGTCATCGGTGCGGATCCAGAATTGGTAAAACTTGTAAACGCTGGTGCGCGCGGGATCGAGCCACACGGCGCCCGCCTCGGTTTTGCCGAATTTCGTGCCGTCGGCATTGGTGATGAGGGGCAGGGTGAGGCCAAACACGGTGGCGTTGAGCTTGCGGCGGCTCAGCTCGATGCCGGCGGTGATGTTGCCCCATTGATCGCTGCCGCCGATTTGCAGCTCGCAATCGTGCGCATCCTTGAGGTGATAAAAATCAAAGGCCTGCAGCAGCATATAGGAAAATTCCGTGTAGCTGATGCCTGCCTCGCGATCCTGCATGCGCGCGCGCACGCTTTCCTTGGCGACCATGCTGTTGACGGTGAAGTGCTTACCGATGTCACGCAGAAAATCGAGGTAGGACACGCCGGCGGTCCAGTCGGCATTATCGAGCAGTTGCGCGGGGTTGGTGGTGGTCTCGAAATCCAGCAACTTGGCCAGCTGCTCCTTCACCGCGGCGATGTTTTGCTGGAGCGTTTCGCGCGTGAGCAGGTTGCGTTCGGCGGATTTGCCGCTGGGATCACCAATGGCACCAGTGGCGCCGCCGGCCAGCGCAATGGGCACATGGCCATCGTTTTGGAAACGACGCAGGGCAATAAGCGGCACGAGATTGCCCACGTGCAGGCTGTTGGCGGTGGGATCGAACCCGCAATAAAGCACAGCCGGCCCTTCACCCAGCCGCTTGGTCAGCGCCTCGGTGTCGGTGCAGTCGTTGATCAACCCGCGCCAAGCCAGTTCGTCCAGAATGCTCATGTGCGCGGCATTAAGGCGAAGGAGTCCGAATCGAACAAGGTCAAAGGTTATTCCTGCTCGATCAGCTCCAGAAGGTGTCGGGTGGCAACACAGTTTTTAAACACCATCTGCAGGTTGTCCTTCACGCCTTTGTTGACATTGTAATAGGTGCTCTGCGTGTTGTTTACACTACCAATGACCGCGCCAAATTCGTTGAACACCGGGGCGCCGCTGGAGCCCTTGGCAAAATCCGCGGTGATGGTCAGCATACTGCGCTGCCCCTTTCCCGGGGTTTGGTCCAGCCAGCGCCGGGAAATGATTCCCTCGCTGAGCGTGTAAAAGCGACGGTCTGGATGACTCAGTACACGAATTTTTTCCCCGGGTTTTGCGCCCGTGGCAAGGGGCAGGGGAGTGTAGCCCTCGCCTGCGACCCGCAGGATGGCCAGGTCCGTTGCCTTGTTGGCTGCAAGTACTTCAACAACCGGCGCAATGCGCCCGTCTCCGGTCATGATCACCATGGTGTCATTATTTTTTTTGTCAACGACGTGGTAGCTCGTGCAAAAAACTCCATCCTCGGTGAGCATAAATCCGCTGGCTGCACCGTTATGCCAGTTGGGACAGCGTGAGCATTTGTAAAAACCGGATACCACCAGTACTCCCTTGCGATATTTTCCCATGATTTCCACAGAAGTGAGTTTTTTGTGGCCGGGCTTGGGTAGGGTCAGTTTGCATTTGTCACGGTTGAGTTGCTTTATCAAATTAGCCGCCTTCACTGTGTTCTTGTTGTCGCGCAAGTGCTGGGTTTTGCGGCTTAACTCCCCGAGGATTGCCCGGTCGTTGATTTCGCCAGTGGGCAGAAATACATTGTCTGCGCGGAGGATCTTTTCCGCACCCCAAGCCGAGGCGGTGCATGTCACGAGAATGGCGATGGGGAGAAGGACATGTGTCGTCATGGCCATATCGTCTCATCCGGTCGCATGTGCGCCAACAAAAAAGGCGGGCCATGATAGGCCCGCCCTGAGATTTGGTTTGCTTTAGCTCTCGCTTTTTTCGGCTGACTCTTCCGGCTTCAACGCAGCTTCATCGAAGGCGTGCTCCAGTGCCACCAAGTCTTCGCCCGGCTTCAGGCTGTCGAGTTGCTTGGCCTCTTCCTGCAGTTGGTCTTCGTCGTAATTCGCAGCCTTGATGGACAGGCCGATTCGTCGGTCGTTCTTGTCGACCTTGATCACGCGCGCGGTCACCTCGTCATCCACCTTCAGGTGATCCTTGATTCGTTCCACGCGGTCCTCGCTCACTTGCGAGATATGCACCAAGCCGTCCATGTCATGCTCCAAGCCAATGAAGGCGCCAAAACTGGCCAGCTTGGTCACCTTGCCCGTGACCAGATCGCCGATCTTGTACAATTCATCAATGCCCGCCCACGGATCTTCATCCAGTTGCTTGACGCCAATGGAAATCCGCTGGTTTTCCCGGTCCACCTCAAGCACCTTGGCCTCCACCTCGTCACCTTTCTTCAGGACTTCCGAGGGGTGGTTGATCTTGCGCGTCCAGGAGAGGTCGCTTACGTGAATCATGCCATCGAGACCTTCCTCCAGTTCCACAAAGGCGCCGTAGCTCGTGAGATTCCGGACCTGACCCTTGACCATTGTGCCGGGAGCGTATTTTTGCTCCGCCGTGTCCCATGGGTTGGCGTCCAGTTGGCGGATGCCCAAACTGATTTTTTGTTCGTCCTTGTTGACGCCCAAGACAACCGCCTCGACCTCTTCGCCAGCCTTTAAAACCTCACTCGGTTTGGTGATTCGTTTTGTCCACGAGAGTTCGGTCACATGCACCAGGCCTTCGACGCCGGGCTCGAGCTCGACAAAGGCGCCGTAGGAAACCAGGTTCACCACCTTGCCTTGGATCTTCGTGCCCACGGGATACTTGCTCTCGATTAATTCCCACGGGTTTTGGGTCTTCTGCTTCAGGCCGAGGGAGACGCGCTCCTTCTCCTTGTTGATATCCAGAACCACCACTTCAATCTCGTCACCCACGTTGAGCATTTCGCTTGGGTGATTGATCCGGCCCCAGCTCATGTCCGTGATGTGCAACAGACCATCGAGTCCATTCAGGTCAATGAACGCACCGAAGTCCGTGATATTCTTCACCACGCCCTTGCGTACATCACCCGGGGTCATCGTTTCCAGAATTTCCGCTCGTGCTTTCGAGCGTTCCTCCTCGATCAACTCGCGCCGACTCAAGACAATGTTCTGTCGTTCCTGGTTGATCTTCACGATCTTGAACTCATGCGACTGGCCCACCAGCTCGCTCAAGTCCTTCGGTGGCACCACGTCTACCTGCGAACTGGGCAGGAACGCTTCCACGCCGATGTTCACGATCAGGCCGCCTTTCACCGCCTGCTTGATCTTGCCCTTGATCACGCCGCCTTCCTCGCAGATCGAGTTGATCTTGTCCCAGTTCTTCTTGAACTCCGCGCGCTCGTGCGACAACACCACCATCCCGTCGCGATCCTCCAACTGCTCGATCAACACCTCGATCTCGTCGCCTTCCTTTGGCGGTTCGTCCTCGTCAAACTCATTGATGTTCACCGACCCCTCACTCTTGTAGCCGATGTCCACCAGCACTTCCTTCTGGCGGATTTCAATAATCTTGCCCTTTACAATCTCCTCTTCCGCAAAGCGCAAATCGCTCTGCTTGAGGGCCTCTTCCATGGTCAACATATCCTGTGAATCCTTTGGGGAAAACTCGGCCAAGAATCCGGCCAAGTCTAAATAAATCACTGAAATCCAGCGGCTTGAGCCACTTATCAAACAGCGAATTTTGTTGTTAATAAGTTATCAATAAACACAGCGCCCTGACGAAGCACCGCACCCGCGGTGTTCAGGCGAACGGGCAACATACCGCCAAAAACCCCCATGGCAAGCACTTTTGGGGGTATTGGGAGTGGAACTTGACCTTCAAACAGCACGGCCGAACTTCTTTTCCAACTCCGCGTAGCTCATCTCAATCAAGGTTGGGCGGCCGTGAGGGCAAGTGTAGGGCATTGTGCATCGGCGCAGATCTTCCAGTAGCGCGTCCAACTCTGGCGCGGCCAAGGGGTCATTGGCCTTCACCGCATGGCGGCAAACAGTCTTGGCCACCATGTCTTCACCCAGACGCATGCTGTTCACGCCTGCGCCGGCAGCCTTAAGTTCATCGATCATGCTTAGCACGAACTCTTTCGGGTCTCGCACTTTCACAAACGGCGGTAGCGCGTCCAGCAGAAAGGTGCGTTCCCCAAACTCACTCAAGCCAATACCTAGTTGTGCGAGCGTTTCCGCGTTGCCCGCCACGAACTCCGCGTCCTTGGGTGCCAACTCCACCGTCTCCGGCAACAGTAGTTTTTGTGAAGCCGTCTCGTGCGCTTCCATGCGCGTCAACATCTGCTCGTACAGCACCCGCTCATGCGCCGCGTGCTGATCCATTAAAACCAGCCCCCGATCGGATTCGATGAGCACATAAAGGCGGCCGACTACGCCGATGATCTTCAGCGGCACCGAAAGCAGCGGCTGCGCCGGGGGTGGTTGAGGACTGAAGGTTGGGGGTTGAAGGGAGGGCGGATTAGATTCGGAGGCGGGTACAATCGGCGCGGCTTTATCCACGGGCATCGGCTCACGTGGTAACGAAAATCCCATCGCCAGATTCCCCTGTTCCGCCGATGGCTCATCCGCATCATCGCCTCCATCCAACCGGCCCACCAAGGCAGCCTCCAGCGGCCGTGTCACATCCATCGGGTCATCCGCGCTATCCAACCGAGAATCTTGAATCGGTAACCGTGAGCCGTCTTCATGATAATCAATCAACGCCTCCTGCACCGCCTCCGCCACGAATCGCCGCACCTCGCGCTCGCGGTGAAACTTCACCTCGCGCTTGGCCGGATGAATGTTCACGTCCACCTCGGCCGAGTCGATTTCCAGGAACAGGCAGCACACCGGGAACCGCCCCTTCATCAGCGCCGTGTGGTAGCCCTCCTTTAGCGCGAAGTTCAGCCCGCGATTGTCCACCGGCCGCCGGTTCACGAACACGTGCTGGTGTTCCCGAGACGACCGGCTCACCCCCGGCGCGCCGATGAACCCCCACAGCCGCACCCCCGCCGCCGGCGTCCCCGGCTCATCAAACGCCCGCCGCGGCAGTTCCCCCGACGCCTCCAGCTTCACCAGTCGCAGCCCTTCCCCCCAGAGCGCCCGCAGCCGCCGCTCCAGCGCTTCTGCTCCCTCGCCGCCTTCCGTCGGCAGCTGCCACACCAGCCGCCCGTTGTGCGTGAACGAAAACCCCACCCGCGGATTCCCCAACGCCGCCAGCGTCAACACCTGCTGCACATGCGCCCGCTCCGTCTCCTCCGTTCTTAAAAACTTCCGCCGCGCTGGCAAATTGTAAAACAGCGACCGCACCTCCACCTCCGTTCCCCGCGCTGCGCCCGCCTCCTTCACCGAGACCATCTTGCCACCGTTGATTACCACCCGCGTCGCCGCCTCCTGTCCCTCCGGCCGCGACGTCAGCGTGAACCGGCTTACGCTCGCAATACTCGGCACCGCCTCCCCACGGAACCCCATCGTGCCGATCGACGCCAAGTCCTCCGCCCGCGTGATCTTGCTCGTCGCGTGCCGCTCCAGGCACATCAACGCGTCATCCCGGCTCATCCCCTCCCCGTCATCCACCACCCGCACCAAGCTGCGCCCCCCCGCCTGCACCTCCACCTCAATCTTCGCCGCCCCCGCATCCAGCGCATTCTCCACCAGCTCCTTCACCACGCTCGCCGGCCGCTCCACCACCTCCCCCGCGGCAATCTGGTTCGCCACCTGTTCCGGGAGCAGCTTGATGCGATTCACCGTGGAATCATCCGAAAGGCCGGTGAATGTGTCGACGCGATTTTGTAAACAGGAAAAAAGACCAAGGCCCAAGAACCAATTCCCAAGGAATGGCCAAGTCTCAAAGCCCAACATGTGGGCCGTTTGGGTTTTCGGATTTCCTTGTTCCTTGGAGATTGGTCATTGGACATTCCTCAACCCTTGACCCGCCCCTCAAGCGCAGGTAGACTGTTCGGCTTCCAACGGTGGTCGTAGCTCAGTTGGTAGAGCCCCAGATTGTGGTTCTGGTTGTCGCCGGTTCGAGTCCGGTCGATCACCCCATTATTTTAACCACACGGGGAGGCGCAGAGACGCGGAGTGTTTTCAATTAATTCTCCGCGTCTCTGCGCCTCCGCGTGAGAATTAAAACGTCGCGTTGCGGGGCGTCCTCGGGAATGGAATCACATCCCGCACATTGCCCATGCCGGTGGTGTAGATGAGGGTGCGCTCGAAGCCGAGGCCGAAGCCGGCGTGGGGGACGGTGCCGTACTTTCGCAAATCGCGGTACCACCAGTAATCGGCCTTGTCCAAGTTCATTTCGTCGAGGCGAGAGTCGAGGACGTCGAGGCGTTCTTCGCGTTGGGAGCCGCCTATGATCTCGCCGATGCCGGGTGCCAGCACGTCCATCGCCGCGACGGTGTTGCCGTCGTCATTCATGCGCATGTAAAAGGCCTTGATGTCTTTTGGGTAATTCATCACCACCACCGGCCGGCCGATGTGTTCCTCGGTGAGCCAGCGTTCGTGTTCGCTTTGCAGGTCCATGCCCCACTTCACGGGGAACTCAAATTGGTGCCCGTCGGCCACCGTCTTCTCAAGGCGCGCGATGGCGTCGGTGTAATCCATGCGCTCGAAGCTGGCCTCGACGAATTTCTCCAGCCGCTCGATGCAGCCCTTGTCGACGCGTTGCTGGAAGAACGCCATGTCATCGCCGCGTTCATCGAGCAGCGTGCGGAAAATGCTCTTGAGAAAATCCTCAGCCAAGTCGGCGTCGTCGGACAAATCGGCAAACGCAATCTCCGGCTCAATCATCCAAAACTCCGCGAGATGCCGCGAAGTGTTTGAATTCTCCGCGCGAAAGGTCGGGCCGAAGGTGTACACCTTGCTCAAGGCGAGGCAGTAACTCTCCACGTTCAACTGGCCGGACACCGTGAGGTTGGTTTCCTTGCCAAAAAAATCCTGCGCAAAATCCACCGCGCCGTTTTCGGAGCGCGGAAGGTTTTCGAGGTCCAGCGTGCTCACGCGAAACATCTCGCCCGCCCCTTCGCAATCGCTGCCGGTCACAATCGGCGTGTGTACCCAGTAGAAACCGTTCTCGTGATAGTAACGATGGATGGCATTCGCCAAACAATGCCGCACACGCGCCATCGCAGAAAAGGCATTGGTGCGCACGCGCAGATGCGCCTGCTCGCGGAGATACTCAAACGTGTGCCGCTTGGCCGGCATAGGATATGTCTCCGGATCATCCACCATGCCCACCGGCTCAATGCGCGTGGCCATCAGCTCAACGCTTTGCCCCTTGCCCTCCGACGCAACCACTTCGCCTTCGGCAATCATCGAGCAGCCCGTGGTGAGGTGCTGCACTTCGGCGGCGTAATTCTCCAACTCACCCGGCGCCACCACCTGTGCGGGCTCAAAGCAAGAGCCATCGTGCAGTTGCACAAACGACAACCCCGCCTTCGAATCACGCCTCGTGCGCACCCAGCCCTGCAGCCGCACACGATCGCCCACCGCCACGCCATTCTCCAACAGCAAATCCGCCACCGAAACCAGCCGGAATTCCCCGCTCATGGGGGGAGGATACCGCGAGCCTTGCCCTGAGTCTACGGGATATGACTTATATGTCGTATAGAACCTATTGGCCCTCTTGCGAACACACAAACACCGCCCCATCCTGTTCACGAACGGCAAACGTGGGTATCCGCACCTCGGGGTCGTCGAGGCATTGGCCAGTGGTGAGGTCGAATTGCTGTTTATAAATCGGTGAGGCGACCTTGGGGGTGTCGCCCTTGGTGCCGACTATGCCGCGGGACAACACATTAGCTTTGGAGAAGGGATCGTGGTTGCTGACAGCGTGCAGGTCTTTCGGGCCGGTGCGGAAGATGGCGATTTGCTGGCCGTCGACGAGGGCGCAAACGCCGGTGTTTTGCGGGATGTCCTCGAGCGCGCAGATTTTGTGGAAGGCACGGGTGCTCATCCGAAGGCCTCCTCGCGCGAATTCGTCATTTCAGCTTTCTCAGCATCGGTGGCGGGACGAATTTATCCACCAGCATGCCGATCACTACGCGCGAGGGAATCGTGAGGGCCACGCTCAACACCAGCAGCGCTTTCCATTGCTCCGGGGTGAGTTTGAACGCCTCGGTAATCACCTTGGAAAGCGGCGCGTGGTTGAACCACACAACGAAGGTTAGGAAAAAGGCGAACCACGTGAAATGCAGGGTGCGAATCTTTGGGCTGCGCAGGTTCAGTAGGTTAAATCCAGTGTCTCCCATGGTTGTTTGGTCTTCGGCGGGCACGCGCCCGAGCCGGTTTCATGCCAAGCGTGTCGTTTTGGCCTGAAAAATGCTTTTCATTGTTTTCTAAAAATGAATGAAACAAATTCATATACTAACAACCCGCTGGACAGCCGCCAATTGCGGGCGTTCCTGATGCTGGCCCGCAAGGGCAGCTTCACGGCTGCGGCCAAGGAATTGCACCTCACGCAGTCCGCTGTAAGCCATTCCATGAAGTCACTAGAGGAGGACGTGGGTTGTCGCCTTTTGGACAGGGTGGGGAAAAAGGTGCTGCTGACGCAGGCTGGCGAGGCTTTCCTGCAGCATGTGGAAAAAATATTTTCACGCATGAGTGCCGCCCGTGAATCCATTGAACGCATGAGTGCATGGGGGCAGGGTCGCTTACGCATCGGAGCGAGTACCGCAGCCTGTCAATTCATCCTGCCGCCGGTGCTGCGGGAGTTTAAAAAGAAATTCCCCAAGTGCCTCCTGAGCATTGAGCCTGGTGATACGGCCGAGATCACAGCTGCGCTTCGTGCGAACCAAATCGACCTTGGGGTGACACTGGAACCGCGCAACGAGCCGGAATTTGAGTTCCAGCCGCTGTTCACGGATGAACTCATGTTTCTGGCCGAGCCCAAGCATCCGTGGGCCGAGGCTGGTAGAGCCCTGCGCACGGATATTCCGCGCCAACAGTACATCCTCTATTTAAAAAACAGTCGCACCTTCGAGCAGATCGAGGAGTATTTCCGTGCCGACAATGTCGTCATCAAGTCCGTCATTGACATGGGCAGCATGTCCGCCATCAAGGAGTTGGTAAAGCTCGGCTTGGGCATCACCATTCTTGCGCCTTGGGTTGCACGGGACGAGTTGCGACGCAAGGAACTCGTGGCTTTGCCCTTGGGGCGGCGCAAGCTCAAGCGCAAGTGGGGGGTGGTCCACTGGAAGAGCCGACCGTTTGGCTGGGCGGAAGAAACCTTTGTGCAGCTATGCCGGGCGGGCGCGGGCCAGTTTGCGGCCCGCAATGGCCTGCGGTCGCATGTCTAGGCGGCCAGACAGGTTTGGCACATTGCCCTTGCGCATCCCGCGCGGGATTTTAAATTTCCTCGATGGATTGGGATGGTTGGCTGCGCGCGAGGTTTGGGCGACCAGAAGCCGAGCATTTGCGGCGGGGTCGCCTTGGTGAACGCGCGGCCAAACGGCATCTCCGGCGGGCGGGATTAAAATTCCTGACGGGCAACTTCAAGACAAGGCGCGGCGAGATTGACCTCATCTTTCGCGACGAGGGTTGCCTGGTGTTTGTCGAGGTGAAAACCCGCTCCTCGGAAGAGTGGTCGAGGCCTGCTGCGGCGGTGGATGCCGCCAAGAAACGCCGGCTTTCCAAGGTTGCGATGGAGTACGTGCGATTACTGAAGGATCGCCAAGTTAAATTCCGCTTCGACATCGTGGAAGTGCTGTGGGGTGATGGGCGCCCGCGTGAAATCCGCCACTTGCCGAACGCGTTTGCCTTGGCCCGTCCCTACCGGCACCATTAGGTGTGCCTGAGCTTCCCGAGGTCGAGATTCTTGTCCGACACTTGGCCCCCTTGTTGCCTGGGCGGACTGTCCGCGGGGTGCGAGTTAACCGCACCAAAAGCATCCGCCCCACCTCCGTGCGTCAATTTCGTGAGCGGCTTGTTGGCGCCAAGTTCCTTTCCGTCATGCGGCGGGCCAAATATCTGTTGTTCGAGGTGAAACCGCCCGGGCGCAATGCCCGGCCTTTTACCCTGCTGGGACACCTTGGGATGACGGGGCGCATGTATCTCCAGCCAGCACGACGACCGCATCCCAAGCATGTCGCTGTTGTCCTAGAACTGGGCCGGGAACATTTTATTTTTGAGGACACCCGTTACTTCGGCCGACTGACCCTCGATCCGACACCGCTGGCTACTTTGGGCCCCGAACCCTTGGGCAACTCCTTTGACGGGGAACAGCTTCATTCTGGCTTGCGCCGGAGTCGCCAGGCGATCAAGCTCAAACTGCTTGATCAATCTGTGGTGTCCGGTGTGGGAAACATCTATGCCAGCGAAGCCCTTCATCGCGCACACCTTTCTCCGTGCAAGGCGGCCGGTCGCCTCACCCGCGCACAATGCGAAAGCCTCGTTCGCGCCCTTCGGGAAATCTTGGCGGAAGCTATTGCCGCTGGCAGCACGGTGCCCCTTGATTTCGCAGGTGATGGCCAGCGCGACGGGCTGTTTTATTATGGACGCGCCAAGGGGGCTCCCGCCGGTTTTGAGGAACGATTGCGCGTCTACAACCGGGTCGGAGAACCCTGTTTGGACTGCGGTACCCCCATCCGTCGTATTGTGCAGGCCGCCCGCAGCACCTACTACTGTCCGGCATGTCAGCGTGGCTGAAAACACATTGACGCCAACCCGCTCCATCGCTACCCTCCCGCCTTTCTCTGAATCCAGAGTAGCTCAATGGTAGAGCATGCGGCTGTTAACCGCAGGGTTGTAGGTTCGAGTCCTACCTCTGGAGCCAGTTTCAATCACCCCTGTATTTCTGGGACGTTTGATTTCTCCTTGGGTCGGAACTGCGCTTAAAACCGCTGACCTTCAATGAAATCTCCAATGCTAGGAGGAGTTAGCGTGTGCAGATGAGGTTTGAGTATATGGAGAACTTCCCTAGAATCGGCTCAAATAACTAGGGAATGGACAGCGCTTATGAAACGCATCATCACACTTTGCCTCCTCATGTCCGCCATTGAAGCCATCCCCGCTGATCGGCCCGTTGGCAAATCCTTCGCCACGCGCTCGGAGATTGTCGCCCAACACGGCATCGCCGCCACCAGCCAGCCGCTCGCCACGCAAGTGGCACTGGACATTCTCAAGGCCGGCGGCAACGCCATCGACGCCGCCATCGCCGCCAACGCCATGCAGGGACTCACCGAGCCCGCCAGTTGCGGCATTGGAGGTGACCTTTTCATTATCCTGTGGGATGCCAAATCCAAAAAACTCCACGGTCTCAACGCCAGTGGCAGGTCGCCGCGCTCGCTCACCCTCGAGCATTTTAAAAAACAAAAGCTCAAGCAAATCCCCACGCACGGCCCGTTGTCCCTTTCCGTGCCTGGCTGCGTGGATGGCTGGTTCGAACTCCACAAAAAATTCGGCAAGCTGCCGATGAAACAAATTTTGCAACCCGCCATCGATTACGGCGAAAAGGGATTTCCGCTCACCGAGATCATCGCCGCCGGCATGGCCGGTTCGGTCGGGCACTACCGGCAATACCCCGGCTGGCCCGAAATTTATACTCCGGGTGGCAAGGTGCCCCACAAGGGAATGGTTTTCAAAAACCCCGCGCTCGCCGCCACCTATCGCAAGCTCGCCACACACGGGCGTGATACGTTTTATAAGGGCGCTGTGGCCAAAGAGATGGCGCGGTTTGTGAAAGAGCACGGCGGCTTCATGACCGCCAAGGATCTCGCTGAGCATCGATCCAAATGGATCGCGCCCGTTTCCACCACGTACCGCGGACACACCGTTTGGGAACTGCCGCCAAACGGCCAGGGCATTGCAGCACTGCAAATGCTCAATCTCCTCGAGGCGTACGACCTCAAAAAAATGGGGTTCGGCAGCGCCGGTCATGTGCATGCGTTTGTGGAGGCAAAGAAACTTGTGTTTGAGGATCGCGCGAAATTTTACAGCGACCCCGCCTTCAACAAGCTGCCCATCAAGCAGCTCATCTCCAAAAAATACGCCGACCAACGCCGCCAGCTTATCGATCCTAAACGCGCCGCCACCAAAGTCACCGCCGGCGAACCCACGCATGGCGACACCATTTACCTCACCACCGCCGATGCCGAGGGCAACATGGTCAGTTTCATTCAGAGCATCTATTACGGCTTCGGCAGCGGCATCACCCCGCCCAAGCTCGGATTCGCCCTACAAAACCGTGGCGCCCTTTTTACCCTCGAGCCCGGTCACTTCAATGTTTACGAACCCGCCAAGCTCCCCTTTCACACAATAATCCCCGCTTTCGTTACCAAGCGCGGCAAGCCGTGGCTGAGCTTTGGTGTGATGGGCGGCGACATGCAGCCGCAGGGTCACGTGCAGATTTTGATGAACCTCATCGACTTCGACATGAATCTGCAGGAAGCTGGCGACGCCCCTCGCATCCGCCATTTTGGCAGCAGCTCACCTCGCGGCGACAATGCAGCCGGCAGCGGCACCGTTCTCCTGGAAACTGGCTTTCCCGCTAAGACGATCGAAAGCCTCAAAAAAATGGGGCATCAAATTCAGGTCAGCGGTGCCGGTCACGGCGGCTATCAGGCGATCCTATGGGACGCCAAAAACAAAGTCTACTTTGGCGCGTCAGAATCGCGGAAGGACGGACAAGCCGCTGGGTATTAGTTTGCATGACAGGTGCCACGCCACAAACCCATTGCGGAGCCGACAATCGAAGATTAGTTTTTGGCATGACAAAATTCGCCATCACGTTGCTGGCCAGTGCGCTTCTCTTTCCGGCCGTTGCGCGCGACAAGGCTCCGGCCCTTGCTCCCACTTGGAGTGGCATTATTACGATCAAACGCAACCCGTTCCAGCCGCAGCCAAAAGTTGAGTCGCCATTGCTTGTGGTGAATAATCAGAGGGCCTACAAGGACTTGCTCGCTAGGATTCCCGCCAAGCAAATTTCCCGTACGCGACCCGCACCGGAAAACAACGACCCGCTTCGCAAGGCACCGAAGATTGATTTCACAAAAAGCACCCTCCTCGTTTCGATCCGTCCATCAATGACCAAACCGGTGTTCCAGGCGGTGAACAGTAACGCCAAGGGAACGACGGTGACGGTGACCTTTCCGCGAGAACACCCCGCCGCGCGGCCAGTGCACATCGGAGTTTATTCCGCGCTTCTCATTCCGAAAGCAAAGCAGCCGGTGCAATTGAAGCTGGTGCGCTAGTCTTTCTTTTCGCGCCCGCTAGCCTTCAGCAAATCCGGCTGTTTGCGCGCCTTGTATTTGGCCACGTCCTTTTTCAACACGCCTACTGCGCGTCGCAATTCTCGCTCAACCGAGAAAGCGGCACACTCAGTGGCGGCGAAGCCCAGCGAATTCGATTGGCTACCCAAATTGGCGCGGGATTGGTTGGGGTCATTTATATCCTCGACGAGCCATCCATCGGCTTGCATCAGCAAACAACTGTCAGCAGAATAGCCAGCAAAGAGTAGAGTGCGGCAGTAAGAGGTTAGACGTTAAGCTCCCTTGATTAGTCGAAAATCACGGGTTATCTTAACCCCAGATTGGCAGCAATTATCGCCGAGTCCTACCTCTGGAGCCAGTTTCATTTCTTCTGGATTAACACCACGTCGGCGGCGGGAAATTGTGCTTTTGTTTGCCATTGATTGGCCAGCCAGTGGAATGTCTGGTCGGTCCAAAAACAAACGTGGGTGGGGTCCTGGATGTAGTGCCATTGGGCGAAGGCGGCAGGGTCTTGGGCGCGTTTGGTCATGATGCCGAGCCAGCCATTGGGCTTGAGGGCGCGGTATATGATTTCCAGATCCCGGGCGGGATATTGAAGGTGTTCGAAGACTTCGGTGGCGGTAATAAAGTCGTATGATTGACTCAGGGCTGTGGTGTTGGGGTGGTAAATGGGATCGTGCAGAGCCATCACATGGCCGGCTTCTTCCAACATGACGGAGAGTGTGGGGCCGGGGCCGCAGCCGTAGTCGAGGCCTTGGCTATGCGGAGGAAGTTTTTGGAGAAGTGGGGTGGCGAGTCGGCTGAGGAATTGACGGTAGCCGGTGTCTTGCGGGGTGTTTTCGTGCAGATCGTACTGAGCCTTTTCCTCTTGTGCAGACGGGTGATGGGATGAGGGAACGTGAATGAGCCGGCACCGAGTGCACTGGTGATAGGGCCGATGTGAGTCGCGATGGAAGAAGGCGCTTTCGGCCGTGCACAGTGGGCAGGGCGGGCTGGGTCCGTCTAGCCCCACTTGGAGTGATCGGCGCTGGCGGCGCGGTCGAGGTGAGTGTAGCCGCCGTCCACATAGATTAATTGGCCGGTAGTATGGCTGCTGCGCGGGGAGGCGAGGAAAACAATGGTGTCTGCGAGTTCCTCGGGAGTGGTCATGCGATTATTGAGCGGGACAAGCGCCTCAATGGCGGCGCGGGTGCCGGCGGGGTCTTTAAGGGTGTCAAACCAGTTTTGATACTGGGGCGTAATGCACTCGGCGGGAATCACGCAGTTCACGCGGACGTTGTGCGAGGCAAAGGCGATGGCCCATTCACGGGTGAGAGCGTTCATGGCGCCCTTGGCGGCGGCATAGCCGGAAGTTTGGCCCTGACCGGTGGCGGCGACCTTGGAGCTGACGTTGATAATGGCGCCTTTGTTGCGGATAAGTTCCTCGCGGCAGAGATGGGTGAGGGTGTAGACGTGAGACAGGTTCAGATTTACGGAGGTCATGAACTCCTCCGGGCACGTATCGAGGTTCTTGCCGTCATTGAACCCGGCGTTATTGACCAAGACATCAATGCGGTTGAAGGCGGCGAGGGTTTCCTCAATGACTCGGCGGCAGGCGGATTCCTCGGCGAGTTGGGCCTCAATGAAGATGCCGCCGGATTCTTTGGCCAATGCCTGTCCCTCGGTGGGGCTGCGGCCGGCGATGGCGACGCGGGCGCCTTCTGCGGCAAAGGCACGCACGGCGGCAGCGCCAATGCCTTTTGAACCGCCGGTGACGATGACCACCCTGTCCTTGAGCTGCAGGTCCATGCCCGCGAGCCAATCACATTGGGCGGACGAAGGCAACCGCCACTCTGTTGCTGCTTTTTGCCGGGGTATATTCCATGCTTGGCAGATGTGCGGGCGGTATACGGGCACGACCAATCCGGAGGAACTGGCGGTGATTCTGGCTCTGGAGGCGTGTACCTACGATTTTCATCCGCGCTACAATATTGCACCCACGCAAACTGCGCCGGTCATTGCGCTCGAGGAAAAGGGGGCGGTTCTCAAGGAGATGCGGTGGGGACTGATTCCGTCCTGGGCGGAAGAGGCCTCGGTGGGTGCACGTTTCATCAATGCACGGGTGGAGACGGCGGCGGATAAGCCGGCTTTCCGGGAGGCTTGGCGGCAGCGGCGTTGCCTGGTGCCGGCGGATGGGTTTTACGAATGGGAGAGGCGCGATGGGCGGCGGCAGGCTTGGCACTTTTACCTGAAGGATCGGTCGCAGTTTTGTTTCGCGGGGCTTTGGGATTCCTGGGTGCGACCGCCTGATCCACAGGGGGATTTGTTCATGGATGCTGCTGAGCCGGCACCAGTGGAGAACTTCACGGTTTTGACCACGGAACCGAACACATTGCTGGCGTCGTTGCATGATCGGATGCCGGTGATGCTTCGTCCGGAGGATGGCGAGGCGTGGTTGAATGAAGGAAAGGCGTTCGTGAAACCTTTTCCCGCGGAGGAAATGGCGGGGATGGCGGTGGGTGCGCGGGTGAACAATGCGCGTCATGACGCGCCGGATTGTCTTGCGCCGGCGGGTTGAGGTGGCAACAGGCTTGCCCCGGGGCGGGGCTTTGGCCAAGGTTTGCGCATGAGTTTGCGGTTGGTTTTAACCACGATGGCGATGTGCCTGTTGGCTGCCTGTAGTGGCAATGGGGAGAAGGAGGGGGTGGCCAAGCAATCCGGCGGTGGGACACCGACCCAACCCAAGACGCCGGCCAGCGCCAAGGTTGCCCCTATCACGCCCGCGCCATGGAACCCCAACGCGCCTATTACCAAGGCGCAGCCCCGCTTGCGCACATTAAAACTACTGGTGGGTGAGCCGTCCCGGGAAATCACTGCCGAACTGGCCATTACACAGCAACAGATTGCCACGGGCATGATGCATCGAGAATCCATGGGCGAGAATGAGGGGATGCTGTTTATTTTTGCCGAGGCCAAAAAGGCGGCGTTTTACATGAAGAATACAAAGGTGCCCTTGACGGTGGCGTACCTTGGCTCGAGCGGCCGCATCATGGAGTTGCATGACTTGGAACCGTTGAATGAAACGGCGGTGGAGGCCCAGAGCGACTTGATTCGGTTTGTGCTGGAGATGCCGCAGGGGTGGTTTAAAAAGAATGGCATTTCGCAGGCGCACAAGATCACCACGGAGCGGGGATCGCTGATGGAAGTATTTTTCCCGGATGAATGATGAAGATTGCGCTGGCGCAGATCAACACCACTGTCGGCGACTTGGTGGGCAATGAGGCGCTGATCCGGGCGGCTTATGCGCGTGGCGTGGCCGCGGGGGCGGATTTAGTGGTGACGCCGGAGCTGGCGGTGACGGGATATCCGCCCCGTGATTTGCTTTTAAAGGATGGTTTTGTTGAGAACAGTCTGGCGATGGTGAAGCGGCTTGCGCCGGATATTGGTGAGGCTGGTCTGGTGGTGGGCTGTGTGGGGTGCAATGAAAAACAGCCGGGCCGTGCGGCTACAAACTCGGTGGCACTCTTGCACGAAGGCAAACTGGCGGCGGCACGCACGAAGACGCTGCTTCCCACGTACGATGTCTTCGATGAGGATCGCTATTTTGAGCCGGCGCGCGCCAATGAGCCGGTGAGTTTCAAGGGGCGCAAACTGGGCCTGACGATTTGTGAGGATGCGTGGAACGACGGGGATTTTTGGCGGGACCGGCGCTATCACGGCGATCCGGTGGAGCAATTGGCTGTGCGGGGGGCGGAGTTGATTCTCAATGTATCTGCTTCGCCCTGGCACTTGGGCAAGGACCGCATGCGGCGCGAGATGCTGGGCAGCTTGGCCGCCAAGACGGGGCTTCCCCTCATGTATTGCAACGCGGTGGGCGGCAACGACGAATTGATTTTTGACGGGGGCAGCGTGGCGCTTGATGCCCATGGCGGCTTGCTGGCGCGGGGAAAGCGTTTTGCGGAAGATTTCATCATGGTGGACCTGGCCGGAGGCGTGGTTGAGGCGCGGGAGAGTGGCGATGAGGAATTGCTGCACGGTGCGCTGGTGCTGGGAGTGCGGGACTACCTCGGCAAGTGTGGGTTTGAAAGCGCGGTCATCGGCCTGAGCGGAGGCATTGACTCGGCGGTGACGGCGTGTCTGGCCGTGGAGGCGCTAGGCGCGGAAAATGTCCGCGGCGTGGCCATGCCTTCGCAGTATTCCTCCCAAGGCAGCGTGGATGATGCCAAGGTCTTGGCGAAAAACCTCGGCATTCGGCTGGACATCGTGCCCATCGAGAAAGCTTTTGATACCTTGAAAGGTGAATTGGCGCCGGTGTTTGAAGGGCGCGAGGAAGATGTGACGGAAGAGAACATGCAGGCTCGGCTGCGTGGATTGATCCTGATGTCGGTGTCCAACAAGTTTGGCGCGCTGGTGTTGACCACGGGGAACAAGAGCGAACTGGCGGTGGGCTATTGTACTTTGTACGGGGACATGTGTGGCGGGCTGGCGGTGATCAGTGATGTGCCCAAGGCCTTGGTTTACCAACTTGCGCGCTGGATTAATCGGGACCGGGAGATTATCCCGGCATCCACCATCGACAAGCCGCCCTCGGCCGAATTGCGGCCGGACCAGAAAGATGAGGATTCCCTGCCGCCCTATGACGTGCTGGATGCCATTCTGGAGCACTACGTGGTGGACGGACGATCAGTACCATGGATCATCAGGGAGGGGTTTGATGCTGACACCGTGCGACGAGTGACGCGCTTGATTGATTTAAACGAGTACAAGCGCCGGCAGGCTGCGCCGGGTCTGAAAGTGACTAGCAAGGCATTCGGGATGGGCCGTCGTATTCCCGTGGCCCAGCGTTATCGCGACGAGTCTTGAGCGGGCTTCGCGCCGCCGGGTTCGTAGAGCAAAAGATCGTCCACCAGCAGTTTGCCGGGCGACTCCAGCATCAGGTGGATTTCATCGATGGTGGGTGTTCGGTCACCGGGCAGCCTCCGGTTGGGGGTGAAGGGGATGGTCACCTCGTCCCATTCCTTGTCGTTCAGATTCCGAATGCGCACGGCGTATTGGTTGCCTGTTTGTGAGTTGACCAGCTTGACGATCAGGCTGGCATCCTTGCCGGCCTGAGCGAGGTACTTGAAATACAATTCGTTCTGTTTGCTCAACTCGCGCATGCCACGCAATTGTATTCGCAGCCAAGGAAGTTTCTTTTCCGGGTGTGGCACGGCCTGCGCGGCGTCCCAAGTGCGGGGTTTTTCATGTGGTACAATCTTGAAATCGCCGGGCCATTCCTTGCCCTGTTGTCCGGTGTCAAACCAGCCGGTGAATATAATGCGCCGAGGGAACGGGCGGGATTCATCCTGTGCGGCGGCTTCATAGAGAGCGATGTCGTCAATGCGCAGCTCCGCGTTGGGCGAAATGTAAAACTGAATGTCATCGATGCGCTCATCAGCGGCGAGCGGTCCGCCGGAGCCATCGGGACGGCGGGCCTTGGTCATGTCGACAGTAGCGGTTTGCCACTGGCTTTGTGGCAGATTTTGCAGGATGAGGTGGCGGTGGTAGTTTTTACTGAGGCTGTAAATCTGCACGCGCAAGGTGTCCGTGCCCTTGAGCCAGTAGCGGAAGGTAAGGCAGGTGTTCGTCCCCATTGGCGGGCCGGGCACGGGGTTAAAGATGACAGCTTTGAATGGCTTGGTTTGGTCACCCTGTTTGCGGTCGAAATCCTTCGTGTCCGTGGCGCGGCTGGCGCGGGAATTGGGTCGGCTGGCGGAAAGGCTTGGTGGCAGATTGTCCTTCACCGGTTCGCCGCGCAGCCACCAGCGTTTTTCGATTTCCGTTTCGTAATCTTCAAAGACATGCACGCGGGCGGGCATCTTGCCAAGCGGAATGGGCTTGGTGGCGTTTCGCGGGGCGGCGTGGAGGGTGACGGCGATGAGAATTGGAATGATGAGTTTCATTTTCGCGCGGTGGTTGGAGTGGGTGGCACTTCAAGGATGCGGACGATTTTGGTTTCGTTGCCTTGCTTGTCCTTGATGCTGGCGGTCCAGTGGGCGGTTTTGTGGGTGCGGTAGGGGATGGGTTGATTGAGGGGCAGTTCCCAAACACCTTGGGTGGATTTACGGAAATGCGGGGCGAGGTTTTCGCCGGGGGCGAGGCTGTTGATTTTTAACGAGCTGGTGACCGTGAAGGTCTCGAGATTGAGGCCAGTGCCGTAGTCATCCATGCCGATGCGCAGGCGGCTGAGAGGTCCGGCATGGTTGGGGGCGGGCTCGGCAAGGGTGAGGACGGGGCGGTTGTCATCGAGGTGCCAGCCGAATTTAGGGTTGAGGTCGATTGGGCAGCCGAGGTCAATCCAGCGGGTGAAGGTGCGTTTGGCTTCATCGGTGAGGGGCGGCACTTTAATGGGTTTGCCGCCGGGGCTCTTGAAGGTGCCACGAATGGCGGCGGGTGGGGGCATGGCGCTGCCAATGTAATCGAGGTCGTACCGTGCGCGGGCGTGGGCGGTGTCGACGCGTTTGCCGTGATGCTCGAAATGTCCGATACCGGGATTGGGTTCGCTGGGGTGGTCGTCGTTGGAAAAGCCGTCGAGGCGGCGGCCGTAGATTTTCCAGGTCAACAGGCTGCGGCGGGATTGCAGTTTGCGGATGTAGCGGGAGGCATTCGGGTAACCCCACGAGGGATAGCCGATGGGCTGATGGCCGAACTTCGCGCGCTCATCGACGGCGAGGCGAAAGTAAGTGCCGGGAAATTTGCCGCGGTTGGGGACGTTGATCCAGTTGTCATCGTCGTCGAGTACGAGGTTGCCGGCGGGCTTCCTCCATTCCTTCGTGTGGCAGACGGTGCAGTGGGTCTTGAGGATGGGTTGAATGTCGCGAAAATACTCGACGGTGGTGGCGGGTTGTTTCGCGGTGCGCAAGCCGCCGACGGTGTTGGTGTCCCATTGGGTCTTGGATTCGTCGCGGGCACGGTCAGTCAGCAGAGGCGTGGTTTCGGTGAGGTCCCAGATTTTGTAATCGGGTTTACTGGCAAGGGTGAGTTTGAAATCGGTGGGCTTTTGGCTGTGAGCGTGGCAGCCGCCGCAGTCCACGCGCATTTCGCCCGGGCGCAGGTGATGCCAAGTTTGTGACATGTTCAGCACCATGCCGTCGCGGTCGAGGGTCTGAAACGTGAACGCGGTGTCCGCTGGAATCTTGGCAAGGAAACTGGTGTCGGGCTGGCCATCGGGGTCAGTGGGTTGTTTGCCGTTGCGAAATTTGCGCACGGGGATTTCGGCGAGGATGCGCAGGCGTTCCATGGCGTGGCTGAAAAAGCCGCGGCCATTGTTTGCACCGCGTTGGCGGTCGGTGGTGGGTTCCATGGCCAGTACACGAATGGCGTGGATGTCGGCGTTGTCATACAAGCCGGCATCGGCACCTTGGTTGTGCCAGTTGCGCGGCATACCGTTGCCGTGGCTGGTAAAGGCATCGAGGTCTCGCCAAGGGTTACGGCCGCCGGCGTAAGTGCTGGTGACACTGCCGGGCGGCACGATGCCATTGGGATAACTCTCGCGCTTGTACATGCTCGAGCTGCCAACCAGGCCGAAGGGCGTGCCTGCAGGCAGGGCAGGGTGGGCTTGGCCGATGTTGGCCACAGGCGCGAGGCGCTTGGGCTCCTTCATGCCGTAGATGCGCGAGTATGGCACAACCGCGCGAGGCCAGCTCTCGTTATACTTGGGGTCATTTTTGATGAGCAACAGATCGCCCGGTTCATCGATGGCCGCACCATTCTTCAAAAGATAAATGCCGCCATCGATTTGCGGCAGGTACTTGTACTGGTGGTTGGCCGGGCCGGGGGTATAGATCGTGAGGAGATGGTTGTCCGGTGCGCCGCTGGGATGTGTGAACTTGCCGACGGCCGGCGATTTCTTGTCGCCCAACACCGAGGGGTCGGCAGGCCCCTCGCCATTGAGCGCAAAGGGCGTGAGGCTCACTGCCTGCTCGGGCATGAACGCCATGCGATAGTATTTGCCCTTGCCATTGTAATGCCGGCCAAAGCGCAGCGCGGGATTGCGCGGGTCATTGCGGTACGCGGGGCTGAAGGTGACTTGCGGAGGCATTTTGATGTACGCACCGAAGCCGGAGTTGTTTTGGTTGTAATATTCCTCGATGACGAGCGAGCCGTCGCTGAGCTGTGTTTGAAAATGAAACCCATTTGCCGCGCCACCGGGATCAAACGCACTAACCAACGGCGCCCAGTTCGAGCCATCCGGATGAATTGTCCAAATGCCCCATGAGATGCGGCTGCGGATGCCCTGGCTCTCCAGCGTGCTGAACATGATGCGACCATCGGCGAGTACAACGGGGTGCAGCGCGCCAGCGATGTTCAGGTGACCGATCTTCTCGAGGTTGGCCGGGTGCCGTTCGTCCGCAGGCAAATCCGTATCGCGATCGTCCATCACGAAAAGCTGCAGCGCCACCGCCGGGTAGCCTTTTGACGGCTTGAACCCCTCTCGGTTGCTCGTGTACACCACCCGCCCGTTTGGCAAAGGGCAAGGCCCCATGTTGTATACGCCATAGGCGAAGTGATGTTTGCGGTTTTCCTTGCGCGCCGTATTGCGAAAATCGCTTGCCCAATCGCCCGCACCCAAATTCGGCGCAAACTGTTGATTCGTCAGCCGTACGATGCGTTTCGTTTCAAGGTGAATCTTGAAAATATCCGCGCCCGCCGCCGGCGGATTCCATTGGCTCGCTTTTTTCAGATAATGGATCTTCGTGTAATAGACCCACTTCCCATCAAACGACACCATCGGGTCCGTGATGCTTCCGTCGCCGCCGCGCACCAGCACCTCCTCACTTCCATCCGGCCGCAGCCGTATCAGGTCCGCCCCCGGCTCCATCGTGATCGGTGCCGAGAAGTCCGTGTAAAACCGCTTGTGCGCCTCATCCCCCGCCCGCAGCGCTCGCACATACACGATGTCGTAATCCCACTTCACTGACTTGTCCGTACCGATCGGCTTGATGACCGTGTTCAGTTTTTCCGGGAACAAGGGCTCCTTCTGGGCGGTCATGGCGGCGACGGTGCCAAAAAGCAGGATGAAACAGGCGGGTCGAATGGGATTGGCCATGACTTTAGATAGAGTACGTTGCGGTGGGACAAATTCAAGCCTGACTCCCGGCTTGCGAAACGGTGTGCCAACGCGTATGGTTTCGTTAATGAAGGTTTGGGTTGCAGCGTGTGCCGCGGTGGGCATGGCATGGTTGTCTGGTTGCAGCTCGGTGTCCGAGTTGGAATTGGCCGAGCAGGCGTTGAATGAAAGCAGGGGTGAACTAAATGCTACTCAACACGAGCTTGAGCAGATCAAGACTTCGCTTCAGATTCTCCCCAAGGATTCGCCACCGATCTTGGATCTTAGCCGGCGACAAGACTTGCTCGACCGCCGGATTGGGGCCTTGGAGAAGGAGGTTGAGGATGCGGAAACCAAACTTGCAGCTTTGACACAGCCAGCGGTGGAGAATCCCCCTGTTGTGCCCACTTCTCCCGGCCAGCCGGCAGTTGACCCTGAGACAGGATTACCAACCGGAGCACCCGTTCCCACGCCCACTCCCCCGGTGCCCACACCGCCAACACCTGAGCCCGCTCCACCAACACCCGCGCCCACTCCACCAACACCCGCGCCCACTCCGCCA
>DJHS01000122.1:0-14872 GCA_002433235.1 Verrucomicrobia bacterium UBA6614
CGACGGCCACCTGCGCATCTGCAAAATGGCGGCGAAGGCTTCCTAGAGATTTATCTTCTTTTCAACAGCGGCAATCACTGCTGCGGTTTGAATGTCATTCTGACATCGCAAATCTACCGGACATTCGCGAAGGAAACACGGGGCACAGGAAGGCTGAGCTTGAACGACTTGGGTGTTCCCGTGGGAGGGTGCGGTTATGTCGGGGCTGGTACTGCCGAATAGGGCCACTACGGGCGTGCCGATGGCGGCGGCCAGATGCATGGGGCCGGTATCGTTGGTCAGAACACAATCACTGGCGGCCAGCATGGCGGCGAGTTCGCGCAGGGTGGTTTTGCCCGCTAGGTTTGTGCAGGCGCCTTTTAATCCTGCCGTGATATCGAGGGCCAATGACTCGTCCCCGAAGCCGCCCAGTATCATGGTGTGGGTTTGGTATTTTTCATGGAGGGCGTTGGCGACCTCAATAAATCGCGCGGTTGGCCAGCGCTTGGCAGAGCCGTATTCCGCCCCGGGGATTATAGCCAGACGCTTGAGATCACGTGGGATTTTGAATTTTTTCTGAAAATACGGGAGATCGTAATAGGGAACGTGGTAATAGGGCGGAAAGGACGTGGGATCCGCGCCCAATGCGGAGGCCAAATGGAGGTATTGATGGATGTGATGGGCTTCCGACGGGTATATGTCGGGTTGCGCTTCATTCGCGAGGCGTTGCTTGATCTCCGCAGACGACCGTTTGTACATGGAGACATGGCCGGGGCGCAGCGGCAGCGCTTGGGTTAAAAACAAGCGACGCCATTTGGCGGCATACCCAATGCGCCGGGGAATGCCTGCCAACCAAACTTCCAAGGCTGCCCGCGGAGAATTTGGAAAGATGAGGGCGGCATCGTAGTTGTCCTCCTTGAGATCCATCGCGGTATTGTATAACGAGTCGGAAGGCTTGATGATCCTGACCCTTGTGACAACGGGCTGCCGATACCAGAAGTCGGCAAGCTTCTCGCGGGTTAAAATGGTGATGCCGGCATGGGGGTGGGCTTCATGCAGGCGCATGAGGGCGGGAAGTGTCATAACGGCGTCACCAAGCCAATTGACGCCGCGGACGAGGATTTGCCGGATACGAGGCATTACTGGAAACAAATACGCTTCACGCAGTCATCAAAGTCTTTCGCTCCACTGATGATTTTGATTTCAACGCGCATAAAAAATATAGGCAGGTCGCGCCGGTCCAGCTTGGGGAAACGGACGGCATCCTTCTGAGTGGTGATAATGACCTCGGCCTCGCGCTTCTTGGCCCGGTTGATAGCGTTGAGAAGTTCCTGCTGAGTGAAGCGATGATGGTCCGCAAAGCGCTTGGCATAGACCAGCCTACCGCCTGCCTCGGCAAGGCTGTTCTCGAAGCTCTCGGGCTGGGCGATTCCGCTGAGGGCGGCAATGCGTCTGCCTTTCAGAAACCGAAGGGTCTCGCGTTCCTCGGGATTGAAGACATTTTCAAAATAGAGAGGCGCGTGAATGCACTCAATGATGCCGGCCTTGGAATTATGTTTCTTGATCCGGGCAAGCAGCCGCTTGTTGTCGCCGTTGCATTTGGTGATGAAAATCGTGTCGGCACGATCGAGGTGGCTGGGCGGCTCGCGAAGGGTGCCGCGGGGAAGCAGATGCTCGTTGCCAAACGGCAACTGAGCATCGATGAGGACAATGTCGCGCCTGCGGCCCGCGAGTTTCCAGTACTGGAATCCGTCGTCGAGCAACAGGGTGTCACAGCCATATTTCTCGACCGCATAACGGCCGGCCTTGACACGATCCTTGTCAACCAGCACAACAACATCCTTGAGATTGGAGGCAAGCATGTAGGGCTCGTCGCCGGCATCCTCCGAGTTTAAAAGCAGATTGCGGGCATCGGAGACAATCCTTGGCGGAGTGGTGTCATCTTGAAACAGCAACTTGCGCCGGAGTCGCTCACCAAACGGAGGGGGCTTGGATCGGTATCCACGCGACAGGATGGCCACCTTTCTACCTTGATCCTGCAGGACGCGGGCAAATTTTTCCACAACCGGGGTCTTGCCGGTGCCGCCAACCGTGAGGTTGCCAATGGTGATCACCTGCACACCCAACGGGGAATCGCGAAACACGCGGCTCTTGTAGAGAAGCCGACGGCCCTTGACGCCAAGGTGGAAGACCTTGGACAGGGCATAGAGCACGGCCCGAAAGCAGGCCGCTTTTTTGTCGCGGCGCTGTTCCAGGATGACCTCCAGGGCGAATGTCTCGAATTGCTCCTGCCAGGCGCGGAGAGTTTCGCGCATCGCGGGAGTGTGCCAGAGGCCGGACGGCGGGAGCAAGGTTTGAGGGGCGGACTTGAAAGAGAAGGCACGTTGGGATAGCTTGCGGGCATGCAGAGGGGTATCTGGATTTTAATGGCCGTGTTGACCGTGGGCTTGTGGGCCGCGGAAAACAAGCCGATACCGGAGAAGAAAGCACCTCGGGCCAAGCCGGAAAAGGCTGAGGTGGACTCGGTGTATGTACTGCCAATCCGGTGGGACATTATGCCGCCGCTGTTGCATTTGCTGGATCGAGGCTTCAAGGAGGCGGAATCAAAGGGGGCGGATCTGGTGGTTCTGGACATCCACACCAATGGAGGCCGCGTGGACGTGACGGAAAAGATCCTGAAAATGATCGATGATTTCGATGGGGAAGTGGTTGCGTTTGTCAATGACAAGGCCATCTCGGCGGGAGCACTCATCTCGGTGGGAGCCAAGGCGATTTACCTGAAGCCAGGGGGACGCATTGGCGACGCCGCACCGGTCCTAATGGCACCGGGCGGCGCGGGCGCGCAGGAATTGCCGGGAACCATGGAAGAAAAGGTGAACTCATACGTGCGTTCGCTGGCCCGACGTGAGGCGCAGGAAAACGGCCACAGCGTTGAGATCGTGGAGGCCATGATCAACAAGGAGCGCGAGCTGTGGATCGCAGGGGAAATGGTCTGCCCCAAAGGGGAGTTGTTGACCTTGACGGCCAAGGATGCGGAACGAATCGGCTTTTCCAGCGGCACCAAAGAAAATCTGGACGCGGTATTGGCAGCACAAGGCCTGTACGATGGGAAAACTGGACGCAACGAGGACAAGGAAAAACAGGGATTAAAAAAAGTAACGGTGACGCATGTGGAACAGTCCACGGCGGAAAACTGGGCGCAATGGTTTGACTCCATCAGCCCCGTGCTCCTGATGGTGGGCCTCATTGGGCTGTATGTTGAGGTGAAGACGCCCGGCTTTGGCGTCCCGGGTATCGTGGGCATCACGGCGCTGGTGTTTTATTTTTTGGGCGGGTCCGTGGCGCATTTCACCGGGAATGAACAAATGGTCATGTGCCTGCTGTTGTTCCTGATCGGGCTGGGGCTGATCATCGTGGAACTGTACGTAATGCCGGGAATGGCGGTCCTTGGGGTGCTTGGGCTGGCCGCCATGCTGGTGGCGCTGGTGATCGCCCCCATTGACTTGGGCAGCCCCACCATCCCGGATTTGCCCATACCCGTCTGGCAACTGGAATTGCAACAGTCGGTTTGGAACCTCATCTTGGGACTAGCGGGCGCCGGTGTGGGAGCAGCCATCCTTGCCCAGTATCTGCCCAAGACACGCTGGTTCGAACAAATGGCTCCGGCTTCGGCCAGCGGAGTGGAATCCGTGATGGCCTTGGAGGAAACCAAGTCAGCATTGATGGGACAGGAAGGAGTCGCCGACACAACCCTGCGCCCAAGCGGCCGAGCTATGATTAATGACCAGTTGATTGACGTGATGAGCGAAGGGGATTTTATTGAAGCGGGCGAACGGGTGCGCATCATCGGCCACAGCGGCTCCACCGCTGTTGTCGAAAAGGTGGAGTAAGGAACCTGTTATTTTCCCGTTTTCACCTCTGGCAACGGCAGGGTTTCATTGCCCCCCTCAGCAGGTAAAGGCTGAATGGGCGGTGAGTTGGTCGGCCCGGGAATCGCGTTGGACGGCTTGCCCGTGGGGCGCCTCATGCCAGGAAGCTGGTCGTACTTTTTGATCTGAAGCGGATTGAGAATGGCGCGAATCTTCTCATCGCGCAGCGCAACCTCCTCTCGCACATTCCTGCGAATGTCCTCGGAAAGCACCCCCTTGAGCCGCTTTTGGCTCTCGGCATAGATGGTTCTAACCTGATCCTCCTGGTCGGTGGTTAAATTAAGCCTTTGGCTGAGTTCCCCAACATCCAGACGAAAAATCTGCACCCTCTTGGATCGAGAATCACCAACTTGAGGTCGGGGCGCCGCTTGGCGGCCAATCACGTAACCAGCCACCAGCCCCGCCCCAAAAATGAGCAGAACCGCGAGGATGGCCTTCTGTGATTGCATTATTCCACCGGCATCTCGATCGCCATGGCGACGATCTCTTCAAGCTCCGAATCCAGCGCTGCTGTCTCCGGTTGCTGAGCCGGCGAAACAGACAACCAAGCCACCACCGCCAACGCGGCCGCCGCGGCGCAGGGAACCACCGCACGGCACAACATGCGCGCCCAGCTTGCCCACGCGTCCACTGGCGCCGGCAGGTCGGCGATATGGGCCATGATGCGCTTCTCAAACGCATAAGGCACCTTGTCGCTCGGCTCCTCCCGGCGTGCCGTGTTCAGCAGTTGGTCTATGATCTTGTCCAGTTTCATGTCCTTCCGTCTCCTGAGACGGGGGCCGTTCCCGGCTGGTTACAAATACTTTTCAGGGGCTACTTTAGCCAGTAAATTCCGCATTTTTTCGCGTGCGCGATGAGCCGTCACCTTCACCTTGGAAACGGACCAACCCGTGATTTCCGCGATTTCCTTCACCGGTTTTTCCTCAATCTCCAAGAGTATGATCACTAGGCGAAAGTCCGGCGAAAGACCTTCCAGCAACCGGTTGACCAGAGCCTTGGCCGCGTCCCTGTCAGTGTCGCGATCCGTGGTATCCTCACCCCGATTCTCCAGCCAATCCGTCTCGTCCTCCGTCATTTCCGTCACCGTGAACTCTCGGTTGCGCTGGTGCTTGCGCAGGAAATCATAGCACGTCCTCACCGCCATACGCATCAGCCAATGCTCAAACGGCGCCTCGCCCCGAAACGTGGACAGCTTCTGGTAGGCCTTGATGAAAATCTCTTGGACGATGTCCTCCACCTCGTCCTCCCGCCGTGCATAACGGCGGGCCGTGGCAAAGACGCGCGGCTGGTATTTTGCCACCAGCGGCTCAAAGCTCGACGCATCACCCTCCAGCACGGCGGCGATCAATTCTTGGTCGGGCACGTCCATCAGCCCGTTTGATAGCAAAGCCAGCCCCGAAACCCACGAAAAAAGCCACCGGCGAACCGGTGGCTTGAAATCATTCCTCGGACGTCACCACCCTATCGGCCATGCGGGCCACGGGGACCACCGAAGCCGCGCCGCGGTGGCGGGCCATGCGGCGGGCGATGTCCGCCGGAACGAGGACCATGCCCCTTCGGGCCGGGGCCATGAGGGCCGCGAGGGCCACGGGCGCTGGAACCCTTCGGGCCGCCATGCCCAGGACGAGGGCCACCGTGTCCGGGGCGCGGGCCGTGCCCTTTCGGACCATGCTTGCCCTTGGGGCAGCCGCCACCTTTGCAGCTGCCGCGCTTGTCGCGGTCGTGCCCCGGCCGGCCATGATGTTTGGCCCGGTCGCGATCGTGCCCGTGCCGCGGGCCGTACCCTTGCGGCTTGGGGCCGCCATGGCCAAGGCGCGCGCCGTGGCCGTGACGGTGAGAATGGTGCGGTGACCCACCTGAGCGAGCATGGGGGTGCCCGCCTCTTTGGGGCTGGCCGCCACGGTTGATATTGGGCGGACCGAAGCGGCCGGGTGTTGGCGGGCCACCGCGGAAATGGAACTGTTGACCAGCGCGCGCGCGAGCCGCAGCTGCCGCCTTCAGGCGGTTCTCGATCATCTCACGGAATTTCTTCGCGGCCTCGGCACGTTTCTTGGCGTATTCCTCCGCGCGCTTGCGGGCTTCCTCAGCCTTCCGGCGGTCGTCGTCATGCCCGCGATGATGCTCATGGCCACGTTCGGAATGACCACGGGAACGCGAAGCCTGTGAACTGCTTGCGCCCCGCATCTTCTTGTACCATTCGTAAATCTGTGTCCGGCTCGGCCGCTCGTTGTCGTCCAGCTTGCCGTTCTTGTTCTTGTCAAACTCCTTCATGAAGGCTTCGCGGCGCTTGGCGTATTCCGCGCTGCGCGATGAGGAGGATCGGCTGGAGGAGGCCCGCTCATCGCCATCCCGAGACCGGCTTGAAGATTTGCGTTCATCGCGATCATCCGCGAATGCCGTGACGCCCATTCCAACGGCCAAGACCACCCCTCCCCAGCGAGTGACGGTGTTCAGTGTAATTTGTGTTTTCATTTCATTTGCTCCCACCTTGGGAATCGACCTGTAGACGGCCAGTGCCGGATAATAGTTACATGGCCCCAATTATCGAGCGATTCCTCCCGTTACACCCCAAAAATCCATTTTTATGAATTGACACTCCAGCGGGGCCGTCCTACTTTTCCCGCCCTCCATTCGGGGAGGCAACCGCCACCGCGGCGGCCAAGGCTGGAAATCGCGGGCTAAAGACACTTTTTAATCGAGGCTACTGGATGACCGAAATCAGGCTCAAGAAAGGCGAACCTGTCGAGCGCGCCCTACGGCGTTTGAAGAAGAAGATCGACCGGGAAGGCACGTTGAAGGCCGTGCGCAACAACCGCCATTTCGAGAAGCCCAGTGAGAAAAAGAGGCGGAAGATGAAGGCCGCCCGTTTCTCCGCCATGCTCGCGGCGCGCTACGCGGACCTTTGAGCAACTTTTCCAAGGAACAAGGCGCGCCCCCCGGCGCGCTTTTTTGTTTCCCCACCCCATTCCCGCCCTATCCTCTCAAAATGCGTGACACGGCCGTGGAAATCATCCGCCACCTGCGTAGCCAGGGGCATGAGGCATACCTCGTTGGTGGCTGTGTGCGCGACGAGCTGCGGGGCGTACCGCCAAAAGATTACGATATTGCAACCAGTGCCAAGCCGGATGAAGTGGAGGTGCTGTTTGAAAAGACCATTGGGATTGGCAAAAAATTCGGTGTGATGCTTGTGGTGGAAGGCAGCCGCCAGTTTGAAGTGGCCACTTTCCGGGCAGACGCCCAATACATCGATGGCCGGCACCCCACCGCGGTCACCTTCAGCCATGCCCGCGCGGATGCGGAAAGGCGGGACTTCACCGTCAACGGCCTTTTTCTGGACCCCATCGACAACATCGTTCACGACTGGGTAGATGGTCAGACCGATCTCGAAGCAAAGTGCCTGCGCACCATCGGCGATCCCCAAGCCCGTTTTAACGAAGATCACTTGAGACTCCTTCGCGCCGTTCGTTTCGCCGCGCAATTGAATTTCACCATCGAGCCCGCCACCTTCGCGACCATCCGAAACTTGTCGAAGAAAATTTGTCTCGTCAGCGCAGAACGCATCCGGGACGAACTCCTGAAACTTTTCCGTCCGCCCCATGCCGCGCCCGGTCTGGATCTTCTCCGCGACAGCAACTTGATGGATCATGTGTTGCCCGAGCTGCGGCCCACGATCACCTGCGACCAATCGCCCGAATATCATCCCGAAGGCAGCGTCTACAACCACATCCGGCTTGCCTTGGAGCAGTTGCCCAACAACGCTCATGAAAATCTGCCGTGGACCCTTCTCCTTCACGACATCGCCAAGCCCCCCACCGCCAGCGTTGGCAACGATGGGCGCATCCACTTTTATGCCCACGAAAAACTGGGGGCAGAAATGGCCGGCGACATCTTGGAGCGCCTTCGGTTTCCACGCCGGCAAATCGACGAAATCGTCTTCACCGTCCGGCACCACATGCAATTCAAGGACACCCCCAGGATGCGCAAGGCCACCCTGCGCCGCATGCTGCTTCGCCCCACCTTCGAGCTGGAGCTGGAGCAACATCGCCTGGATTGCCTTGCCTCCCACGGCCAACTCGACATCCACGATTTTTTAAAGGAAGAACAACGCACCCTGACCAACCAGCCCGCGCTCATTCCACCATTGGTGCGGGGTGATGACTTGATCGAGCTGGGCATTTCCCCCGGCCCGGCAATGGGCAGGCTGCTGGAAACCATCCGCGACCGGCAGTTGTCCGAAGAATTCACCACTCGCGCCGAGGCCTTGGCTTGGGCCAAAGAAAATACTGCCCAATGAACTCGCCTCTCCGCTAAACTGCCCGCCCAGAATGGAAAAGCTACTCTTGGTCGATGACGAAGCCGATGTGCGCTACTCGTTCGAGCGCATCTTTGGCGCGGACGTGGACCTCCACACCGCCGGCAGTGGTGAGGAGGCCTTGGAAGCCATCCCGCGCGTCAGCCCGGACCTTGTCATCATGGATGTCCGCATGGGCGGCCTCAACGGCATTGAAACCCTCAAGAAGATTCGCGAGTTTGACACCAAGCTGCCCGTCATACTCATGACCGCCTTTGGCACGACGCAGACCGCCATCCAGGCCATGAAGCATGGCGCCTATGACTACCTTTTAAAACCATTCGACGTGCCCAAGCTCAAGGAGATCATCTCCGGCGCCCTCAAGGCTTCGCGCGACATGAGGCAAAAGGTCTCCTACGAGCCCTTGCTGGAGAGCGAGGATTACGACCTGGGCATTATCGGCCGCAGCCCGGCCATGCAGGAGGTATTCAAGACCATCGGCCAACTCGCCGGCGCCAACGCCACCGCACTGGTCACCGGCGAAAGCGGCACCGGCAAGGAACTGGTCGCCCGCGCCATCTACCACCACAGCAACCGCGCCGACAAACCGTTCCTTGCCGTCAACTGCGCCGCCATTCCCGAAAATCTCCTGGAGAGCGATCTCTTTGGGCACGAGAAAGGCGCGTTCACCGGCGCCAACACCCAGCGTATAGGCAAGTTTGAGCAATGCGACGGCGGCACCATTTTCCTCGATGAAATTGGCGACATGACCCTCGCAACCCAAACCAGGATTCTGCGTGTGCTGCAAAACGGCACCTTCGAGCGCGTCGGCGGCAATGAATCCGTGGAAGTCGACGTGCGCCTCATCGCCGCCACCAACAAGCCCTTGGAGAAAGCCGTCGAGGCCAAGGAATTTCGCGAAGACCTCTTTTACCGGCTTAATGTCGTCCGGGTTGCCTTGCCCCCCTTGCGCGAGCGCCCCGGCGACATCCCCCTGCTCATCGATTATTTCCTGCAAAAATATGCGCCCGGCGACCCACCCGCCATTCAACCCGCCGCCATGGAATTATTGAAATCCCATGACTGGCCCGGCAACGTCCGCGAACTCGAGAATGCCATCCAGCGCGCCCTCGTCATGGCCAAGGGCGATGCCATCCTGCCCGGCACATTGCCACCGGAAATCACCGGCTCCAGTTCCGCTGCCTCAGGCGAACCTCCCAGCGCAGATCTCGCTGCCTTGGCCCAAAAACTCTTCCAATGGGCCCGGGCTAACCCCGACCTGCGCATCATCCCCGCCGTCGAGCGTGAACTTATCATCAACGCCCTCAAGGAAACCGGCGGCAATCAGGTCCAGTCCGCCAAGCTCCTGGGTATTACCCGAGCCACCCTTCGCAAACGCATCGAGAAATTTGACATCAAACAGGAACTCTCCATCGGCTGACCCGCTCCCTCCTTGCCAACCTGCCCCCGCGTACGCTTAATTGACCCCGTGAATGTCACCCAACTAACCGACCAGCTCATGGCATCCTATGCCAAGGTCGGTGCCATCAACCACCTCGATGGCAGCAACCTGCCCAGTCGCACCGCCATCGTGGATATCACCACCGATCTCCTGCGGCTGGTCTTCCCGGGGTATTTTGATGAAAAGGTGCTGCACTCCTCCGAACTGAAAACAGAGACCGCGCTCCTGATGGATTCCGTGGCCGGCCGACTGGAGGATGAGGTTTTAAAAAGCATCGAAGCCCATCCCCCCGATGATGCCTCCAAGGCCAACTCGCGCGGAACGGCACGCGAACTGACCCATGGCTTTCTTGGCCAACTCCCAGCCGTCCGGGAAATACTCACCACTGATGTCGACGCTGCCTTCACCGGTGATCCCGCCGCCAAGAACAAGGACGAGGTCATCGTGTCCTACCCCTTTATTGAAGCCATCGCCGTACAACGACTCGCCCATGTCCTCTACGAGGAAGGCATCGAGTTTATCCCGCGCATCATGGTGGAGTGGGCCCACAGCCGCACGGGCATGGACCTGCATCCCGGCGCCAAGATCGGATCCCACTTTTTCATCGACCACGGCACCGGCACCGTGATTGGCGAAACCACCATCATTGGCAACCACGTGAAGATGTACCACGGCGTCACCCTCGGCGCACGCTCCACCTCGGGCGGGCAACAATTGCGCGGCCAGAAACGCCATCCCACCATCGAGGATCACGTCACCATTTACCCCGGCGCAACCATCCTGGGTGGAGAAACCGTCATCGGTGCCCACAGCACAATTGGTGGCAACGTCTTCCTAATGGACAGCGTGGAACCGCAATCTCTCGTCATCTACGACGGCCTCGACATGCGGGTGCTAAACAAGCAGGAAAAAGTAAAAGCCAGCGACTTTCATATTTAGCCGCTGACTTTTCCTCTTCAGAAACCACCATCCGACACTCGTCAATCATCAATGAAACTCAAGAGATTGATGTATGCTGAATATTGAGCGGTGGAAGCAGCGCGAATTACACTAACTCCCGAATCGGCTTCCCGATGTCGCAAAGATACTGCGGGCGACCCGTGGTGTCCTCCACTGTGACAGCATTGGGGTTCAGACCAAGGTTGTGGTAGAGAGTGGCCATCACGTCCTGATAATGCACGGGACGGGCCGTAGGCTCGCCCGCAAGCTTGTCGGTGGCGCCAATGACTTGGCCGACGTTCATGCCACCGCCGGCAAGGATGGCCGGCGACACACGCGGCCAGTGGTCGCGTCCCGCGTTCTTGTTGATGCGCGGTGTGCGGCCGAATTCGCCCCAAGCCACCACAGTCACATCGTCCAGCATGCCGCGTTCCCGCAGATCGCCGATCAGTGTAGCCAGCGCATGATCCACCACGGGCACAAGGTGCTGCATTCGGGTAAAATTTTTCGAGTGCGTATCAAAATCACTGAAGCTGACGCTGACAACACGCACGCCCGCCTCAATAAGACGCCGCGCGAGGAGCAGCTTGCGCGAGGCATTGTAGCCGTCGGCAGTGTAAAAGCGCTCGCCTTCCTCCTTGTGCCGCGGTGTGTAGCGAGCGAGCACCTTGGGATCTTCCTTCTCGAGATCGAGGGCGTCACCAAACTTGCCTGACAACAGAATACCAAGCGCCTGTTGGTTAAATCGGTCCATCGCATCCATCATGCGCGAGTTGTCGGCGCGACGGCGTATGGTGTCGAACGAGTGCAGCAAGCCCACACGGTCATCAAGCCGGGATGCCTTCAAGCCGGGCAGCAATTTCAAGCTCACTTGATGGTTGTTGCCCAGACGCGCCAGTTCGCCCTGCATCCCTTTTTCAAGTTCACGCTTGAACAGGTGCGAGATGTCTGGCCGGAACGGCTTGTATGCGGGCCCAAGGAATCCGGCGCGAGCACTGTTGCGCGCCAACGGCCGACCCTGCATAAGGTCCACAAAGGCCGGGGCTTGTCCGGTGGAACCTAGCAATCGATCCATCACGCACCCCATCGCTGGGCGCCCGCCGATGCCGGCAAGATCCTTGATGTTGTAGCCACTCTGGCACTGAAAACCATCATGCCGACCAGCGCTTCCCACAAGCGACCGAATGAAGGCAAACTGGTTGGCCATCGCGGCAACCTGTGGCATTAACTCAGTAAGATGCACGCCGGGCAGCTTGCTCCGCAGCGGGGCAAAAGTGCCACGCATCTCGGCGGGTGCTTCGGGCTTGGGGTCAATCATGTCCATCTGCGGCGGTCCGCCGTCGAGATGGATGTTGATGACCGCCTTGCGGGAGGAACCAATCCCGGCAGCTTCCTCAGCGCGCAACAAGCTGGCCAGTGTAAGACCACTCATGCCCATCGCGCCCGCCGACAGAAATCCGCGCCGCGAAACGCCGTCGCAGTGCGTGATCTTGTTACCGACTAAGTCCAACATCGCCGTGGGTTAGACTGACCTGTGGGGAAGGTTTCTTCAAGGCAATTGAAACGGGGGGAAGGATCAAATCTCAACAACCTAGGGCCTGGTCATTGGGGTTTGGTCATTCCCTGACTCTTGGAGATTGGGCCTTGAGCATTAAACAAATACCGGACTGTCCTTGATGGGTTTGCGCAACTCCGGCGGCAGCCCAAATTGTTCGTCCACAAATCCGTCCAGCCGATCGCGTGTCTTTTGCGAGAGCAATTCGTTCATTTCTTCGCTCACATCCCCAATGATCGCCATCGGCAGACCGCTAAACACCAAGTCCGGCCCGTCGCAAAATGCGTAGATATGACGCTCATCCGCCCCATCCACCGGCCGCCCCGTAATGAAGCAATGTGACAACCAAGCCGACACATCCGTGCCTCTTTCCTCCAGCATCTTCTCGTTTCGCGCCTCCATGTCAAACTGGTCCATGTAGGCGTTGATCCGCTGGATCGATTCCTCCGAAAGTTCCTCCATCATCCGTTCACGGCAGGGCAAGCAAAGCGCATATTCAAAAATCACCTCTTCACGATGAAATGCCTTGTGAATCAGGTATGGAGTTCCGTCCTCCCGCAATTCCGTCCCGCACACCGTGCACTTTGAAAACGGGCCTTCCTCAAGAAACGAGTGAAACACCGGCGGCACTTCAACGTAGTTGGCGGGAATTTCAAATTCTTCATCTTCAAATTCACGCTGGAATTCGTTGTCGTCGCGCTCCGCCATCGCCTGTACTTTACCGCGAGGGTTGGAAATGACAAACGTTCATTGACCTGCCCGCAAACTCCCTCTTGAAAATTCGATTCCGAAATTTGAATATCCCGCGTGCCCGAGACCACCATCCCAGAAGTGCTGCCCGCCGAGGAAACCCGGACGCAATCCAGCACCGATGACGCCCTTGACCCCGGCTACCTGGTTATTTGCTGGGATGACCCCGTAAACCTCATGGAATATGTCACCCACGTGTTCATGACCGTTTTTGGATGGCCCCGCTCCAAGGCTGAAAAGCACATGCTTCAGGTGCACCGCCAAGGCAAAAGCATCCTTGCCCGCGACGGCCTCGAACGCGCCGAACACTACGTTCACCGCCTTCAAGGCTACGGTCTGACCGCCACCCTGGAGCACGACGAATGAAAACGCTCACCCACGAGGATGGCCACCGCAGAGTGCGGCTTACCACAAACGAGAAGGAACTCCTGCTCACCCTCCTCCCCCAATACCCAAAGCTCCCCAATCATCACCCAAATGGCAGCGATGACAGCGACGCCAACCCACTCCTAAAGGAAGCGTTGGCTGACCTCCGAAATAAAAACCGTGCCACCACCCGGGCATTCTTGGCCGACACATCCCGCTTCCAGCCCGACGGTAAAGACTGGATACTGACCCTCACCGACACCGATCTCGAGTGGCTCCTGCAGGTTTTAAACGACCTCCGTGTCGGCAGTTGGCGTGCCCTTGGAAGCCCTCAACAGGATGAAGATGGCAGCTACGTCAATTTTGATCATCTGACTGATGAAAACATCGGCGACCTCTGGACCATGGAAATTTGCGGAGCCTTGCAATACGAGCTACTAAAGGAATTGCATGGGGAAAATCCCAATGAGCAATGACCAAGCTCCAGCAACCAAACTCGGGGGTTGGACATTGATGTTTCCTTGGACATTGGAAATTTCAAATCGGTCATTCCAATAATGGAACCCCTCGATGACACCCTCTGGTTCCCGGAACCACGGGACCATGAAATCGTCGCCCTTGGCGGCGACCTTTCCGTCGAGCGCCTCCTCCTCGCCTACCGCAGCGGCATCTTCCCGTGGAGCGCCGACCCCATCACCTGGTGGTCGCCCGACCCGCGCGCCATCTTCGAGCTGGACCACTTTCACATCCCTACCCGTCTCGCCAAAACCCTGCGAAGCGGCCGTTTCACTTTCACCCGCAACCACGCCTTCCGCAAAGTCATCACCGCCTGCGCCGAGCGCCCCCGCGGCGAGGACTCTTGGATTGGCCCGGAATTCATCGCCGCCTACACCCGGCTTCACGAAGCCGGACACGCCCACAGCGTCGAGTGCTGGGCCGGCGGCCAGCTCGCCGGCGGCATCTACGGCATTAGCCTCCACGGCCTCTTCGCCGGCGAATCCATGTTCCATCACGTCACCGATGCCGGCAAAGCCGCCCTCTGCCACCTCGTCGAGCATTTAAAAAAACGCGGCCACCAACTCTTCGATCTCCAAATGCTCACTCCCGCCACCGAGCAATTCGGTGCCATTGAAGTCCCACGCGCGGAATATTTGAACCGACTGGAAAAAGCGATGAAGGTTGAATGCTCATTCGACTGACGCCTGTTAATTGAATCCACTTGTCGCCCTCTCGCCCTCTCCTCCACTCTTAGCCCGATGTCCTCACGGATCACTGACGAACTGGGCAAGCCCGACGCAGCATTCGAATCGTCACTGCGCCCTGCAGTCTTCTCGGAATTCGGCGGTCAAGACAAGGTGCGGGAGCGGCTGGAGATTGCCGTCACCGCCGCGCAACAGCGCAAGGAGCCGATCGATCACCTACTGCTGTCAGGCCCGCCGGGGTTAGGTAAGACGACCTTGGCCAACATCATCGCCAGGGCGATGGGCGGCAATCTGCGCGCCACCAGCGGGCCAACCATTGAAAAGGCTGCCGACCTCGCCGGCTTGCTCACCAATCTCGAAGAAGGCGATGTGCTCTTCATCGATGAAATCCATCGCATG
>DJHS01000122.1:15233-15696 GCA_002433235.1 Verrucomicrobia bacterium UBA6614
CTACCCCGCGATGGAGGATTACCAGCTGGACATCATCATCGATCAGGGCCCCAACGCCCGCAGCGTGCGCCTAAACCTGCCACGCTTCACGCTGGTCGGCGCCACCACCCGCAGCGGACTGCTTACCGCGCCGCTCCTAACACGCTTCCCTATTCGCGAGCGGCTCGATTATTATTCGGCCGATCACATGACCCATATCGTCACGCGCTCGGCTGGTTTGCTCGACGTCAGCATCGATGAACAGGGCGCGTCCGAAATCGCCCGCCGCAGCCGTGGCACCCCGCGCATTGCCAACAACCTCCTGCGCCGCGTGCGCGATTACGCGCAGGTGAAAGGCGACGGCACCATCACCAACACCATTGCCGACGCCGCGCTGGCCATGTTGGAGATCGACGGCCACGGCCTCGACGAAATGGACAAGCGCATCCTCGAAACGATTATCGTGAAATTCGGCGGCGGCCCC
>DJHS01000122.1:16050-19302 GCA_002433235.1 Verrucomicrobia bacterium UBA6614
GCCGTCGGCGAGGAAGCCGACACGTTGGAGGAAGTTTACGAACCCTTCCTCATCATGGAAGGCTACCTCCAACGCACCCCTCAAGGCCGTACTGCTACTGAATTGGGCCACCAACGGCTGGGCCTGAAGCCGGGCAACGGACAGCAACAGACCCTCCTGTAAACCAGCGGAATCAGTGTCTTGGACTGACTTAAGAGGAAAACTAACTTTACAAATGGACGCCTATATGTAAAGTTAACTTTCATGATTGAACGCCCGCATTGGCAGGATCGTTTGCAACAAGCATGGCGGAAGGCACCGGTGGCGTGGCTGGCAGGCGTACGGCGCGTGGGCAAGACCGTGTTGGCGCAATCGATTGGTGACGCGGAGTTTTTGAACTGTGACCTACCCAGCAGCGAAGAGCGGTTGCGGGATCCCGAGGAGTTTTTTCGTTCGGTGAAAAAAGAAGTGGTGGTGCTGGATGAAGTGCACCAGTTGCCCGATCCCAGCCGGTTGCTGAAAATCGCGGCGGATGCGTTTCCCAAATTGAAAGTGCTAGCCACGGGTTCTTCCACCCTGCAAGCCACCAAAAAATTCCGCGACAGCCTCACGGGCCGCAAGCGGGAGGTGGTGTTGACGCCCGTGCTGGCGGAAGAGTTGCCTGCATTCGGCATCACTGATTTGCGCGATCGACTATTGCGGGGCGGACTGCCCCCTGCCCTGCTCGCAGAGACTCTCGAGCCCGAATTTTACGGCGAATGGTTCGACTCCTATTTTGCACGTGATGTGCAGGAGTTATTTGGCGTTGGCAAGCGTGCCAATTTTTTAAATTTACTTGAACTCGTATTGCGACAAAGTGGTGGCTTGATGGAGGTAACTTCAATGGCCAAGCATTGCGGCGCTACACGACCCACAGTGATGAACTGGCTGGATGTTTTTCAAATCACGCAAGTAGCCCGGTTGTTAAGACCATATTCTGAAGGCGGACGACGGGAACTCGTGGCTCAGCCGAAGGTATACGGGTTTGACACAGGTTTTGTCTGTTATGCACGTGGCTGGAATGAGGTACGCCCCGAAGATTGCGGACAGCTTTGGGAGCATTTGGTGCTGGATACATTGCTTTCGTTACCGATCTCAAAGATTCATTTTTGGCGCGACAAGCAACAACGCGAGGTGGACTTTGTCGTTCCACGTGGCCGCGGTGTAGTCGATGCCATTGAATGCAAATGGTCTACGCATAGTTTTGAAACACGAGGGCTAAAGGCATTTCGAGACAATTACCCCAAAGGGCGAAATTATTTGGTCAGCCCACAGGCAAGTAAATCCTTCGTTCGCAAGCTGGACGGATTATCGGTTAAATTTATCGCTTCAGAAAGTCTACGCAAGGAATTCAGCCGATCGAATCCAAAGGCCATCACCCAATTGTAATCGGATTTGACCCATTAACGATTAGTCAATTAAAACCCGCCATCACCACCACCTCCTCCTCCACCATCGTTTCTAGTCACCCATAAATAGCACCCGAATGAAATTACGAATACCACTATGAAGACGATACTCACTACATCCGGATCATCTTCTAAGAAGTTTGTCCTGATAACCCAAATAAATCCTGAAACCAAAGCCACACACAATAACATCCAATTTCTCTCATACATACAAGGCCTTTCGTCTTCTACTAATTTTCAATTATGACCGGGAGGCAGTTTATTCGTTGAACGGTCCGCCTACTACGCTTCTGCGGCACTGGTGAACTTGTTCGCGACTCGTTCCATGCGGTTATAATATCAATTAACCCGGACGTTCGCGAGGTGAAATGGGAGGGACAAGTTCCACCTTGTCCCTGTTTTTATCCTCACACAGAGACGCGGAGGATTGTTCTCTGCGTCTCCGCGCCTTCGCGTGAGATACAGGGGCGAGGTGGAACTCGCCCCTCCCGAGGAGCTCTGCGAACAACATTCGGCCGGTTTTTCCAGAAAACTCATGACAACGGCGCCGGTTTGCCGTTAAGTCTCCGCGGTTCATGCCGCGACGGGACGACATTCATTCGGTACTCATCATTGGCGCCGGCCCGATTATTATTGGGCAGGCGTGCGAGTTTGATTATTCGGGCACGCAGGCGTGCAAGGCGCTCAAGGAAGAGGGCTATCGCGTGGTGCTGGTGAATTCCAATCCGGCCACCATCATGACCGACCCGGAGTTTGCCGACCGCACGTACATCGAGCCGGTCACGCCTGAAGCGGTGGAGAAAATCATCGTCCGCGAACTGGAGGAATTGAAACGGCTTGGCACGGACGGCAAGCTGGTGCTGCTACCCACCCTCGGCGGCCAGACGGGGCTTAACACGGCGATGGAACTTTTCCGCACCGGCGTGCTCGAAAAACACGGCGTGGAGATGATCGGCGCCAAAGCGGACGCCATCGAACGCGGTGAGGATCGCGAGCGCTTCAAGGAGCTGATGCTCGAGATCGGCCTGGACGTGCCGGTGAGTGGCATCGCCCACAACATGGAAGACGCGTGGTCCATTGCCGATCGTATCGGGAAATTTCCGCTCATCATCCGGCCCGCCTACACGCTGGGCGGCACCGGCGGCGGCATTGCGTACAACCGCGACGAGTTTGAGGAGCTGGCCAAGAAAGGCATTGGGCTTTCGCCGGTTGATGAAATTCTCGTCGAGGAATCGCTCATCGGCTGGAAGGAATACGAGATGGAGGTCATGCGCGACAAGGCCGACAACTGCGTGATCATTTGTTCCATCGAAAACTTCGACCCCATGGGCGTGCACACCGGCGACAGCATCACCGTCGCGCCCACGCAAACGCTCACCGACAAGGAATTCCAAATCATGCGCGACGCGAGCTTCGCCATCATCCGCGCCGTGGGCGTGGAAACCGGCGGCTCGAACATCCAGTTTTCGGTGGACCCGGACAACGGCCGCATGATCGTCATCGAGATGAACCCGCGCGTGAGCCGCAGCTCCGCCCTCGCCTCCAAGGCCACTGGTTTCCCGATTGCGAAAATCGCCGCCAAACTCGCCGTCGGCTACACGCTCGACGAAATCCCCAACGACATCACGCGCGAGACGCCAGCCAGCTTCGAGCCCACCATCGACTACGTCGTCACCAAGATTCCGCGCTTTGCCTTCGAGAAATTTCAGCAGGCCGACCCCACGCTCAACACCCAGATGAAAAGCGTCGGCGAAGCCATGGCCATCGGCCGCACGTTTAAAGAGAGCCTGCAAAAATGCCTGCGCTCCATGGAGATCGGCCGCGC
>DJHS01000162.1:0-4962 GCA_002433235.1 Verrucomicrobia bacterium UBA6614
CAACAGCATTTACCCCGCCGGTGGCCAGCAGGGCACCAGTGTGGATGTCACCGTGGCCGGCGGCGATCTCGATGGCGCCAATCAGCTGGTGTTTTCGCATGCCGGTATCAAGGCCGTTCCGAAGAAGGACGGCAACGGCAAGGCGATCGCCAATCAATACACCATCACCATCGCCAAGAATGTGCCGGTGGGCATTTATGATGCGCAGGTGGGTGGCGGTCAGTTTGGTATTTCGAACGTGCGCGCGTTTGCCGTGGGCGATTTGCCTGAGGCGGCCTCCACCGGCGGCGCGTCACTGGACAAGGCGATGGAGGTAAAGCTTGGCACCACCATTAACGGTCAGGCGCCGTCGCGCAATTACGCGTACTTTAAAGTGAGCCTCAAGCGCGGCCAGCGCGTGCTGGTCGATTGCCAAGCCAAGAACATCGATTCCGCGATGGCGCCGGTGTTGGTGCTCAAGGACGCCAACGAGCTGGAGCTGGAGCGCAATCGCTTTGGCAAGCCCCTCGACTTCACCGCGCCGGCGGACGGCGATTATTACGCGGCGGTGCATGATTTCACCTACGGCGGCGGTGCCTCGCACGTATATCGGCTGACCATCTCGCAGCGGCCGTACATCGATTTTATCGTGCCGCCGGTCGGCAAGCCCGGCAGCACCGCGAAATACACCGTCTACGGTCGCAACCTGCCCGGCGGGCAGGACGCGGGTATGGAGCTGGGCGGCAAGCCGTTGCAGAAAAAAGAGGTGAGCATCACGCTGCCCGGCGATGCCGCGGCCAAGCTGAACATCACCAGCAGCACGCCCGTGGGCCCCGTGGCGGCGGGATTTGACGGTACCGACTATCGCCTGCCCAGCCCGGCGGGCGCTTCGAACCCGGTGCGCATTCATTTTTCCGAGGGCAATGTCATTGCCGAGGCCGGCACGGGCAATGACAAGCCGGAGCAGGCACAAAAGATTTCAGTGCCTATTGAGTTTGTCGGTCAGTTTCACCCGCGCCGTGATCGTGACTGGGTGACGTTTGATGCGAAGAAAGGTGATACCTATTTCGTGGAGGTTGTCAGCGAACGCCTTGGTGCGCCGACTAATCCGTTCTTTCGTATCCAGCGTGTGACGAAGAATGACAAGGGCGAGGAACAGGTCAGCACCGTGAAGGAAGTGCAGGAAAGCCCCGTGAACATTGGTGGCAGCACGTTTAACACGACATCGGTCGATCCCTCGTTCCGCTTCGCTGCGCCCGAGGATGGCACGTATCGCATCCTGCTGTACGACCTGTACAACCGCGGTAGCGCGGACAGCCTGTATCGGTTGTCCATCCGCAAGGAAGCACCGGATTTCCGCCTCGTGGCGCTGCCCGAGGGCTCATTGCCATTGGCCAATCAACCGGTGCCGATGCCGACGGGCTTCCTGCGGCGCGGCCAGGTGTTGCCCATCAAGGTGATGGCGTTCCGTCGCGATAGTTTTAATGAACCCATCGAGCTGACCTTGAGCGGTCTGCCCGCCCATCTCACCGCCAGCAGCGCGACCATTGCCGCCGGCCAAAACAGCGCACTCATCATGGTTGCCGCCAAGACCGATGCGCCAAACTGGACCGGTTCCATTACCATCACCGGCAAGGCCAAGGTGGGCGACAAGGAAGTCACCCGTGCCGCGCGATCCGCCGGCGTGTCGAGCATCGCCTACGACAGCCAGACCAAGCGCAGCCGCGTGCGGGCCCGCCTCACCAACACACTGCAACTGCAGGTGACCGATCAGGAAACCATCCCGGTGCTAATGACGCCCAAGGAAGACAAGGTGTACGAGCACTCGGTGTTCGGCCAGCTGAAGATTCCGTTCAACCTCAAGCAACAGGCCGGCTTCAAGGCGGTCGATAAAAAGGTAAAATGTCTCGGCCACAGTGTCCTGTCGGGTTTCAAGGACGTCACTTTTGCTAAGAACAAGGATGACGCCACGCTCGATCTGAACTTGAACACCTACAAATTGCCGGTTGGCGAGCACACACTGTTCCTCCGCACCCAAGTGAAGGGCAAGTACAGCCGAGTGCCCGCGGAGAAAATAAACGCTGCCAAGGAAGAGCAAAAGAAGGTAGACGCAGCCGCCGTGGAAGCCGACAAGGCGGCCAAGGCTGCGGCGGCCGAGTTGGCTGCCATCAATAAAAAAGCGGACGCCACTCCCGAGCAAAAGACCGCTGCCAAGAAGAAAAACGACGATTCCGCTGCCAAGAAAAAGGCTGCTGACACCGCCAAGACCGCGGCGGCCGCCAACGTGAAAAGGTTGACCGACGCCGCCAAGCCGAAGGACGTGACCGCAACATTTTACAGCCAACCCATCAAGGTGAAGGTGACCGCCGCGCCGATCGATCTAAAACCCGTCGCCGCCGCGCAGTTGAAGCAGGGCGAGAAAGTGGAGCTGACGGTAGATCTTGAACGCAAGTATGGCTTCGTGGATCCGGTAAACGTTGCCATCACGCTGCCCGGCGGCACGGCTGGCCTGACAGTTAGTAAGCTGACCATTGCCAAGGATCAAAAGACCGGCAAGGTGACCATCACCGCCAACGACAAAGCGACCGTGGGCGATCTCGCGCTGAACGTTGAGGCCACCATGAAATTGCAAAATCAAAACATCAAGGTGACCCAGCCGCTTAAGCTAAAGGTCGTCGAAGTGAAAAATAATTTAAAACACAATTAGCAACACAACATGAACCAAACCAAACTTCCCCTGGCCCTCGTGGCCGCCGGCCTGTTGGCCCATAGTGCGGACGCCAAGGGCCCCCTGCCCGTGGCCGATGTGAAGCGTGCCAAACCGGTTGATTTTCAGAGCGAGATCCTACCGTTCCTTCGCGCCAACTGCCTCGCCTGCCACAACCGCACCAAAGCCAAGGCCGATCTCATCCTTGAGACACCGCAAGACATCATGGAGGCGGATGCCGTCGTGCCCGGCAAGCCCGACGAGAGCATTCTGTTTCTGCTTTCCGCGCACGTGGACGACCCGCCCATGCCGCCGCCGGAGAACAAGGCTTCCGCCAAAAACCTTTCGCCGCAACAGCTCGGCCTGCTGAAGCTGTGGATTGCCCAGGGCGCCAAGGGCACCGTCACCGCCGCCCGCACCATCGAGTGGGCGCCTTTGCCCGAGGGGTTGAACGCCATTTATTCCGTGGCTGTGACCCCCGATGGCCAGTACGCCGCCGCGGGCCGTGCCAACCAGATTTTCATTTACCATGTGCCCAGCAAAAAACTGGTTACGCGCCTGACCGATCCGTCCCTGCTTAAGGATAACCTGTACAAGAACGGGGTAAGCCACCGCGACATGGTTCACGCGCTGACCTTCAATCAAACCGGTGACGTGCTCGCCAGTGGCGGTTATCGCGAAGTGAAGCTGTGGCGCCGCCAGCCCATGAAATCCCAGCGCACCATTGCGTTGAATAGCGACGCCGCCATCATCGCGCTGGCCGGCGATGGTCAGGCCTTGGCCGTGGCGGAGGGCAACAACATCCGGCTCATCAACCCCAACACCGGGGCTGCCATCAAGACGCTTTCCGGCCATAAGATGCCGGTCACCAGCGTGGCGTTTTCACCGGACAACAAGCAGCTCCTTTCCGGTGCGGCCGACGGCGCATTGCACATTTGGAATCTGGCCGACGGCAAGTTCACCGCACCCATGGTGGCAATGGAAAAGCCCAGCAAGATCACCGCGGTCACCTGGACCACCAACGGTAAGCTGGCCGTGACCGCCCATGAGGACAACCTGATGCGTGTGTGGGACGTCGCCGCCGCGCTCGGCGAAGCCCCCGAGGGCGGCCTCAAACCGCACAAGGAACTCAAGGGCCACAGCCAGCCAATCCTATCGCTCACACGAATTCCGAATAACGACACCCAAATACTCTCCGGCAGCCGTGACGGCACGGTGCGCCATTGGGATGCCAACGGCGGAAACCAGGTCCGCAGTATGACCCACGGCGGCCCGGTGATCGCGGTTTCCGTCAGTCCGGACGCGACCAAGTTTGCCAGCGCCAGTGAGAACAACACCGGCAAAATTTGGAATGCCGCCAATGGCCAGCAGATCGCCGAGCTGCGCGGCCAGCGCGATGCCAAATTGCACCTCGCCAAGCGCGAGCGCGAGCTGGCGTTTGCTAAGAAGGAAGTCACCTATCACACCAACAATCTGAAGGCCAAGGCCGACGAATTGAAAAAGGCCGACGACCGGCTGAAGAAAGCCGACGAAGCCAAGAAAAAGGCCGAGGCGGCGCCCATCGCTGAAAAGAAAAAGACCCTCGATGCCGCCAACGCGGAAAAGAAAACCAACGAGGATAAATACAACAAACTCAAGACCGATTACGATGCCGAGGTAAAGGTGTTCACCGACGCTGATGCGGCAGCCAAGACGGCCGAAACCGCTGCCACCAAGGCCAAGGCGGACGCCGCCAAACCGGTTGCGGATCTGGCGGCGAAGGAAAAGGCCGCCGCCACCAGCAAGACAGCCGCGGGCAATGCGAAAAAGAATCTGGATAACCTGACGAACACGCAGTTGAAGCCCGCCGAGGCCAAAGCAGCAACCGCCAAGTCGGCCGCTGCTGCCGCCCAAAAAGCATTTGAAACGGCGGACAGTGAAGCCAAGGCTGCTGAGGAGAATTCCAAGAAGATTGCCGGCGACGCCAACAAGAAGCCGGAGGAAAAACAGGCTGCAGCCAAGGCCGCCACCGACAAACGCAATGCGGCCAACGCCGCCAAGACCAAGCTGATCCAGGCGCAAACGGCGGAGAAGGCGGCGGTGGCCGCAGTGACTGCTGCCAAACGGCGCGTGGATGCCGCCAAAAAGGCGTCCGACACCACCGCCAAAGCATCTGCTGACGCCGCCAAGGCGGCTGCCGATGCCAAGCCGCTCGCCGATAAGGCCAAGGCCGCACAGGCTGCTGCCGAAAAAGTAGCGACGGACAAGCGCAAGGTGGCCAATGATTCAAAGACCAA
>DJHS01000109.1:0-4273 GCA_002433235.1 Verrucomicrobia bacterium UBA6614
CAAACGGGAGCCAATCTAGCTCGGCAAAGTAAGGAGGGTGAAGATTTTGTCAGTGACCGGCTGGGGGCCAATGCGCGGGTAAACCTGACTGGAATTGGGGCTCGTGCACGATTTTCTCTCAGAGCCAATAAGAAGGCTCGAACTTTCTTTTTGTCGATTAATGGAGTGCAGGTGGCTAACTGGAAAGACAAAGAAGAGTTTGCGGGTAAAGGTAAGGGGCTACTCTTTTCTTCACGGGCGCCTTATCCAATAAAGATCAGTAACATCCGGATCAGTGAGTGGAATGGAAGCAAGCCAGTTGCGGTAACCGGTGTAAACGCCAGCCCAAAACAGGACACTATCCGGCTGGTTAATGACGATACTGTCACTGGAACCATCACGCGCATTGAGGATGGCAAAATCAGGATTAAGAGCAGCTTCGGCGAAGTGAACGTTCCTTGGAGCAAATCCGGTTTGGTTCAGTTCGCCGGAGGAAGCGAAGGCAACAGTAATCAGAAATTGCAGAAGGGGCTGACCCGGGCCACTTTGCAAGGCGCCGGCAATCTGGATTTCAGGATTATTAGCTGGCAGGAAGAGAAGCTCGAGGTAGAGAGCCCAGTCTTTGGTAGAGTTACTTTGAATGGCGCAATGGTCGAATCAATAAACTTTAACCCAACAACCAAGCGCAACAAAGCCGGCAAGGTTCTCAGCAAGAAAGAGTTAAAAAGACTGCAGCGGGATAAAGAAAAAGGTCGCGGCAATCTGCCGCCATTACCTGCTCCGAACAGGTAGAGGCCAGTGCTTAACTTATCGGAACCAGCTTCACGGAAAGCTCTCGCAAATTTTTCCCCTCCCGATCCGTCGCCTTTAGTTGAAGGGTGTCGCCCGGCTTTTTGCTGCGAATAAATCGCAACAGTTTTTCGGTCCGTTCATATGTTTTCCCGTTAACCGAAACGACTATGTCCCATTCCTTCAGCCCAGCCTTTGCTGCAGTACCATTCCCATTGAGTTGCCTGACTACAACTCCACGAAAATCCTTGGGCAGTTTATTAAGGAAACCAGGCTGTTGACCCCATAATTCCTCAAAGCCCGCCTGCAGAGTGGCTGCTTGAATAGTTTCCCGTCTGTTGATCAGTTCGCGAATGGCTGACAACGGCGCTGCATATGCGACACCTTGATGCCCGCCCTTGATGGTCATGGCGGCGCTTTGGACGCCGAAAATTTCGCCGCGCGCATTCACCCACGGACCGCCCGAGGTGCCGATGGGCGAGATGGCAGAGAGGTGCACAATCTCGCGAAATGCGGCGTTGTAAAACTCGAAGGTCGGTTTCGCCCGCGCCATCGTGCCGGAAATCATCACCTCATGCCGAAACACCGGCGCGCCAAACAGGTAAACCGGTTCGCCGGGACGCGGGATACGTTCAGCGAGAGTCAAGTGCGGCCAGGCAGTTTCGCGCTCGGGCAATTGCAGCAGTGCCAAGTCATGCCCGAGCCCCCGCGCGATGACCTTCACGGGATGCCGCCCGAGCGATGGAGAGTGCGCCTCCAGCCTCGCTTCACCGCCGGGCAACATGTGTGCAGCGATGAGTACACGGCCGTCGGCATCCACCACACTCCCCGAGCCGGCCATGCGGCCATTGACGAGAATCTCCACTGCCGCCGGCTGCACGCGAGCGTAAACCGTCTCTGCCGAGGGCGCCGGCGACACGCAGCCGATGGCTCCGAGTGCGAGAACAGGTGCGATTCCAAAAAAGATACGCAATGAGAATATCATGAGTTGGCTAAAGCATTTATCTGGCTGGCGGCGTAGGCGGCGCCAAAGCCGTTATCGATATTGACGACGGTGACTCCGCTGCCGCAGCTGTTGAGCATGCCGAGCAGAGCGGCGACGCCCTCGAAGCTGGCGCCGTAGCCGATGCTGGTGGGCACGGCGATGACGGGTTTGTCGACGAGGCCGGCGACGACGCTGGGCAGGGCGCCTTCCATGCCGGCGACGACGATGATGACGTTGGCTTCGCGGAAATCCTCCACGCGTGCGAGCAGGCGGTGCAGGCCGGCGACGCCGACGTCGTACAGGCGCTGCACGCGGTTGCCCATCGCCTCGGCGGTGACGGCGGCTTCCTCGGCAACGGGTTGATCACTGGTGCCGGCGGAGAGGATGGCGATGGTGCCGGCGCGTTGGAGTGTGTTTTTCTTTTTCTCAATGACCACGCAGCGGGCGGCTTCGTGGTGTTTGGCTTTGGGAAATTTTTTGGCCAGCGCCTTGGCGTGGGCGGGCGTGATGCGGGTGATTAGGACGCGGTCGCTTTGCTTGAGGATTTCGGCGGAAATTTTGACCACTTGCGCGGGCGTTTTGCCGGCACCGAAAATAACCTCAGGAAAGCCCTGGCGCAGGGCACGATGCTGATCCACCTGCGCGAAGCCAAGATCGGTGACCGGTTCCTTGCCCAGCGCCGCAAGAGCCTGTGCCTGACTGATCTTGCCGGCACGGAAATCTTCAAGCAGTTGAGTTGCCTCGGCGGGGGTCACGCGAGCGAGTATGCGGGGCTACCGTATTTTCTCCAACAGAAAAGCCAGCAACTCGCTGATGGGCATCCGCGTTTGCTCCATCGTATCGCGGTCGCGCAGGGTGATGGTGTCTTTGGTTTCGTCGCCGTTTTCGCCGAGGGTATCGAAGTCGATGGTCACGCCGTAGGGCGTGCCGGCCTCGTCCTGTCGACGATAGCGCCGGCCGATGGCGCCGCCTTCGTCGTAAAACACCGCCATGTGCGGGCGGAGCAGATTACACACCTCACGCGCCTTGGCGACCAGCTCAGGCTTGTTCTTGAGTAGCGGAAAGACGCCCACCTTGTACGGCGCAATGCGCGGGTGGAACTTCATCACCACGCGCGTCTCTTCCTTGCCTTTCTCGTTGGTGATGGTCTCCTCGTGGTAGGCGTTGCAAATAAACGCGAGCACCGTGCGGTCCGCACCGGCGGCCGGCTCAATGACGTGCGGCACAAACCGTTCATTCGCCTCGTCGTCGCGAAACATGAGGTCTTTGCCGCTGCCGGGATACTTGGGATTGCCCTCGGCATCCTTCTCGACGACCAGCTCATCGCCTTCGCGAACGAGCTTGCCTTCCATGTGCGAGCGCAGATCAAAATCGCCGCGGTGCGCGATGCCTTCCAGCTCGCCGAACTCGCCCTCTTCGCAAAACGGAAAGGCGTACTCCACATCAGCCGTGCCAACGGAGTAGTGGCTCAGCTCGTCCTCGTCGTGATCGCGCAGGATCAGCTTGGATTGATCGATGCCGAGGTCCACGTACCATTGGAAGCGGCGGTCGCGCCAGTAGGTATACCATTTGCGCGATTCCTCCGGGTGACAGAAAAACTCCATCTCCATCTGCTCAAACTCGCGACTGCGAAAGGTGAAGTTGCGCGGGGTGATTTCGTTCCGGAAGCTTTTGCCCTGCTGCGCGATACCGAAGGGCACCTTCACGCGGTTGCTGTCCACCACGTTTTTGAAATTCACGAACATGCCCTGCGCTGTCTCCGGCCGCAGAAACGCCTTGTTGTCCTCATTGCGCATCGCGCCCACGTGCGTTTCGAACATCAGGTTGAACTCGCGCGGCTCGGTCAACGACCCCACTTCCTTCGCATCCGGCCCCAGCACCTGGGCATGATCGGTCACCGTCGGCAGATCGACAATCTCGCCGTCCCATTCCAGCTTGTCCGCATATTTATTTTTCAGGCCAAAGAAACGCAGCGCGCGTTCCTGCAGCGCCGACTGCAAATCATCCGCACCCACGGTCGTTACAAAAACCTTCTGCCCCTCGTGCGCCACCCATCGGCCCTTCACGTGGTCATACCGATAGCGCTTGTTCGTCTCGCGGCAGTCGACCATTTGGTCATGAAACAAATCGTAATGGCCGGAAGTCTTCCACACGCGCGGATGCATGATGATGCTCGACTCGATGCCCACCATCTGAAAGCGGCGCGGCGCCCCCTCGGGCTGATCCAGCTCATCGTGCGTGGTGATCATATCGCGCCACCACGCATCCTTCACATTGCGCTTGAGTTCCACGCCGAGCGGGCCGTAATCCCACAGGCCACCATAACCGCCGTAGATTTCGGAGGATTGAAAAATGAATCCACGCCGCCGGCAAATCGCCACGATGGCTTCCATCTGAGAGGTTTCTTTGGCCATGAGGCGGCGAGTGTATCGGGAATTCAGGAAAAAAAGTCAAGAAAAGCGGTGTAAGCCGCAATGATCACAAAAGGATTTTTTAACCACAGAGACACAGAGAACACAG
>DJHS01000109.1:4629-5822 GCA_002433235.1 Verrucomicrobia bacterium UBA6614
CTGTGTTCTCTGTGTCTCTGTGGTGAATTCTTCTACCGCAAAAACGCCTCGTGCAGGCCGCCATCGACGCTGATGACTTGGCCGCAGGTTTTGTTGAGGCGTTTGGTGAGGAGCAGGTAAAAGGCCTCGGCTTGGTCTTCGGGCGTGATGGGGTCGTTGGTCAAGGTGCGACTGGCGTAGAATTTGGCGAGCTTGTTGCGCAACGAATCGTCGCTTTCTTTCTCGCTGTATTTGATGCCGTATTTTGCCAATGAGCCGATGACGCGGTCGCGTGGGAACATGCTGCTGCCTTGCACGACGGTGGCGGGGGCCACGGCGTTCACTCGAACCGTGGGGGCCAGCTCGATGGCGAGTTCGCGCACGAGATGGTTGGCGGCGGCCTTGGAGGTGTCGTAGGCGAGGCTGCCTTTTTTGGCGACGACGGCGTTGGCGCTCGTGGTGAGGATGAGGTTACCGGTGAGGCCCTGTTCGCGCCAGGTGTTGGCGGCTTCGTCGCCGACGATGTAGCTGCCCTTGACATTGACGCCGAAGGTGAAATCCCATTTGTCATCCGGAATATGGCCGGTGGTGTCGCTGGGCCAAAAGACGCCGGCGGTGACGCAGATGCTGTCGAACCCGCCGTACGCGAGGGCGACTTCATCGAGCATGGCGCGCACGCTGGCGCGGTCGGTGATGTTGCAAGCGAGGCCGATGGCGGGGCCGCAGTTGCTGATGCCGCTGCCGGCCACGCCGATGCCGACGCCGTATTGGTCGGTGATTTCCTTGGCGGTGGCTTGGGCGGCGGCGAGGTTCATGTCCACGCAAACGACATGGGCGCCGTCGCGCACCACACGATGGGCCACCTCGCGCCCGATGCCGCTGCCGGCGCCGATGACCACGATGACCTGCCGCGCGAGTTCCTTTTCGGCGGGCATGCGCTGCAGCTTAGCTTCCTCGAGTGCCCAGTACTCGATGTCGAAGGCTTCCTGTTGCGGCAGCGCGATGTATTTATCGATCGCTTCCGCGCCGCGCATCACTTCCACAGCGCAGTTGTAAAACTCCGCGGTCACACGGCTTTCGCTCTTGTTTTTGCCCCACGCAATCATGCCGCAGCCGGGGATGAGGATCACCGTGGGATTCGCATCGCGCATAGCGGGGGAGCCGGGGCGTTTGCAGTTTTTATAATACGTCGCGTAATCCTTGCGGTACTGCTT
>DJHS01000109.1:6175-12959 GCA_002433235.1 Verrucomicrobia bacterium UBA6614
CAACTCCGCCTTGAGCGTCTCGACGTATTGATCGACGAACGCATCATCGAGCTTTTTGTTTTTCACCGCCTTGAGCGGCACATAGAGCGGTTTGATTTTCGTGCGCAGGAAATGGTCCGGGCAACTGGTGCCTAGTTCGGCCAGACGACCAGCATCCTTGCTGTTTACGAAACGCAGGATCGTGGAGTCATCTTGGATTGTGCCGATAAATCGTTTTTGTTGGCTCACTTGCCCGCGCAACCATGGCAGCAGCTTGGCAAACACCTTGCGGCGCACCTTCTCCGGCAACGTGGCGTGTTTCTGGCCGCCGAAGGCTTTCTTGTCGCCGCCCTTTTTCCTGTAGGCCTTTTCAATGTGTGCGGAAGCCTTTTCAATGAGGTCGAGCGAGAGATAGTAGCATTCCTTTTCGTCATCGGCCCAGTTGATCAGGCCGTGCTGGCCGAGCATCACGCCCTTCGCATTGGGATGTTTCCTGCAAATCGATTGCAACTCCAACCCCAGCTCGAAGCCCGGGCGCAGCCACGGCGTCCACACAATGTCATCGCCGTACACTTCCTTGGTAATTCGCTTGGAGTTTTTCGCGGCACAAATCGCGATGGGCGCATTCGGGTGGGTGTGATCCACGTGCTTGCCGGGCACAAACGAATGCAGCGGCGTGTCGATGGACGACGCGCGCGGGTTGAGGTTGAACGTGCAGTGCGGGTACATGCCCACCATCTCGTCCTCCGCCGGCGTCTTGGGCCCGCGCTTTTTCTTGTTCGCGTAGACGGTTTGCAGCGCAATCAATTTCTCCTGATACAGCGAAGCGAAATTCTCCTTCTTGGACGTGCGCAGGTCGCCGCCCGAGCCTTTGACCCACAGCACCTCCACCTTTTCGCCCGTGAGCGGATCGGTCTCCATGAGTTTGCTGGAGGTATTGCCGCCGCCGGTATTGGTGATGCGTTGATCGCTGCCGAGCTTGTTGGAGCGATAGATCAGCCGATTGGCCGGGTCCAGTTTCTTGACCTCACTATCCTTCCAGAGGTCGTTCACATACTTATATTTCTTCTTAGCCATGGGAAATCGGAGCGCCAGTTCTCAGGGAAAACGGCCGCCGATTCAAGCCAATACAAAATTCTCCGCGCTTCTGCGCCTCTGCGTGATGCATAATTCTCACGCGGAGGCGCAGAGACGCGGAGGGGATTTACTTGATGCCGTTGCGCAAAATCTGTTCCAGATCCGGCGCCACGAATTGGCCTTTGTTTTCGTAGCCCTTGCCAAAGTCGCAACCCGGTGTGTGGTAATTGCGCTTCACGGAGCGGGCGAAGCCGAGGCGGTTGATTTTCAGGTTTTGAATGGTGTCCTCCGCGCGCACCCCCACCTCGGTGTCGTATACCGCGCAGCGATCGATGCGTACCCACGCCCCGCCACGCCGCGTGGGGCCGCGCAGGCGGAAGGCCACTTGGTTATCAAAAAACACGCACTGCTCTACGCGGGCATTCACGTTCTCCTTGATATTGAGCGCGGCCAACAGGCTGATTTGCCCGGGCTGTTTCCACCCGTGAAAGATGGTGTTGCGAATGATCAACTCCGCCCGCGCTCCCTTGGGCATCGTCTTGGTGTCCACCGCATTTTCGCCCGGCCGCTGGCCTTTTTTGAACCGCGCCGCATCCGCCGGCAATGGTCCGGTCCACAACCGGCAATTTTCAATGAACACGCGCCCCATCGATCGCCGGTCCGGGTCGAACTGCACACAATCGCCGCTGATCAACCCGATATCACAATTGCGAATAATCACGTTCCCCCAACGCCCCGTGATGCCGTGCGCGTCGTGCTGCTCCTTGAAACTGCCCGCGAGCAGGTGATGAATTTTGCAATTCTCAATCACCACATTCTTCGCAAACACCCCGATGCCGTTCCCCGACGCATTGCGAATCTCACAGTGGCGCAGCGTCACGTTGTCTGCCGTAATCTTCACCCGATTGCCACCCGCCCAGTTGCTGTCCACGAGATAGTTTTCATACACGCCCGGCTTGGTAATCTGCAGTCGCTCCACCTTGCGCGGGTTTGCTTTGGTGCCCACGAGCCCCACCGGGCCAATGGCAGCCTGGGCCAAGGCGCACGACAGACAAAGGAGTGCGAGCGACTTCATGTCACCAACGGGTCAGGGCTCAGCCGTGGCCGCGATGTCCTGCATGAGCGCCAAGGCGGTGGCCTCGGTGAGTTGGCGGATGTCGTAACGGCGCAGCATGTAGGCGGCCTGCTCCTTGCGCGGAAAGAGGTCCAGCACGGATGCTTGCCCCACGATACGCGCGTCGGCCAACCGCAGAGCGGTCACCTGAATGTCGGGCACAGTCACGGTTTCGGTTTTGCGGATTCCTTGGAGGACAAGCTCCCGCTCGGAAATGAGAACCTCAAAGGTCAACTCCGGCAGGTTGGCAAGGTCTGCGTCCACCAACTGTGCGCCTGCGGAGCGCAATGGGCGGCCAAAGAGCGTCTCCACCTCGCGCTGTGTCTGGCGTTCAGTGAGGGCGGAGGCATCAAAAACTTGTGTCGGAGCCGGGGGGATGGCCGCGCCCGCGGCAGGCACGGGATTGGGTGCGCCCGGAATGGGCGTGGCGCCAACAACGGGCAGACCAGTGGCAGGATCTATGGCCGGGCCGAATTGCACGCCGGGCACAGGAAGAGGGCTGGGGGCCAAGGTCCCAAACGGTGTGTTCACGCGAATGTCAATGCGCGGCTTACCCATGGCATCATAAGCCTGCCTGAAATTAGTGACGATTTTTTGAGCCTGTTCCGGGGTATACAGACGGTTGAGCGGCGTACCGGGCGATGTTGTATACACATGGCGCGGCCCTTCCACACGCAGCGTTTCGCCCTGGACAACCCGGATGGGAGCGGACGCAGGCGCGGGCCCATTAATGGCGCAGCCGGCGAACGCCAGCGGCAGAATGGCGATGGACAGTTTTTTCATTGTTCCTCCTTTTAAAATCAACGAAGCAGTCGCACTTGCACAGTGTAATCTGCGGCCTTGGTGTTCAGTGATGTGAACGTCACGGTTTGCTCGCCATATTCATCGAGTGTCACGATCCGGTTGGCTGTCTCGTCACCAGTGGAAAAGCCCTCGGCATCCTTGAAAACACAGCCCACCTGTACTTGGATGCGTTTTGCACGGCGGTTATGGAGATTGGCACGCACCTCCAGCCGTCCGTCCGCAAGCCGGGTCTCCTTGACCGCGGAGCAACGAACGGCACCGGCGGCCAAGCTGCCCAAAGCACGAAACTTCGCATTGCCGCCGCCGACAGCAGAACCGCCACCGACAGCACAGGCCGCCGCAAATAAAACCAGAGGGAGAATCAGGATATTTTTCATGGAATCATTGATCGGCAACCAGTACGACGGTGTCGCCGTCCGGTTTGATATTCAATTTCAACCGGCGGCTGAAATTTGAGATTAGATTGTCGTTGGCATCGTGAAAATCGATGTCCACTTCCCGTTCGCCTGGCGGCAGCCGCAAGGTGGCGAACGCGAGATGCTGGGGCAGGTTGTTCCATGTGCGCGTGTCGGCGCGCGGCTGGGTGGAACCTCCCACTGCCTTGGCGGTGAGGCTCGTGGCCACCAGCGCCAAGCCTGCCGTGCGGGTGCCCTCGGGTTGGGCCAAGACAACCCCTGGCAGAAAACTGATGTCCCCCACCAGATCAGCAGCATTCTTCACGCGCGCCTTACGCGCCAACACCCAGTCAACCTGGCGCATGCCCCGCGTGGTGGCCTGAAAAGTGAGGTCATCCAGCGCGGGAGCAGCAAAGGTTCGGTCCGGCATACGGATGACTGCGGACCGCGCCTGTGCATGGCCGGAAGCGTACACGATTTTTTCTCCAGTATCGCCGCCAGTTTTTTTCAACGGGCCAAATCCAAACTGGAATACAACGATTACGTTGGCGCTGACATCGTAATCCGGCAGCTTCGTTCTCCCGGCGTTGATCCGGGCGCGGCGCAATTGTGCCCGGCCATCACCGCCGAGCTTGGCCGTAGCCAGTCCGTCCAGATAGTCCAATAGAATCCAGTCGCCGCGATGATCTGCCTCGGGTGCGCCGTCAAACAGTTGGGCGGTGCGGAAACATGCACGAGCGTTATCGGGCTCACCATCCTGCCAGTAAAGCAGGCCGCGATAAAACCAGCCCATGGCGCGCTCGAACGGCTCTCCATAAAACACCTTGACCTCCTCGGGCGCAAACAGGCTTTTCGCGCGCCGAGTGGAAGCACCGCCTGCCAGAACGGTTCCCACGGGCGGCAGGGCGAGGTCGAACAACTCACGGGCCTCCTTGTGACGGCCTTGTTTAAACGCAAGCAAGGCCACACGTAGCCGCCAGAGATTTTTGTCGCGGGCTGGAGCCTGGGCAATGAGGCGGCGGCCCTCGGCAACCAGGTCGCTGCTGTACTCCGGTGCCCGGTGAAGAGTCGGTGCCTTGCAGGCAGCCAACATCAACACCAGAACACAAATGACCCGGGCGGGATTCATGGGCAGCCCCTAACGGTAAGTCACGTCGTCACTGCCCTGCTTTTTGATCTCGTGAAAATCCTCCCACACGACATCGCTGGTCTGCGGGTCGAGCAATTGAAAGGTGTAAAGCACGTAGTCACTCGCGCCCGCCTTGCCACGGCTGGATATGCCCTTGAAGGTGCCTGTGAGAATAAAGTCCGCGCCCTTGAATTCATTTTGCTGCACCTTCTCGCCACCTGTTACTTGGCCGCTTAGCTTGAGATTACGTTCCTTCTCCAGCGCATCGATGCGGTCGCGTGCCAGAAAGTTCAGTTGTCCACTGGCCTGCTTATTCAAGGCCACGCGAATACGCGTCAGGAAAATATCCTTGTCGATCGGAAACCGCGTGTCGTTGACGATAGGCTCAATGACAATGTTGGGCCGGCCTGCTGCATTGGCGACAGGCCCGGCTCCCAGAATGCCCCGCGCCATCTTGTCGGCAATTGTCACCAAGTCCTGTGACTCGATGCCAAGGCCGGCGACGAAACCGCGTTCGTCCGCGCGCAGTTGGGTGACATTGACGCCGTGGGATGGATCGTTGATGCTGGCACAGCCCAACAGCATGGCCGCGCACAGCCCGAGGGCGGGGATGGGGGAAGTGTTCATATTAAGCGCTCCTTGATGCGCCAGCCAACATAGCCGACGACCGGCCTTTTTTCAACCCTAACGGCCAAAAATATGGTTGGCTTTGTGCTGGGGTGTCTCCGCCGGCTGCGGTGTCTGCAAGCCGGGCAGTGGCGGCACATTGGCCCCAGGCACAGCCACACCGCCCTGCACGGGCAAACCCGTCACTGGATCAATCACCGGTACTGGCAAACTCGGGGGAGGCTCCGCCGGCGACTGGGGAACGCCCGCCGGTGCGATTACTGGTGGCAATACGCCCGGCTGTTGCACGGGCTGTTGGCGCGCAGCCTCCCGTTTTTGAGCCCGGCGATCCAAAACCTGGCCAATCACCAACCCCACCGCACTTCCCAGCGCAGCACCCTGGGCCGCCTTGTTGCTGTTACCGCCAATGATGCCACCAATGGCCGCCCCCACGACTGTAGCCGTGGGAGTATAAATTGGAGCACCCACCTGCTGGGGCGCCGGCCCGGCCGCCGGCAAAACCGGAATGTTGAAGCGGCCGATCGGCCCAAAAAGCTGCGCCTGCGCCAGGGGCACCGACAGCACGGCCAAGATCAAAACAACGAGGCGTTTCATGGTTATCATACTACAACAAATTCGTGATAATATCCAGCCCAAACACAGCACAGCTCATGCCACCAACAAAACCCCATTGGAAAATCACGTTTTTTTGAAACGAAAATCGGTACGAATGAATCCCGAGAACTTCCGCTCTAAAGCCGCATTGAAAAAATGCCGATCAAGATATACCCATGTGGATCTCCATGAAACGATTGTCCATGCCTGCCATCGCGGTTTCACTCCTCTCGCTGGCGACTGGATGCTTCTCCTCGAGTTCGGGAGAAGCAGACTTAACCAAGGAGTTTGACAAGATCATCGCCACATTACAGCCGGTGCAAGCGTATGAAGATGCCAAGGTTTGGAGAGAGGAACGCAAACAGGCAGAGGAAGACTGGGCAATCCATGAGAAACGCATGACGGAGTTGATGGCCGCCATCGAGAAAGGCATCGAGGAAATCAAGGGGCCGGATAACAGCGACGACAACGGCAGCTCGCCTCCCCCACCTGATGACCCGCCGTGCCCATGAACTCCCCGACCAGCCCTAACGCCCCACGATGTAAGGGCCCCACGATGTAAGGCTGTCTCCCAAACATCGCTGTTGCCGGCCAGCTCGCTGGAATGCGCGGCGGCGTAATCACCATCACCGACCCATACATAGACGGATACCCGGCGTATGGACTGAGCGGACCATGCATTGGCGTCCTGCCGGATCGCCGTTCAGACTGGCGATCCAACACCTGCCCGAGAAACAGCCCCGCAGCCGCTCCAATGGCCGCACCCTGAGTCGTTTTGCCTCCTTCCTTTTGCCCCAAGTAACCGCCAATCACACCCCCCAAGATTGTCGCAGGCAGCGTATAGTTGGTCGGCTCTGGTCTCATCGCCGACATCATCGGGTAAATTGGCTGTGGTCCGTAAATCGGCATTGGCCCCTGCACGGGAGGCTGAACGAAAACTAGGCTGCGAGGTTGCGGAAGCTTGGCCATTTGACCTCCCAAGGCCGTGCCGACACTGGACGTTTGAACAACACCCCCGGGGCCAAAAATTTGAGCGGACAGTGAGAACGCGGCGGCAACCGCAAA
>DJHS01000109.1:13384-15644 GCA_002433235.1 Verrucomicrobia bacterium UBA6614
TTGAGTTTTGGCTCGTGCCGGGCGAGGCGGGTCGCTACCCTCCCGCCCACTCGAGATGTTGGCAAAACGCGTCATCCCATGCTTGGACGTACACGGCGGCCAAGTCACCCGTGGTGTGCAGTTTGGCAAAGCGGAAGCAGGAGAATTGCGCAACGTGGGTGATCCCGTCGAGCTGGCCCTGCGCTACAACGAGCAGGGCGCGGATGAGATGGTCTTCTTCGACATCACCGCCAGCGCGCATGAACGCCGAACCATCGTGGATGTCATTGAGCGCGCTGGAGACCAGTGTTTCATGCCCCTTACAGTTGGCGGAGGCATTCGGACGGTTGAAGACATTGGTACCATGCTGAAAGCCGGTGCTGACAAGGTGAGTATCAACTCCGCCGCCATTGCCACGCCGAAACTCATCCAGGAAGGTGCGGAAAAGTTCGGCGCACAATGCATCGTAGTGAGCATCGACGCCAAGCGTACCGCTCTGGAGGAATGGCGTGTTTTCACCCACGGCGGCCGGCGAGAAGCGGGGCTCGACGCCGTGGAATGGGCCAAGGAGGCAGTCGCCCTCGGCGCGGGAGAGATTGTTTTAAACAGTATCGACGCCGACGGCACCAAGGCCGGTTACGACATTGAGATCACACGCCGCATCAGCGAAAGCGTCGGCGTCCCGGTTGTGGCCAGCGGTGGCGCGGGCAATCTCGAGCACATGGTGACTGTCCTGAAAGACGGCCTCGCCGACGCCGTCCTTGCCGCCAGCATTTTCCATTTCGGCGAATACACCGTGGGACAGGTAAAGGAGCACCTAGCAAAAGCAAACATTCCCGTGCGTATGGTCTAACAGTTCCCACGCCTCGCCGATAACGAAAATAACCCTGTGCTCTCTGTACCTCTGTGGTTAAATTCGCCGCATGCGAACCCCCCTTTTGCTGGCGGCGTTGTGTGCCGCCATCCTCACCGGCTGCCAATCGAGCAACGCTATTCAGGTTTACATCCTCGCCGGCCAATCGAACATGGAAGGGCAGGGTGTGGTGGACCTCGATCACCCACGCCATTACAACGGCGGCAAGGGCATCCTCAAGAACGTGATGGCCAAGCCGGAGAACCGTGCGCGATACGCCCATCTCAAGGACGCCAACGGCTCGTGGTCCGTGCGTGATGATGTGTTCGTGCGTTTCCGCAACCGCAGCGGCGTGCTCGCCGGCGGGTTGACGATTGGCTACACCGGCTACGGCACACCGACTGGCCGCCATCACATCGGGCCCGAGCTGCAGATCGGCCATCAGCTTGGCGACGCCACCGAACAACCCGTGCTACTCATCAAGACCGCGTGGGGCGGCAAAAGTTTGTACAAAGATTTCCGCCCGCCCAGCGCCGGCGGTGAGACCGGTGAGTACTACACCAAAATGCTCACCGAAGTGCAGGAGGCGTTGGAGAACATTGACACGGAGTTTCCCGCGCTCGCCGGTCGCCCGGTGAAGATTGCCGGTTTCATTTGGTTTCAAGGCTGGAACGACATGTATAATGACGAAGCCCGCGAGCAGTACGAGGACAACCTCGTGCACCTCATCACCGACGTACGTGCGCAGTTCAAGAATCGGCGCCTGCCGGTCGTCATTGGCGAACTCGGCAACGGCGGTCCGCAAGCCGGCAAAAACATGCTCACCATCCGCGCCGCCCAAAAAGCTGCCGCCGAGCGCCGTGAACTGGGTGGCAACGTCACATTCGTCCCCACCACCGACTTCGCCCGGCCGAAGGAAGACTCCCCCAACGTCGGCCACGGGCATCATTGGTTTGGCAATGCGGAGAGTTATTTTTTAATCGGCGATGCGTTGGGTGAGGCGATGGTGAAGTTGAAGAAATGAAAATGTTTCTAAATGCCGACTGGGCCGAGCGTGATGACCGCATCGATGTGGTCAACCCGTTCAACGGCGAGGCGTTTGACACGGTGCCGTCGGCAACTCCGGCGGATGTGTCATCTGCAGTTGATGGGCTGGCTGCGGGCGCCAAATTAATGGCGGCGATGCCGGCGATGGAGCGGTGCGCGATTCTGCGCAAGGCAGCGTTGCTGCTGCGTGAACGTGAAGATGAAGTTGGCACGCTGATTTCCACCGAGGAAGGCAAGATTCTCGCGGAAGGAAAACTGGAGGTGACACGTGCGGCTGAAACGATCGATGTCTCGGCTGATGAAGCGCGGCGCATCACCGGCGAAGTGCTGCCACTGGACGCCGCGCCGGGCGGGGCGGGCAAGTTTGGGTTCACGCTACGG
>DJHS01000058.1:0-5471 GCA_002433235.1 Verrucomicrobia bacterium UBA6614
TCATTGGCCGCCTCGGTGGTGGAGCCAAACCAACGCTCATCAATGCCGCCGCGGTTGAGACCGTACGCGTAGGTGTCATCCGGATGCAGCTTCAGCCGCAGGCCCGGCTGCAGAAACGAGCGCGGCACCCAAGCCGGCACCAGCCGCAACAATCCCCCGGTCGACTCCAGCGCCGCGTCCACGTGCTTGCGGACATTCTTTTTGACAGTCTTCAGTTGCTTAACAGATTTCGGAGCCATAGCCATGATGATTTGTTTTGAACGGGACGCAGGGCGAACCTTATGTAGAGTTCCGGTTCAACGAATTTTCTATTCCACCACCAGTGTGCCCCACATGGTGAGGCCATGGCCGGGATAGGTGCAGATGTATTCGTACTTGCCGGGGCTGGTGGGTGCCTTGAAGTAGAGTTTGTAGGTGTTGCCGGTGAGCACGAGGGGGGTGGCGGCAAGCACCTTGTCGCTCTTGGGCACAAAGCTGTTGACCATGCCGGCCGCACCCATGGTGGCCGCGGCGGTAACGATCTCAATTCGCGCGCCCGGCTTCACGAGCACGAGGTTGTGCATCATGGGCATGGGATCGTTGTTGGTAAAGGTCAGTTCAACCCCGGCACCGGCCTTGACCCGCAACTCTTCCTTGTCGAACTTCATCTGGGGTTTCACGCCGATCTCCAACTTGGTGTCGATTTCGAAAGGTGGCGCGCTTTCCACCGGCTCTTTTTGAATCTCGGCAATGGCGGCCTTGAGGTTCTCGGGCACGCCGGCAAGGGCTTCGTTGCGAAAGTTGCGCAGGAACCCGCCGAAACTGTTGCCGCCACGAAATTTTTCCGCCTTGCGATACCAACGGAAATAATCCAGCCGCTGCTCGTCGGTCCAATTCGTCTTCAGGTTGCGAAGTTCCTTGGCGTAGTGGATCTGGTCACGCTGTGGAGAACTGGCGGCGGTGGCAGCAAAGGCACGCGCGTAGCCGGCGTTGCGTGACAGCAACTCGGGGCTCCAGTTGTACTTGGATTGGTCACTGCTTTGCGCCAGAAGCGCCAAGGTCTTGGCCACAACGTTCGATGATTCCAGATAAACCAGCAACGTGCACAATTCGCGATTCAAAGCCGCCACTGGCGCGGGGTAGAATGCATCAAGTTTCTTCTCCACAATGGCGGCATCCTTCTCGGCCGGCTTACCCATGCGGATGAATGCCAACTGGTAAACCCGCAGCAACTCAGCCTGCTGACCCAAGTCCAGCTTGGTCCAGTCCAGTCGATTTAACGCCGCCAACAAATCCGGCTGCAGTGCCTTGTCGCCATGCCGCGCCAAGGCGCACAGTGCGGTAAGGGATCTTTGCGGATCCTTCTCGGCCAAGGCTTCATCCTGCCACTCGGCCACAGGCTGATGCTCGATGGCCACGCGCGCCGCCCAGCGGATGTGGCGATCCTTGTGGCCAAGGTGATTCCAAGTCTTGGTCACGGTTCCGGCCCCCGGCTTGTGCATCTGCTCCAGCTCCCGACGCAGCTTCCGAACATCGGCATGGGGAGATTGGGCCTTCACAGGAGAAGTGCTTTCGTCCCCGGTGTAGGTCACGCGATATAAGGCACTCTGACCACCGCGCCCGCCCACGGTGAAATACATGGCGCCGTCCACGGGGTTAATGGCCGCGTCGGTCATGCGCAATCTTGAACTCGCGACAAACTCCTCACGCTCGGCGGTGTACGAAGCGCCATCGGCGGTGATGTGCATTGCGGACATCGTGCCGTAGGTCCAGTCGAGGCAGTAAATGGCTTTCTGATATTTGGCGGGAAACTTGGCGCCCAAGCCGGAGGTCACGCCCACGGGCGAACCCGGCCCAATGCCATAAGCGGGCGGCAGACAGTCCGGATACCATTGCGGCCATTTGCCGGTGCCGGTGCGCCAGCCAAAGTCCGCGCCGCTGGTCACGTGGTAGAACCGAGTCGGCCGGTACCACGGCGTCCCGGCGTCCCACTCCATGTCTGAGTCATAGGCAAAAAGCTCCCCATCAACGTTAAAGGCCATGTCGTAGGTGTTGCGGAAGCCCATGGCGACGGTCTCCCAGTTTTTGCCGTCCTTGTCGAAGCGGGCAATCCAGCCGCCGGGCGCACGGATGTTGGCGGCGTGGCCGCGGGCATCGGGCAGACGCTTGAGAAGATGATCCTCGCCCCAGTTGGTGGGCACACGGGAATGGGTGACCTTGGGCAGGGTGGTCATGTTGCCACCCACCACGTAAATGTATTTCTTGTCTGGACTAAGAACAAGTGCATGCGGGCCGTGCTCGCCACCTCCACGCAGGGGCATGATGTGTTCGTCCTTGTCGAACTGGTCATCGCCGTCGGTGTCCGTAAGCCGGTGTACACCGGAACCACCGCCGTGAATGTTCACCCACAGGGCACCATGGGCATACAACAGGCCTTGGGCACTGGAGATGTTTATGTTGAGCTTTTCCACCTTGATCTCTTCGCCGCGCGGATCAATGCGGTACAGTCCGCGACCACCCTGATCACTCGCGATCAGACGACCCTTGTCATCCGCGCAAATCGCCACCCACGAACCCTGCAGCCCCTTGGGCACGTTGTAGAGGAGTTCCACCTTGAATCCCTTGGCCACCTTAATTTCATCCGAGGGTGCCTTGAGCGCCACGTCGCTGCCGCGACCGGCCCCACCAAACACATTGCCCCAAGGTTGATCTCCCATTTTCCCGTTGGCGATGGCCCGGGTCCAACCCTCGGCCTTGTAATCAACATCCTCCCAGCCCTTGCCAGCCTTGCGGGATGTCAGCCAAGTGGTGTCGGAAACCACAGTGGTTTTCTTTCCATCGATGTCCACCACCAGCTTCACCACCAGCCCGGCGACCCCGCCCTGGTTGACCCCCTGCGCCGTCAACACGTTGGGCTTGCCCGGCACCAGCAGTTTGGCCGCATCCATCTCGTAGTTATTGTTCCACTCCGAGCCAAATAACGCCTTCTTGCCATTGACGTGCAGGTAAAATCCATTGTCGCAGGTGGCCTGCAACTTGGCGGACTTGATCTTCCCCGCGGGCAGGTTCACCACCTTGCGGAAAAAAGCAGCTTCATTGCGCTCCGCCTTGTCCGGCCAAATCCAGAGGGGCGTCTGCGCAGCCAGCATGAACGGGGTGATCAAAAGGAGAGTGGATAAAATGCGTTTCATTTTCTTCACTTGATGAATAGTGGGTGAGCGGGAAAAGTGAGCCACACAACCACCCCCGGCAAGCAGAAAGGTGACGCAACCAAGGAAGGCAGAAACCATCCGCCACACGAACCCGGCCCATGGAATTACTGCGCGGCTACTTCCTCGTTGAGCAGTTCCCAGCCGCGCTCGAGGAGCTCATCGCGGGTGAGGTCACCCTTGTCCACCTTTTCGATGAGCTTCTTCTGTGCGAGATAATCCTTGTTCTCCACACCCGCGCGACTTTGGAGCATGCGCCATGATTTGCGGCGCTCGATGGCAAAAAGCACCATCTGTCGGCTCACGGTGAAGTACTTGAATTCCCCGTTCACCTCGGCCTTGAAATATACGCCCCAGTCGGGCACGTAAGCACGGTGGTCAGCGTTAAACACGCGGCGGTAGGTCACGTCCTGCTGCGTGATGAGCGTGAGCATGTTGTCGATGTGAATGAACTCGCCGGCTTGCGCCTCGGGAATGGCCTTGAGGTGCTGGCGGAATCGCGCCTCGGTGATAGCCCAGTGCGCCACGGTGTAGTTGTACTTGTCGCCGGTGCTCTTGTACTTGGTTTCCCACCAGTCCCGCTTGAGCGAGGGATTACCCTTGACCTCGAAGTTTTCCGTCAGCGTCTCACCCACACGCGGATTGTAAATAAACTCCGGCATGCCGCGGCTGTCGCGGATCATGCGGGCCTGATCGGCGCTCATATTGTCGCCCACTCCGTGCTCGGGCTGGCAGGTGGTGTAGCACTGATAGAAAGCTGTGCCGCGATATTCCAGTCCGTCCAGCATTGCCTTGTACATCTTCGCAGAGTTAGCCATGGAAACCTGCGCAACATACGGTGAACCATGGCCGGCAGTGAAGGCCTCGGCCACACTCTTCTTCTCGATGAGCTTGCCTTGAGAAGCAATACCGAACTGGTTCATATCGTAACCGCCAAGCATGTTTGAGCTGTCGGAATTTTGGCCGCCGGTGTTGGAGTAAACCTGCGTGTCAAGCATCAGCATTTTCACGTTCGGCTTGTTCTGCAGAATGACCTTGGACACATTTTGGAAACCAATGTCACCCATGGCACCGTCACCCCCAATCGTCCAGATCTTGGGCAACTCGCGAATCTCCTGATCAGTCATCAATGCGTCATCCAACCGTGAAAGAGTAAAATACTCACCCTCGCTGGCCACGTCGCTCTCGCGGGAGATTAACGCATCAGCCAAACGCTCGGGCACCACGGAGCGGCGGGCGTGATTGACGATGGCGGATTCACTGATCAGCCAGCTGATCGTCGCGCCGTCCTGGAACAGCGAGTTCATCCACGGGTACGGATGCGGATTGCTCGGGGGCGTGGAGCCGTAAACGGTATTGCAACCGGTGTGGGCGCCCATGTACATCACGCTCATGCCGTTCGCGTGCCGGCCGTCGATGGCCTGCACGTCGCGGTGGTTAAAGGCGTCCTGACGCAACACCGTCACCAGCGCATCGATGAGTTCGGCATCGGAAATTTCGCCATGCGCGGCGAGGCGGGCGGTGGTGTCGTCATCGTTTTCACCGCCCAAACCCATCACCGTGTGGGCCACGCTGCGCTTGAACCATTTGTATTCCTCCTCGCTGCGCGCCTTGAGCGCCTCAAGCTTGACCACGCCGTTGGATTCCAGCTCGGTGGCCTTTTCACGCAGGCGCGCTGCTTTGCGATGATAAATCGGTCGCATGTACGCCTCGGTGACGGACGCTGCGGCCCGTAGTACGCTCTTCTCGCCACAACCGGCACACGCGCCATCGCCGCTGACGAGCGCCTCGTAATTGCGACGCACCATGAGGTGATTGCGCAGGGCGGCCTCGCGGCTCTCCTCCGGGGTGTCGTCCTTGTACAGGCCGAGGAATTTCTGGCTGGTGTCCGGCAGCAGGCGGCTGAACACCTGCGCGGTGGTGAGCTCCGCGTTGAGGTCCGGCGTCTCGGCGGTCATGCGCAGCGCATCGTGGTCGCCGCAAACCTGCACGCACTCGCCGCAGCCCTTGCAAAGGTCGCTCACGAAAATTGAGAAGATACCGCCGTTGCCGGGATTCTTCTTTTCCACGCTGCGCCAAATGGCGGTCACGTCGTTGTAAGCCAGCGGCAGCTTGTCGATGATGTTGAGGAACTCACCGCGCGCGGCCTCGTCGATGGCGGTCAATTGATCCACCTCGGCGCGCAGGATGTCCTTGAACGGCGTCTTTTCCTTGGCAGCCACCACCTCGTTCATCTTTGCGCGGCAACGTTCATCCAAGCCGGCCACCTCATTGAGCAGCGCC
>DJHS01000157.1:0-126 GCA_002433235.1 Verrucomicrobia bacterium UBA6614
CCCTGCCATTCGGCAGGGTTATGACTGGCGGTCATGTTGATGCCGCCGAGTGCTTTACGGGCGCGGATGGCGTGGCTGATGACAGGCGTGGGGGTGTCGCGGTCACAGAGTAGGGCGGTGAAGCCG
>DJHS01000157.1:528-52166 GCA_002433235.1 Verrucomicrobia bacterium UBA6614
GCAGCAAGCGGCGAAGTTTTTTTGCGGCGTTCGGCCTTGAGGTAATCAGCGGTACCTTGAGCAGCAAGGCGCACGCGGTCAAAGGTGAAATCCTTGGCGATTAATCCGCGCCAACCAGAGGTGCCGAACTGAATGGGCGGCAGAGTGGTGCCCATGGCTGCCTAGTTCTTCCAGTCAAAGGCTTTTTTCCTCAATGCGTAGATGTAACCGACGAAGAGGATGCCCAAGAAGGAGAGCATGCTACCCAAGATGAGAGCGGCGTGACCGGATAGCATGTCTTTATAGATGACCGCCCATGGGTAAAGAAACACAACCTCAATGTCGAAGAGAATGAAAAGCATGGCTACGAGGTAAAATTTTACGGACATGCGGCTGGAGCCTTCCCCCTCGGGGAGCATGCCGCACTCGTAAGGGGTGTCCTTGACCGCGCTCGACCCGGCGGTGCGTTTGCCAAACCATCTGCCCAAGATGACGGAGACGAGTAAATTGCCACCCGCAAAGGCGATCGCGATGCCGAGAAGTATCAGGACGGCTAAGTATTGTTGCGGCTCCTGCACGGCCGGACGGTACTGGGAGGGGTGGAGAGTGGCAAGGCGAAAGGGATTTGCGGCTTGCCAATCGGGCCTGAAATTTCAAATATCTCCGGCTCGTGAGTGAACATGACCAAGAGTCTGATGCCCTGTTTGAGTTTTGGGCGTGGGTGGAGGAAAACCGCTTGGCGGTGATCGTTGGCGTGGGTGTTGCCCTGATTGTGGGCTTCTCCATTTACATCAACCGATTTAACGCCACGCAACTCGTCGGCGAGGCTGGAGGTGCTCTAGAGGGCACGAACATGGCGAAGATGCTCAACGGGTCGGTAACCCCGGAAAGTTATCAGGCCGTATACAGCGAATATCCCGAAACGAGCGCAGGCCAGAGGGCGTGGTTGATTTGGGCACGTTCGCTGCTTGATGCGGGCAAGTACGAAGAGGCGCAAAATCAATTCGAGGCTTTTGCCGCTAGGCATGGGCGAAGCCCAATGAAAGCGGCGGCAGACTTGGGGCGGGCGGTTTGTCTGGATGAAGGTGGCAAGACAGCCGAGGCTAAGGCTGCGTATGAGCAGATTATCGTCGCACACTCGAACAAGCCCGAGATTCAATATGCGCGCCTGAATTTGGCGGCTATTTTTGAGGGGGAGGGAAAGACGGCTGAAGCACGGGATATGCTGACTTCTGCCTCCAGCTTCAACCCTTTGGCTCCCGTGGCAAACCGTTTGGCGGGTGATAACTTGCGCATTCTGATAGCCAAATATCCCGAATTGCGACCCATGACGTCGCCTCATGGAAAACCCAGAGACCCGAACGAACCGGATTCCAACGCGACCGCATCGGAATCAAACGGAACCGATTCGTCCGAAACGCCCGATAAAAGCCGCGAATAGCCCATCATTCGGTCGCTTCTTGTGCCAATAAAAACTCCTTGACGCAGGGAGACTAATTCGGTTTTCTCACATCACCTACGAGATATCGTGGTATTTAAAGCAAGGAGGTACAATATCATGGATGACGTTTTGCAAAATCCTGCCGTTGAATATAGGGCTACTGGGGCGGTGGAAACGGCCGAATCTACATCTTCGAATCGGGCTGGAGCGATGGTTCAGGAGTCGGCTGTCGCAAATGAGTTGGATTTGAATCGTCCCGCGCTTGTTCGCCAATTGGTGGCGGAGTTTATTGGCGTGTTTGCGCTGATGATTGTGGTGGCGTCAATTTCGTATTTGATGGGCAACATTTACATGCAGTCTGTTCAGGCGATTGCGTATGGGTTGGTGATTGCTGCGATGGTAGCTGCATTTGCGGGGATTTCGGGTGGGCAGCTTAATCCCGCCGTTACTCTGGGGCTGCTGGTAGGGGGGCGACTGAATGTTGCACGCGCGGGATTGATCATTGTCGCCCAACTTACGGCGGCGGTTTTGGCTTGCGTGATGTTGAAACCTGTCTTCGGCAAAACAGAAATTGTTCAGCTTGATAACACAGAACCGCCCACTCCAATTCAGATGGCCGTTCCAACCATACCGTTGAGAACGGTGGGTGGTCAGCCGGATATCACCAACAAGGAGCCGCGGGTCAGCAATGGGCAGGCCATGTTGATTGAAGGTGTGCTGGCGTTTCTGTGGGTGACAGTTTTCTATGGAGCCATTCTGCGCGGCCGTTCGCCCATTGCCGGGGCGTTGGCCTTGGGAGCATTGGTCATGGCGGCGGTGTTTGCGGGAATGTACCTGACGGGAGGATCCTTGAATCCTGCCCGGGCATTTGGCCCGGCCATGGTGTCGGGCGTTTGGACCAGCCAAGCGATATACTGGATTGGCCCAATGGTGGGCGGCGCACTGGCGGGATTGGTCTGCGGATGGGTGTTGTTCCGAGATGATTTGGATGCGACTCCGGAAGAAGATACACCTACATTGGCAGGCTACGGCCGATAATTTGATCCATCAACTTATCCCGCCGCTAATGTGCGGCGGGCTTTTTTATGCCCAGAAGCCAATTATCAACTGTGGATGTTGCTGCTGGCTTGGTCTTTCGTCACGACAAGTTGTTGATCACCCAAAGACAGGAAGGGAGTCACCTTGGCGGTTTGTGGGAATTTCCGGGGGGAAAGGTGGAGCCGGGGGAATCTCCTGAACAGTGCCTGTATCGGGAATTGACCGAGGAATTAGCCATCAAGGTGGACGTCGGGCTTCTATTGGCCGAGGTGTCTCATGTATATCCAGAGAGAGAGGTTCACCTAAAATTCTTCCGATGCACAATGCGCGGGGGAGAACCGGAGGCCATCGGATGTCAGGCATTTGAATGGGTGACGGCCGAGGGTTTGGGCGAATTTGAGTTTCCGCCAGCGGACGGGGAATTGCTGGACAGACTGCGGGCTGGCGAATGGTGGGAGGAAAAATAAATGGTCGGGGCGGAGAGATTCGAACTCTCGACCTCGTCGTCCCGAACGACGCGCGCTAACCAGGCTGCGCTACGCCCCGGCCAAGACCGGGGATAATGCGCAAGCTCGCATATTTTTGGCAAACCGAATTTCCTCAAAAACTGTATCCAACTCTTGGTAAACTTCGTCTAATACCGTACTTGCAGACCGGCAAAAGGGCCAAACAGCCGGAAATATGATGAAAAAAGGCAAAATCGCGGCGAAAATTCTGACGATGGTGTTTGTCTGCCTATTGGGTGCCATTGTGGTGGAGGCCTTTGCGAGTACCCCTCTCTTCCTCAACCGCATTAATCTTCGCACTTGGGGGCGACGTTCCAATATTCCCTTGGCCGTTGGAAACCCCATTACGGGAGTGTTCCAGTTTGGTCACACAAACGCGCTAGCTCCGCAAGTTCCCATCTACCTTTCTACTAACCGCTCACGCAATCCTGAAGTGTTGCGGGTCTTGTTTGTTGGCAATGGGCTGACGGGAGCCAACGACATGGTGGGAGTTCTGAACACGATGGCCGTCGGTGGAAAATTCCGCATCGAAGCTGAAGCGCGCGCCCACGAAGGTTACACGCTTCAATCTCATGTGGGTGATCTGCGAACTTACATGGCGATCACTAACGTTATCACCGATCCCAATAATTTCACCAATGCTCTGCCGCTTGACGCGGTCGTCATGCAGGAACATTCCGTATTGCCGATCTATAATTACCCCCTGATGACCAACAACATCCGGCTGCTGACTCAGGCTGTTACCAACCAAGGCAGCTTGCCCATGTTGTTCCAGACTTGGAAACGGTCCGATCCCATCTTCTCACCCACGGATGTCTTGTTCCGGACGGACAGTGCCTATTTGTCTGTTGGGCAACAACAGAACATTCCTGTGGTGCCCTGTGGGATGGCGTGGGAACTATCCGAGTGGCGGCGGCCGGATATCATATTGCGGCAGAGCGATGGATTTACACCCAACATTCGCGGTACTTATTTAAACGCGTGCATGTTTTATGCTTATCTTACGTGGCAAAGCCCCGTGGGATTGAACAACGGCGGGCTGCATGCCATTCCGTCGAATGAGATTGCATTCCTCCAGAATATTGCGTGGGAAATATTCCTTTGGCGGAAGGATGGATTGAAATTCTGGCAGTGATTTAGCCCTTAGCCCTGTTTTCTTCGCAGGTCAGCCACACATTCCACGTGCTGTGTTTGTGGGAACATATCCAAGGGGGTGACCCCAGTCAGTTCATACCCGCCTTCTGTGCACAGCCATTTCAAATCACGCGCTAAGGTGGCGGGGTGACAGGACACATAGATCACTTGTGCCGGCGCGGCATCGGCCAACATTTGCAAGCCGTCCTGATGGCAGCCTTTGCGCGGGGGATCCAGAATGACAGTCGTGTTTGGCGCCGTGAATTTGGCCAGCAGGGCGTCCATGTGTTCCTCCGTTTTGCCTAGAATGAATTCGCCATTGGCAATGTCGCGCAATTCCATGTTGCGGCGTGCGGGCAGGATGCACTGCTTGTCAATATCGACGCCAACGAATGACTCCACGGAATCGGCCAGAGAAAGGCTGAAAAAGCCAATACCACAGTAGGCATCCACAAGGTGGCGTGTGCCGGCGTCCATGAGCTTGTTGCGCACAATCTCGACGAGTTCAGGCAGGAGGTGGAAATTATTCTGGAAGAAGGAATCCCGGTGCATTTCCCAATTATCGGGCATGATGCGAAGGACAACTTTTTGCATGTTGCGCGGCGGCGGATTTTCGCGCAGTTGAATCAACTGTTCATTTAAAGATTCCTCGGCAATCTCGCACCTGTCCATGTCCACCACCAGTCGTGAATCATGATGAAGAAAGCCGTACACCGCCTTTTGCTTGGGCTTGTTCCATTGGCGGCGGACCATGATTCGATTCCGGTAATTGTAGGAGGTGGGACAGGGAACAAGGTCACCTACTACCGCCCCGGAGAATCCTCCAACTCGCTCAAATAAGCTGCGGATTTGGCTGAGTTTTATTTGAGTCTGTGCGGTGTATTCGATGTGCTGGTATTGGCATCCTCCGCAGATGCCAAAATGAGTGCATTCTGGGCTGGTTCGTTCAGGCGCTGGCGTCAGGACCTCCAGTAATTTGGCTCGGGCGAAGTCTTTTTTGCGCTCGATGATCTCCACCCGAACCGTTTCGCCGGTAATGACAAAGGGTGCAAAAATTACGAACCCATCGACGCGCCCCACGCCATCACCACCAAAGGCCACGTCGGAGATTTCAACTTCCAAGATATCGCCAACACACGGCCCTGCGGGGATGTGTTCTTTGCCCCCTGATTTCACTCCCTCAGATTTCCGGGTCTAGTGATTCTTCTTTACGTGTTCACGCAGAAGATCACGACCAAAATCGCCGTTGAAATCACGCCATGTGGCGTGGATGTGATTGGAGCCGTTTTGTGTGTTTGCGTATTCGAGCAGGAATGTCGGGCCCTGAACACGGTAATAGTGCGGCTGAAATGGTTTGGTGCTTCCTGCCCATGCAAAGCGGATTTTATTCAGGCCGCCTTTCTCGATCTTGGCCCAATCCTCCTTGGCAACAATTGCTCTGTGGCGATTGATGTACTCCTGAATAAGTTTGGTGAGTTGCTCCCGTTGATTCTTGTCCAAATCACCGTAAGCGATGCCAGTGTTTTCCAAAACTTCCACCCTGGGCAGGGCAGAGGTGAGGATGTCGCGCGGAGCCTTGTCGGCGATCACGGCTTTCTTGGCTTGGGCGGCGTTGAGTGAATTACGCAGGTCGCGGGCGGCGAATTCCTCCACTTCCAAGGCCACCAATTTACGGCCGGGCCCAAAGTCTGCCACAGCCGGATTGCTGGCGAGGAAAGAGGGCACGACGCTGAGCTTTCCGTTGACGATGGTGTAATTGAGCGAAACATGATGGCCTTCGAATCGCCAACCCCATGCCCCCTTGTTGCCAGGCTTGCCGAACACAAGAATATGGTAGGCGTCGCGGTCACGAACGAACCGGCGATTTTTTCCTTCGAGTACATGCAGGATGTCCTCGAGAAACATGATGTTCTTCACTTTGGTGTGCCCTTTTTCGCTGAGCACAGTTTTGAGCAGGGCATGGGTCAACTCAATTTGTTGGCCTGACATATGTTTGATCTGAAGGCCCTTGCGTCCGCCGCCCTTGAGCATTTCGGCAGGAATGAAGTGCCAATAGGTTCGGGTATCGGACTTGAAGTCAAAAACAACCTGGGCTTTTTGTTTGGCATCGAGGCTGGCGATCAAGGCATTCGCGGCCTTGGCCATGTCAGTGGCGACGTCAGCCGCAAGAGATGCGGCCAGAGAAAAGGAAAGCAGTATTGCGAAAACTCGGGTGTGTTTCATGGCGGGGGGATTATGGCCAGCCGGTCACGATCGACAAGCACATTGCGCCCGCTGCAGGCAGCGGCTAGGTTGGGTCCGTGAGGATTCTGTTCATAGGTGACATCGTGGGCGCGCCTGGGCGAAAGGCAGTCAGGGAACTGGTGCCATCATTGCGGGCGCAGCGTGAGGTTGACGTGGTCATCGCCAACGGGGAGAACGCAGCGGGAGGCAACGGCATTACGCCAGACAAGGCGGCGGAGATTTATGCGGCGGGAGTGGATGTGATCACGATGGGGGATCATTTGTGGGACCAAAAGGAGGTGGTGGATTTGCTGCATGAGGAACCACGATTTGTGCGGCCAGTGAATTTTCCACCGGGAACACCGGGGCAGGGCCACATGGTGCTGGAGCGCGAAGGATTGCCATCGCTGGGGGTGCTCAACGTTCAGGGGCGGACTTTCATGCGGGAGATGGACAATCCATTTCTGGCGGCACGTGATGCGGTGAAAGCGTTACAAGCCAAGGCTCCCATTATCTTCGTGGATTTTCACGCCGAAGCTACATCAGAGAAAATCGCCATGGCGCGGCTACTGGATGGAAGGGTCAGTGCTGTGGTGGGAACACATACCCATGTACAAACCGCTGATGAGCAAATACTGCCTGGCGGCACGGCCTTTCTGTGCGACGCAGGCTTTACCGGCCCACATGACAGCGTGCTTGGGCGCGAAGTGGAGCCAGTGGTGGAAAGATTTCTTACCTGCCAGCCGCAGCGGTTCAATGTGGCATCCGGTCGGGTGCTGCTCCAAGGGGTGATTGTGGAGGTTGATGGTGCATCGGGCGGGGCACGGGACATCAGCAGGGTTTCGGTGCCGCTGGAGGGGGGATGAGGTTTGCGATTTAACTGGGGATTGTTTTCTGGCATGGTCGGCGCTTCATGAAATCCATGACCGGTTATGGCCGCGGCGAATGCGTGCGCGATGGGTGCAAGGTGACGGTTGAGATTACTTCCGTGAACCGTCGCCAAGGGGAAATTGGAGTCCATTTGCCGCGAGATTTGGATGCGCTGGAGCCACGCATGCGGGAGGTGATCGGTGGGGCCGTGTCTCGGGGCCGGGTCAATGCGCGGGTCAGTGTTGCCTTCAATGGGAGCACGGATGGCAAGGCGGTGATCGATGTGGCACTGGCCAAGCGTTATCTGAGGGATTTCCGTAAATTAAAAAAAGATTTGGGGTTGTCTTCGGAAGTGCAGATGGAGCATGTGCTCAGGGCGCCGGGAGTACTGCAAGTGGCTGAACGGGAGGTGGTTGCTGCTGATTACTGGCCGACGGTTAATGCCGCGACGGAAAGAGCTTTAAAGGAATTGGTGGCCATGCGCTCCCGCGAAGGGGCGGCGTTGAAAAAAGACCTTGTGAAACGTGTGCGGTTGATGCGTGGCGCGGTGGCAAAGGTGGCTCGGCGTGCACCGGCGGTTTTGAAGCAGTATCGAAAGAATCTATTGGGCAGAGTTGAGGAGGCAGGGGTGGATTTGTCGGCGATGGATGATGAGCGGGTGTTGCGCGAGGTTGTTTTGTTTGCGGAGCGATCGGACATCACGGAGGAATTGACGCGGCTGGGAAGTCACTTTGGTCAGTTCGATGATTGCCTGAAGAAAAGGGAGCCGGTGGGCCGGACACTAGATTTTTTGTCTCAGGAGATGAACCGTGAAATCAACACGATCGGATCGAAGGCAAATGATCCGGCCATATCGCGCTTGGTAGTGACTTTGAAGACGGAATTGGAGAAATTCCGCGAACAGGTTCAAAACGTCGAGTGATGTCTGGACCGGTATTGCTGATGTTGTCCGGACCCTCGGGGGCGGGCAAAACCACGGTGGCAAAGCGGCTGCTGAAGGAGAACGCAGGACTGCGCCGAGTGGTAACCTGTACGACCCGTGCCCCCCGGGAAGGAGAGACTGATGGGGTTGATTATCATTTTCTCGGGGAAGAAGAGTTTGGGCGGCGGGTTGAGGCGGGAGAATTCCTGGAACAGGCTAAGGTTTATGGTAGAAGATATGGTACATTAAAAAAGGATGTCTTGGAGCAATTGGCGGCAGGCGGTGATGTGCTCTTGGTGAACGATGTTCAGGGAGCCTTGGCCGTGCAAGAGTTGGCGGCTGGGGATGTTCGCTTGGGCGAGGCGTTGGTGTCGGTTTATATTGTGACTGAGACCATCGATGAATTGCGGGCAAGGTTGGTGTCGCGCGGAAAGGACGCATTGGATGTGATTGGAGAGCGGCTGGCTGTTGCGGAGTCGGAAATAGCTGAAGCCGGGCATTTTGATCACGTGCGGGTGAGTGGATCGATGGAAGAGGATTGGCAATGGGTGCAGGAAGTTTACAGGGAGTCCCGGGGTGATGAGTGAGCTTGAGGGCAGTCGGATTGTGCTGGGTGTTTGCGGCTCGATCGCAGCGCATCGGGCGGTGGATTTATGCAGCTTGTTGGTCAAGGGCGGGGCGTCTGTCAGCGTGGTGATGACCGTCGACGCCCAAAAATTTGTGACCCCGCTGCCGTTCAAGACATTGTCGCGCCAGCCGGTGGTGACCGACCTGTATGATGAGGAGGAAGGGTGGCGGCCTGCGCATGTTCGATTGGCGGATGAAGGAGACTTGTTGCTGGTTGCTCCGGCGACGGCAAACATCATTGGCAAGATGGCGAATGGTTTGGCGGATGATGCTCTTTCGTGCATTGCGTTGACGCTTCGGCCAGAGGCGCGGATCGTGATTGCGCCAGCCATGAATGGCCGGATGTGGAATCACCCAGCAACGGAGGTCAATGTGGGTGTGTTGCGAGATCGTGGAGTGGAATTTATTGGGCCGGGGAAGGGGGATTTGGCTTGTGGGTACGAGGGCTTGGGGCGCTTGTGGGAAGTGGAGGGAATAGCGGATCGGGCGTTGCAAATTCTCGGGAAGGGAGAATAGGATGCGCGGCCAATTTAACAGGCGGATATGAACTATTTGCAGCCCATCGCGCGTTTTTTCAAGTTGATCACGACTTCGTCGATTGATCATGAGCAGCATTATAAGCGGCTCAAGCTGATGGAGCGGGATATTGGCGTGCCGGTGAAAATCGCTGTTCTTGGGCTGACAGCCTATTTTCTTCTCTACTGGAAGGAGATTTGGCCGGATCCGCAGCCGGCTGAGGAGGCGTTTCACGAGGCGGTTAAACAGATGTTCTTTGCCTACCTTATCATCAATGTTGGGGCGGTCGGCTTTTTTGTTTTTTTTAATCACTGGGCGTTGCGGGTGGTACATTGGTTCACTGTCTTGATGAATGTGGTGGATGCGGTTGTGATTTCGGGATTGATCCTGATCACTGCGGGAATTGATAGCGTGGTGTACTGGGTATTTCTGGTGCTTGTGGTGCGCAATGCAATCAGCATCCCCATTCCCATGACTCAAGTGGCTGTGAACCTGGTGACCGTGGGTTGTTACGTGATCTCAATTTTTATTTGGTTCCAGTATGTGCTCCCGAGCCGGGAAAGCGCGGAGACGATGACTCGCGAAAATTGGATTCGCGTGTACACGCCGCATTATGTCATCTCATCCAACAAATTTCACTGGGAGAGCACGAATTTAATCCAAGGTTCTCAATCAACGAATGGGGAACCCGTGGCGGGAAATGGGACCGAGATGATTGTTAGTTCAACTAATCGTGTGGGACGCACGCATCAGATGGTGGACTTGGGAAGTCAAAGAGAGTTGAAGGACGAGGAGGAGAGGCTGGCGAGTTCTCTTTTTTCAATCCGGATATGTTTCCTGATGCTTTGGATTGCGCTTTGTTATGGAGTGCAGGTTTTGGTTGACCGGGATCGAGAGGCGCAACGGGAAGCACGGGAATATGCATTGCGCAAGGAGCAGCTTCGTTCAACCGGAAGATTGGCGGCAGAGATAGCGCATCGAATGAAAAATCCCTTGGCGATCATCAATAACGCTGCGTTCACGTTGGATCGACGATTGCACGAACAGGATGATGCGGTCAAAAAACAGGTGGGGATGATTCGGGATGAGGTGGCCCGGTCGGATGTCATACTCACGGAGTTGATGGGATATGCACAGTTGTCAGAAGGCCGGGTGGAGCGACTTGATTTTGAAGAGGAACTGAGCCTAGCTATTTCTGAGGCGTTTCCGAATCATGCAAACTTTGATGTCAGCGCAAATGTTCGCGTGGAGGAGGATTTGCCGGCAATCATGATGCAGCGAGGACATCTCAGGGAAATTCTGGTTAATCTGCTGGTGAATGCTCGTGAAGCCTGTGAAAACAAGGGGAATGTTCACATCAGCGCGCGCACAACCCGAGATTTTTCCATTCGTTTTAGCGTCAAGGACGAAGGGGAAGGGATTGCCGGCGACCATCTGGAGAGGGTTTTTGAAGCTTATTTCAGCACCAAGGAAAGGGGCACTGGGCTTGGGCTGGCCATAGTGAAACAAAACATTGAGTTGTACGGTGGGTCCATCGATGTGGATTCAAAGCTTGGAAAGGGAACGGAATTCGTCATAACGTTGCCAACCCGCGCCCTCCAACAAACATGAGCATCAAGGGAAAATTGCCACCTGTCTTGGTGGTGGACGACGAGCCGAACATGCGCGAGTCGATCCAAGATATCCTCGCCGCCGAAGGCTATGGGGTGGAGTTGGCGGAATCGGCGGAACTGGCGTTGAACATGTTGCGGGACGCCGGAAGTGAGTTTTTCATGGTTATCACCGATGGTCGTCTGGGGGGGATCAGCGGGTACGAGTTGTTGAAGCATCTCAAACGCGACTGGCCCAACCTGCCAGCCATTGTAATCACTGCCTTCGCAACTCCCAAGCTGGCGGTTGAGGCAATCCAGAACGGGGCCGCGGATTATCTTTCCAAGCCGTTTGCGCCGGAAGAATTGCTGCATGCAGTTGAGCGCTGTCATGAGCGGTTCCGGCTCATTCAAGAAAACACTAATCTGCGGGCGCGAACGAGTGAGGTCTATGAAGTGGATCAAATCGTCGGCGATTGCGAGAAAGTGGCGGAAATGCGCCAGTTGATCCGCACAGTTGGGCCGACGGATGCGACGGTTTTGATTCTTGGAGAAAGTGGCACGGGCAAGGAATTGATCGCGGGTTCGCTCCACATGTTGAGCGAGCGCAGGGAGAAGAATTACATTCGCATCAATTGCGCAGCCATCCCCGAATCTCTTCTGGAGAGTGAATTGTTTGGTCACGAGAAGGGGGCCTTCACCGGGGCCTTGAGGCAAAAGAATGGTCGTGTGGAAGAGGCGGATGGAGGCACGATTTTTCTGGATGAAATTGGAGACATGAGCCGACCGTTGCAGGCCAAGTTGCTGAGGTTTCTTGAGGATGGAACATTTACCCGGGTGGGTGGCAATGATGAAAGGAAGGTGAATGTTAGGATCATCGCGGCCACGAATCGTGATATTGTTGAGGCCATCACCGAAAACCAGTTTCGTGAAGATTTATTTCACCGCCTCAATGTGGTTCAATTTCGGCCACCACCATTGCGGGAGCGGGGCGCGGACATTCTTGTGTTGGCGCAGCACTTCCTCAAGCAGCACAGTTTTGCCATTGGCAAGACCACGCTTCCACTGGCGGACGCCGCGGAGCAAAAGTTGTTGTCGCATAATTGGCCGGGCAATGTCCGGGAATTGCGCAATGTGACTGAACGCGCGGTCATTCTGGAAACGGGGGAGGAAATTGACGCGGGCAGTTTGCCGGATTTTGAGGTTGAGGCGCGACTGCGCTCGGGTGGAGGGAATGGGGACAAACACGCGGGCATACGTCCGGGGCAATCATTCGAGGAGGCCGTTCTTGAGTTTGAGACAGGTATTATTTCTGAGGCGCTTGAAAAGAATCAGCACAACATGAACAAGACTGCTGAACAGCTCAAGATGACTCGTCACGCGCTCCGTTACCGCATGCAACGGTTGAATTTGCTGCCGGGCAGCAATGAGGATGACGCCTGATCTTGGGGATGCAGACCAGCCAGGTCATCACCCGCCGGAGTGCCTCCAATTTGGCCTTCGCCTTCATTGCCTTGGGTCGCGAAAAACGCGAGGCCATGTCTGTGCTCTACGCATTCTGTCGTGAAGTGGATGATGTGGCAGATGAAGACACGCGATCCATCGATGATCGACGTGAATCGCTGGCGGAATGGCGGGAGGATGTGAAGAGGGCATGTGAGGGTGGCGAACCTCGCATGGCGGTTAATCAGGAACTGAAGCCCGTGGTTCAACACTACAAGCTTCCCTTCTCACTTTTCGATGAGTTGCTTCTCGGGGTCGAGACTGATTTGAGGCAGGACCGCTACGAGACGCTTGATGAGCTTGATCTCTATTGCTATCGGGTGGCCTCGGTGGTCGGCTTATTGAGCATTGAAATTTTTGGCTACAGGGATTCTGCCGTTCGTGATTATGCGATCCACTTGGGCAAGGCCCTTCAAATTACGAATATTCTTCGGGATGTCAGAAACGATGCGGAAAGAGGGAGGATATATTTGCCGCGTGAGGAGTTGCGTCGATGTGAGGTGGATGAGGCCTCGTTGTTGAGTCTGAGCTATTCTCCTGAATTTCACCACGTAGCGGCAGACATGGCCGTGTGGGCAAGAATGCACTATCAGAAAGCCGCCGAGTTATTACCTAAGGGGGAGCGTTGTTCGATGGTTGCCGCAGAGTCCATGGGGGCTGTTTATTGGAATATCTTGCGGGTGTTGGAACGTGATCGCTTTCAGGTTTTTGAAGGGCCAACGGCTCGCTTGGGCAAGCCGAGGAAACTTTGGCTTATTCTTCGAACTTGGTTGCGGATTCGTTTAGGGATGGCCAAGCCAAATTATGGCTTGGATTGAATCTGGGGCAACACTGCACGGGCGAGCACGGTGGCAAGGCGTTCGGCGCATCCCGTAATTTGACGCCTAAAACGGATCAGTTCTGGAATTCGACCGGGGTTTTTTAGTAGCTCCTTGGCCAATGCGGTATGGCTGATGGTGTGGTCGGATGAAAGTGTCCGGTTGAAATCCAAGGGGAGTGTTTCGTTTGCGGCATCACTGACAACACGCAGAGTGCAGCATGGTATGGATGATTTCTGACATACTTCCCAGATTGCGCCTGACTCCATTTCTACGGCGTCTGCTTGGGTGGTGTCTCGGGCGATTTCTTTTTCATCAGCGGTTATCAGAACCCGTTCCGCGCAATAGAAGGATGCGGAAATGGCTCCTGCTTCAGCGAGTGAATCATGATATGGAAATGATTCATCACAGGCATAGAGGACTCTGCCACTGGAATGAGCGGGGTTTAATCCGCCTGCAAAGCCACAGGTAAAAACAGATTCAGGCAAGGTCTGTTCGATAGCGCGAAGCGTTGCCTTGCGAGCATTATTACGGCCGATTCCGGTAATCAGAATTTGTATTGCGGAATAGTCGCGCGCGATTTTTCGGAAGGGTTTGGCTTCTTCCTCAACCGCAAAGCAGGCGAGGATATTGGGCTTCATCGGGCTGCGCCGGCATATTCACCATTGGCTTTTTGCTTACCATTCAGATGGTGTCCGTTGCGGATGAGGTTGAGTTTCTCGTGCTCCTGTTGCTCAGCTAGGGCAAGCAATGGCCATGCGTTGCGGTAGCTGTCGTATTTCAGGTAGAACACTCGGGGAAAACCTGTTCCGGTGGTTTCATTCTCCGTCCAACTTCCGTCCGCGTTCTGGTTTCGGACAAGATACTCAATGCCTCTGCTGATGGAGGTGCAGGAGGTTTCACCAAAAGATTGTAATCCCATGATTGCCCAGGCAGTTTGCGAGGCTGTACTTGGCCCTTGCGCCTTGTAGATGGGGTCGTCATAGGTGTTGCAGCGTTCCCCCCAGCCACCATCATCGTTTTGGGCAGCCTCCAGCCAGCGGCGGGCTTTTTGCAGCCACGGCTGGTTCATGTCGAGGCCGATGGATCGTAGGCCGCGAAGGACAGCCCAAGTTCCATAAATATAATTGACGCCCCACCGGCCATACCATGAACCGTCCTCCTCCTGATTTTCACGGAGGAATTGAATGGCCTTTTTTACCTGAGGATCGTCTAGGTCGTAGCCTTCCTGGCCAAGGAACTCAAGAATGCGGGCAGTGATGTCCGCGCATTCAGGATCCAGCATCGCATTATGGTCGGCAAAAGGAACTTTATTTAAAATATTTTTGGTGCAGTCCTTGTCAAAGGCACCCCAGCCGCCATCCTTGCACTGGAAGGAGAGCATCCATTTAAGGCCGCGCTCCAATGCGGCATCACGGCGGCGGCGGTCACTCCCGGGAACCCGCCGAAGCGCCATGAGGATCATGGCCGTGTCATCCACATCGGGATTCCATTTGTTGTCGTATTCAAAGGCCCATCCACTGGGCTCCACATCGGCGTTGTTCTTGAATTTCCAATCGCCACGAAATCGGATTTCCCTGTCCAGCAGCCAATCGGTGGTTTTACGAAGGGATTCATCATCCGCGGGAACACCGGCTGCGTGGAGGCAGATTTCTATAATGCCGGTGTCCCAGACAGGCGAAAGGCAGGGTTCCAGCCAGACACGATCCTCGGTTTCGTGTTCGAGGTTTTTTAGTTCCTTGGCGGCCCGAATGACCCCGGGATGGTCGTCGGGATAGCCCATGGCCTTCAGGGCGATCAGGCAGTTGAGCATGGCGGGAAAAATCGCCGCCAAACCACTGGAACCCTCGCAGCGTTCCAGCATCCAGCGCTCGGCGTTTCGGAGAGCTCGTTTTCGGAATGGGTGGATGCCTTTCTTGGCAAACCACTCGGCAAGTTTGTGAAGTTTGTCGAGGTGGATGAAAAAATTGCGCCAGGTTAAAAATTCCGGATCCTTAGGAAGTTTCAGATCCCGCTCGTGAAATCCATCGGGATACAACTCGTCAAGGGTGACATCGACAGGTCGGGTGGGCTTGTAATGGTTGATGATGGCCAAAGGCACGAGCATGGAGCGGCTCCATGAACTCATCTCGTAGAAGTTCACGTGGAAAAATTTGCCGAGCAAGATGGTTTCCACGGGAATGGTGGGCAGGTGCTTCCAAGGGTAGAGGCCAACGAGCGCAAGGTACAGCTTGGAGAAGGTGTTCATCCGCGGCGGTCCGCCGAGGTTGTGGGCCATCTCGCGGGCCTTGAGCATGCGGGGGTCAGTTGTAGGCACCCCAGCGAGCTTGAGTGCCAAATAGCATTTTACAGTGGCATTGATTTCCGCTGGGCCATTGAGGTAAATGTTCCAACCGCCGTCCTCGAGCTGCATCGAGAAGATGTGGTTGACGGCCTTTTTTTGCCAGACTTCATCCACACTTTGATCCCAATGGTGATAGGCCACCATGTCGGCCACTAGGGTGGCATCAACCATGAGTTCAAAACACCAGTGCCCATCGGGGTGTTGTTGACTCAAGAGGAAGTCGCGAGACCGCTGAATGGCGGCCTCCAAGTCTGATTCAGGCTGAATGTCAGGTTGCGACGCAGGCACTCCAGCGCGAGCCGGGGAACCCTTGATTTTCACAGACACGCGGCGGATTCTCCCCATTTTTCCATGATTGTAAAGCCATTTTGGGCGTGAACCATTCCCGATGCTTGGGCTAGCGTGTCTCATGCAATTGGCGTTTTCCAAGATGAACGGTGCGGGGAACGATTTCGTGTTGATTGACAATCGCAATGACCTCGTATCACTTTCTCGTGAGCAAGTGGCACGTCTTTGTGATCGTCAGAGGGGGGTTGGGGCCGATGGATTAATCCTGTTAAGGGGCTGCCCTGATGGGGAAGCGGATTGGGCGTGGGATTTTTATAATGGCGACGGAAGTGATGCTGAAATGTGTGGGAATGGAGCTCGGTGTTTTGCGCGATTCATTGCCAGACGGGTTGGTGTTAACAGTGAGATTTCATTCCTCACGGGATGTGGTGTTATCCGCGCGGTCTTGGATGGTGAGCGGGTGACTGTGAGCCTGATTGATCCGTGTGATTTGAGGCTGAATGAAGAGGTTAGCCTTTCGGTTGGGACGAGGGCGATTCATTCACTTAATACCGGGGTGCCACATGCGATCTTGATGGTGGAAGACGCGGACGCCGCAATGGTTGATTCACTCGGCAATGAGATTCGGCATCATCAGCATTTCGCTCCGGCGGGCACGAATGTGAATTTTGTGGAAATTTTGGAACCTGAGCATATTCGAGTTCGGACGTATGAACGTGGGGTGGGAGAGACGCTTGCCTGTGGGACAGGAGTGTCTGCTAGTGCTATAATTGCCAGTCGATTGGAAGGATTTTCATCACCCGTAAAGGTTGATGTGCTTGGGGGTGATACTCTTGAAGTTTCCTTCGATGATAATTTAAGGAGCGTTCAGCTGACTGGTCCGGCGGAGTTTGTTTTCGATGGGGTTATTGATGTTTGAAAAACTTTGAAGTTCCCCTGGTTAACTGTTAGCGTCCGCCCGTCCAATGTTTACAGGAGTCTATACCGCGCTCGTTACGCCCTTTCGCAACGGCAAGCTCGACGAGGCATCGTTTAAAGATCTCGTCGAACGCCAAGTAAAAGCTGGCGTGGATGGAATTGTGCCTGTTGGGACAACCGGGGAGTCGCCCACCGTTGATTTCGAGGAGCACGTGCGGATCATTGAGTTAGCCGTGTTTTATGCGCGCGATCGCGTGAAGGTGATGGCGGGCACAGGTGCGAACTCAACGGTCGAGGCCGTTCATCTGACAAAGTCCGCTGAATATGCCGGCGCTGACTCCAGCCTCCAAGTTTGCCCTTACTATAACAAGCCCAGTCAAGAAGGGCTGTATGCTCACTTCAGTACAATTGCCAAGTCAACCAACTTGCCGCTTTGCCTCTACAGCATTCCTGGGAGGTGCAACATTGAAATTGCCGTGGATACGGTAACTCGACTGGCGGCGGATTGTCCGAATATCAAGGCCATCAAGGAGGCGGGCGGCACCCCGGAGAGAGTCAATCAGCTGCGGTCTGCGCTGGGGAAAAGGATCTTCATTCTAAGTGGGGATGATTCGATGACGCTGCCTTTCATGTCTGTTGGAGCCAGTGGTGTGATCAGTGTTGCATCAAACATTATTCCCAAACAAATGGTTCGAATGGTCCATGGATTCTTGAAGGGCGACGCCAGATCAGCCTTGAAGTTACATGAGAAATTCTACCCTGTGTTCAAGGATTTGTTCCTCGAGACGAATCCCGTGCCCGTCAAGGCTGCGGCTGCCATGTTGGGCTTTTGCCGGGAGGAATATCGCTTGCCGTTGGTCAAGATGAGCCCGGACAATCGTAAACAGCTTCGCGCCACTCTGAAATCCCTGGGGATTATCAAGTAACATGACCAAGGTAATCATTCACGGATCCAAGGGTCGCATGGGTCAGGTGCTCATCGCCTGCGGCGAAAAAATGGAAGGGCTGGAGATGGTTGCCGGTGTGGACGAAGGCGACGCGCTCGTCGATCACATCACCGATTGCGATGCGGTGATCGATTTTAGTCTCCACCACGTCACGGCCGCTTGTGCCGCATTGTGCGCCGAAAATGGCAAGGCGCTCATAATCGGAACCACCGGCCATACCGATGAGGAAAAAGCTGAGGTGTTGAATCACCAATCCTCAATCCCGATTGTCTGGGCCAGCAACTATTCCACCGGCGTGAACACCCTCTTTTGGCTAACTCGAAAGGCCGCAGAAATTCTTGGGCCCGGTTATGATTTGGAAGTGGTGGAGATGCATCATCGCCACAAAGTGGATGCTCCCAGCGGCACCGCTGCCACGCTGGGCGAAATCTTGCTTGAAGTCCGTGATCAGCAAAAAGATGCCCTGCGGCATGGACGCGAAGGCATCATCGGTGAGCGTACCGATGAAGAGATCGGCATGCACAGTCTGCGCGGCGGGGATGTGGTGGGTGACCACACAGTCATGTGCGTCGGCGCCGGTGAGCGGCTGGAATTGACTCACAAAGCCGCCAGCCGCGAGACCTTCGCCAACGGCGCCCTGCGTGCCGCCCAATGGGCCCACGGCAAGGAGCCCGGCCTGTACAATATGCAAAACGTGTTGGGCCTTGAGTAAGGTCGCCTACATCGCGCTCGGCTCCAACTTGGGCGATCCGATCGCCCACATTCAGTTCGCCTTTAAAGAACTGGAAACTCTATCTCAAACCCCCGTTCGACAATCGTCCATTTGGCGAAGCACGCCGGTCGATTGTCCGCCCGGTTCACCAGATTTCATAAATGCCGCGGCGGCGATCAAGCCATTGACAGAGGAAACGCCTGAAACACTCTTGGGTAAATTGCAGGCGCTGGAAATCAACGCCGGACGGCAACCCAAGGTGGTGATGAATGAGCCGCGTCCGTTGGATTTGGATATCATTGCGTTTGGTGCGGAACAAAGATCATCAGCAGAACTCACAATTCCTCACCCGCGCTTTCACGAACGCAGCTTCGTTCTGAAGCCATTGGCAGAAATTGCGCCGGGAGTCGTGTTCCCAGGCCATATTCAATCCATTGCCGAGATGCTGGACGCTTTGGCGCCGAACGATACTCTCATTCGCCTTTAAGCTTCCCTCACCTTTGGGGCCCCGTACACTCCGCCCATGGCTGACGATCAATCGCCCGCTCCGCGCAAATGGTATCAAGCCCTAGGCCCCGGTCTTATCACCGCCTGCGTGGTCATCGGTCCGGGGAGTATTCTTACCAGCTCCAAAGTGGGGGCCGGCGAAGGGTACGGCATGGCGTGGGTGGTGGCCGTGGCAGTGCTGTTTATGATGGTTTATCTTACCTTGGGGGCCAAGGTGGGAGTGGTTACGAAGCAATCGAGTTGCCAAATTGTAGCCGAACGATTTGGTCGATGGCTGGCGGTTTTGATCGGGGTAAGTGTTTTTTTCATCTCGGCTTCTTTTCAGTTTGGCAACAACCTCGGCGTCTATTCGGCTTTTACTGCATATCGGAATTTCACAATTTCATTTCCGGATAATTCAAAGGGCCTTTCACGTATCGATTACCGGGAAGATGGAAAAAAGATTGTCATCGTTCGGGCGCTCGGCACGGGGAGCGAGCCGTGGAATATGGATGGCAACAAGTCTTTTACTTCCAAGGCCTTCATTTTGGATCCCGAATCCAAACGCCCCAATCCAGTTTACAAGGAAGACAACGCCACAAATCCCTATCGACTGGAGATTGCTGAAAGCGGCATGGCCCAATTGATCGCTCCGGGCAAATCAGATGTGCTGCACGGCAACTGGGCGGGCACGGGGTTTTGGAGTTGGGTGCCTTTTGATTATGTTCCAGTGTTCATCAATGCCTTGGCGCTTTTGTTCCTGTTTGCCTTTAAGAACATCTATCAGTTGCTCGAAAAATTGATGTCCGTGTTTGTAGGGCTGATGTTATTGGCATTTGCCTTGAATTATTTTTATGCGTTGAGCATGGCGGAATCTTCAGGCTCATCACCGCCAACTGAAGGAGGCGACATTCCAGTGCTGGCCTTAGTGGGTACAACATTTGTTATCACGGCGGCGTTTTTCCAAACCTACCTCGTGCGCCAAAAGGGGTGGAAGCGGGATGATCTGCCGAATGTACTGTTGGACGCCCGAGTAGGAGCAGGACTGATGGCCATGATAACGCTTCTGATCATGGCTAATGCTGCCGAGAGCCTGCGGGGGATGCAGTTGACTAATGTGGAAGGTGTGGCTCGGCAGCTTCGTGTTCTCTTTGGCGATCAAGGTCAGGCGCTCTTTTGCGTTGGCCTGTTCTGTGCGGCCTTTTCCTCGTTTCTAATCAACTCAATGATCGGTGGGTTCATTCTCGCGGACGGCCTTGGGCTTGGCCAGCACCCTGAAGATAAATGGACAAAACGCCTGACCGCCGTCGTTTTACTCACCGGAATGGTGGTGGCCCTTTTCGTGATTAAAACCGGTCAATCACCTGTAACCGCTATTGTGATGGCCCAAGCGGTGACCATTTTGGCAGCGCCTTTGTTGGCGGCCATCATGTTGTGGATCACCAATCAATCCAAAGTAATGGGTGAAGACAAAAACACGCCTGCCATGAATCTGTTGGCTGGGCTGGGCTTTGTCATGTTGTTGGCCATGGCGTATTATACAGCTACGGCAAAGGTTTGGCCCAAGGTCAAAGTGTGGCTCGGGTAATTTCCGCTTGTCGGTTGGGAAACTTTACGGGAAAGGTGGCGCGTGTCTGCGGGCAAAATGACGGTTGATGGCATTCGCCGAATGAAAGGCGGGGCGCCAATCGCGGCGTTGACGGCCTACGATTATTCCATGGCCAAAATGCTCGATGCCTGCGGGGTGCCATTGCTGCTGGTGGGAGATTCGCTCGGCATGGTCACGCTGGGATTGCCGGATACCACCGGGGTGACGATGGAGGATATGATTCATCATACTCGTGCCGCTGCCCGCGCCAAACCGCGTGCGTTGTTGGCGGCAGATTTACCCGCCGAAAGTTATAGCACGACGGATTTAGCTGTTTCCAATGCCCAGCGCCTGTTGGAAGCCGGGGCTGAAGCCGTGAAGGCTGAAGGTGGAATTGTGATTTGCGAACAAGTGCGGGCAATTGTGGCCCAAGGGATTCCGTTTTTGGGGCATCTGGGCATGCTGCCGCAAAGGGTGAAGGAAGAGGGCGGCTATAAAATCAAGGGGCGTCAGGCTGATGAGGCGGCGGCGTTGCGCGACGACGCCAATGCGTTGGTCGATGCTGGAGCTTTTGCGGTGGTGCTGGAGTTGGTGGAGCCGAAAATCGCCGCGGAATTGACAGCAGCTTTGCCGATCCCGACCATCGGCATCGGTTCCGGGCCGGATTGTGACGGGCAAATTTTGGTGACCACGGATTTGTGGGCGACCTCGCCGGATTATATTCCGCGCCATGTGCAGCCGCATGAACAGGTGAAATCCGAAATGCAAACTACCGTGCAGAATTGGATGGACGATATGAAACGATGAGCAAACTCACGCACATTAACGCGAAAGGTGAAGCACGGATGGTGGATGTTTCCGGCAAGCCGGTGCAGTTGCGCACGGCGGTGGCGCGGGGGGAAATTCGCATGGCACCGGCGACGTTGAAACTGGTGCGCGGGGATAAGATCGCCAAGGGCAATGTGCTTGCCACGGCTCGGATCACGGGCATTCAAGCGGCAAAACGGACAGGGGACTTGATCCCGATGTGCCATCCGCTGCCACTGGATCATTGTGAAGTGGAGTTCGAGTTTCCCAAAGCGGGCAACGCAATTGTGATCACGGCCACCACACGGGTGTCGGCGCGGACGGGGGTGGAAATGGAAGCGTTGGCGGCGGTGAATTTGGCGGCATTGACGATTTATGACATGTGCAAGGCGGTCGACAAAAAGATGCGCATCACAAACGTGAAACTGGTTTCAAAAACAAAACAATGAAGATTCAGGTTGGGATCATCACGGTGTCCGACCGCGCGGCGGCGGGTCAGTACGAGGACTTCGGCGGGCCACTGGTGGCCGAGGCGGCGGACGGCTACGGTTGGTCGGTGCTTGCCGAGACGGTGGTTCCGGATGACAAGGAGCAGATTCAGCGGGCTATTCGCGAGCAGATTGCCAAGGGCGCGCATCTGGTGTTGACCACTGGCGGCACGGGCGTGGCGCCGCGTGACGTGACGCCCGAGGCGGTGAAGGAGATTGCCGATCGCGAGCTGCCGGGCTTTGGCGAGGTGATGCGGATGGAGTCTATGAAGATCACCAAGAATGCCATTCTCTCCCGCAACCTCGCCGCCGCCGTGGGCAATGCGCTGGTGATTTGTCTGCCGGGCAAACCCAAGGGCGCGGTGGAATGTCTCGGCTTTGTGGAAGGCGCCATCCCGCATTGCGTGGAGGTGGTGGCGGGCGTGCCGACGAGCTGCTGATGGCCGATTCCGGCATCCAGTTTTTCAACCGCTACACTGGCGAGGTGGAAACCGAGGTGGTGTACGGCGAGTCGTGGCTGCGCTTCATTCTGTTCAATCCCTTCGGGAAACTGGCGCTGCATGCCGTGGCCAAGCGGGCGTGGTTTTCGCGCTGGTATGGTTGGCGTATGAACTCTCGAGGCAGTGCAGCGCGGGTGCGACCGTTCATTGAACGCTACGGCATTGCCGAGGAGGAGCACGTAAAGGCTGCCGATGCGTTCACGTCCTTCAACGATTTCTTTTACCGGAAGCTCAAGCCCGAGGCGCGGCCCGTGGATTCCGCGGCGGATTCAGTGGTGTTCCCGGCGGATGGACGGCATCTGGGTTTTGCGAAGGCTTCGGAAGTGGGGGGGGTGTTTGTGAAAGGGCAGAAGTTTGATTTGGGTCAATTGTTGGGCGATGAACAATTGGCGGAGCGTTTCGCGGATGGGGCGGCGGTTTTCTCGCGATTGTGCCCGGTCGATTACCATCGTTTTCATTTTCCCGTGGTGGGCGTGCCGAAGGATGCGCGGTTGATCAATGGGCCGTTGTACTCAGTAAATCCGCTGGCTCTGCGGAATCGATTGGCGATTTTGTGGGAGAACAAGCGCTTCATCACGGAGATCGAAACGGAGCAGTTGGGTCGCGTCCTGATGGTTGAGATTGGAGCGACCAACGTGGGCAGTGTGAACCACACATTCGTCCCCACACGGCCCGTGGAGAAGGGGGAGGAAAAGGGTTACTTTGCCTTTGGCGGTTCGGCGACGTTTACGATTTTTGAGCCGGGCCGTGTGCGGTTGGCAGAAGATCTCCTCGAGCAATCGGCGCAACAACGTGAATTGTATGCGCACGTTGGTGATTGCATGGGGGGCATCTTGGATAGCGAATTGAGAGAGTGGTGATGCAGCGTTAACTTGTTATAATTCGTTCGGGATGAGCGTACAGATTCATGGTGTCTCCGCGTAAAAACCCGATCAATGTTTGTCCATTTTCGCGCGCAAATTCGACAGCTAAATTTGATGGGGCCGATACGGCGGCCACAATGGGTATGCGTGCCGCCAAGGCTTTTTGCATTATTTCAAAAGAAGTCCGTCCGCTAACCAGCAGGATACATTCTTCAAAAGAAAAGTTTTTCAAGAACCCAAACCCGATGACTTTGTCGACGGCATTGTGACGGCCAACATCTTCTCGCAAGACAATTAACTCCCCATTTCTGTCAAACATCGCTGCTGCATGAATTCCTCCGGTCCTTTTGAATGTGGATTGGGCTACCTGCAGTTTGGCAGACAAGCTTGTGATGATGTTCACGCAAATACTCAAGCCTGACTTTACAGGCTGGTGCTGCTGTTGGACGGCTTCTATTGTTGCCTTGCCACAGAGGCCACAGCTTGAAGATGCAAACACGTGACGTGTTAATGATTCCAAATCAACCTTTACATTTGGCGCGAGGAACACATTTAACGTATTTCCAAGTTGCGCTGCTTCGCCCTCGGTGCAGTGTGCGATTTCGGTAATGTTTTCGCGCTCGTTGATTAGTCCTTCCGTGGCTAGAAAGCCTACTGCCAATTCATCGTCGTGTCCCGGTGTCCGCATTGTCACCGCGATATTTTGGCCGCGCACTCGAATTTCCAACGGCTCCTCGACAGCTAAGGAATCGTTAGTCGGTGCGCCTAGGTTGCCATCCTTCAATCGTTGAATGGACGTGGTCGTGCTTTGGGGATCGTGGGGCACGAGGTGGGTTATTCTTCGAATGGAGAGATATTCACCGGGCAGACCTTTAGTTCAGCGGTCTCGGTGACGGGGTCGTAGCCGGAGCCGGTGAGGATGTTCACGGGGACATCGCTGAAGCTGAAGCTGCAGAAGACGGTGCCGCGCGGGGACATGTTGCTGGCGCGCGCGCGGATCTTGATGGCGCCGCGGCGACTGCGCAGGCTGGCCCAGCCGCCGTCGGGGATGCCCCAGTCGGCAAGGTCGTCGGGGTGAATCTCCAGCGACTCCTCGCTGAGCAAGTAGTCGATGCCGGCCGCGCGGCCGGTCTGCGTGCGGGTGTGGTAGGCCTGTAGGCGGCGGCCGGTGGTGAGCCACACGGGGAACTCGTCGTCCACCACCTCCGCGGGATCGCGGTAGCAGATGACGCGGAAGAGGCCGCGCCCGTTTTTAAACTCGCCCTCGTGCAGCACGGGCGTGCCGGGATGGTCCTTGTGGGGGACGGGCCAGTTGTACTCGCCGTGCTCGATGCGGTCCCAGTCGAGGCCAGCGTAGATGGGCGAGAGGCCGCAGAGCTCGTTAAACACATCCTTGGCGGACTCAAACTCAAAACCCGCAATGCTCATTCGCTGCGCGATTTGCGAGACGATCCACCAGTCGGGCTTGGCCTCGCCGGGGGGCGTCACAGCGGCGCGCAGGCGCTGGACACGGCGCTCGGTGTTGGTACACACGCCGTCGGTCTCACCCCACGCGGTGGCGGGCAGCACGACGTCGGCGAATTCCGCGGTCTCCGTCCGGAAAATATCAATGACCACGAGATGGTCGAGCGCCCGCAGCGCGTGCTCGCAGTGGTGGCGGTCGGGGTCGGAGACCACCGTGTTCTCGCCGTCGATGAGCATCGCGTGGATGCCCTCGCCGCAGCGGTTCAGCGCCGTGACCTTTGTGATGCCCTTCTCACCGTCCATCTCGCGACCGTACAGCTTTGCGAACTTGTCGCCATTGGCGGGGTCGTGGACGGGCTGGAAGCCGGGGTAGTTCGCCGGCACCGCGCCGCAGTCACCGGCGCCCTGGATGTTGTTCTGGCCGCGCATGGGGTTTATGCCCGTGCCCTCGCGGCCGAGATTGCCAGTCAACAACGCGAGGTTGCAGAGGCTCTGCACGTTGTCCACGCCGCAGATGTGCTCGGTGATGCCGAGCGTGTAATAAATCGCCGCCTTGTCCGCGCGGCCATACAGCAGCGCCGCGCGCTCGATGTCCGCGGGAGGCAGGCCCGTGATGCCCGCGGCCCACTCAGGCGTGAACTGCTGCACGTGTTCGAGGAACGCCTCGCCATCCTTTGTGCGCGCGTCGATGAATTCGCGATCGACGAGCCTCTCGCGTGCGATGACGTGGGCCATGCCCAGCAGCAGCGCGACATCCGAACCCACACGGATGGGCAGGTACAGCTCGGCCATCTCGGCCAGCGGGATGCGGCGCGGATCGGCCACGACCATTTGCGCCCCGCGCTTGAGCGCCCGCTTGATGCGCGTGGCGGCGACGGGATGGCACTCGGTCATGTTCGTGCCGATGCAGAAAATGAGGTCCGGCTTTTCCATGTCGGCGAGGGGATTGGACATGGCGCCCCGGCCGATGGTGGCCGCCAGACCGGCGACCGTTGGGGCGTGTCAAGCACGGCTGCAGTTGTCGATCTGGTGCGTGCCGAAGCCGGCGCGGATGAACTTCTGCATCGTGTACGCCGCCTCGTGCGGTGCGCGCCCGCTGGCCACGCCGTAAACCGCATGCCGCCCGTGCTCCCCGGCGGCTTTTTTAAAACCATCCGCCGCGCGGTCCAGTGCCGTCTCCCAGTCCGTCTCGTGCAGCTCGCCATCCTCGTCGCGCACCAGCGGCATTTTAAGCCGATCCTCGTGCTGCACGAAGTCGAACGCAAACTGGCCCTTGATGCACAGCGCACCCTCGTTGGCCGGGCCGTCCATCGCGGGCTGCACGCCCACCAGCCGGTCCTCCTTGGTCAGCAGGTCCACCGAGCAGCCTACGCCGCAGTACGGGCACACCGTGCGCGTCTTCTCCACTTCGCCGGGCAGCGACTCCGCGCGCATCGCCTTGCGGTCGCCCAGCGCGCCGGTGGGGCAGGTCTGCACGCACTGGCCGCAGAAGGTGCAGGCGGAGTCCTTCAGGATGCCGTTGAACTCCGTGGTGATCTGCTTCTCGAAGCCGCGGTTCATCATCGTGATCGCGTGGTCGCCCTCCTGCTCGGCGCAGACGCGCACGCAGCGGTAGCAGGAAATGCAGAGATCGTAATCGCGCAGGATGAACGGGTTGTCGTCCGTCGAATTGCTCGTGCCCGACTGCCGCCCGGCGAAACGGCCACCGCGCACCTCGTAGCGGTCGAGCAGTGATTTCAACTCTTGCGACGCATGCCCGCGCAGCTCGTCTACCTCGTTCTCGCGGTTCTCGGAAGCCACCAGCTCGAGCAGTGTGCGCCGATGTTTCTCGATGGCGTCGGTGGTAGTTTTAACAACCATCCCCGCTGTGGCGGGCGTGGTGCAGGAAGCCACGGGCGCGCGCATGCCATCCACCTCAACCACGCACAGGCGGCAGCCGCCGAAGGCCTCCAGCCGCGCGTCGTAGCACAGCGTCGGCACCTCGCGTCCCGCGCGCTCGGCCACCTCGTAAATCGTCTCGCCCTCGGTGAAGGAAACCTCCACGCCATCGAGCGTCAACGTGGCCGTCGCCGTTGGTTTGACCTCGGCAATCATCGGGGGAGAGTTTGTGGCAGATCAGCGGCCGTTTTTCAAGCTCGCGGCCACCTGCTCCGGGAAGTATTTAACAAGGCTCTCCGTGATGTTCGGCGCCGCGACGCCCAGGCCGCACGCGCTGGTGGCCATCATTGTCCGGCCGATGTCATGCACCTCCTCGCGCCACTTCGTTTCATCGGCAGGACCGGCCGCGCCATTGAGTCGCTCGGTGAGTCGCTGTGTGCCGATGCGGCAGGGGAAACACTTGCCGCAGGATTCTTCCGCGAAAAACTCCATCGCGCAGTGCGCCACCTCCACCATGTCGCGCGTGTCGTCAAACACCATGATGCCCGCCGCCCCAAGGAACGCGCCCTTCGCGCGAATGGACGGCTCATCGAGCGTCACGTCGAGATCGTCGCCCGCGAGGAAGCCGCCGGACAACCCCGCCATCGTCACCGCCTGAATGCTCCGGCCCTCCGGCGCGCCGCCGCACCATTCATTCAAAAGCGTCAGCAACGGCAGCCCAAATGGCGCCTCGAAATTCCCCGGCCGCTGGATGTCGCCGGACACGCTGACCAGCTTTGTCCCCGCGTGCTCGCCCAGGCCCAATCCGCGATACCACTCCGCGCCCTTCATCACGATGGGCGCCACCGACGCCAGTGTCTCGACATTATTCACGACGGTGGGCAGGTCGTTGTAGCCGTGCGTCACGGGGAACGGCGGCCGGTTGCGCGGGAAGGGATGCTTGCCCTCGAGGCTGTTTAAAAGCGAACCCTCCTCGCCGCAAATGTACGCCCCGCCGCCACGCCGCAGATACAGCTTGAAGCCGTCGCCCAGAAGTTCCTCCGCCTCCGCCATGGCGCGCTCGACGATCTGGAAAGTTTCGGGATACTCGTAGCGCAAATAAATGAACCCCTTCGTCGCCCCCGTCGCGTGCGCAGCGATGGCCATGCCCTCAATGACCGCGTGCGGGTCATAGTCGAGGATCGCACGGTCCTTGAAACATCCCGGCTCGCCCTCGTCGGCGTTGCACACAATCGACTTCGGCTCGCCCTCCGCCTGCTCGACCATCTCCCATTTCTTGCCCGTGGGAAACCCAGCGCCCCCGCGCCCCGCCAAATGACTGTCCGTGATGAGTGCCAGCAAGTTCGCCCGCGACATCCCCCGCGCCTTCTCCAGCGCCTCGTAACCGCGATAGCCCTCCATCGTGTTGCGCTCCGGCTCGCGGATGTGGGCGAACACGCATTCCTCCACGTTGCCTGGATTGGGCGGCGGCAACGGGGATGGTGTCTTCTCCAGTGAATCCGCCGTCCGTCCTACGCGCACCTCGTGCCCTTGCAACACCGGCACGCCGTCATCGCAGCGGCCGGCACAAGCCATCGGAGTTGCGCCCTCGAGGGATTTCAAAAGCTCCGGTGCGCCCAAGTATTTGCAAGCCGGCCCGGTGCACACGCGCGGCGCAGCCTGCCCGGGCGCCTTTCGTGCAAAGTGGTGGTAAAAAGTGACCGTGCCGAACACCTCGGCCACGGGAATCTTCAACCCGTCCGCCACCGCGCGGATGGCTTCTTCACTTATGAATCCGTCGCGGTCGTGGAAGGCGTGAAGCAAGGGGAGCAACGGTGCTTCTTCTTTCCACCATTGTTCGATGAGCTCCTGGTTGGTGGCCATTCTACTTGCCGGCGGTGGGTCGTGGTGTCTGCAGCATTTCGATGGCCTTTTCCAGTTGCGGATCTTTTCCTTCCAGCCATTCGGCGGGGGTCATCCATACTTGGAGATCGGGTTTTTCGCCCTGGTTTTCCATGTTGGTCCCATCCATGCGCCACACACCTCGGCCGGGGATTCGGCAGCGCGTGCCATTGGTCAGGGTGAAGGTGGAGGTCCAGATCACATAGCCAGGCGTCGGCATGCCAACCAGTCGGCCGAGGCCTCGTTGACGGATGGCATACGGAAACATCTCCGCGTTGGAATAGCTGTGTTCATTCATGATGACCACGATGGGCTTGTGCCAGGCGCGACCAGGCGCGGGCTCGGGCGCACCATCCCGGGGCACGTATATTCCGTGTTGTTTGCGTTCCAGCATGTCGATGAGGTTGTCGCTGATCCGTCCGCCGCCGTTGAAGCGCACGTCGAAGATAATGGCGTCCTTGTCCTGAATGTATTCGTAGACTTCCCGCTCAAATTGCCGTTGGTCGGTTTCGCCCATGCCTGGAATGTGGACATAGCCGATTTTCCCACCGGACTTTTTGGCTACAAAATCCTGTGCCTTGGCGACCTGGTTGCGGTAGTTGAGCTGGCTGAAACCCTTCCAAGTCAAAAGTTTGTAACGGACCGTTCTCGCGCCGTCGCGCTTGGGTGCGGAATTGACCAACAGCTCGATATATTTGCCGTCAAACCGATTGAGCCAATCGTACAATTTTTCGTTGCAAGTGACCAATTCTCCGTTGATCCCAAGGAGATATTCGCCGGGCTTGATGCGTGTTTTTTCAAATGACGGGGGGGAACCGGCAGGGACACTATTGATCTTGATGCCGGTGCCTTGGTGGGAATAGTCGAAAACGAGTCCCAAGTGGGGGGTAGTCGGCTTGGGGCCGGCCGGTGGCTTGGCCGTGACCTCGCAGTGGGAGGTCTCGAGTTCGCCAACGAGCATGGAGAGAAGGGCAGCAAATTCCGCGTCGGTGTCCACGGACGAGAGGCGGCGACCATACTTGTCGCGCAGGGTTTTCCAATCCCGTCCGTGGAATGAGGCATCGTAAAACCGGTGGTGATATGTGCGCCAGAATTGCTGGAATGAGGCCAGTCGTTCAGCACGGATGTCCTGAGTCCACTCAGCGGCAAAAGTGATGCGGAGGGGCGGCCCGCCGCCAAGCCTTAAAAGAAACATTTCGCCCCCTTTCATAAAGGTGGCCTCGTTGCGCTTGCGCATGACCCGGAAGGCAACATGTCCACCGCCGTCGGTCATCTTTTTGCTTTCGCTGCCATCGTAGTTGAGTTTCCAGACATTGTTGCCGGAAAGGAAGAAAATCCGGCCGTCATCCATGATGTTCAAATCGGCATCCGGATTTTGTGAGGACACCTTGCGGATTCGCCGGTGGATGTTATTGAAATCTATCTTGATGTCCAAATCCCCTTTGGGCTTGGCAAATTTCAATTCGCCGTTTTCGTGGAAATCCTCTTCACGCAACGCGACTGCATAAAGGCCGTCTCCACTGCGGTTGCTCTGGAAAAAAAGGTAGCGGCCATCAGGAGACCAAGCGGGGTTGCTGTGGGTGGCGTTTAGCAGGGTGATATTATACTCCTTGCCGCCTTCGTAAGGAGTGATCCAGATGTTGTAGGAGCCGCTCTTACCGCGCCGGGTAAAGGCGATCCACTTGAGGTCAGGCGACCATTCGTAATCCACACCGCCTTGCCCTCTTGAATGTGTGCCGGGAACCTTGATGATGCGCTTCACCGCAGAATCCTTTAAATCAATTCGATGCAGGCCACCCTCGGGGCCGGCAACCCAGCAAAAAAGAAATTTGCCGTCCGGTCCCATTCGCAGGCGGGTAACATCCTCCTGCCGTTTCCAGAGGGGGCGGATGGTGCGGTTGGCGATCGTGACTTCGTAGATGCGATTGTTGCCCTCACGATCGCTGGTAAAATATATCTTCTTGCTGTCATGAGACCACGAGAAGTCGGAGTCGTCGCCAGCCCATCGGGTTAGTCGGCGTGCGCGTTCCGCGAGGTCTTTTTCATTGCCCTTGGGCTTGGCGGACCTGACCACCCAAATATCTCCCTTCAAGCCGAAGGCCATGTGTTTTCCATCCGGTGACGGTTCAGCCTCGGTTACGCCCCGGACAATTCGTTCGTAATGGCTTGGGTTGCGCTTGGAGTCGGTCAGGGCCAAAAGGGGGATGCGCTTTGGCTTGTCTGCGCCCTTGGGCAGCATCCAGATGCCGTCCTTATACTCAAAGGCAATATCACCGTTCTTGGCCATGCTGGGGTAACGGACCGCATCTCCGCTTAAATTTGTTAGTTGCTCCCGTTTGCCATCAAGGCTAATGAGCCAAAGGTTGGGTGTCATTGCGGGTGTATCCTTGAGTGGAGGTAGTTTCTTGCTCAAGAGAGGGCTGTTGGGTGTGGCTTCATCCGTCGTCACGGTGAGAAGTTTTTTTCCGTCGGGTGTGAATTGTGTGTAAAGATGCTGCCGTTGGTTGTCGGTGTCCGGGACAATCGCGCGCTGGTTTTTGACGGTATCCCACAACCAGATCTGGGCAGCTGCCGACCCGGTGTAACGGGGCCGGTACCAGGGGAAGCCAAAACGGCCATACACCATTTGTTTGCCATTCGGCGACCAGCGCGGATAGCGCATGATCGCATAATCCTCGCAAACAAGGCCGGTGCGGCGCGTCTGGATGTCGACCGTGAAAATTCCATAGCGCGGCGGGTTGCGTTTTGCCGAAAAACTGATCCTGCGGCTGTCAGGGCTCCAGCCAAACGGAATTTCATGGCCAGAATGCCAAGTCAACTGCATCGCCGGCCCACCGATGGCCGGCATGATAAAGATATCCCAGTTCCCATTCCGCAGACTGCCAAAAGCGATCCATTTGCCGTCCGGAGAGAAGATCGGGTAGGCATCCAGTTCCAAATGGCTAGTTAATGGCATGGCTCGGCCTCCCGCCGAACTGACACCCCAAATGTCTCCCCGGTAAACAAACGCCAAGCTCTTGCCATTGGGGGAAAGCGCGGGGTGTCTTGCGCCTACGATGGGCTTGGGGGGCGGGGGCACCAACTGCGCGTGAGCGCCAAAGGCCAAAAATGAGGTGAGGGCAATTGCGGGAAAGCAGCGATTTTTCATGCAGCGCAGCCAGTTTACACGGCATGGCCAGTTCGGCGCAACGGCTAACACTTCAGTTTAATGCCACTTTTGCAGCTCAACGATATTCCCCTCCGGATCGGTCATGTAGATCAGGGTCAATTTGCCCGCGCCGGGAATGTCGATGGTAACAAGGTCACCATAGTCCGAGCCGCCAAGTTCCTTGATTTGGATGCGTTTTGAATCTACGTCATCCACCTCGAAGGCCAGGTGCGCAAAGCCCGGATGGGTAAGCTTTTTGGGGGTGTCCGGGGCGCTTTCGTTGGCAGTAAAAATCTCGATGGTGGGCCCATTTTCGCCATGGCCTGGCACGCGCATATGACGGCCGCGAATGCGGAGGCCTGGCTCTGCTGTCAAAGCATCAATGTGTGGGCCATGATGGTCGCGTTCGGAACTGACCGGTTCGCAGTCAAACACCTGTTCATAGAAAGTGCACAGTCGTTTCCAGTCTGCGGCGATGATGTTCACATGGGCGTATCGCGTGGGCATAGAGGGAATCTAGTGGGGGGCTGGCAATTTGCCAAGGCCGGCGGATGGGCTAGTCATTCTCCTCTGTAGACACAACTTGCGTTGCAGGTTTCCGCCACCTCGATGGCCGTGAGTTGTGGCAGCGAAGGGTGGAGGCGGTCCCAGATCCACTTGGCGATATTCTCACTGGTGGGGTTATCCAGCCCTTCAATTGCGTTGAGATGATTGTGGTCGAGTTGTTTCCAGAATGGTTCGAATGCGTTTGCGATGTCCGCATAATCCACGAGCCAGCCCAATTCCGGGTCACACTGGCCCTCCACGATCACATCCACCTTAAAACTATGCCCATGCAGGCGGTGGCATTTGTGGCTGGGTGGCAACTTGGGCAGCGAATGGGCGGCCTCGAATTGAAAGGTCTTTTTTAACTGAACTTTCATTGTAGGTGGTTTTTGAATTACAGTTCCCAGTCGGTCCAGCGTACATAATCGGCCAGCGCGGGGCGGCCATCGTGGCGCCAAGTAAGGGGCGGATTTTGCATTTGACCGATGGGGCATACGCGGGTGACGCCCCAGTGTGCGAGTTGACGTACTAGGTCGGCAGCATCGAGCTTGGTCGCGGCCAGGCCAACCGTACTGACTTGGCCACGGATCATTTCTGCGGTTCGCAGGGCTTCCTCAAGATCCTCGACTTCCTTCACAAAGACGAAGCGATTGAGGCAGGAGGGGCGAAAGATTTGTTCGCGGTCATAGATTACGGTCCAAGCCGTGGATTCCTCGCTTTGCCAGAGCCGGACATCGCCGACATTGGCGGCGCGCGTTTCATAGAGTGATCGGAGATCGGCGATGTTCGCGGCATCGGCGGTCGTGAGTTCGCCGCGGGGTTCGGTGGATTCCTTTTCCGCCAGTGCTTCAGCTAAGAGCTCGGCAAATTTCTCCGCTCCATGTGCGCCGCCTCGTTGCACGTAGTATGCATGTGGGGACAGGCAGCCGAGCTGATTCCAAGCGGCAATATCATCGGCGGCAAGATTGGCTTGCTCGCGGGCCAAGGCGCGGGTGGTTACATCCTTGGTCAGGAATCCAAAGCTGACACGATGACCATGCCCAAGGAATGCGGTGCCTTGCGGCAGGCGCGAACGAATATCTGCAAGGGTTTCGTCACGACCCGTTGCCGTGATGCAATCGGCTTCCTCGAACAATTCCTGTTCCAGATCTTTCTGGCCTCCCTCCCACTCGGCGATCTCGATGCAGGCGCCAAACTTGCCGTGGGCTTCATAGATGGAGTGGGCAAACAATCGAGGTAGAAAGCCCGTGGCACGGGCGCACTTGATGAATTGAGCGGAGCCGATGAGCAGGCCGTGGATCATGCTCATGAGCGCGGGGCAGGGGAGATTGCCAGCGGTTATGTGGCCGATGAGCTCGGGGCCAATGGCAAGAGCCATTCGGTTTTCAACACGCTCCTCGGGAATGGGGGCGGGGGTATCGAGTCTGCGGGCATCCCCGAATTCCTGTGCGAGAAGATTGTGCAGGCTGTCTTCGGTGATTCGCTCAAAGAACTGGTCCAGTCCGCGGCTCAACGTTTCCCGTGAGAATCCCATTTGCTTTGGGCCATGCTCCAAGGCGTGTTGGCGAAAGGGAAAAAGGTCGTCACGCCAGTTGTCAGCAAGACGTGCGAGAATCTTCACCACGTCGTCGGTGGACATGTCCCGAATGTATTGGCGGCGGTTTCGCTTAATCTGCCGGAGCGCCTCTCGCAGCATGGCTGGGTTGAGGCGCGCCTCGGTGGGGATATCGATCAGGAAATAGTTTGGCAGATCAAGCGGGGCCATGATGGGGTGACCGTGCCTCACGGGCACGGCTGCTGTCGAGATCGGTTGCATTTAAAGAACAGCCGCGGGGATCGCTTGAAGCTGCGCGCCCGAGGAGTTCGAAGTCCTCGCTGTGACGAATGGCGAGATCTCCAGTGCGAATGGCGAGGACTGAGCGAGTGCTGGCAAGGTCGATGACTTCCAGAATTCCGGTTTGGCCGGATGCGACTTCGCGGCCTGTTTCCGGGGAGACAATTCGAGTCTTGGCCCAGTGGGGAAAACGGAAGTGACCGTCCCTTGTGGCGTAGGCTTGCGAACTAAGTTCGCACATGCCGTATTCGCGAACGATTTGGCTGGGGAGAATACCAAGTTTTTCCGTGATAAGTGCGTGGAGATCGGCCATGCCCAGTTCCCGGGACTGCCCCTTGTAGCCTCCGGTTTCCATGACTTGTGAGCCCGGAGGCAACGAGATGGGGGTGATCTCGTCGCAAAGGTGTACGAAAGAGAACGCGGTTCCCATGATGGTGATGGGGGCATCGCTGGCCTGAATTTCTTTCAGGGTGGTGGCGGTGTCTACTTTCCAGCCAGTCGGGGTGGATGCACCAGTGAAGATGGGGTTGACTTGGACAGCCCGCAGCATATGGACCAACGAAGAGTGAGGGGCGCTGGCTGGGGCTGGAGTGAGAGAAAGGGTGCGGGGAGTGGCGGTTAGGTTTTTCGAGTAAGTGGTGGTTAAGGAATGTTCGTAGAGCTTGAGTGAGGCGTGGTTATGATAATTTCGGCTGGGAGTTTGGGTGGTTGTGCCGCTGGAATGGAATGTGGCTGAACGGTCGTCAGTGTCGAGACTGGTAACTTCGTAATCCCGGAATGCGGTGCTTGGGATGGCAGGAATGACCTTGGAGCTGCCGGGAGTGATGCTTCGTGATTCGCAGAAATTACGGTAGGGAATGACGTGCTCGTATTGCAGGGCGAAGAGGGCTTGGGCCAGATCATCAAAATCATCTTGGCCGCCGTCAATAAAGGAACGGATGCGGTTCGTTATATTTTCAAACGGGTCTTTCATGCGGTTTTGGTTTTCCCTTGCGGCAGGACGGGTTCGGCTGGTTTTCCGCGACAGCCAGAATTATTTCTATCGATTTGGCTTTCGCCATGGGGTGGCGCCTGCTTTTTGAATATGATCCATAAGCGTGCGTGTCAACTCGTTGGCAATTTTACTGTTTAACGGCAAGGGGTTTTTCTCGGCGGGATCTTTCTCGAGATTCACCAGCTTCATGGGTTCAAAGGGATTGTTCTGTAGGAGTTTCCAGGGGCCTTTACGAATGGCGTAGTAAGCTCTTCCTTGATAACGACGGTTGCCTTCGCGGCGAACGAACACAAGGGTCCGGTGGGGATCACCCTTGCCCCCTTTGAGCAGGACGTTGGCCAGGCTTTGACCATCAATTTCGTGTTTTACGTTGGCCCCCGCTATTTCGCAAAAAGTTGGCAGAAGATCCATCGTGATTCCCGGGGCACTTGTGCGGCCAACAGGAATGGTGCCGGGCCACACGGCGCAGGTTGGAACACGGATGCCTCCTTCCCAATGGTCTTGTTTGCCTCCTCGCAACTTGCCGTTCAGGGCACCGTGAGGAATGGATCCGCCGTTGTCGGAGGAAAAGACAATGAGAGTGTCATTGGCGATGCCGAGCTCGTTGACGGCGTCAAGAAACTTGCCGATCTCGTGATCCATGTGTTCAACAAACGCGACGTTGGTGGCGCGCTTTTTGTCGAGTTGCGGTTCTCGTTTTTGCACTTTTTCCAGCCAATCCTTGGGGGGCTGGATGGGGAAATGGGGAGCATTGTAGGCAAGGTAGAGGAAAAAGGGCTGCTTTTTACTGGCGGTTTGTTCCTTGATGTAGTCAATGGCCCAGCGAGTGAACACTTCCGTGGCGTGGCCCTTGGGTTTCACTTCTTCCTTGTTGAGGCGCATCCAGTTAACTCCGCCACGAAGATGGGTCCAGTAGTCATCCATCATATCCGCCAGAAAACCGTGAAAGAAGTCAAAGCCGCGGTCATTCGGAATGTTGGGTGACTCAAACCCCAAGTGCCATTTGCCCACCATGGCGGTGTGATAGCCGGCCTTGCGCATCAGCTCGGGCAAGGTCGGCCCAGTTGGCTTGAAGTAGCCCCAACTGTCCTTATCCCATTGTCGAATCACTCCGGGGGCGCCAACTATATCGGGGTAACGTCCGGTCAGAAGGGATGCGCGCGTGGGTGTGCAGACGGTGCAGTTGGAATAATATTGGTCAAACCTCAATCCGGAGTTCATGAGCTTGTCGATGGCTGGCGTTTGGATATCGGTGCCGCCGAATGAGGACAGGTCGGAATATCCCAAATCATCCACTAGGATCATGACGATATTTGGCTTGGCTGCCTGTGAAGACAAGGCAGTGACTATCAGTCCCACGGTAAGAATGAGAGTTCGCATGGGCGGGTTTTACCATAGAGACGCAGGGAACACAGAGATAATTTCCCTGTATCGGATTAACTATCCTCGTTTGGGACAGATCCAAGAATTTCATCCACCTTTTTCTTTACGGCTTCGTCCATTTTAATGATGGGCGGCCAGTCACGGTGGAAGCCGCTTTCGCCGGGAAGTTTGTGGGTGGCGTCAAGGCCGAGCTTGGTGCCGATGGCTAGATCAGTGGTGGCATGATCCAGAACATCCGCAGGGCCACGGGTGAAGAGGGCATCCCGTTGGGGATCTGTACAGGCGCCAAGGCGGAAGAGAACTTCGCTGGTATTGTGCACGTCCACGTCGTCGTCGACCACGATGATATACTTGGCAAACATCATTTGGCCCGCGCCCCATAGGCCGTGCATGATCTTGAAGGCCTGCATGGGGTAGGTCTTCTTGATGCTGACAAAAACGAGGTTGTGGAAGACGCCTTCGGCGGGCAAGGCGAGGTCCACCAATTCAGGGAAGTTCATCTTCAGAATGGGCAGGAAGAGCCGGACGCTGGCGGTGCCGAGGTAGAAGTCTTCCATCGGCGGCTGGCCGACGATCGTGCTGGGATAGACGGGCTCGCGACGGTGGGTGATGGCGGTGAGATGGAAGGCCGGATATTTTTCCGGGAGCGTGTAGTAGCCGGTGTGATCGCCGAACGGGCCCTCGTCGCGCAGGGGTTCTGTGGGGTCGACATAGCCCTCGAGGATGATGTCTGCATCTGCGGGTACTTCAAGGTCGTTGGTTTCGCATTTAATCAACGGCACGGATTTTTGGCGGAGCCAGCCGGCCAGGAGAAGTTCATCAAGTCCATCGGGCAAAGGCGCGCTGGCGCAAAAGGCGTAAACTGGATCGCCGCCCAGAAAAACACTGACAGGCATGCGCTCGCCCTTCTCGTAATAGCGGCGACCGTGACGGGCGGCGACCTTTTGCAACTGCCAGTGGAGGGCGGTGGTTTGTCCGTCGAACACCTGCATGCGGTACATGCCGAGGTTTCTCTCTCCGGTGTCAGGATCATGAGTAACGACACAAGGGAGGGTGATGAAACGCCCGGCGTCCTGTGGCCAGCATTGTTGGATGGGGAGATTCAATAGGGTCGGGAAATCCCCAGTCTCGTTTTCCTTTGATTCAAATTTATGGATGACCTCTTTGCAGGGTCCGTCGTTGACTTTCTTTGGTTTGGCATGGCGAAGATCCAGAGCTGTGCCCAGAAGCTTGAAGGCCTCGCCGAGATTGGTGGGAGGCTTGGCCTTGACGAGTTTGTTCAATTCGGCGGCGGCATCCGCGACAGAGTCGCGGCCGAGGGTCATGGCCATGCGTTTTTCACTGCCGTATGTGTTGATGGCGAGGGGGATGGAGGCGGGCGTGCCGTTGACCGTGGGCTGCTCAAAAAGGAGGGCCTGCCCACCACCGGTTTTTTTCATCTCGCGATTGGCGATCTCGGTGATTTCCAGCTCGGTGGCGACAGCCTGCCGAATGCGCCGAAGTTCGCCAGCAGCTTCGAGATGGTTCAGAAATTCACGATAAGAGTAGTGGGCCATGCGCGGGGAGAGTAACAGATGCGCATGAGGGCGGCAAATGCCGGACTACCGCTCGATTTTCTGGATCAGCTCAGCCTCTACATCTTCATGAATGCGAACGGCTTCCTGCAGCTCGATAAGTTCGGGTTGTGCCCGACTCGTGGTTGGGGCACTGGTTTGCGGTTGGTTGACAAAATCGATTAGCCGGATTGCGGCGCTATCGAGGGTGAGGTTGCCAATGGCGGGGTGGTGGATCTTGACTTTTCCTTCACTCCATTCGATGAGCCGGGCGGTGACACGGGCGTGGTTAGCGAGGGTTAGTCGGACAGTGTTTGGCGCGGCGGCGGATGGTGCGGGGTTTGCCAGCTGAATCACACTGATTCGGGCGAGAGGGATTTTCATATCCTGCCCAAAAGCACTGTTGAGGGAAGCTTTGCCCGCTTTGATGGTAAGTAGCTTGCCGCTGAGGGAATCGGAATTGGTCAATTGTATGTGGTCGTTGCTTCCAGCCGCCCCGCCTGATTTCACAAGACCCGGGAGGCTGCCGTTCCACTTGCTGACCCGAAGGCGACTCAAGGTCATGGCAGCGCTGGTGCGAGTGGTGAACATCAGGCCATTGCCGCGCCCTGCAAAGTCCAAGGTGTCGGACCATTGGTTGATGAAACGTCCGTTGACGATGAGGGCGATTTTTTTTTGGCGGCGATCCACGCGGATAGAGATGTGGGCCGTGCGATTAGAGTGGACCTCGGGAATGTTGAAGGATTTGGTCGAGCCAATGCTGCGGGAGGAGCTGCCTTGCCCGTTGTTTTGGTATCGGTACATGCGCGCGCTGGATTGGGTGAGACGCATACAGTAGGAGTTTCCTGAGCTGTAGCCGGTGAACCGGTCGGTGAAAAGGTTGATGTACAGGCTTAGGGATGAAGCCCATGACGCTTGAAATTCAAAGTTCACGCGATCAGGAAGGTCGGGCAGATGGCGGCCGATAACGACGCTGGAGCCTTGGCTGTGGAAGGCGCCATTCTTGAAATGCCAATAGGAGGCGGAGGGTTGATTCTTGATTTTCCCATTGACCTGGTTGACCCAGCCGTTGGCATCCGTGGGGCCTTCATAGATGGCCTCGCCAGAGGTTTCGCCGGGCAGCAGGGCGCTGAGTTGGGGGCGTTTAATTTGCAGGTTACCGGCGTATGAGGTTTCAAATGTGAGCTGCCCTTCGTTGAGTTCGACGATTTTCCCGGGAAGCTCGTCGCCATTGGTGAGGCGGGCTCGATCACGGCCGGGAATGGCCGCGGGCTTGGTAACCAGCTGGACGCTGCGGAGCATGGCGGGGTCAATGTTGAGGTCTGGCTTGATGCCCTCATGTCTCCAGACCAAGCCTTGCTTTGGATTGAATCCGATGAGTTTTCCCTGCAGTCGGTCCCCGTTAAGGAACTGGACATGTTCAACGGAGATCCGGGCCACCGGTGCTGTTCGGACAATTGGCGCGCTGGGGGATACCAGCCGCTGGGGGACAATAACCTTGTTCGCGTACAGGCTGGCTGCACACAGCACGGTGGTGAAGAATGGACCGGCTCTCCTCATGCAAGAAGCCTACCTGAGTGCTGAACCGGGGTCAACTGGTGGAACGTTGGCTAACGCTTTTTCTTTGGAACAATGGGGGCGAGGGGAAGCACCTCGATGCGGGCGCCGTTGATTCTCAAGTCCAATTTTTGCTCCGGAAGCTGGATGCCGTTTATGTTGATGACGCCGGCCGGGTTATTGCGGGGTGGTAGATTGACCGCGGGGACGGAAGCGGTTTGGGTTTGGTTGTTCTTGCCAAGATTGAAGTCAATGGAGTCGATGGCGGTAGCTTCCACGGTGGCCTCGCCTAGGGATGGGCTGGAAAGGATGACTTTGTTATCCTTCCAAGACTTGAGAGTGGCGGTGATTTGGCCTCGGCCGCGAAGCTTGGCCCGGACGGGGTTTTGGGCGTCGGCGGGATCCTTGGCGGGATCAGCCAACCGGATGAGGTTCACACGCTCGATGGGGATGGGGATGACCTCCCCAAACTCGGGCTTAAACTCGATTCTGCCGCGCTTGATGTCCATCAACTGGCCGGTCAGCGTGTCGTTGTTGACCAGTCGGAGGAAGTCCTCCTTTCCGTCACCGATACTGTTGTCGCCGGCCTGCTGAATCTGGCCGCTCCACTCGCTAAGCCTGATGTTGGCAATGGCCATCGGGTTGCTGGTTCGTGCGGAAAAAAGGATACCGTTTTTCTTGGAAACAAATTTGCCGGGATCGTTCCATAGGCCGGCTTGTTTGCCGTTGATATAAAGCACAATGCGTTTCTTGGTTTTGTCGACACGAATCGAGACGTGGGCGCGGGGCGCGCCGCTGATGTTATAGCGCACGGTGCTGCCCAGACGACTGGTCCGGCGGCGACCGTTTGCATTTTCGTACCGGTACATGTAGGCGCTGGTCTGGGAAATGCGCAGGCAATATGAGTTGCCCATACTGTAGCTCTTCAAATTATCCGTCAGCAAGCAAACGTAAAGGCTGAGGGAGCTGTTCCACTGGACATCAAACTCGAGGTTGGTCTTGTCACCAATCTTGTCAAACTCACGGCCGACTTGGGCGCCGGAGCCGCTGCTGGTGAGGATTCCGTCCTTGAGGGTCCATTTGGCTTGGGAACGTGCCTTGAGTTGTTGCTGAACAGCGGGGGGCAGAGGGCCGGGCCTGAAGCCGCCCTGGAAATTCACGGCATTGGAGTTGGTAAAGGTCCATTTCTTCGCGTCCTTGGGGCCTTCGTAAAAGGCCGTCCCCGCAGTCTCGCCGGGAATGAGGGTTTGTACGGCAGCCCGGTTAACGGCCAGCCGACCTGCAAAGGAGGTGGAAAGGATGAGGTGTTTGTCGTTCATCTCGGCCAGGTCACCGTCAAGAGTGTCGCCGTTGATGAGTCGGACGCGCGCGCGGGCGGGCTTGGCGGTGGTATTCTTGGCCGGGGCGAAGGTGACACGGGCAATCCCTTTGGGGTCAATTTCCAAGTCCGACTTCATGTTGGGATGGCGCCACGTGAGACCGGTCTTGTCATCATAAGAGATGAACTTGCCCTGCATGTGGCTGCCATCGAGAAGCATGACCGCTTCCACTTGTTTCTTGGCTTGGAAAGGGGGTAGGCTGGTGGTGCTGGGCCGAGCCAGTCCGTTCTGAAGAGGCGGAACGGGGCCACCCCAAAGCTGCTGCGGGGGAATAATCAAGGGCTCTGGCGCGTTCAGGCGCGGGATTTGTTTTCGGATCACCACATTGGGGTTTTTCAGCTCCAGCCTTTGCTTTAATAGTTTTTGAAAATGCTCAGCGGCAATCTCGCGGGGAACTTGTTTGATGGCCGGGGCGGGTACGGGGCGGATTTTCTTCAGCGCCTTCGGTTGTGGCTCATCGGCGGCAGCCAGTCCAGACAAGGAGAGGCAGATGAGGGATTGGATGATCTTCTTCATGTCAGGAGATTAGAGTGGAGGAGGCCGGTTTCGTCAAGGAAACGGCGCAATTTTATGATCGGGCTAAGGCTTGAAAAACTCCATTCCCCTGATCTTCTCAAGCTTGGGCGGAATGATGACCGCGCAGTATGGCTGATCCGGATTTTTTGCAAAATAATCCTGATGATATTTCTCGGCTTCGTAGAATTTGGGCAGCGGAGCCAGTTCCGTCACGATCTTGTTTTCAAATTTTCCTCCGGCCTTGGCGATGGATTTCTCCGCGGTCTCTTTCTGGGATTCATCGTGATAATAGATGACTGATCGATACTGAGTGCCCACGTCATTGCCTTGGCGATTCAAAGTGGTGGGGTCATGCGTCAGCCAGAACACCTCCAGCAAGGTTTCAAAAGAGATCTCTTCCGGATTGAAATGGATTTGGCAAACCTCAGCGTGACCGGTGGCACCGGTGCAAACTGCATCGTAGGTGGGGTTTTCCACCCGACCGCCGGCATAACCGGATATAACGGCCTCGACACCGCGAATACGTTCAAATACGGCCTCGACACACCAAAAACATCCCCCGCCAAGGGTGGCAACCTTGGTTTTGCCATTGGGCGCTGAGGGTGAATCCTTTGGGGTTTCCATGTTATGGGTATCCGAAGGTGAAGGGGTATATTGGCTGGGGCCACAACTTGCACCCAAAAAAGCTAGAAGTGCCAACCCCATGAGCCGACCGCTCGTGATGTGCTTTTTGAACATCGTCAGTATGGACGTGCATGGCGGCCTGTTTATTTACTCCCTGGGTGTCTGACCGGGATTTTTTTTAAGTCCTCCGGCAGGGCGTCCGGGGCAAAGGTTTCCACCTCCATGCGCATGAGGCTTTCCGTGGGCACATCAAGATCCACCAAGCCATTGGACCGATCCACCACCAGCGCAACGCCCACAATATCGCCGGAGTGTTGCCTGACAATATCCATGGTTTCGCGCACGCGCCCGCCGGCGGTGACGACATCCTCCACGATCAGGATTCTCTCGCCGTCCTCAATTTCAAATCCGCGCCGAAGCGCGAGTGCCCCATCTTCTTTTTCGAGAAAAATGAAACGTGTTCCCAGTTGTCGCGCCACTTCTTGGCCAATCACCAGACCCCCCATCGCCGGTGATACCACCGTGGTGGGGCGCAAATCCCGGACACGAGCTGCTAGCGCTGCTCCCAGTTTTTCCACCACCGGCATTTGCTGCAGTGCTAGGGCACACTGGAAAAACTGCCGGCTATGCTTGCCGCTGCGCAGGATAAAATGTCCGTCCAACCATGCGCCTGTGTCCCGGAAAATTTGCAGAGCCTCATCCGAAGTCATTGGCGCGACGTTAGAGCCCGTCGCCAAACGTTTCCATTCAAATCTCGCCATGACGGTGGATTTCTGTTTGACTCGCCGTGTGCCAGGGAGGCCCAAGGTTTGGAAACTTGTCTTCGCCGTGCTATTGGTGCCGGTTTGCGTTAGCGGAGGCATGGCTTTGTATAAAACACTGCGCATGGCGGGTGGCACGGACACTGCGTGGGTACCGCTGCTGACGGGTGCGGTGAGTTGGTTGACGATTTACACGCTGCTACCCAAGCCCATGTGGGTTTATGTCTTTGGGCACGAGTTCACTCATGCGATATGGACTTGGCTGTGCGGTGGGCGAGTCAAGGGCATGAAGATCTCTTCCAACGGTGGTCATGTGCTGGTCACCAAGGATAATTTTCTCATCACCCTTGCGCCTTATTTTTTTCCCCTCTATGCCTTGGGGATTGCGGGGATCTTTGTGCTGGGCAATCGACTATGGGGTTGGGGCGGAGCACTGCCGATGGCGGCATTTCACACCTTGCTGGGGGCGGCTTATGCATTTCACGTCACACTTACTTGGCACGTGCTCCAGACACGGCAACCCGACATCACCTCCCAGGGCCGGCTGTTTTCCGCTGCCATCATCTTCCTTGGAAATGTGCTGGTTTTGCTCATTGCCGTTCCGCTGCTTACGGGAAGCGTGGCGTTGGCGGACGCCTTTGGCTGGTGGGGGGCGAGCCTTTCGGAGATGGGTCAATGGGCATGGGGGCGATTGTCACCCGTGATTCGTCCTTGAATAACCCCGCCTTTCCGCGCGTAATGGCGCGGCTTTTGCCAACATGACGCTGAGCGAAATCATTCAGGAGGACCGGATTATCCCGGAATTGAAAGCTTCCGACCGCTGGGAAGCGATCGATGAATTGATCGACAAACTGGTGGATGGCGGCGCTTTGCCCGCCACCGACCGCAATGCGATCATCGAGGAAGTGAAACGGCGGGAGAAGTCCATGAGCACGGGCATCGGCTTTGGCATTGGAATTCCCCACGCGTCGACGGATTTGATCGACATGGAAGTGGGAGCGCTGGGCCGCTCCTCCGAAGGGATCAATTTCGATGCACTGGATAACCAGCCCGTGACGCTGGTGGTCCTCTTTCTCGTGCCCAAGGGCCAATTTCAAAAGCATCTTAGCACGCTGGCCAACATCGCCAAGCGCATGCACAACCGGGAATTTCGCCAAGCGCTCGAAGGTGCGCCGGATGCCGGGGCGATGCTGGAGATCATTCGCCAAGCCAACCATTAGGCCGGGCCCGTGATCCATCGTTCCATCCAAAACGCCTTGCAAGTCGCGGTCGCCGCGGAGTTGCCTGACGCCGATACTTCGCGCGTTTTGGTGCGACCGTGTGATCCTAAATTCGGTGATTACCAGAGTAACGCGTTAATGGCTTTGGCCAAGCAGCGCAGGATGAATCCCCGGGAGTTGGCCGGCGCAGTGGTGGCGCGCCTGGATGTTTCCGAATGGTGTTCCAAGGTGGAAATCGCCGGGCCCGGATTCCTGAATTTTCATTTGGAACCGGAGGCGGTCAGCGGGGTGTTGAAAGAGGCGGCATCCAGTGACCAGCTTTTTTTTGAGCCTGCGATTCCGTCACGGACGATTGTCATTGATTTCAGTTCGCCCAATGTCGCCAAGCCGATGCATGTGGGGCATATCCGGTCCACCATTTTGGGAGATTCGTTGGCGAGGATTCTGCGCCTGTTGGGCCATCGTGTTGTTACGGACAACCACATTGGCGACTGGGGAACCCAGTTTGGCATGCTTCTGCTTGGCTGGAAAACGATCCTGGATGAGGAGGCCTTGGAGGCGGATCCGATTGCTGAGATGGAGCGCATCTACAAGGCTATCAATAGCGATGAATCGTTGCGCGACGCCGCGCGGGCCGAACTACTCAAGCTTCAGTCAGGGGATAGTGAAAATCTCAGCCTGTGGCAGCAAATGATCGATCTTTCGCAACAGCAGTTTGATATGGTTTATGGCCGCCTTGGCGTGGGTTTTGACTACACGTTGGGGGAAAGTTTCTACAATGATGAGTTGGCTGGCGTAGTGGAGGATTTGCGGAAAAACAAAATCGCCGTGGAAAGTGAAGGAGCGATGATCGTGGAGTTTCCGGATGATTCGCCACTCAAGGGACAGCCCGCCATCGTGCGTAAAAGCGATGGGGCTGCAAACTACACCACCACAGACTTGGCCACCCTGCAACATCGGCAACGTGAATGGTTGCCGGATGAAATTCTTTACGTGACGGATGGACGGCAGCAGCTGCACTTCCAGCAACTCTTCGCCATTCACCGCCGTTGGCGTCCCGAAGTTTCAGCGAGTTTGGAACATGTCTGGTTCGGTTCCATCTTGGGACCCGACCGAAAGCCGTTTAAAACAAGGAGTGGCGAGGTGGTTAAGCTGGCCGCGCTGCTTGACGAGGCCGAGGAACGGGCGTTTACAGTTGTGACCGAGAAAAACCCGGACTTGGATGGGGCGGCCCGGCGGGAGATCGCACGCATTGTGGGTCTGGGAGCACTCAAGTACGCCGACCTATCAAACAATCGCCAGAGCGATTACATCTTTGACTGGGACAGGATGCTTGCGTTGCAGGGCAACACGGCGCCTTATCTGCAGTACGCCTATACCCGCATTCGGAGTATTTTCCGCAAAGCGGGTATGGATGAGGTTTCAGCGGGAGAAATTTCCTTGAGCACTCCCGAGGAATTCGCGCTGGCGAAGCATCTATTAAACTTCGGCCTAGCCTTGGAGCAGGTTGCGGCCGAATACCGCCCCAACTATCTCTGCACCTACCTGTATGAACTTGCGGGACACTACGCCCGTTTTTATGAAGCTTGTCCTGTTCTTCAATCCGGTGATGCGCAGACATCTCGGCTGACCTTGTGCGATCTCGCGGCAAGGGTATTGAAGGAAGGGCTGGGCGTGTTGGGCATCGAGGTCACGGACAAGATGTAGCACCAGTCTGGCCTCGACTGGGATGTGTCGCCGGAGCACACTGGTCGCCTGATGCACGACTCCATTTCCACGTTGGAGCAACTTTATTCCGCGGTAGTGGCCGATGTTCTGGATGGGCTCGGGTACCGGCATCAAACCCTCGGCTCGGATATTGTGGCGTTGACTCCCGCACGGTGCCTGATCGGCCGAGTGTTCACTGCGCGTGCCATAGCCGTGGATGAAATTCCAGCCGAACCCTACAAGCTGGAGATGGGCGCCATTGATTCCATGAGCGAAGGGGATGTTCTGGTTGTCGATGCGGGCTACAACCGCCAGAGCGCATTTTGGGGAGAATTGCTTTCCACGGCATGCATGGCGAAGGGCGTGCGTGGCGTGGTGATGAGCACCTGTTGCCGGGACATGTGGGCCTTGAACAAGATGGATTTCCCGGTTTTCGGGATTGGCCGGACGCCAGCGGATAGCAAGGGCCGCATTGATGTGGCGGAAATTGGAAGGCCGATCACAATTGATGGGGTCAAAATCACGAATGGTGATTTGATTGTTGGGGATGAGGATGGGGTGGTTGTGATTCCACGGGCCGTGTCGAGTGAGGTGTTGAAGTTGTCGCTCAATAAAGTGGAGGGCGAAAATCAGGTGCGTGATGACTTGGCTGCGGGGATGCCGGTCACGGAAGCGTTTGCCAAGCATGGAATCCTGTGAAATGCGGGCAGAGTCCCCGTATTGAGAAACGGTGAAACGAATTTTGGTGGCTGGGTTGTTTCACGAGACTCACACTTTCGTGGAAGAGGTGTCATCGCTGGCGGACTTTCAGGTGAAGCGCGGTCGAGTGCTTATGGATTGTGCTGGCGACCCCTCGCCGCTGGGCGGGATATTGGAATTCGCTGAGAAACAAGGGTGGGATGTTGTTCCTGCCGCGGATTATCGGTGTGTTCCCAGCGGGATGGTTGAAGATGAGGTGGTTGAAGCTTGGTGGGTGGACTTTGAAACAGCGTGGAAGGGCGATTGCGATGCGGTGTATCTCGTCCTGCATGGTGCCATGGTTTCGCATTCATTCCCAGATGTGGAAGGGGAACTTTTGTATAGAGTCAGGAATCTTGTGGGGAATCAGGTTCCGGTATTCGGTGTATGCGATTTGCATGCGAATTTTTCGGCGGCCATGGCAGGATATGCTGAATGCATCGTCGCTTATCGTGAAAACCCACACACGGACGCGCGCGAAGCGGCCATTCGGGCAGGAAGGTTGCTGGGAAATTGTTTCCACACCACCCGCCCACGCATGCACCTGCATCAGGCGAAAATACTGCTTCCACCGATTGGCACCTCTACCAGTGAAAATCCAATGCGGGCTCTTGAGGCTGCCGCCCGTGAAATGGAGAGTTCTGAGGTGTGGGCGGTGAACATTGCGGCTGGCTTTGCCTTCGCTGATACGCCGGACACGGGGCTCAGTTTTCAGGTGGTCACATCCGGATCAAGCGAGATGGCGGAGTTGTGCTTTGATAGACTGGAACGACTTGCCGATGACTTGAAGGAGGACGCCCGTGGACATGAAGAATCTCTCGACGCGGTGATGCCCCACTTGCGGGAAAGGGCGGGCGGCTTGACGGTCTTGGTTGAGCCGGCCGACAACATTGGTGGCGGTGCGCCGGGTGACTGCACATGCTGCCTTCGGGCCTTGGTCGACCATTCCATTGAGGACGCTGCGATCTGCATCAATGATCCGCAAGCTGTGACTGCGCTGGGCAGTGTTGCGATTGGCCAGAAGGCAAAGTTATCCATCGGCGGAAAGGGTAGCGTGATGGATCCTGGGCCGATTTCCTTGGAAGTGGAGTTGGTTTCACGCAGTGATGGTCGATTTGAGCTGGAAGACAAACAGAGCCACTTAGCTTCGATGCTTGGCAGTCATGCCGAGATGGGGCCTTGCGCGGTGGTGAGACACCAAGGCGTGCTGGTTCTGTTGACCACTTTTAAGACTGCTCCATTTGACCTCGGCCAGTGGAGAAGTCAGGGCATTGATCCCGCAAGCCTGAAAGTCATTGTCGTCAAGGCGGCTGTTGCACATCGGCGGGCGTATGATCCCATCACAGCACGCAGTTTTTCCGTCGACACACCCGGTCCCTGCGGCAGTGACTTGAGCCAGTTTCCCTACCAAAATCTTCGCCCGGGCATGTGGCCTCTTTAGTGGCGGCAGGATCGCGTGAAGGTGGTGAAAATCCTCAGGAATTCCGGATGTTTTTTATAAAGACGCTCCGGGTGGAACTGAATGCCCAGCAAGAAAGGTGCGTTCTGGGCTTCTTCCGGAGTTAACTCGATTGCCTCGGGAATGTGATCCCTAGTCCACGCCGTTGCCCGAAGCATAGGGGCCAGCTCGCCAACGGCCTGATGATGGGCGCTGTTGATGCGGAGGGTTGAATTCTTGAAAATACGCCGCATGAGAGAGCGTTCTGCTATTTGGGCGGTGTGGACGAGCTTGTGGGCATCGGGCTTGCGTTGATGGTTCAAGGCGCCCGGACATTCGCTGGGAATGTCCGTCACGAGCCCGCCGCCCAAGGCTGCGTTTAACACCTGCGGCCCGCGGCAGATGGCCAGCAGGGGCTTACGTTGTTCGAGCGTCTGTTCAATTAGGAGGAATTCAAACAAGTCCCGCTGCGGATCGACTCCTGTTGCCTTTATCTTGAGGACCTTGGGCAGGGCGGGATTGTACAGGTCCGGTTGCAGGTCGTCGCCGCCGGTGAGCATCACTCCGTCGGATCGCTTGACCATCTCGGCAACCAGTTTCTTGTTGGTCACTACGGGGGCCAGCAGCGGCACGCCTCCTGCATCGGTGACGGCTTCGGTGTAGTGGTGGGAAAGGCTGGTGGAGAAATCGCGGAACTCCGCGCCGCGTTGTTCGTTGCTCGTTGAAACAAGGATGGCGGGTGAATGTCTCAAGGATGCTCCCCAGGGAACTGTTCGCGGATAAATTTCAGGAGGAGTTGCTCCTCAATCTCTGGGATCAGATTGCGCTGGATACGGCGGCGAACGCAGTCGAGCAGTTCCAGCCAATCCTCCAGCGGGGGCGAGGGATGATCCTCCCATTCATCGAAACGCTTGGACCTGACGCGGAATAGCCAGCGGTCGCCAACCTTCTTGGCCTTGACCTGGATGCGCTCGCCATATTCGTCTCGCCGCTTCCAGCCAATGTCTCCTTTGCTCGCCACGTCAGTCAGGCAATTCAACGCTGGCCACGGCGTGCGCGGCCATGCCTTCGCCGCGGCCGACAAAGCCCATGGTTTCATTGGTGGTGGCCTTGATGCCGATGGTGGTGGCCGGCACGTCAAGGGCAGCGGCGATGTTTGCTTTCATGGCGTCAACATGCGGCGCAATCTTGGGGGCTTCGGCAATAAGCATGGCATCGACGTTGATGAGGCGGCCGCCGCGCGATTCAATTTGGCGGGCGGCTTCTTCCAGAAAGATTTTGCTGGGCGCATTTTTCCATTGGGGATCGCTGGGCGGAAAAAAGGAGCCGATATCGCCCTCGCCGAGGGCGCCGAGTACGGCGTCGCAAATGGCGTGCATCAACACGTCGGCGTCGGAATGTCCGTCGAGGCCGGTGTCGTGGGGAATGTTTACGCCACCCAGAATGAGCGGCCGCCCTTCCTTTAAACGATGCACATCATAGCCTATGCCCACGCGATTCACGGAGAGAGTCTAGTGGAGAGCGAAAGGCGGTGCAAGGCGACGTCGAGATGCTGGTGATGTGTAAGCAGCAAGGGCTAAAACTTTCCGTCGCGGATCTCGAAGTGGGTGGGCTTGCCGAGGCTGCGTCCGCCGGATTGCACCCAGTGGGCTGTCCACCGGAGCATGGTCTCCAGCGGCGTGGAGGGCTCGCCGAGGGATGCAAAGGCGCGTGCGCCATTGCTGAGCCACGCGGTCTCGGCCTCCTCGCCGGCGAACTCTGGTTCTCGGTTCATAAGCCTGCCTAACTCGTGGGCGGTCTCGCGAGTGGACAGCGTGGCAGCTCCGGTAATGTTCAGTGGCCGCGCTGGTGTCTCACAAAGGGCGAGAGATCGAATGATCATGTCGTTGGCGTCGCCTTGCCAGAGGCAGTTGAAATGGCCCATGGAAATGTCGACGGGCTGGCCGGCGTGAATGCGGCTGGCGATGTCGAAGAGAACACCGTAACGCAGGTCGATGGCGTAGTTGAGTCGGATGATGGCCAAGGGGGTGCCGTGCAGGTCGGCCTGATGTGCGTTAATACGTTCGCGGGCGAGACAGGCGTTGACGTATTCGCCAACCGGCTCGATGGGCGTGTCCTCGGTGGCACCGCCGCTGTTTGCTGGCAACATGGGGTACACGCAGCCGGTGGAGAGGGCGGCGATACGAGCTCCCTTGAAGCGCTGGCAGGCAGCCGCGGGGACAAGCGTGTTTATGACCCACGTCTGTCCGGGATTATCGGTGGTGCCGAATTTCTGGCCAACAAGGTTGATGACGTTTTCCGTGTCGGGCAAGCCAACCCAGCTGTCGTTGTCGAGCAAATCGGCGGCGATGGCACGCACGCCGCGTTCCTCCAGCCACGCTTTTGCGTTGGCATCAGAGAAGCGACTGACAGCGACGACTTCCAGCTGGTGTCCAGCCGTCTGCGCTGCGCGATGGGCCAACACTGCCAGCGATGGCCCCATCTTTCCTCCGGCGCCGAGAATGACCAGCGGGCTGCTTATCTGCGTGATGAACTCGCACAGCGCGTTCGAGGGCGTGGTAATGACGTCGTCGAGTTGCGCCTCGTCGGCAATGATGTCGGGGAGCGGGTTCATTGGGAAAATGGTCGGGGCGGTGAGATTCGAACTCACGACTTCCTGCTCCCAAAGCAGGCGCGCTAACCAGGCTGCGCCACGCCCCGTGCGGGTCACTATGCGCGCGTGCGGCGTCTTTCTCAAGAAAAGTGTTTGCACCCCGGGGCAGCGTGCTCCATAAAGTGCGCCCTTTATGCCATTCAGCAAACTAGGCTTGGCCAAACCCATCCTTGAAGGCGTCCGTGCGATGGGCTGGACCGACCCCACACCCATCCAGTTGCGCGCCATCCCGTTGCTGCTTGAAGGACGCGACGTTATTGGGAGCGCCCAGACTGGCACCGGCAAGACCGGCGCGTTCTCACTACCTTTCCTCAGCAAGATCGGCAAGGCCCACGGCAAAACTCGCGTGCTTATCCTTGAACCCACACGCGAGTTGGCCAGTCAGGTGGAAACTGCCATCCGCGATTACGCGCGCTTTACTGACCTTACTGTGGCGGTGATCTATGGCGGCGTGGGATACGGTAAACAGGTCGACGCGCTTAAGAATGGTGTCGACGTCATTGTCGCCACGCCTGGTCGACTATTGGATCACATGCGTCAGCGTGTCGCCAAGATGGACTCTATTGACTTCGTCGTGCTTGACGAAGCTGACCGCATGCTCGACATGGGTTTTCTGCCCGACGTGAAACAGATTTTGCAGAAGTGCCCGAAGGAGCGGCAGACCGCACTTTTCAGTGCCACTATTCCGCCTGAAATCGAGACGCTCATCACGTGGGCCATGAATGATCCCGAGACTATCGAGATCGGCATGCGGCGTTCGCCCAAGGACACCATCAACCATGTCATCTATCCCGTCGCGGAAAAACAAAAACTCGACCTGTTATTTGGTATCCTTGAGGGGCTCAACTACGACTCGGTCATTATTTTCACGCGCACCAAGGTCGGCGCTGACCGAATCAGCGGCCAACTGAAGCGCAAGAACCACGCTGTGGCCACGTTGCATAGCGACCGTACACAGCGGGATCGCGAAAAAGCGTTGAAGGGGTTTCGTGATGGTAAATATGAGGTGATGGTCGCCACCGACATCGCCAGCCGCGGCTTGGACATCACCAATGTCAGTCATGTTATAAACTACGACGTGCCGCAGCATCCGGAGGACTACGTTCATCGCATCGGTCGTACCGGACGGCACGAGGCTACAGGCGACGCCTTCACGCTGATGGTCGCTGAAGATGTGCAGCACGTTGACGCCATCGAGCGCTTCATTGGTCGGAATATCGAACGAGACAAGTTGGATGATTTCAAGTACACCTACAC
>DJHS01000158.1:0-51613 GCA_002433235.1 Verrucomicrobia bacterium UBA6614
ATGCAGCCTGGAGTCGGCGTTGCCCCCGGAGTTCAGCCCGGAATACAGCCGGGCGTTGGAGGTTTCCCGGGTGCTCAGCCCGGCATGCAGCCGGGTGTTGGTGGCTTTCCGGGTGCCCAACCTGGCGTCGGCGGAGTCCAGCCCGGTATGCAGCCTGGAGTCGGCGTTGCCCCCGGAGCTCAGCCCGGCATGCAGCCGGGTGCTGGAGGTTTCCCAGGTGCTCAGCCCGGCATGCAACCGGGTGTTGGTGGCTTCCCCGGTGTGCAACCTGGGGTTCAGCCCGGCATGCAGCCGGGTGTTGGTGGCTTTCCGGGTGCCCAACCTGGGGTCGGCGGTTTTCCAGGAGGCCAACCAGGCATCGGCGGGGTCCAGCCCGGCATGCAACCCGGGGCTGGGGGTTTCCCCGGTACTCCGCAAGTAAACCCGCCCTACAACCCCAACCCGCGCCCCAATCTTCCCCCGCCGCCTCCCCCCGTCGATGTGAACGTGGTGGTCGAAATGTTGCGCCAAAAATTGCCTGAGATTAGTCGTCAGGCAGAAAATGGCGATATGAAGGCCCAATATAACATGGGAGTGTTTTACACTCAGGGCGTTGTGGTTCCGCTGGATTTTCGAGAAGGGTTCAAGTGGTATCTCAAATCCGCACAACAAGGATTTGTCCAAGCCCAGTTCAACGTCGGCATTTCTTACGCCATTGGCCAAGGCACACACAAGGACCGGCTGCAATCCTACAAATGGTGGAACCTCGCGGCCGCGCAGGGCTTCCAAGGGGCTGCCACGGCACGCGACAGCATCGCCAAGTACCTGACTCGCGGTGAAATTGCCGAAGCCCAGCGCATGTGTCGCGGATTCGAAATTGAGTTGGATTACATCAAGCGCATGCGATATCTGCGCGAAGCACGGGCCAAACTCAACCGTGAGCCCGGCACCGAGGAAAACATTCCACCGGATCCGGACAGCGGAGACACGCCAGATCCGGACGATAATACCGACAACACAACCCCACCCGATACCGGAGGCAACACAGCTACCCCCACACCCCCTTCAACTCCCGCCCCACCGCAGCCTCAACTCGGCCCAGCGACACCACCTGCCCCAACCTCACCTCCAAGCACACCTGCTCCAGTTCCAACTCCACCGGTTGCCCCTGCCCCAGGCACACCGGCACCTACACCCGGGCCAACGGCCCCGACCGTTCCCGGTGTGCCCGCACCACCTGCTGTAGTGCCTCCCGTGCCCGGCACTATTCCCGGCGCCGTTCCCCCGGTGCCTACTCCAGTCCCAGCACCGCTAGTTCCCGGTATTCCCACGCCAAGTGCGCCGCCGGCGATTCCGTAGAATATTTTGAAAAACTGGTTTTGCCCTCCCCCTTGGCGAGCCTAACATTACGCACTAACCAAGCGCACATGAGCGCCTAAAATACGCCCGATGGCCATCAGCAGGCTCAAGTCCTCCGGGGTATACTCCAGCCCTTTTTGGGTTGAGTCCACACACAGCACACCCACCTCAATCTTCCCCATCCGCAACGGTCCATACATGCCTGCTTGAATTGGCAATCGCTGCATGGATTCCTCCTTGTCGCATTGTTGCCATGCATGGCACGAACCTCCAGCGATCGCCAGTTGCGCCAGCAAAGGGCTTACCGCCGGCTTCAAATTCGGCACATGCGATTTCAAAGAGAGCGATTTGCCCGCGTCATCACAGGTGTAAATGGACGCTCGCTCCGCTCCGGGAAAAATTTTCAACATCTCCTCTACCACGAGTGTGCACAGACTGTCCAAATTGTGTACCCCACCAATCGTCGCCGGAAATTGCAACAGCGTCCGGTAATACTCGACGGACTTGCGTTTGCTGACCATGTTCACCTCGGGCGGAGCATCTTCATCCAACTCACTTGTCACCCGAATCACCCCAACCGGCTGCTCCTCAGGCAATTGGAAATCTACATTCCCCGCCTCACGCGTAGCCGGCGGCAGGTAACAAGCCGAGTCCACCTTCCAGACCGGGTACCGCTTGTTCCCTGGCGGCTCCATGCCCACCGGCAGCGGCCGTGTCGATTCCCCGCCCCGCGCGGGCTTCCGAGTCGGTGCCGGTTTTTTCATCACCACCTGCAGTTGCACCCGCAGTTGCGTCGAGCCAATCCGCAGCTTGTCCGCCTTGCCTAGTTTCGCCGGGCCATCGATCTTCTCATCATTCACCATCACCCCGTGCCGGCTCTTTAAGTCCTCAACCCAACAGGCTCCATCATCCACCCAAACCCGCGCGTGCCTTCGTGAGACCGCCAGATCATCACTCAAGTCCAAGTCCACAGGCTGCTCCTCATTGGCCCGCCCAATGATCGCCTCCGGTTTGGCCACCTCCACCGCCTTCCGTTTCCCCTTGGACATCACCTCAAACTCCATCCGGAACTGCCCCGGTTCCACCGCGCTTTCCCGCTTCACCACCGCCTTGCGTGCCGCCACCTGCCGCTCCCGCTTTTCCCTCTGGGACGCCTTCAGCGACAAGCTCAGCACCGTTTCCCCCATCTGCACCACATCCTTCGGCCCCACCAACACCGGCTCCTCGAGTCTGTCCCCGTTGACGATTGTTCCCAGCGAGCTGCCCAAGTCTTCCAGTTGCAAACCCTCCTTAGATTTCCATGCCCTGGCATGCACCCTCGACACCGTGGCGTCTGGATTTAAATCCACGTCCACCTCGCGCATCTCATTCTTGCGACCAAACACCACCTCCGGCTTCTCCACCGTCAGCGATCGCGTGTCCTCCGCATGCCTGATTTCAATCTCCAACATTGGCTCCCAGAAACTAACCCGACCCCGCCTCCAAGTCCAATCCTTCACAGCAAAACACTTGCCCCGCCCCATACTTGCCGCTATCCAAACCCCATGAACCGCCGCCAAGCCCTTGAAACACTCCCTGCCATCACCTTGGCCGGCTGCGCTACATTGGCCGACAGGGAAACCGGCTGGATAGATGCACACAGTCATGTCTGGACGCGCGATATTCTCAGCTTTCCCCTCGCCTCGGGGCGGACCCTGAATGATCTCGCCCCACCCAGTTTCACCGCCGAGGATCTCATCAAGCTGGGCCACACCGAGGGCGTCACCCGCCACGTCATCATCTCGCACCAACGATACCATGGCTTCAGCAACGATTATTATCTCCATGCCGCAGAGACGCACCCCGGCACCTTTGCCATTGTCGGCGCCCTGGATCCCTCTCTCCCCGGCATTCCCCAGCGCATGCACGCCAATCGCGCCCGCCATATCACCGGCTACCGCATCAAACCCAACGGCAACCCCCGTTGGCTTGAACATCCTGGGCTTCGCCAAATGTGGCGTACCGGTGCCGAGGCCAACATTGCCATGTGCCCCCTCATCAATCCCGAACACATCGCCGGACTGGATCCCATGTGCGCCAATTTCCTGGACACCCCGGTGGTCATCGACCACTGCGCGCGAATAGACCAGCAACACACAGAAGAACTCGACACCCTCTGCCGCCTTGCCCGCCACCCCAACGTCCACGTCAAAATCTCCGCCTTCTATGCCTTCGGGGCCAGAAAACCACCTTATTTGGAGCAACTTCCCCGCATCCAGCGACTCCTTGAAGCCTACGGCTCCAGTCGCCTGATGTGGGCCAGCGATTGCCCCTATCAGTTAAACGAGCCCAACAACTACACCACCAGCATCTCCCTCGTTCGAGATCAACTCCAAGGGATCACCCCAGCCGACAGGGAAAATTTGCTGCGCAACACAGCCCGAAAAATTTTCTTCAAATGAGCCTCAGCGCCCAATGCAGAACAAGTGCTTCCCGCCCCGAATGAAAATTTGTCCTTGGCTAATCGCCGGGCTGGAGGACACCAGTTCACCGATCTCATTGCGAGCCACGACCTTGAATTCACGCCCCGGTTTCAGCACCGTGGTCACCCCCTTGTCCGAGACAAAATAAACCATCCCTCCAGCAGATACAGGTGATGCGCTATGCCCTCCGCCAAGGCGCTCCATCCAAAGCCGCTCACCTGATGCCGCATCAAAACAACTGGCAATTCCGCTGTCCGAAACCACCAGAAAATACTTCCCCACAACAATCGGAGACGGCACGTACGAAGCCCCCCGCCGAGCGCGCCAAGAGACGTGAGTTTCCGTCACGTTACCGCGACCATCAGGCCGAATTGCCATGATGTGCCTTTCCGGAAACCCGCCTGTCACAAAAAATCGTTCCCCATCAAACACCATCGAGGCAACAAACTGCTCCGTTGGCCCATCCACTGTCCACAGCTTCTTGCCCGTTGCCGGATCATAACTGGTCACGGTCTTGCTGCCGGCCAACACCATCTGCGTCCGCCCCCCTACCTTTCGGATGATCGGCGTTCCATAACTCCGAATCCCATGCTCTCGCGCTACTCTCCAGCGCTCCCGCCCCGTGCGCTTGTCCAGCACTACGAGATAGGATTTTCCATCGTGATCACCATTAATAATCACCGAACCATCAAAAATCACCGGACAGGAATTGAACCCATGAGCGCTGATGAAATCCCCAATCTCAACCTTCCACTTTTCGCCCCCCTTCAAGTCATGCGCCGCAACCACAATTTTGCCCGGCGTAATCAAGCGAGGCGTACTCACATTGGGTGCAGGCACCTCCTTCCCCGACGCCTTCAGGAATGCCGTGTAAACCCCCTCTCCATCCACCGCCGGTGTACCTGATGCGCGGCTATTCAATCGGTGAACGGTTTCCAGTCTCGACTTCACAACCACCCGCCGCCACAACTCGCGCCCCGTCTTGCGATCCAAACACAACAAGACCCTCTCCTCACGTTCCAGAAGGCAACTCGTGAGAAATATTCGGTCTTCCCAAACGATGGGCGATGAAAGGCCGCGCCCGGGCAAGGCCGCTTTCCAAGCCACGTCCTCCTTGGAATTCCATTTCAACGGAACTTCTTTGCTCAAGCTCGTTCCATCTCCCCTCGGCCCACGCCAACCCGGCCAATTTTCCCCCAACAACGTGAATTGGAGCGCAAAGAAAACTGCAAATGATCGCATTGGCAAACGATAGACAACAGCCCCTGTCTCTCAAGCGGAAATGCAACAGCTTGGCCAAAATTCCATTCGCTTACCGATGAACGGACATAAGATTTTCAATTTCAGTTGTAAGAAAATCCCCGTGAACAGCGATGTAACCGAAAAATTGACCGAATGAAATTTCACCTAAACACCGGTCTTGTTGGGCTAACGCTGGTTTTTCCGCTAGCGGCAAATGGCACGAACTCAGTTCCCGTGCTGAGACTCACTAAAAATTCTGGATATGGCCGTATTGTTCAGGAAAAAATCCAGCTTCAAGCCGGCCGATCCTACCAGTTCAAGTGCCGGATCTGGGGAGCCTATCGGTCTGACCATACCGATCATGTGCCGGAATTCCGCGGCCCAAAACCAGTTATGGTTAGCCGCCCGAAATACCTTGAACAAGATGGCTGGACTTTGTGCACCAGCAACGTACACCCCAAGGAAAGCGGCTCATATTCTCTGGTAATGGCGACCTGGAATTGGAATGAATTCGAAGTGACGCAGATCTCATTAGTCGATTCCTCGTCGGGTGAAGATGTTGTTCGAAATGGCACCCTAAACCAAGGATTGAGCCACTGGAATTCAGATGGAGGCCAGCTTACCTTGAGCCAGATATCCTCATCACAAAGGCCCCGCATTACCTTGCAGGGACAAACGGTTTCATACACTCGATTTGATGGAGCCAAGGAGGCACTGTCAGCTTATCGTGGAAAAAATATTCTACTGCTTATCCCCCTCACCTCAAATACAAGTCCCACGGAAATAAGACGAATCGTCGGTAAATTGGATAAAAGCTGGGCATACTACCGCGATCTTACCGGGCGTGGAGAACCGTTCAGCGGAAACAGAATCTCCATCAACGGACAAAATCGAATCACCGTCTTGCCAACGCTGGCAGCAGTGGAGGCCACATGCGGTGCTGGCTGCGGATTGGTCGGCTATGCGGGCATTGAGGTAGGCCGGGGAATCTGGCTGGAAACGTACCGGAACCACTTGCAACGAAAGGAAACACGTGGCGTGTTCGAATATGAAATGGGCCGCAACTTCTGGTTTTATGGCCACATTCTACAAAGCCCCGACACACCCCGCTACCACTTGGCCACCGCTTTCGCCACCGTTTACGGCTACCTTGCCGGAGTTGCAGCTGGATCAACCACCCAACCCGGCAATGAGTTAGTCGACTGGGTACAGGAATACCGTGACGCCTTCAACCAGTATCAAAAAGATCCTGATTTTGCACACATCAAAAACGGCGGGGAGAAAGGTGAAAAAATCATTGGCGGCCTGTGGCTTCATCTCGGCGAAAAGTACGGCCCCGAATTCCATCAAAAATTTTTCCGGGCCGCGAATGAATTGCCACCGGCAATCAACCTGCAAGACGCTCTCTCCAACTTCGTCATTGCCAGTTCCATTGCGTCGAACTCAAACCTCCATAACTTTTTCTCCGTAAATCTCAAATACCCGCTCCCACGGGAAGCACGCAAAAAACTTGGCCAACGATTTGGAGCACTCATCCCCACCCCCATTTGGAATCCTCCGCCGAAAAGAAATGCCCCGGTTATCTATCAATCCACAACCAACTCCAGCCCCAACGAGTCAATTCACAGGCGGAGAGGCATGTCCTTGACCCCCCTCAATCGCCGCACTCTGCGACTTGGAGGGCGGCTGGAATAGCTAACAATTCGCCAGAGGAATAAATGGTGCGCACTGGAGGACTTGAACCTCCGACCCCATCGGTGTGAACGATGTGCTCTAGCCAGCTGAGCTAAGCGCGCACGGGCCGGTCAGAGTAACGCGCAGGCAGCAGGTTTCAAGCGTTTCCTGACTTTCATCGACGCAATCCGGGGGATTCCTTGTCGGTGGTCAGCAGGACATGAGCTTCGAAACTCTCGTCTAAAAGTCGGCTCTTGATGACGGCATGGGCGGAGTCGTGCCATAAATTTTCGTGCTCCCACGGATCTGCCTTGAGGTCGAAAAGCTCGCCGACGCCCTTGCCATGATAAACGGCCAGCTTGTGTCAACGCGTCCGGTGCGCGGTGGCAAAAATTCCGCTGCCGCCACCGGTGTTGAAGAGCACAATAAAGGTGATGGGCCTGGCTGAAAATCGGGAACCTATCCGGCAGACACCGGCCGTGCCAACTCTCGCTGAAGAATGGTGTCACGCTGCATCCAAGTCTCATCGTGGCCGGGGCAGTCGAGATTGTAGTGCAAACCACGACTCTCGGGGCGCTGCAGGGCGCTGTTGATGATTAACTCCGCCACCAGCGCAATGTTGCGTAGTTCCAACAGGTCCGCTGTCACCTTGAAATCCCAGTAATACTGCCGAATCTCTTCACGCAAATTCTCGATGCGCTTGCGCGCGCGCAACAGCCGTTTGTTCGTGCGTACAATCCCCACATAATCCCACATGCACCGACGAATCTCATCCCAATTGTGCGACACCACCACCAGTTCGTCCGGGTCCGTCGCGGCGCCTGACTGCCAAGCCGGAATCCGCACATCGCCCAGATCAGTCACCATTTCAATCGCTGCTCCTGCCGCCCGATGCGCGCAAACCAACCCCTCCAATAGCGAGTTGCTCGCCAGCCGATTGGCGCCGTGCAATCCAGTGCTTGCAACTTCACCCACGGCGAACAGTCCCGCCAAGGCCGTCCGGCCATCCACGTCCGCCACCACCCCGCCACACTGGTAATGCGCGGCAGGCACAACAGGAATTGGCTCCTTGGTGATATCGATGCCGAAGTCTTGACACGTCGAATAAATCATTGGGAAGCGGTCGATGATAAACCGCGCCGGCTTGTGTGTAATATCCAGCACCACATGGTCTGCTCCACTGCGCTTCATCACGCTGTCAATGGCGCGCGCCACGACGTCCCGCGGCGCCAGCGAAGCCATCGGGTGCACCGATTCCATAAAGCTGTTCCCGTCCAGATCGCGCAACACTGCCCCTTCTCCACGCAGGGCCTCACTGACCAAGAACGATTTAGCCTTGGGATGATACAAGCAGGTGGGATGGAACTGGACGAATTCCATGTTCGAAACCGGCACCCCTGCGCGATAAGCCATTGCCAAGCCGTCACCCGTCGCCACGTCAGGGTTCGTCGTGTAAAGGTAAACCTTTCCACACCCGCCCGTGGCCAGCACCGTCGCCGGTGCCGCAAATGTTTCCACCCTGCCTGTGTCCCGATTTAAGACATAGGCCCCCACGCAGCGATTCTCCCCGTCGAGCCCCAGCTTGTGCGTGGCAACCAGATCGATCGCTAGGTGATCCTCAAATACGTCGATGTTTGGAACCCGCTCAATCGCCGCCAGCAACGCCCGCATTACCTCCCGCCCCGTAGCGTCTTTGGCGTGCAGCACGCGCCGTTTCGAATGGCCGCCCTCCTTGCCCAATGAGTAAAATCGCTCGCCATCCGCCGAGATGGAATCGCCCCGCGTAAACTCCATGCCCGAGTCAATCAGCTCCTGCACCCGTGCCGGCCCTTCCTCAACAATTGTCCGCGCCACATCCTCCCGGCACAGCCCGGCACCCGCGCGCAGTGTATCCGCCACGTGCAGGTCAAACGAATCCGTTGGCTTGGTCACAGCCGCGATGCCGCCCTGTGCATATTGCGTGTTGGCTTCCGCAAGATTGCGCTTGGTGATCAACGCCACACGCCCATGCGTCGCGACCTTCAAGGCAAAGGTCAGCCCCGCAATCCCGCTGCCAATCACGATGGAATCATACTGTTTCATGTGTGCTGTAAATTTTACAGCCCCGCCTACAATCGTCCATTGTCAATCAACCGTGTCTTACCCACATATACCGCGAGTGCCAGGCGTACCCCTTTTCCTGGCAACACAGGTCGCAGTGTATGTTCATCAAAAAACTCCATATAATCAACGCGGGTGTTGGGCTGCTTCTCGATCAATCTTCTAAGCCGATGTCGAAGTCCGCGCAAGTCCCCATCACGCACTGACCTGCGCGCCAAGCGGATCGCCTGCCACAACACATCCGCCCTCTTGCGTTCGTTGAAATTCAGTAATTCATTGCGCGAACTGCAGGCCAGTCCATCCGGCTCACGCACCGTCGAAGCCACCACGACACGCACCGGCAGATTCAAATCACGCACTACCCGCTGAATGAGCGCCGATTGCTGGAAATCCTTTTCGCCAAATACAGCCACATCCGGCAACGCAAGATTAAACAATTTAACAACCACCGTCGCCACCCCACGGAAATGTCCCGGCCGTGCCGTGCCCTCCATGCCGCGAGACACCGCCGTTTCCTCCACCATCACGCTTGCATCGCCCGCATAAAGCGTTCTTGGATTGAAAACCACATCCACTCCCTCCGCCTGGCACAACCGCTTGTCTGCCGCCAGTGGACGGGGGTACCGGCGTAGATCGCCGGCATCATTAAACTGCGCCGGGTTCACATAGATGCTCACCACCACCGCGCCATCTCCCGCCAACTTTCGAGCCCGGCGAATGAGCGCCACGTGCCCCGCGTGCAATGCCCCCATCGTCGGCACAAGCGCCACCCGTGTGCCCGCGCGCCGCCACGCGAGGGCCTGTCCCTGCATCGAACGACGGGAAGTGAGGGTTTTCACGGGCAAAAACAAACGGGCCGCCCATTAAGTGCGGCCCGTTTCAGAGATCGGAGGATTAATTTTTAAACTGAATCGCCTGTTCCTGCGGCATCTCATCCGCACAGGGTTGGTTGGTTGGCGCATCCGCCTCGGCCTCTGACGGCTGCACGACGGCGTTGGCCAACATCCATGCCTCCACCTCATCGCCACTCACGTCAGCAAGCATGTTGCCATTGATCTCCACGCATGGCTGCAACATCTGCCCACTGCGTTCAATCATCTCCGCGCGGTGTTCAGGATTGTTCACCACATCCTTTTCCTCCCACTCCAGCCCGTGCTTGCGCAGGACCGAGCGAACACCTTCGCTCCAGCCGCACATGGGTTTGAGATAACAGGTAATATTTGGCTTCTCCATAGGGGCGATGAATCTGGCAGAGGAATGCCCAATTTTCAATACTCAATTTTCAATTGAGATTTGATCTCTGAGAAATGATAATTCAGCCCTTGCCGTTTTCCGTTCTCATCTCCCCAGACAAGTTCAAGGGCACCTTGACGGCCGCGGAAGCAGCCGAGGCGATCTCCCGTGGCTGGAAGAAGGCGCGCCCGCCTGACTCACTAACCATTCAGCCCATCAGTGACGGGGGAGATGGTTTTGGGAAATTGCTGTCTCCCATACTAAATGCTGACAAACAAGATGGGAATGCACCTAATCCGGCAAGCAGCCCCATCAAATATAGCTGGTGGCTGAATGCCGACAAAGGCACAGCCATTGTAGAGTCAGCTGAAATCATTGGCTTAGCGGCACTGATGCAGCATGGTCCTGCCCCCAGCCCGATGCAAATGGACACCAAGGGTATTGGGCGAGCCCTGATCAAAATCATCAACGGACAAGAACCGCCAACGGAGATCATTGTGGGCATTGGCGGCAGCGCCACCAACGATGGAGGGTTTGGCATGGCGCGTGAATTGGGGTGGCAATTTCTGGATAAACAAGACCAGGAACTCACTTGTTGGACTGAGCTTTCCCGCTTGGAAAGTATTCGAAAACCAAGTCCTGAGATCTGGTCGAGTGGTGCCGGCCCAGCGATAACTGTTGCCGTGGATGTGCAAAACCCGCTGCTCGGCCCCAACGGGTGTACGCGTGTTTATGGCCCCCAGAAGGGCTTGCAGAAAAAGGATATCTCAAGTGCGGAGGCCGCACTCACTCGATTGGCCGAGGTTTGGAAGATGCAAGTGGGAAAGGATACCGCGAACATTCCCGGCGCCGGTGCCGCGGGTGGCCTCGGTTTCGGCATGCATTGTTTTGCAGGCGCGAGAATCAGGCCGGGATTTGAAATCTTTGCCAAGGCTGCAAAACTGGAAACGCTAATTCAAAAGAGCGATCTGGTAATCACCGGCGAAGGGCAAATGGACAAACAATCGATGATGGGCAAGGGCGTCGGCGAACTGGCCAAACTGGCCCAAGAACAGGATCGCCCATATATCGCTCTTGCGGGGACAATTAACGATCATGATACCCTTGGAAACCGAATGGGAACCTGCCGGGCCATAACCGAACTCACTTCAGTGCCTGAAGCCATGACAAGGGCAGCCTACTGGCTGGAAAAACTCGCCCATGACGCGGCCCGGAACTGGCGCCCACATGAAAGTCAAGTCACTTAAACTGAATGGAGTTCACCGCCTCGGGTACAAGCTTGATGAGGCCGATATAGGGGTGGGTCACCAATGTCTGACCCTCCCGCCAGTTGTGCAGTCGCAAGCTCAATTTCCCGCGCTGGGTGAGGCTAGCCGTCGCTTCCTTGGGCGATGTCAACCCCGGCCGCACGACTAAATCCCCCTTTTTAACAGGGTCTGCCTCCGCGATGATTTGCGCGGAGACGATGGCATCCTCCTTGTTCTGGATCACTTTAATTTGCCCGACCAGCTTGCCTTCCCGGTGAATTTCCAACTCATCCCCCAAGGCTGCCAAGCCCCGAGCAAATTCCTCCAAGCCCAGATGCTTCCGATCATCCGCTATCTCAGTGATCCTGCCAATCGGCGTCATCTCAGGCAGAGTTCCCGGCCCTCCCCCTTCGACCCGGGCAAATTTCACCAAGCCAATGCGGTTGAGCGGCACATCCAGCGGCTTCTCGGCAAAGGGCATCTTCACCGTCAATTTACCGCCAAAGATACGACCGATTTCGCCTGACATGGAATCATCATTGATCAGTCTTACAAAATCCTTTTTGCCGTCGCCTCCCCCCGCATCAATCGACTGGTTGGGCAACCGCCCATCCCATTCAGTTACGCGGATATTTCCGATCACCATGGGGTTAGGAGTCGTTGGACTAAATTGGAGGGCGCGGCCCTTGCCTGCCCAAGCCGCCGGCTCGCGCCATGTCTTGACGTGCTTGTTGTCAATGAGCAGCGCGATGGTTTTCTTTTTTTCATCCATGCGAATGGAGAACCGTCCTCCCTTTTTGCCGGACAGGAACCGCGACACCTGAGCGCTACCCAGACTGGCGGTCTGGAAATTATTCGGGCCAGCGCTGAGATACCGGTACAGATAAACGTAACTGGAGTTGATTCGAATGGAATATGCGTTGGTGTAGCTGATGGTATACAGCTTATCAGCCTTGAGAATGACATCCATGCTAGGGGTGGCATTCCACGACAGATCAAACTCTACATTCACACGCCCCGGCCAATCGAACTCGCGACCAATGATGCCCCCCGTGCCACGACTAACCAGCGCCCCCTCTTCCATTCGCCAGTGAATACTGTCGAGCGCGAAATTGAATTTCTTCTCCTTCCCATCCCGCTTGAGGGCGACCTCCACCTTGTCACCGGGCTCATGCCCCTTCACAAAGCGAATCAATTTAGCCCGCTCCTTAAATGGCTGGCCGTTGATGCTGGTGATGATGTCCCCGGCCATCAACCCCGCCTTTTGGGCCGGACTGTTGTCCACCGTTCGCTCAACCGTCACACCGCCAAACAAATCCCCATCGTCACCCAAATAAACCCCCATGACTGCCGCGCCCCATCCCTTGAGAGAATCCGGCCCCTCAAAGACTACCTTGGAAGTCGAGCCCGGCATCAAGTGAGCAATCGCAGCCCTGGGAATGCGCAGCCGCCCCGCATACCAAGTGTCTAGCGTGAGGGCTTTCTCATCCAGAGCGGCCAACTCACCTGCGAAGTCATCCCCGTTAACCAGTTTCACTCGCGCAGAATGAGGACGTGCGCCCTTGATCGGGGTAACCGCGGCCAATTGCAGCCTGCTCACACCACTCCCTGCCACCTGCATTTCCGTCCTAACCGCCGGATGCCTCCACAAAAAATTTCCCTTCACGTCATAGCCCACCAAGGCACCAACAATCTTGTCCCCATTGCTCAGGATAAGAGTGCCCTTGCGCGGCGCGGCGCCTACGGATAGAAGCAGCACACCAAAAAATGCGATGGCTAAAATCTTTTTCATCGTTTGAGAGGCTTCCCGGCTGATTTGCAAAAGAACTGCATCTCCGCACTTGTCCCCGGATGTTTGACGTAAATCAGGCCGGTAAACCCCTGCCCGGTTCCCCCAAAGATATTCCCCGGCTCCCGGCTGAACTGCCAAAGATGGCGAGAGATTTGCTTGCCAGTATGATTGTCCACCACATCCACCACCACGCTGCCGTTGTGATGATTGGCCAAGCGCAGGGTCATGGTTGCAAACCTAGCTTCACTGACACGTGGCGGCCGCGCAATTTCTGGAATAGGCCCACGCGGGATCAGGATGTTTTGCTTCAGCACCTTTGCCTGCGACAGCGGACGCGTTTCGCTCGCGCGGTAATAAACCTCGCATGCCATCGAAAATGCCCCTGCTCCCTGCCCGCACACCGCAAACCCAAAAACACCCCCAGCCATCAACAGCCACTTCATGCCACGATTGTAGCGGCCCGAAACCGTTTGGCAATTGCGGAGTGTCGAACTATTCGTACACCATGCCAACCTTGGTCACCGTCAGATGGAAAGTGCCCTTGAAGATTTTGCCCGCGGCGGTGTCGAGGTTGTACTGGATGGCCATGGAGTGCACCGGCTGCACAGGCATTTGCAGGAAAACGCTTTTGCCATCGGGGAGGAGCTTGGCGGATTGGATAGCGACGGCGTCGCGGCCCTGTTTCCCGGGATTTTTCACGGACCAATCCTTGGAGCCGTAGGTGGCGCTCCATTTGTAATTCCATTGCTCGGCGGACCAGCTTTCGATGTCTTCTGCGATTTTTTTGTCGAGCGCGGTGCTGAAGGTGAGGCGGATACCGTTGGCGTGCACCTTCATGCGGATGGGCTGCTGCAGCGGCGCGCCGGTGTAGCGAACGCGTTGGAGGCAGCCGTCGCGGATGGCGGCGGTTTGCCAGCCGAGCAAGCCAGTGACGTACAGGTGGCCGTCCTTGGGATTGAACCGCCCGCGGCACGCGCCGGAAAGGAAGCGCCCGCCAATGGGCATCGCGCCGCCATTGGGGCCGTCGCGGAGGATGTGCATCATCGTGCAGCGGCCGTAGGAGAAATGGATCAGCTCGCCGCCAAATTGGCCCCATTGGTTTTTCGGCACCCACACTTGGCCGCCGGCGGAATTATCCAACACGCGCGGGATCCACATCAGCGGCGGGTCGTAGGTCTTCGGTGCCACCTTGCGTTTGTGCATGGGCATGAAGCCGTAAAAGCCGCCGGGCTTGATGACGTCCAGCCGCGTCTCGGGCACCCACGTGCCCTGTTGATCGGCGGCGGTGATGACGCCGTTGGGCCCCACGCCGAGTCCGTTAGGATTTCGAAAACCGGTGGCGACGACCTCCAGCTTGCTGCCGTCGGCGGCGACCTTTAGCAACACGCCCCCATGCGGCGTGCCCTCGGCGCAGCGGATGAAATAAAATTTGCCGTCCGGATCGGTCTCGAGACAGGTGGCATACGAATGACCGCCGCCGCCGATCATGATGTCGTTGTTGAACGCCTCATAAAAATCCGCTTCGCCGTCCTTGTTGTAGTCGTGCAGCCGCGTGATTTGATCGCGCCCGAGCACGTACACTTGATCCTTCACCACCCGCAAGCCCAGCGGCTGGTACAGCCCCGTGGCAAACCGATGCCACTTCACCGCCTTCAGCTCCGCGTCGATGCCCGTCACCTTCCAAACATCCCCATGCGCCGTGGCCACGTAACAATCGCCATTGCTCGTGAAGTCATGCCCCGCCGTGAAGAACAGCGCGTTGTGCGGGTTCTTGTACGGCACCGTGATCGTGTCGATGGCAAACGGCGTCTTTCGCTCGTCCACGATGCCCTTGGTGACAATCGGCTTGCCCCAACGCCGCGGGCCGGGCTGGATGAATTTATCAAAATCCAGCAAGGATTTTACCCCAACAAGCTTGAGCAGATTAACGGGAGCCGTGGGATCTTTTAACCGAATTACTTGAAGAACTGCCGATCCCTTCTGAACTCTCAAATCCCGGCTAAAATGAACCTTTCCATCGGCGTCCTTTGCCAGCCACGGCGAATCGTAAATTTGCAGATCATTGACATCATACCGCACAACTACCCGTTGTCCGTGCACAAACAGTCCTTTGTACCGCGCACTACCTTCCGACAGCGGTCCGTTCTTTGGATTTCGCGAATCCACGAAGGATCCCTTCGCATCAGCCACACCCATCGTTGGGGTGTTTGCAAAAACGATTTTTCCATCGGGATTCAGCGCACGGATAAGGCCGTAGCGGGCGGGGTCGGTTTTAATAAAACCGCCGGCCCAGCCGGCGCGCCAGATGCAGAGGTCGGTGTCGAACACCATCGTGCCTTCGCCCTTGTCGCCCACGCGGATGGCGATGCCCTTGTGGGTGCTGCCCTTCGGCGTGGCAATGTGGCCCGAAACGAACGGGCCGAACTTCACCTTCGCGTAGCGGGCATCGACCCAGTCGGATTCTTTTTGCTGGGGAATATCCTTCGGCGCGGCGGACAGGATGGGCGCGAGGGCGAGCAGGGTTAACAGGGATTTTGCTTTTTTGTTAAACATGGATGGGCAGGATGTTCAGAATGAAGTTTTTGGGGTTGTGATGTGTGCTGCCGGCATCTTGCCGGCAGCACTTAGGCGTCTCATTAAAGAATATCCTGGGCATCGTGTGCATCCTTGTTAGCCGACGGCGGGGATTTGGGCTTGATGGCGGGGGGCGAGTTGACCGGCCTTCAGTTGGCCGCCTTGGAGGACGGCGATTAGGTTTTCGCGATTTTCCAAAATGGAAATGTCGGCTAGGACGTCGCCGTCAACAACCAGCACGTCGGCGAGTTTGCCGGGCTCAAGGGTGCCGAGTTCGTCGCCGCGGCCCATGATCTCGGCGCCGGTCTTTGTGGCGCAGGCGATCACTTCCATCGGCGTAAAGCCGACATCGTTGGCGAAGAAGCTCAGCTCCCGGGCGTAGGTGCCGTGGGGGGTCCAGGCGAAGCCGTAATCGCCACCCAGCCCAATGCGGCCGCCGGCTCGGAGGATTTTTAGGGCGCTGGCGGCGCCGCCTTCGAGGGTTTCCTGATGGCCGTCGATGACGGCTTGGGGCAGTCCAAATTCCGGCCCGCGCTCGACGCTGGCTTTTTCAAAATACAAGCCGGGCACACAGGGCACGTCGCGCTCGAGCAGGAGGTCGAGGCCTTCGTCGTCGATGAATGAGCCGTGCTCGATGGTGTCGTAGCCGGCGCGCAGGGCGTTCTTGATGCCCTCGGTGGCGCGGCAATGGCCAGTGACTTTCATGCTGTGATTGTGCGCGGTCTGCACCACGGCGTGCATTTCCTCAAAGGTCATGCAGAGGGTGTGATGATCGTTGGTATCCGGCGCGGCAGCGTCGCCAGTGGGATAAGTCTTCACCCATTCCACGCCGTCCTTCACCAACGCGCGCACCGCCTTGCGGGCGTCCTCCACGCCGTTGATGATAAACACGAGGCCTTCCATGCCGATCTTGCGATAGTCGGGATTCCAATCCATGAGCCCGCCCGAGGAGCAAATCTCGCGTCCACTGGTCGAGAGCCGCGGCCCAAGGATGAGGTCATTCTCGATGGCTTCCTTCAGCCAGAAGTCGCAGTTGAACAGGCATCCGCCAGACCGCGCGCTGGTGTAGCCGCACTGCAGCGCGAGCTGGCAATTCACACTCGCCAGTAAGCTGACGTACTCAACCGGATACTTGATATCCAGATCCGTTAGTTCCGAGACGTTGAAATAGGTGGCGTGGAAGTGCGCCTCCACCAGCCCCGGCATAATCGTGCCGCCCTTTGCATCAATTTTTTCGGCATCATTTTCCGGGCAAGCCTCGGCGGGACCGGCGAAGGTGATTTTACCTTCCTCGATGAGGATGGCGGCGTTCTCGATAACGGGGCCACCGGCCCCGTCTACAAGTTGGCCGTTGTAAATGAGGGTTTTCCCTTCACTGCATTTCATGGGCAGCGGGAGTATTTTCCGGGAAGAAATTGGTGTCAACGTGCGGCCTGCGGATAAGTCGGGTTTGGCATTTGACCGCGAATCTGCTTGAGTGCCCACCTTGATGAAGGAGTGGTTGCGTTCATTATTGCTGGCGGGTGCCCTGTCCATTGCGGGCGGCGCGTGGGCGCAGCCCTGGGGAGACTGGAAAATTGAGTCCACCGGGCCCGATGGTGCCATTGAGTTTTCCGACGGCGTGGCCCATGCCACCGGAGGTGTCTTGGTGAAATACCGCGATGGCCAGCCGGACGCTGCCGAGATGACTGCCACTGAGGCTCAACTGACCGAGTCCACTGGCCAAGTGATTGCCGTTGGAAATGTGATCCTGCGGCGTGAGGGCATCACGTGGCGATCTGAGAGGATGGAATATAATTTTAAAACCAAGCGAGTGAAATCCGCTGAGTTTCGCGGAGGCAACATCAATGTCTTCTTTAAGGGCGAAGCCATGGAAGGCAATCAGACGGCTGGTCACTACACGGGCCGCAATGTCACCTTTACCACCGATGATCACCCCGACCCCGACTATTTTATCAAGGCCAAGAAAGTCCATATCGTACCCGGCGAGAAGATCGAATTCTACAACGCCACCCTGCACGCGGGAGGCATCCCCATTGGTTACATGCCCTATTACAAACGAAGCTTGAAGAGCCACCCCTGGAACATCCACCTTGAGCCAGGTTTCCGGAGCAATTGGGGAGCTTATCTGCTGACGGCCCTGCGCTGGCCGGGCTCGGAGCGCCTTGACGGTGAGATGAAGCTCGATTACCGCACTCAACGCGGCTTCGCCTTCGGTCCTGATTTAAAGTGGAATCTTGGTGAATGGGGCGAGGGCGACTTGGAAAGTTACTTCGCCTTTGACAGCGACCCCTTCAAGGACTCCAACAGCAACCCTCTCAACCACGAGCGACAATGGCTCGCCTTCAATCACAGGGCCGAGTGGGGCGAAACTTCGCTGCTGACGGTCTTCAACTATGAGTCAGATGAATATGTGAGGCGGGATTTTTTTGAGGAGATTTACCGACGGAACACACAGCCACAGACGTTTCTGGAGCTGAACCACAACTGGACGGATTACAACCTCAGCTTGCTTGCCCAACCGCGGCTCAACGATCATTACGGAACCGTTGAGCGCATCCCAGACATCAAGCTCACAGGACTGCGCCAGCGCGTGGGCCAGACCCCCTTTTATTACGATCAAGAAACCTCCATTGCCTACCTTCGCCGCAAGTATGCCAACGACAGCAGCGACTGGTTTGGCGGTCTGCGCACGGACACCCTGCACCAGTTCTATCTTCCCCAAACATTCTTTGGATGGCTGCAGTTCACTCCTCGCGTGGGTGGCCGCTGGACGCATTATGGCGAGACCGACGGCACCGGAGCCGATTTTGACGACATGGATCGGTTTACGTTTAACACCGGCGCGGAATTGTCCACGAAGTTCTCACGCTTCTATCCCGACGCATCCAGCACTTTGCTGGAACTCAACGGACTGCGCCACATCGTGCAACCCTCGCTCAATTACGTGTTTGTCCCCCGCCCCAACAAGAAGCCCAGCGGCCTACCCGCCTACGATTATGAACTCGCCAGTTCAAGGCTGCTGCCCATCAACTACCCCGACTACAACGCCATTGACCAGATTGACGGCCAAAACGCACTCCGCATCGGCATCCGCAACCGGCTGCAAACCCAGCGCGAAGGGTTGGCGGAGGACTTTCTCGACTGGAATCTTTACACCGACTGGCGCCTCAATCCACGGGTTGACCAGCATGACTTTGCCGACATCTTCTCCGAAGTGGCATTTCGCCCACGCTCATGGATCAGCCTGAACTCCCAAATGCGCCTCGATATTGATGACGACATTTGGCGCGTCATCAACAATAGCGTCACCTTCTCCCCCTACTCCAACTGGTCTGCCAGCTTTGGCCACTTCTATTACCTTGAATCCGGCAAAAACTCCAAGGCCGACCGCGACAGCGTCCTCTACTCCTCCTTCGGCTACCGCTTCAACGAAGACTGGTCCTTCTCCACACGGCATTATTACGACGCCAAGCGCGGCACGCTTTCCGACCACAGCTACACCCTCTACCGGGATTTTCGGAGTTGGACCGGATACCTGGATCTCCGCATGCTCGACAGTTCCGGGACTTCCCGCGAAGACGATTTCCAAATTTCGCTCAATTTCTCCCTCAAGGCCTATCCCCGCCCGCCAAAAGATCGGTAACTGTTTTTACTCATCCGCATTCTTGAACTGAGCCACAATCGGTCTGTGGTCCGACGCCAATCCCCAGTCGGCCACAGCCAAAACATATGTTCCTGCGGGCACGAGTTCCCGCGCCATGCCTTTGCTCGCGAGCAGGTAATCAAACCGCGAAAACCGGTCCTCCGCAGCGTAGTATGCCGTCCAGGTAATACGGCGCGGCGACTTCCTCCCAACACTCGGGGTCGCATCTCCGTTGCGCTCAAACGGCCGTAGATCCAGCAGCTTATCTTTACCCCGTCCGATGACCGCCTTGACCGGAGCCGCCCCGGGGGAATCATTCAAATCACCCACCACCAACAAGTTGCGTTCCGATGCTTCAGCCAACCGCTTTTCCACCAGCGCCCGCAGCGCCTCCGCCTCCCGCAAACGCAACATCGCCTCGCTGGCGAACCCCACGGGCCGCTTTGATTTCAAGTGCACATTTAACAGAGTGAAGGAATACCCTTCGGACACCATCACCTCCACCTCGGCAAACCCTCTTGAAACCTCGAACCGCTTTCTCCCCAACACAAACCGTACCTTTTCGTGCGCGGTTCCCCTCATCGGGAACCGACTCAGGACACCGAGGTTAATCGCAGGATCCGGGCCATCCACGAAGAACAACTCAGGCAAATCCACCCCTCTGGCTTTCAGCAGTTGCTGCAACTCAAGCAGTCTTCCGCGTTTGCCAATTTCCTGGACTGCCAACACATCCGGACGGGCCAGCAAAAGACAATCCACAATCTTTGCCTTTGCCTCCGCCGTCTTTACCGGCCGCCGATGCTCGTTCGGCCCCACGAAATTCTCCAAGTTGAAACTCACCACCACAAACTGTCCCGCGGTAACCGACGAGACCCACAACCAGAAGATCCCCAAAAACCAAACAACGCGCATGCCCATATTAAAACCTGCCCCGACTCCGCTGTAAAGTGTTGTCGCAGCCGCCTCACCCCTGCCATACTCAGCGCCCTGATGGACGCAAAAGCAAATCAACAACTGCATGACGTGCAAAGTGGACGCGATGAGCGAAACCTACGCATCGATAAGGTCGGCGTGCGCAATCTGCGCTTCCCCATTCGCATCCGAGACAAGGCGCACGAACATCAGGACACCATCGCCATCATCGGCATGTATGTTGATCTCCCCCATCATTTTAAGGGAACCCACATGAGCCGCTTTCTGGAGGTCCTCAACGCCCACGGGAATGTTGTTCACGTTGAAAACATTCCCGACATTCTCGCCGCCATGCAGAAAAGGCTCGATTCACAGACCGCGCATCTGGAAATGGATTTTCCTTTCTTTCTCGAGAAAGCCGCCCCGGTGACCGGCAAGACTGGCCTGATGGATTATCAGGCCCGATTCGACGCCACCGCCAATGGGCCGGAGATAGACTTTGTGCTGGAGGTGCGCACCAATGTCACCACGCTTTGTCCCTGCTCCAAGGCCATCAGTGTGGCCGGCGCACACAACCAGCGCGGGCAGGTCACCGTTCAGCTGCGCTCCGAGGAAACCGTCTGGATTGAGGATGTCGTTTCTCTCGTTGAGTCCTCCGGCAGCAGCGAACTCTACTCGCTCCTGAAACGGCCGGATGAAAAGCATGTCACCGAGGCCGCCTACGAAAACCCCGTTTTCGTCGAGGACCTTGTCCGCAATGTTGCGCTTCGGTTCAATGCGCTTCCCCACGTGACATGGTACAAGATCGAGGCGGAGAATTTCGAGAGCATACACAATCACAACGCCTACGCCTGCATCGAGAAGGGCTGATCCCCCGGCCTCCCCAAGACACTCGAAGCGGCTCCTTCACCCGAACCCTTTATTTGCTTGCGAACCCCGAGCTGTCACGGATACTCGGCGAAGCAAACCCACAACTTCAACCCCCTCAATTTATGCCACGCAAAGCACTCATTAAAAACTACTCCCGCCGTCAGTTCATTGGCGCCAGCGCAGCCTCGGTCTTGGCAGTCAACTATCTTCCCAGCCGCGTCTTTGGCGCAAATGAGCGTCTGGCCATGGCCGGCATCGGCATCGGCGGCAAAGGCGGCGGCGACATTGGCCAAGCCGGCGGCTTGGGCGACGTCGTTGCCCTTTGCGACGTGGACTCCAAGCGCGGTGCAGGCTCCTTCAACCGGTTTGGCAAAGCCAAGCGCTACACCGATTTCCGCAAAATGCTCGACGAGATGGGCAAGAGCATCGACGCCTGCACCGTCTCCACGCCGGATCACACCCATGCCCCCGCCGCGCTGCGCGCCATGCGCCAGGGCATTCACGTCTACGTGCAAAAACCCCTGACTCACACCGTCTGGGAAGCACGCCAAATGCGCTTGGAAGCCACCAAGAACAAGGTCTGCACCCAGATGGGCAATCAAGGCACCGCCAGCACCGGTCTGCGCGAGGGTGTCGAGGCCATCCAAAGTGGCGTGCTCGGCGAACTCACCGAGGTGCATGTCTGGACCAATCGTCCCGTGTGGCCACAAGCTCCGGGGATCACGGATCGCCTGCCTGGCCAGCAGAAACCGGATCATATCGATTGGGACTCCTTTATCGGCCCAGCCCCCATGCGCCCGTATAACGGCGGCTACCACCCCTTCAAATGGCGCGGCTGGTGGGACTACGGCACCGGCGCACTGGGAGACATGGCCTGCCACACCGCCAACCTAGCCTATATGGGCACGCAGCTTACGCAGCCCAACTGGGTGGAGCCCGTCACCGTTGGCCCCATCAATCCCGAGACCTATCCTGGCTGGGCGGTTATCAAGATGAAATTCCCCGCCATCAAGGGACGCGGCGAGATCACCTTCAATTGGTATGAAGGCAGGGAGGACGGCAAAAAGAAATTGCCCGCGCCTGACTATTTCCACGGCATCAGACCTTCCAACAGCGGCTCACTCGTTGTCGGCACCAAGGGCACTCTCTATTCGCCCAACGACTACGGCTCCAGTTGGCAAATCCTCCCGAAGCGTGGAGGCAACGAGGCGCCAAAATACGAAAAGGTTGCCCCTCGCCTGCCGCGCAACAATCGTGGCGACGGCGGCATGAAGGAGGAATGGGTGAAGGCTATCAAGGCAAACAAACCCGGGATTGCGCTTTCCAATTTTGACTATGCCGCAAACCTCACCGAGGCCATCCTTCTCGGCAACGTGGCCATGAAAGTGGGCGAAGGCTTCGAATGGAACGCCGCCAAGCTATCCTCTCCGAACAAAAAGGTGGCCCAGTTTGTCACCAAGGAATACCGCAAGAGCTGGGAAATATAATCCCCACTGGAAAGGACTGGACATGCAACGTATAGCCATGCTCGCCACCTTGATGGCAGCGTTAGTGCTCCTGCCCGCCGAGGATGCCACAAAAAAATTCGCCGGGATTTATGAAGGCACGGTGGACGGAAAAACCGGAACCGTCATCCTGAATGAAAATGGGGCGGCGTTCCTTCGTCCCGGGGACGATCAAAAACAGCTTGAGGGCACATGGAAAGTAGAGAAGTCTTACATCGTCGTCTCCGTCAAGCCCCCGGTTGTGGACAGCGGGAAAATATTCATTCGCTTTCGAATCGACCGGGCCGAGTTGATCCTTTCCAGCGTTGGATCAAATGACAACGAGGTGAAATCCTTTGAGCCCCCCCTTTTCAAGCAAGTCAAGATCGGCAAGGAAAGGCATGCGGGCGAATACACTGGAACGTATGATGGGGAGAAGATGCGCCTGACATTGGGCGGTGGTGGCGCAATGTTCGCACGCCCGGAGGATCCAGACTCCGACATGCCCGAACATCGCGGCAAATGGAGAGCCAAGAATGACATCGTTACTTGCACTGTTGAGGCCGACGGCGGAGACGCCGTGGTAACATTGTCGGTCGAGGGAAAAGATCTGCGACTCATCAATCTTGCTGAACCGGATGGAACGGTGAAGGAATTCAAGGAGGTTCGCTTCAAGAATGCTAAACTCACCAAGCCCCAAAAAGCACCGCCTGCTGTGGCCAAAAAACTCGCGGGAATATACCGCGGGAAAGTAGAGGATGCGGAAGCCCAAATCCAAATCAAAGCCGATGGATTCATCATTGCCCGGCCAAATCTCGATCAGAAAAAATTGATCCTGCGGGGCCAATGGAAATTGGATGGCAAACTAATCCAAGCAAAACTGACCGGTAGAAAGAAACGCACGGGCACCATTACTCTTCAAATCGCGGAAGGAAGCCTGATCCTCATCAAGGTCACAAACCCCAATGGCGAGGTGGAAAGATTCGAGTCGCAGTTCAAGAAAATCAAATAGCCTTCTCCCGACTTTCGCCAAGACACTCAAGAAGAGCTTTTTTGGCATAACTCCTGCTTTTCTGGGATTAGATCGGAAAAACAGGGAATTATGCACGAATCCAAGGGCAAATTTGGCCGTGTGGAGCGGTGTTTTGCCGTATGGGTGTGCATTTTTTCCGGGCGCACAGGCGTCAAAACCGGTAAAAAGGTACAATCTTGATGGCCGCCGAGAAGGACAAAACAGAGCCCACCCTGCTCCAGCAGGCAAATGCTGGTGACGCTCAGGCGATGTTCAGACTCTCGCTGGAATGTAGTGATGACGCCAAGGCTGCAAAGTGGCTCCGCAAGGCCGCTAACCAGGGCTATTCGCCCGCCCAAAACAACTTGGGAGTGCTGATCGCCAAGGGCCGCGCCAATGCTCCGGTTGGCTATTTCCAAAAAACTGTTAACGCGATAAAGGCAAAATTCTCCAAACCACCCATCACCACGGAAACTGATGATGCCGTCTACTGGTATCGCCAGGCCGCCGAACGCGGGAATGCCCATGGCCAGTGCAACTACGGCTGGCGCTTGGCCATTGGCCAAGGCACAGACAAGGATGTCGACGAGGCCATCAAATGGTACCGGTTGGCGGCGACTCAGGATCATCCGCTCGCCCTGAACAACTTGGGGGTCATGTACGCCCAAGGAACCGGCGTGGGCCGTGACTTCAAGGAAGCCGTTAAACACTTTCAAAAAGCAGCCGACATGGGCAATACGCTGGCCCGTTTCAACACCGGACTGATGTGCCTGCACGGTCGTGGCGTGAAGAAGAACCCCACGGCCGCCGCCAAGTGGTTTCGGCTGACCGCCGAGAAAGGTCATGCCGGCTCACAGTTCGCCCTTGGCACCATGCTGGCGAACGGCGAGGGAATCGAGGTCAATGATACTGAAGCTGTTCACTTCTATCGCCAAGCCGCCGAGCAGGGGCATGCCCCTGCTCAAAACAATCTGGGCATCATGTTCGCGCAAGGACGCGGAGTAGCCCAAGACGATGAGGAAGCCGCCAAGTGGTACAAGATGGCCGCCGACAAAGGGGTGACTGCTGCCCGCCAAAACCTTGGTCGGCGCCTCGCACTCGGCCAAGGCGTGGAGCGTGATAAGCGGAGCGCTCAGGAATTACTGGAACAAGCCGCGACGGAAGGAACTCTGGCCCCGGCCATGGCCTATGAGCTTGGAGTTCAGCTTTCAAAAGATGGCGACGAGCCCAGTGCCGCACATTGGCTGCAACTGGCCGCATCCCAAGGCCATGCCGACGCCCAATACCGGATGGGGGTGATTTACCATGAGGGCGTTGTGGTTCCCGCCGACAACGCCGCCGCCGCCTATTATTTTGAGCACGCCGCTGAACAACAGCACACTGAGGCACAGCATCGACTGGCGGTCATGTACGCAACTGGTGATGGTGTTCTTCCCAACGCTTCCGAAGCCGCGCGCTGGCATCAAGCCGCTGCCGAGGCTGAGCATACAGAATCGCAATTTCTTCTTGGAACGTTTTTAGAAAATGGCGAGGGAGTATCTTCTGATGATTTGAAGGCCGCCGAATGGTATCGTCGTGCTGCTGAAAACGGGCATGGTCTTGCGGCGTTCAATCTCGCCTACATGCTCGATGCCGGGCAAGGCCTGAAGCGTGATGTAAAAGACGCTTTTCAATGGTACCAGCAGGCTGCGGAGAAGGGTGTTGCCAGTGCACAATGCAACTTGGGGGCCATGTTCGCACAAGGCCGCGGCACGGCGGTCGATGAAAGCTCAGCCGTGGATTGGTATTCAAAGGCGGCTGCTCAAGGGCTTGCCAGCGCCCAGTATAATCTCGCCCAGATGCACCATCATGGCCGTGGAGTTCGTGCCGATGAACTTGAAGCAGTCGAATGGTACCGAGCCGCCGCAAATCAGGGCCACCCCGGGGCGGCCTTTGCCTTGGCCGTGATTTATGACCACGGGGAAGGCGCTATTTTTGAGGATGATACCGAGGCAGTTAAATGGTACGAGGCCGCCGCGGAGACGGGCCACTCCCGCGCCCAGTTGATCCTGGCGGAAATGTACCGGCGTGGCCAAGGGGTGCCGGAGGATTACGTGAAGGCCTATTCACTGTTCAGCCGCGCCGCCGCCCAAGGAGAGGAACTGGCTGCCAGCGCCAAGCTGTTAATGACCCGCTTGATGACCCCCAACCAGGTTGCGGAGGCCCAGTCGCTTTGCCGGGTTTAATTTCAGACCCTATTTTTCGCCTTGTGTGGCGATCCATTCCTTTACCCGTGCCTCAAGAAAATCCAGCGGCACGGCGCCATGGCGAAGAATTTCATCGTGAAATTTCCGGATATCAAATCGCTCCCCCAACACCTTCTCTGCATGCGCACGCAGTTCCTTGATCTTTAACTCACCCATTTTATAGGCCAGTGCCTGCCCGGGCCAAACGATGTAGCGGTCAATCTCCACGATGATGTCATGCTCCGTCTTCCCAGCATTTTCTTTGAAGTAGTCAATGGCCTCTTGCCGACTCCATCCCAAGTCATGCATGCCCGTGTCCACCACCAGCCGAATCGCTCGCCACATTTCGTAGGTCAATTTACCGAACTTGGAATAGGGGTCCTTGTAGAAGCCCATCGCCTCCCCAAGACTCTCGGCATAAAGGGCCCACCCCTCCACATAAACGGTGTACCGCGCGTACTTCCGAAACTCGGGAAGGCCGGTCAGCTCATCCGCAATGGCCAACTGCAGGTGATGCCCCGGCACAGCTTCGTGCAGTGTCAGCGCCTCCATCTCCCACTTGGGCCGCACGGCAAGATTGTAGGTATTCGCAAAGAAATATCCCGGCCTGCCCGCAGTGGTTGATCCTGGTTGGTAATAGGCCGTGGTGACGCTGCGTTCAATATAGGAAGGCACCGGGCGCACCCCATAAGGTTGCCGGGGCAGTCGGCCAAAGAGCTTGATCAGCTCAGGGTCTGCACGCTTGCTAATGTCCCGATAGCCCGCCAGCAACTCCGTTCCGCGCTTGTAATAAAACCGTTTGTCCGTGCGCAGAAATTCGAAGAATTGCGCCAAACTCCCCTTGAAACCCGCTTCCGCCTTGACCCTCTCCATCTCGCCACGAATTCGCTTCACTTCCGCCAATCCAATTTGGTGAATCTCCCTCGCCGTCAGACTGGTGGTGGTCATTGCGCGAATGCGGTGCTGATACCACTCCCGCCCATTGGGCAACTCGCTGCATCCAATACTCTCCCGGCTACCCGGCACATACTCATCCTTGAGAAATTTGTGCAATCGCCGAAATGCAGGCCCGGCCTGCTTCCGATACGTCGCCAATGCCTCGCGCCTCAATCGTATGCGCTCCTTTTCAGGAATCGCCCCTGATATCTCCTTGAACGGAGCCAACAACGGGCTATCCAGCGGATCTTCGGTCAACTGCTTCGCCACCTGTCCAGCCACATCCCGCAGGCAAACCTTTGCCGGCGTCACCTTGGCCTGCAACCCCGCGCGCAGGAGATCAATCGTTTGGTCCACAAGTTTTTCGGAATTCCGCAATCGCGACAAAATATCCTCGTAATCCGACACCTTGCGGACCGGCATCATCCTCAGCATCTCCGCCATGCTCCGCTGGATGCCGTCCATCTGGGTGATCAACAACAGGTGGCCCGGGAATTTGTAGCTGTCTAGTTCCAACTCCAAGCCGTGGCGGGACAAGTCGAGATTCAGCCGCTCCGCTGCAGGCAATCCCGCTCGATCAATGGATTTCAATACGCGCACACCCATCTGCGTATCCCCTTTGCGCCGATTGATGGAAACCGGAGTGTAATCCGTCCAGCGATCATTTTGCCCCGGCCACCCGCGCCAAGTCGCCGATTCCGGAAATTCGCGCATTGAATATTCCCAGTGTGCCTTGAAGAACTCCCTCAGCCGGTTTTCCTCAGCCACCTTTCCTTTCTGCCCCAACAACACTTCGCACCGCTTGCGAAAATCTGAACTTGGTGAGGCCATCAAGCCTCCCGACAAACATATCCACAACAACACGTGTCTCATATTAAATCCTGCTGAAAATGGGTTTCACCTTGGCGCGCTCGTACAAGTCACGCCACTCGCGACTTTTCACATCCATACGCACGGCCGTCTTTACCCCCGGCTCAAAATACGGGTATCCACGATCCTTCATAAACAGCCGAAGCATGAAATTCACCTCCGACTCTGCGACATACATTTTACGTCCATCCGGCCAACGCGTCTCGATCAAGCGAGGAGGATTGGGTCTCACAGCGGGCCTGGGAATGGCCAGTTTTTTCATGGCTTTCCTGTCCAACTCCACGCCCAAGCCCGGCTTGTCGGAAATTGCCGCCCTTCCCTGCTTCACAATAATCGGACTCTCCAGCAAAGAGTGGGTGTAGAGCTGGTGACAGTTCACCGCCGGCCAAATTGCATGACTGCACACCGCCCCAAAATGCATGCTCCAAGCCGCCGTGATGCTGCTGCCCACAATCTGCAGCCAGAACGGCATATCTGCCATGGCCGCCACCGTACCACGCCGCATCACCCGGCTTGCCCCACCACCAATCACAAACCCATCACAGACCTGTTGTCGCAACGTCACTATAGCCGATGGGTTCCCATAATGCATCGCAACCTTGGCCCGTGTCTCGCGGCGAATTCTCTGGTTCCCAGAGATATCACCTTGCGGAATGGGCGTCTCCACAATTTTTGTGATAGGGTGCTTTTCGACTTCCTTCAATATAGGGATGCCACGTTTTGCATCCAGCAAGGTGTCATTGTAATCGAAGGTGATGGAAAATCCTCTGGGCGCGGCTTCCGTTCCTTGGCGCGCCTGCTCCCAGATATCGAACCATGGGCGCCCCTTTGTTTTAAAGGCGAGATACCCTGCCTCTGAGGCAGCCTTGGTTTCAGCCGCCACATCCTCCGGCGGCAGGTCAATATCCCACCAAGCCAATGGCGTGTTGTCATGCACCTGTTTGCCCAGCAAAGCATGCACCGGCACATCCATCGCCTTGGCCACTGCATCAAAGAGAGCCATTTGCAGACCAGCGCCCAGTTCATCGTCCCACATGATCGCCGCCGCATTTTTCCCTCTGGCAAACTCGACCTGCGAATCCTGCGTCGCCTTGTAGGTATACCACAACAGAGTCTCGCCAATCCCGACATGACCAGACGCCAATTCCACCTCGAATATTTCAATGTATTTCCAGTGCGGCAACTCACGAGCCATGTTGCGAGCGGGCACAGTACGATAAGGCACCTTCAGCGTCGTGCGATTGATTTGCTTTATCCGCATGCCCGGCTCGGAACGGCCCGGCCGAGCGACAGGCTGGGGTTGGGCGCGACTGACCCAAGGAAACACCGACGCCCCGGCCGCAGCAGCCAGCAACAAATCGCGCCGCGACAGCCTAAAGAAATCTGGCGAGGAAATCATGTGCCCAGCCTAGGCTGTGGCCCCGGCCTTGTCACGCCCGCGCTCCGCGAACATTCCATGTTTGCCATCGCGCTGACACCCGCCTAAAAGCAGCCCGTGGATTCGCCCTCCAAAGGCCCTCCGGTCGCGCCTTTCATTCTCTTTGGCGTGGTCATGGCCTTGGCATCCCTCCCCTTTCTCTCCGCCCTTCCCTCATTTCAAGTACGCTCGGAAATGACCGACCTCCTTGCCGGGGACCAACGCAGCTTATCCAGTTTCAAGGACGCCAACAACCAGTTGACCAACACCATCGGCGGACAGTCCGCAGTGGTGCTGGTCAGCATCCGGTCTGAAAATATTTTCTCGCCCAAAATAATCGCGGAAATCGAGAAGATCACCACCGCTCTGATGGCCAGCAGCAATATCGTCCACAATTTCAGCCTTGTCGGCCCAAGAATCAATCCTTCCTTTAAAATCGACCCAACATTATTAAACCTCACCCTCCAGTCCCGGATTTCAGCCAATAACTTGGCCTTGATTGGGCACGGTGATTTTAATGGAACTCGCTCAAGCCTCGGCAGCCTCGTCCACGCCGTGGCCACCGTCGGACCCGCCCTGATCCGCGATACCCACCAGTTCAAGTCCCCCGAGTTGTCGGCGGTGCAAAAAGCGCTGATCCGCGCCCGTGTCATTTCCAAGCAAGCTCAACTTGCCGGAGCAGCGTTAAGCCTCGCCCACCATGCCACCAATGAATGGAGCCGATTTAAGGAATACAACATAAAACCCTTCATTCCTCTGGCCCAATGGACAAAGACCGCGCTCAATCGCGAGGCAAACGCAACTGCCCTTGCCATGGACGACATCCGGCAAAAGATCAAAATGGAAATTGCCGCAGTAAAACAAATTGAGAAAACCTATGGCCGCCCCATCTTCCGGTTTGTTTTCACCTCCATCTTCCCCAAGCCCATCGCGCAACTATCTCCCGACGAAATCAATAACATTCGCGAATGGGCCACCCAATTCCCCTTCTTCCGAAACCTCATTGTTGATGGTCAAGGCCGCAATGCCATGATCTTTGCGTTCGCCCGGAAAGGCCCCACCAACCGAGTAGCCAAGGCTACCTTCTGCCGGGACATCAACGAGCGTCTCCAGCCATTTCGTGATGCCGGATATGACATTCGCGTCCTGTCCTTTTCACATGGCGAAATCGAAACCATGGAATACCTTGAGCAGGATCTGAAACGATTTGCCCCAGCTATGTTTGGCATCGTGTTCATCGTGTTGCTGATCACATTCCGGGGCTCCCTCCGGCTGGTGCTATTCGTGATGGGCCTGCAGATGGCGGGCATTGCACTTGCTCTCGGCCTTGCACCGTCGATGGGCTCCCACGTCAGCCCATTCACCGCCCCCTTGTTTCCTCTCCTCGCGGGAATTCACCTGACCCTGCTCATCCATGTGGGCACTGCTCTCCAAACCGCCCTACGCTCCGGTCACTCTGGCAACAACGCGCTCAGCGCAATGCTTGGTCGGATTTTTCAACCCAGCGCATATGCCGCCCTGACAACCTGTGTGGGACTTTTCTCGCTCACATTCAGCGAAGTGCGCCCCACTGCCGAATTTGGCCGATTGGGTGCGGCTGGCATCGGGCTGCTTTTCGCCCTGACCTTCGGCCCAGGCATTGTACTCCTGAAGTTGTTGGGAGGTCTTCACCCATTACCACAGCGAAAAACCGACAACACAACCCAGTGGCTCGAGTCCCTGCCCATGAAATTGGCCGGCAAACGGATCGCCATCCTCGCAGCGACCGTGATCACCTTGGTCGTAATCATTGCCGGCCTCCAGAAAATCCGTACCGACATACGCATCGTTGAATTCCTCAACCCCCAAAGCAACACACGGCTATCCTTGGAGTCGCTGGATCAATCCTACGGCGGGATCAACTTTGCCAAGCTCGAGATCGACACCGGCAAAAACGGCGGCGTTCGCAGCAGGGAGTTTTTTGGCCTCGTCAATCACCTGCATCGATTTGCCTCAAAACAAAGTGGCGTTTCCATGACCTACTCATTGGGTGGGCTCATCAGGGCTTCGGATGAAATCATACAACGAGATCTTCCCCGGTTGGCAGCGCTCACTCCCGCAAGTCTCCGTGCTTCCATCATGCTGGACCAGTTCGATCAGCCTGAAGTCCGGAACGACCTCCCCTTGCTGGATTCCCTTTACAATCGGACCCGGCAGAAAGGCTGGTTTGTCATCCGCACACAAGACCTGCCATCCAGTGAATATATCGCCATGCTCAAGGCCATTGAAACCGAGGCCAGGCAGGTCGCGCCAGAAGACTGGGAGGTATCCATGCGGGGCCCAATCCAAGCCATTCAAAAGGCCGACCGCCAAATTGTCGAAAGCCAGAAAAACAGCGCGCTCTTCACTACAATCCTAATAGCCCTCGTCTTGGCGGTGTTGTGGCGCTCCGCCCCCTTGGCACTGCTGGCGTTCATGGCCAACATCATTCCCGTCGGGCTCGTTGTCGCCGTGCAAGGCTTGGCTGATGTGCCCTTGAACTCCATCACCATCATGGTGGCCGCCATCGCCTTTGGTGTCGCGGTCGATGACACCATTCATTTTATCACCCATTGGCAACTGGAACGAAAACGCGGCGCAGACACACGGGAAGCAGTTTTAAGAACCCTGCGGGTCAAGGCCACGCCCATCATCTCAACCACCGTGATTCTCATGGCCGTCATGGGGATTTTTTCGATGGCCTCCTTTCCCCCGGTGGTCGCCTTTGGCTGGCTGTCGGCCATCGGCTATCTGGCCGCACTGACCTCCGCTCTAATCCTAATTCCCGCGGCGCTTTGCTGGAGAAAATGACCGGCTCATTCCGCGTTCACCGAGGAATATCCCTTGATCGAGAAGCCGTCCTTGCCCGATATCATCCCAATCACCACGACTGGGAAATACCCGCTCACCCGGTCAAACTCGGGCAGTTTCTTGAAATCAATCCAGTGCAAGTCATGCGGCCTGCCATCGGCCCGCAATGGCAGATATTGCCCAAGCAACTCCGCCGGATTCGGGGTTGATCGCAGCACGTGAAACAACTCACGGAACGAATCCCGATCATCGCTGTAATAGAGAAACCCCGACTCAAATCCCCCCACTTTTTGAACTGCAGCCTTCAATGCGGGGAGATCCCTTAACGGGCGTAAATCCAGATTATCCGGGCCGCGCAAAAAGGTTTCCAACAAGTCCCGGTTTTTTGCTGCAGCGATATAATTTGCCACAGTAGTCAAATGAATGCTTGGCGCATCCGGCGCCTCCTGCTCCACGAGTCCATCACCCAGCTTATAGGTGTAGATCGAACGCCCCAGAAAACCACGCCGCTCCGGGCCTTTTGGCGAAACGATAGTCGCCAGATTCCGAATGCCCTTCAAGGTCACTGCCGGTTTTTTGGATTCAACCATCACAATGGCTGGCCATGCATCCGGATTGTCCAAACCGTTTGCACGACTGGGCCATTCAAGAAGAATGATATCATTCCCCATCGACTTGATGAATCCATCACGCAAATTGAATTGCGGATCTGCCGCTTGAGCCGCTCTCTCGATGAAATCCACCGCCTTGCCCGCATCCGGGGATAATTCCACCAAAACGCCCTCAAACGCCTTCCAAGCCCTTGCCATGTCAATCCGCGCGCGCATAAATAAAGCTAGATTTTCAGGGGCAAAAGGTGGTGGCGCTACATTGGCCTGATCGGGCGTCATGATCGCGAATAATCCACGGCGACTACTTTCCGGCACCTCCAAAAACAGTTCACCTTCAAGCAGGTTACCGCTGATGGAGAATGAAATGGAACGAAGCTCGTTCAGGCCCGAAGCCTTCATCATATTTCCGGGGTTAACTCCTTCATCCACAACCCCTGCCACCGGCAATTCCTTGAACAAAGCCAAGGTGTCCAGCCAGCCAAAGGCCGGAGCCATGGCAAATTGCGCCTTGAAACGCTTCGCGAAGGAAGGATGTGAATTCAGCGCCGGCGATTTGCCTCCCGCTTGGCGTACAAGGATTTTTTCCAATCGATCAGGATCATTCCCCGCAATCAACAGCGTGCCGGACATTCCTACATGAACAGCCGGAAGATTCTTTGGGCGTAGATGATGGAATTTCACATCACGGATCATCCGTTCCCCAACACTCATCCCGTCAGCACGGGCCTGCCCCACCAATGCATCCAGTTCACCGGCCAATGCATCCGCTTTTTTCCCTCCATCCAAAAGTAACACGGCAAAAGCCTCCTTGGCTCCAGCAGCCGGCAACGCCAGTCCCAGTGTAACTTGCCCCTCAGCAAATGAAAACAGCCCCAGCGGATTGCGTCCTTCACCCGGGTTGAAAAACATTTCAAGCATGCCCCGCTCCACGGACCTCGCAAATTCCGCCATGTGCGGATCGCCCCAAAACCGGGCGGGCAGACTGCGGGCAAGCTCCCCGCCGAACACCTTTGCATCCGGAACCGTGAACATTGCCACGGTATCTCGGGGCAATAAATCCTGCGGAGCAGGCGCGGCCTTGGAAGGCGGTGCCATCACTGCCCAAAAAATTAGGGCAAAGCACACATATTTTATGCTGACGAGTTTCATCAAGGCAGGAGCCGAGCGTAACGTCGGCCTCGGCAAGATCAAGCGCGCCTTTTGAGGGCAGCCTCCAAATCCGCCGGTGTGTTAATGTTAAAAAGCATTTCCTTAGGCACAGCCAGACGTGCAGCAGACAGGGCGGCCGCAAGGGATTGGATTGAAAAATTACCGGTCGCATGTTGCGCCTCAATGGTTTCGCGCACCCCCTCCAAGCCCACCGATATGACGAAGGGAAACCCCACGCGCCCCCCGGAGTCCGCAAACACATGGTCGGCCTGTTCCCCGTCCATCCTCGCCAACAAACCGGCAGTTACAAATGGCATATCACAAGATAGAAACAGAATCCGGCTTGCCTGCATTTCCCTCATGGCGGTAATAATACCCCCGAGCGGGCCACATCGAGGGACGACATCGCGCTCAACCACCCGGCATTTGAACCCAGCCGACTCCACCGTTTCACGCGCAACCTCCAAAAGCGTTTTCCCATGAAAATTCAAACCACCCTTCTCGCACCCCATCCGCGTGGCCATACCGCCCGCGAGCACGCAGGCTTCAGTTCCACTTTTGCAGTTGGCCGGCATAAATTAGGGATTGCGTTTAGAGGCAACCCTGCTATTTTTCCAGCCCTTTTTCCGCGTGCCCAGTGGCACTCGGTCATTGGAACGGCCTTAAACCAACCGCACCTGAGTGGGTGCGGCGGCCCCATTAACACCAAACATGAATCCCGTGTTCCGCGGGATGTCCTTGGCCCGACCAAGGATTGAAACTAGGAAAAATGAGCGAAATAGGCATCAAGGAATTATTCGAGGCAGGCGTCCATTTTGGGCACCAGACACGCCGTTGGAACCCCAAGATGAAGCAATACATCTTTGAGGCGCGCAATGGTATTCATCTTATAGACCTCCAGAAAACGGCCAAACAGTTGGAGGCCGCCTGTGAGTTTCTCGGCAAGACCCTGCGCAATGGCGGCACGGTTCTCTTTGTGGGCACCAAGAAACAAGCCCAGCAGGCCATACGTGAAACCGCCGAGGCCTGTGGCATGCCCTACGTGGCGGACCGCTGGCTGGGCGGCCAATTGACCAACCTGAACACCGTCAAGCAGTCACTCGGCAAGTTGAAGAAGATCGAGCAAATGGAGGAGGACGGCTCCATCACGGGCTACGTGAAACAGGAACAGGCCCGACTGCGCCGCGCAAAGAACCGGCTCCTAAAAAACCTTGGTGGCGTGCGTGACATGCACCAAAAACCGGATGCCGTTTTCATCGTAGACCTCAAGCGCGAGCACAATGCCGTGGCCGAGACGCGCAAGCTCCGTATCCCCATCGTTGCACTGGTGGATACCAATTGCGATCCGGATCTTGTCGATTATCCCATTGCGGGCAATGACGACGCCATTCGTTCCATCAAAATCATCCTGAACACCATCACTCAGGCAACCACTCAGGCACGCGCGGAGCACTTGACCCGCCAAGGCAAATCCATCGAGCCGGCACCGGCAGCCACGGCCGAGCCAGTAGAACCTGCTGCCACGTCTGATGAACCGGCTACAGCGGAACCTGCTTCTGAGGACGCTCCTCACACAGCAGAAGCAGTCCCAGAGTCTGAATCGGAACCCGCGGGTGAAACCGCCACCGTGGAAGCCTAAAGCTTCCTTAAGGTAATCATTTGAACACCAAGAACCAACCAACCGAACCACTGTTTTTATATGGCTGAAATCACAGTAGCATTAATTAGCAAACTCCGGCAGCGCACTGGCGCGGGACTGGGCAACTGCCGCAAGGCTCTCGTGGAAACCGATGGCGATATTGAGGCCGCCATCGATGAACTTCGCAAGAAAGGCATTGCCACTGCCGCCAAGAAGGCGGGGCGGGCCACCAAGGAAGGCGTTATCGCCCAGTCCATTGCTGCGGGAGCCAAAACTGGCGTATTGCTGGAGGTCAACTGCGAGACGGATTTTGTCGCAAAGAACGACAAGTTTCAGGACTTCTGCAACGGCCTTGCCGCGGACCTGCTGGCTGATCCGAATGCGGATTTGGAAACCAAACGTACTGAGGCCGTGGCGGAAATCGGCGAAAACATCCAGATCGCTCGGCACGAAACACTGACCGTCTATGGCAACGGCTGCGTAACCGCGTACATTCACCACGGCTCCAAGATTGGCGTGTTGGTGGAGATTGCCGTGGGCCAAGAGGACACGGTTGAGAATAATGCCTTCCGCACATTGGCAAAGGACATCACCCTGCAGATCGCCGCCGCTGACCCCATCACGGTCACACGCGACGAAATCGACCCCGCACTGATCGAAAAGGAAAAGGAAATTGCCGCTGAGCAATTCAAGGACAAGCCGGCGCAGGCACTCGAGGGTATTATCAAGGGCAAGCTTGAAAAATACTACCAAGAAAAGTGCCTCGTGGATCAGCTTTTTGTGAAGCAAGGCGACCTAGCGTTAAAGGATTACATCGGCAACACCGCGAAGGAGGTTGGCGACGAAATCACGGTGAAGCGCTTCCTGCGTTTTCAGGTTGGTGAGACCGCCGAGGACTAGGTGGACCCAAAATCTTTTCGCAAGGCCGGGACAACTTCCCGGCCTTTTTTTCGTGATTCATTTGACCGCCACTCCGGCGTGCTGCTAGAAACGATCCCAAGTGAAGGCCAAGGGAAAGCCAAAATACAAGAGGGTGCTCCTGAAACTCAGTGGCGAAGCGCTCGGTGGCGATGCCGGTTACGGCATCTGCCCGGAAACCGTGCATGACATGGCCCGCCAAATCAGCGAGGTACGCGACTTGGGCGTTCAGGTGGTCATTGTCGTGGGTGGCGGAAATATTTTTCGCGGCCTACAAGGTAGCGAGGAAGGCATTGACCGCGCCACGGGAGACTACATGGGCATGCTTGCGACCATCATCAATGCCTTGGCCCTCCAGGACGCGCTGGAAAAACAAAAAGTCGCAACCCGAGTGCAGACCGCCATCGAGATGAGCGAGGTTGCTGAGCCCTTCATCCGGCGGCGCGCCATGCGGCATCTGGAAAAAAGCCGCGTTGTTATTTTTGGTGGAGGCACTGGCAACCCGTATTTTTCAACGGACACCGCTGCTGCCCTGCGCGCGAATGAGATCGGCGCGGATGTCATCCTAAAAGCCACCAAGGTGGATGGCATCTATGACAGCGACCCGGTCAAGAATCCCAAAGCCAAGCGGTTCCGGAAAATTTCCTATCTCGATGCGCTCCAAAAACAACTGCGAGTCATGGACGGAACAGCCTTCTCTCTGTGCCTCGACAACAAGATGCCCATTATTGTTTTCGACCTCTTCAAACCGCACAACATTCGCAATGTCATCCTAGGCAAAACAGTCGGCACGCTGGTTCATGGCTGATTAAGTTTGTGCTTTTGCGCGGCCCACAGCCCGCCTAGACTGCGGCATGCCAGTTGACGATATTCTGCTTGAGACCGAGGAAAAAATGCAGAAGACCGAGGAGGTTGTGACCCACGAATTTGGCGGCGTCCGCACAGGCAAGGCGTCCCCTGCCCTCGTGGAAAACCTGATGGTGGAGGTTTACGGCAGCCAAATGCGATTAAAAGAACTCGGCGGCATCACCACGCCAGAAACGCGGTTGCTCGTTGTTCAGCCCTGGGACGCCAGCACGGTGGCCCCTATCGACAAGGCACTGCAAAAGGCCAACTTGGGAGTGACCCCTCAGGTGGATGGAAAGATCATCCGCTTGGCCATGCCCGAATTAAGTGAGGAACGCCGACAGGAACTGGTCAAAGTGGTCAAGAAAATGGCTGAAGATGGTCGAGTAGCGGTGCGCCATGTGCGCCGCGACGCCTTGCAGCACCTGAAGACTGAGCAGAAATCCGGCGACATCACCGAAGATGACCTGAGCAAGGGTGAAAAGGATGTGCAAAAGCTGACCGACGACTACATCAAGAAGATCGATGAGCACGTCGAGCAAAAGGAAAAGGAAATCATGACCGTTTAGAGCGGGAGAATTGCCATGGAAAACGAAACCCGCGTGCTTCAAGCCGGCCCCATCAAGGAAAAGACTGAAGCCCTGTGCGATGCCATCGCCAATCAGGAGGAATTCAAGGAGCTTTATGCCAAAATCGAAGCGTTCATGAACGATGAAAAGCTGAAGTATGACTTCGGCCAACTCAATGATCAGGGTGCCCTGCTGGAACAGAAACAGCAGTACGGGCTGGAGATCAAGCAGGAAGAGTATGATCAATTTGAAAAACTACGCGAAAGTTTCATGAGCCAAAAGGTGGCCACGGATTTTCTGGAGGCACAGGAGGAGGTTCAGGATATCCAAAACCGGATACACCAGTATCTGGCAAAAATGTTCGAGATTGGCCGAACACCGAGTCAGGACGATTTCGATTTCTGCAGCGATGGATTCGGCGACTGCGGGTGCGGCTAACCGACAATCCGCTTCACCGCAATCAAAGGGTGTGCTCTACTGTCGCCATGCGACGCAGGGAATTCTTGATCAGTGCCACCGCAACCGCCGCCAGCACTACGCTGGGAGCACCATTCAAACGCACCGGCAAACCACGCCTGCGGCTTTCGCTCGCCGCCTACTCCTTCCGCAACCAGTTCGCCTTTATGAAGGGCGGCAAGCGGCAGCCGTCTGGCAAACCCATGAACATGTTTCAGTTCATTGACTTCTGCGCCGATCACGGATGCGATGGAACAGAGCTGACGAGTTATTTTTTTCGGCCGGATGTGACACCCAAATATCTTGCGGAAATTCGCCGCCATGCGTTCCTGCGCGGCGTGGACATCAGTGGATCAGCGGTCGGCAATAATTTTTCCCTGCCAAAAGGCGAGCAACGGGACAGCCAAATTGCCTATGTCAAAAAATGGATCGACCACTGCGTAGCCCTTGGCGCTCCACACATCCGCGTTTTTGCCGGACGTGAACCCAAAGGAGTCGCGCGTGAAGAGGCCGACCAATGGGCCATCGATGCGCTTCGGGAATGCTGTGATTATTCTGGGCAACGGGGGATTTTTCTCGGGATTGAAAATCACGACAGCATCGGCGATGCCGCGAGCCTCATCCAGTTCGTAAAGGCGGTAAACCATCCATGGTTTGGCGTAAATTTGGACACGGGAAATTTTCGGACTGCCGACCCTTACAAGGATATGACCGCCGCCGCACCATTTGCGGTCAATGTTCAAGTCAAGATGGAATTGCGTGTCGGTGGCGCAACCAAGCCCACGAATCTTGAGCGCGTGACAAAAATTTTGCGCGAAGCGAACTATCAGGGCTATGTCACCCTGGAATATGAATCGCGCGAGGATCCCTACTCAGCCGTGCCAAAAGCCCTAAAAGACTTGGGGGCATTACTGGAGTGATTTACGATCACCGACAACCGGGCCACACCATGCTGATAGGCATAGGCTGCGGATGTTTTATTTCGACAGCCCTCCTTTTAGCATTTGGCGGCGAAGAAGCACAAAGGATTCTCCCGTTTCTGTTCGGATTCATGGGCCTGCTGGCTTTCCTGTTCCACGACCTGCACATCACGGTGGACACCAACCATGTGCGCGCGATATTTGGCCCCGGCTTGCTTCGCAAGACACTTATGGTGCCCGACATTTCCAGAGCCCATCCTGTGCGAAAAAAATTTTGGTACGGCTTTGGAATCAAGTACACACCCCATGGATGGCTTTACAATGTATCCGGGCTGGATGCGGTTGAGGTCGAGTTGAAGAACGGCAAGCACATTCGCTTGGGCACAGACGAACCGAAGGCACTTTGCGCGGCCATCCGCAAAGCTATTGGCTAACCGCCGGCCGCGGGTGGCGAGGGCTGCGGCTTTCGATCCTTCACATGCTCATTAAACCAGCCTACCATTTCGTGAAGCACATGCTCAATGGACTCACGAGTGCGGTACAGGTGTGCCTCGTGAGGCAGCATCACCAGCCTGGCCTTCGTCCCTTCCTGACCCTTGATGGCTTGGAAAAGCCGGCGGCTCTGCATGGGTAGGGTAGCCGCGTTGTTGTCTTCCTCGCCATGTATCAAAAGCAGCGGCTCGCGAATTTTGGGCACATCAAAAAAGGGCGACATCTTCCGGTAAGTCTCGGCGGCGTCCCAAAGAGTGCGTCTTTCATTTTGAAAACCAAATGGGGTAAGCGTCCTGTTGTAGGCGCCGCTGAGTGCCACGCCGGCCTGAAACACATCCGAGTGTGCAAGCAGAGTTACGGTCGCGAAAGCTCCATAGCTGTGCCCTCCCAAGCCAACCCGGCCCAGATCTGCCACACCCATCTGCCCCGCCTTGGCTATGGCTGCCTCAGCAGAGGCAACAATTTGCGCGATGAACTGATCGTTGGCTGTCTCGCCCCCCCCCACCACGGGCAGCTTTAAATCCAATACGGCATAACCCTCCAGAGTTAGAAACCTCGGATCCGCACCCGTGAAGCGGTCAAACCGCCGGGGATTGCCCGCAACTTGGCCCGCATCGCTTCCCCGCGTGTATTCCCGGGGATAAACCCAAAGGATCGTTGGCAAGGGGATCGGGTTTTCGAGGTCATACCCGGGAGGCAAATACAGCATGCAGGATAGTTTGTCTTCTCCCCTGAAGTAGGTGAGCACCTGCTTGCGAACACGAAGGGCCTTGACCGGATCCTTGAATCTGGTCAGCTGCTGGCGCGCCTCATCGTTTTCCGTCCGCCGATAGAAATTGGGGTAGACGCCCGATGACTCATAGTGGGTAACAAATTCCACACCCTTTTCACCCCGGTCATTCAAAATGCCAACAACAGCCTCAAACCCCTTGTCTCCACATTCAAAAAGAACCTCTTCGGTTCCCGTCTCCAAGTCGAACCGCTTTAGAAACGGGTGGTCCCCATCCTCGGATGCCCCCCATCCATTCAGAAAAATTTTCCCGTCCACAACGCGCATTGCTCGCTTGCCACTTTTGAGCTGTCGCATCATGGGGAAACCGGGATGGTTGTACCGATCCTGCACCGCGATGTCCCAAACCTTTCCAAGTTCGCGCGTTTTGTCCTCGGGGTTCACACGCCACACGCGGTGCTGGTTGTCACTGCTATTGTATTCGCGCACCAAGGCCACGGATGGATCCTCTCCCCAATAAATCTTCGAATACCGATGTGGCAGCCGCATTAACTCACTCTGCTTGCTTCCCTGCTCGATAGGCAACAGGACAATGCGATCCCGAAACTCAGCAGGTTTTGAGGGATCACCGTTATCAAGCGCTTCGATCCAGACAAGCGTATCCGGAGCCGTTGGCCGCCAATGATGCGCCCGGGGGCGGCTTTGCACGCCGCCCAGTGGAATGGTTTCGGCCGAAGGCAATGCCGTGGCGCTTTTTACGTCCGCCGTCAAGGTCCAGACCTCCACGCTCCGGGCAAACATTCCCGCCGGCACATGAAGCGTGAAAGGAGGGTGCAGCCGTTCCACAAGAATATGTCGGCCTTCCGGTGAAATATCGTAATTAAAAAAAATGGTGGGCTTCAAAGACTCGCCCGGCGCATGGGAACGATTCAACTTGCGCAGCCTTGTCCGCTTGCCCGTGTCCACATCCACCCTTTCCAACTCCGCCTGGCAGTAGTAGAGGAACAACTCGCGATCAAAATCATTCTCCAGCCCATCCGTCGAGTCCCGATGCGGCGCCTTGTCCGGGCGCGTGTCCTGGATCAATGGCCCCAGCGCAAGCCGTCCCCGGGAAGGCGGTTTGCCTCGGCGACTTGAGATTACCTGACACAACAAGCTCTTCCCATCGGGCATCCACTGAAACGGCCGTCCGAACGCGGCATTGATCCGCACGTTTCTTACCTGCGACAATGTGCGTCGCGCAGGGTTGCCCACCCAGATTTCCACCTGATCATTTTGGTAACGCAGGCAGGCAAACCGGCTGCCATCCGGCGACCAAACCGGCAGGCTAAAACGCGATCGTCCGCCCGGCATGGGCAGCTTGTCCTCCCTCCCATCGCTCATGCGCAACAACCGGAACTCCGTGTAATAAACCGGATGGGCCGGGCCGTTGTTGACCGGGTCAATCCGTACCCCCGCCAAGCCAAGGTACGGACGTGACAAATCTTCGATGCGCTGGAATCGCACCCCCTGCACAATCAGCAGATACTCCCCGTTTGGACTCATTGAAACCCGCGGCATCGGGCGACCTTTGAAGAAAGGCTGAATGGATTCGGGCGCCTGTTGGTATTCCGCCTGCCCGCGCGCGAACCAGACACACGCGAACACCAAGTTGAAAATAACGATCCGTGCGATCATCATGAGGCTCACCCTTTGTCGCAGAAAAGTATCCCCTCCGCAAGCTAGAAGCCACTTGAGCCAATCGCAGGCCGAGCCTATCCTTGCGCATGCGTTGCGCTCCACTCATCGCCCTCGGTCTGCTCACCGCGTGCATTCGCTGGCCAGAGGCGCCCCCCCCATCCGCCGCGCTGCTCTCCACATTTCACCTGAACAAACTGCACGCCATCAGTACAGCCATCGGGAAAGCCCGCGCCGCTGGCCATCTTCCCGGCGCAGTGACATGGATTGAACACAACGGCGTTCACGATACCAGAATTCACGGCAAGCTCAGCGAAAAACCCAAACACGCACTAGCACATCTCGACAGCATTTATGACGTGGCCTCCCTCACCAAGGCGGTGGCCACTACCCCCGCCGTGCTCCGCCTTTGGGAGCAAGCCAAGCTTGGCCTCGACGACAAGGTTGCCCAGCACCTCCCGGAGTTTGCCAGCGATGGCCGCGATGCCATCACCATTCGCCACCTGCTCACCCACACCAGTGGATTGCGCCCCGGCATTTCGCTGGAGGGTTGGGATGGTCATGACGAATGCATAGCCAAGTGCTGCGCCGAGATTCCCCAGCACCCGCCTGGCACGGTTTTCATCTATAGTGACATCAACTTTCAACTCCTCAACGAAATCATCCGGCGAACCAGCAAACACCCCATCGACACCTTCTGCCAACAGGAAATCTTTAACCCATTAAAGATGAAGGACACCGGCTACAACCCGCCACCATCAAAACACAACCGCATTGCCCCCACCACACTGGAGAATGGCCGCTGGCTGCACGGCACCGTCCATGACCCCTGGGCACGCAAAACCCGAGGCATCGCTGGCCACGCAGGGTTGTTTACCACCGCGCCAGACCTCGCCCGCTTCTGCCGCATGATCCTCAACGGCGGAGAACTGGATGGCGTGCTCATCTTCAAGAAGGAAACCGTGATGGAATGGGTCCGCATCCAAAACCCAGAGCAAAAGGATGCCAAAAACCGTCCTGCCCGCCGGGCTTTAGGCTGGGATGTCGATACAGTTTACAGCAGTCCCCGCGGCGCCCATTTTCCCATCGGCTCATTCGGTCATACAGGTTTTACTGGGCCCTCGATATGGATCGACCCAGCATCCCACACCTTTGTCATATTCCTCTGTAACCGACTGCATCCCGACGGCCAAGGCAATGTAGTTCCATTGCGAAGGCAAATCGGCACCCTCGCCGCCGAGGCGCTCAAGAGCCCCCCCCTTCCCCTGCGTCGACCGGGCGGCGCTTCAGAATAAACACCCCCGCCACAAACAAAACCGGCGTCAACGCCACCAGCCAAAGCCACCAACTGCTCCCCTGGCGCCCTCGCGAACTCTCAGCATCCGGTGCCCCGCCGGTAAATTTCTCTCCCTGTCTCAGCCGTAATTCCCCTTTGCGTTGCCATTCATGCCCTTTCCGGTTCACAAAAAGCCTGCGCGGCACCAATTCCACCTCATGCCGCCGTGTCCCGTTGATCTCCGAAAACAACTCCAGCGTCACCACACCCGGCAAAATCGTCAGATCATGGTACACCCAGCGGCCAAATGGCACCGGCGCATTCCTCGGAGCCACCTCATCAAACCGCAGGGTCTCTGGCACAAAACCCTCCGGCACAGCTTCACCCGGAAACACAATCTCGAATCCTGAAATCCCCAACCCCTCCTGTCGAATGCGCACAACCGGTTCCCCTGTCCCACTCACCGAAAAATCCATCTCCCACGGCCCCGCGCCGCGCCGCAACTCGCTGTCCAGACTGTACAAAAGCCCGTATCCGACCAGCGCCACCGCAAACATCCCTCCGCCAAACTTTAAAATTCGAGATCGATCCGAACTCACAGCCCCACCCTCGGTCCTCAGTTCTCAACCCTCAATCAAAATCACCCGTGATACACTGTGTCAAGAATGAGGCAAAGCTCTAGCCGGCTTTATTTTTTCTTCGGCTGCTTCAAGGCATTACGCGGCGCCCACGCAGCCGAGGTTTGGATGGAATGTGTACACGAGCAACCGCTGCTGCTCTCCGGCGCAAGCATCAATCCCTGCGCGGGGATGATGCCCAGCCAGCAGCCGCTGCGGATGCCTTCGAGCTGAATCTTCGTGTCCTTTTCCAAGTCCCAAACGCCATGGAAGTAGTGTCTGTAAAACATACTGTGTTTGCTGGCAGCCATCAGCCCACAGCCACGGCGCGAAGGCAGCTTTATGGGCAGACGCTTGCCGGTTCGCAGGTCAAACGCACGGTTGTCGGAAAACAGCTTGCCGCCCACCACCAAGGGGTGCTGCAGATGGCCACCATGATGCTGGTTGCGGTCATCCTTATCCTTGGGATTCACAGGCGGGTTCGCATACCATAGCTTAGGCACCTCCGGCTTGTCTGTGCCGAATCGCAGTGCCGACGAGCTCACGTCGAACGCATGCAGATGATACTCCTTGTGGCGGTCGCTGCCACTGGCAACCAGTGTGCCCTTGGAGTGAATAAGGTAGAGCATATTCTCGCACTTGGAAAAATCCACCGGGCGCTCCCACAGCATGCGGCCATTCGTCATGTCCAGCGCCACAAGGTGCTGCTTGTTTAAGGAACTGGGCGCGATGCGGCTGGTTGCCAACTTGCGCGGCTCGTCGTTGCGGCTCTCAACAAAGTACATCACACCATCGGCCACCGTGATGGTGGAGTTCATCACCAGCCCGCCCTTGTAGCTCCACTGGCGCTTGCCGGTGCGGCGGTCGAAGCTGAACACCTCCTCGCTCGCCAGCCGGCCGACGTCGGGCGCCTTGACGCTATCGTACCATTCGCCGACATCGGCCACGTACGCCGAGTGAGGCTTCACCGCTGTGCCGATCAACCGCCCGTCCACGACGCCCATGTACCCCCAGTGTCGCCCCTTGGGCGCGTCAAAGCGCAGCTTGCGCTCGCCTGTCTGCGCGTCGATGCCCAGCGCGTGGCCGCCAGCGGCGAGATACAGGAAATCCTCCGACGCCGCCATGTTGCTGCCGTCGCGAGGGAGGTTGGAGCGGCGGATTTCCGGCGCGGACAGCGTCCAGAGAATCGAGCCGTTGTAGGCGTCCATGCCGAAGAACATGCGGTCGCCCTGCACGAACAAGCGGCCATTGGCGGCGAGCGGCGCGGGATTGCGGCCGCCACGATCGGGCATCGGCCGCGGACCCGGTTCGCCCCACCACAACACGCCCATCTCCCCACGCACGAGGTCATCGCGGCTGTTGGTCGTGTTGTCCGGGCTGCCGTACTGGTGTGTCCATTCGCCCGCGCCCTTCAACGGCAGTCGCTCCAGCACCACCAAATCCTTTGCCGCCCTGAGCGTCACACCCGATTGGTGGGGATCACCCAGCCATGATTTCAACGTCTCCAAGTCTAAACTTTCTCCCTCACCTGGAACCAGCACCACCTTTCCACCTGCCGGCCGCAGCACGCGCTGCAGCTCCGCGCCGCTTTTCCCCGGCAGCTTGCCGTCCAGCAAGAGGCTGCCCGAGACGATCAGGTTTGCGAAATACGGACCGTAAGGCAGGTCATCGAAACCATCGTGATGCACGCTCGCTCGGATGCCGTACAGCCCTGCCCGGCTCAGGGCCCGCCGCGCGGCCTGCGCCTTTTCCGCATCGGGTTCCACCACCACCACCTGCAAATCCGTGCGCCGCGCCAGCTCATGCGCCAGCCTTCCCTCCACGCTCCCCAACACGAGGCAGTAGCCCTGACGGATCTTTGATTGCCTCAAAATAATGTCAGCCACCTTTCGTACGGCCTTGGCCAGCCGGTCATCCGGAAATGGCGAAGGCACCACAGGGATGTCCGGCAGACGATAGTAAAAAGAGGAATCAAAACTATACGGCTTGCTGACAAACTCCCGGCCATCCGCCCGCTTGGCGTGGATGCGGTAGGTGTATTCCGTGTCGGGCAACAGGCCACGCATGGTCACGATGTGCCGCGCCGCGCTGCTGGCGACCTTGGCCTCCAGCTTCTGTCCGCCGCTGGAGCGAAACACCACGCGCGCAGTCATCGATTGTTCCAGTTCCCACTCGACCTTCACGGTGGTGCGACCCGCCCAGCCCACAAATGGCCCACTCACGATCTCCACCGGCTGCGGCGGCAGGGGGAACTTATCCGCCTTGCCTTTAAACAAAGCCTCCACCTCCGAGCCCTTCAGCGCGCGCGACCACACGGCGGCCTCGTGCAGCCCGCCCGCTAGCCGGTTAAACTCATCGTCGTCGTGATACGCCGCCAGCTCGAATAACGCCTGCGGCGGGTAGCGGATGGCGCCCTTCTGCGCGGCGGAGGTGGCGCGTAGCTTGCCGTTTACGTACAGTCGCATCTCCGCGCCGTCATACACGCCGGCCACGTGGTGCCAGTGACCCTTCACGTAGTCCACTGAATCTTTCAGGTAAGTGATTACCTCGGTGCCTTCCGAGTTGAGGCCGAAATTGAACCGTTGATTCTCGTAACCCAGCACCCAGCCGCGTTCATATTTTCCGTTGTCCTGAATGACGCCGCAGATGCCGCCCCAGCGTAGCGGCCGATCGACCTTCACCCACGCCATCACGGTGATTTCCTTTTGCGGCAAGGCAAACCCTTCCAGCCCGTCCGCCACCCAAACGCGATGCCCCACGCCACTCAAGGCGAGATGTGACGGACCGTTCTCTGCCTCGATACGCGCAGAACCATTGAAACGCGCGGGCACTTTACCCTCCATCGGCTGCACTATCTTATCCTTCGTGCGCAACGGCTCGAACAGCCAATGATACATCGGCCCCTCGGCGGCATTCGACAGGTTGGTCATTGTCATTAACAATAAACCAACTATGATTGCCGGCTTGAACAATACCTCCACCCTCGACGAGCAACCAAGATGCCTCAAATCCGTCATCGTGCATCCCCCGCCCTAAAGCAATGAATGACGCCCTCATCCGTGCTCACCAGCAGGCGACCGTGCGCCACGGCCATGCCAAATACACGGCCTTTCACCGCGTGCCGCCAAGCCTCCACGCCGTTGCCAACGCTAAACGCAGCGACAACGTTTTTACCGCCCACGAAAATGGTGTCGCCCGCAAGGATGAGCGCGTCGGGATAGTCACTGGGCCGCTTCCAAAGTTCGCAGGCGAGCAGCTCCTTTTCTATCACAGCCAAGCGCGCCTTCAGGGTGGCCAAATCGATGTTCAGCGCGGCCAGAGGCTTGGGTACAGGTTTGCCACGGCGAGCATTCTTTATCTGCCCATCCAGCTGATTGATTTGCACCCTCACCGACTGACGCTCGGCCTCCCATTTCAGGAAATTCGGGTGATTAATTGCACGCATCTCGCCCAAGCCGTGGACAAGGAAACGCTCCGGTGTCACAATCATATGCGTGCCGTCGAGCGTGGCAAAAACCTTGTTCCAGCCGGAGGGGATGAGGCACAGCTGCCCAGTGCGCCCAGGGCCAACCACCAGCGTGTCGCCCGACAACGTCGCATCCGTGCCGCCGGGACCACCGAGGGTGCGCAGGCGCTTGCCGGTTGCGCGGTCGTACACCACCGGACTGGCGCGGCCGGCGGGCACGTAGAGGTGCTTAGCCGACAACAATATGTTGCCCTGCGCCGTGAGGTCGGTCTGCTCCGAGCGCCATTGCACGCGGCCGGTGCCAGCCTCCAGCGCGCAGATGTGCACGCCTTCGCTCGGGAACATCCCGCCCGCCGCGTAGGCCGTGCCGTTGTCGATGAGCACGCCCGTGCGCACCGGCCAAGCCGAGATGATCCGCCCGTTGCCGGCGATGCGATAATCGCGCGGGCCAATTCGCGTTTTCCAGACCAGCTTTCCGGCGGTGGTCACGCAGTAGACATGGCCGTCGTCGGATCCGAAATAGAGGCGGCCCTCGTGGAGCGTGGGCGCGAGGCGGATGGGGCCCTCGGCGAAAAACGTCCAGCGCACACGGCCGGTCTTGGCGTCGAGGCAATAGAGCTGGTCATCGGCCGACGATCCGTAAAACACCCAGTCGCTGTTCGCGATCGCGTGATAGGCGTGATCGAAAGTCTGCCGGTTGTGGAGGCCGAAGTGCTTGTTGTAAAGGTCGCGCTTGGCCGGGCCGCGCCAGGCGGGCCGGGGCTTGTGGGGCGACCGATGAACCCACGCCTCCTTCAACGGAAACGCCAACTGCTCGCCGGAAATGCCGGAGCGGGCGGCATCGCGGAGATATGTCGGCCAGTCCGCGGCCGCCGCCGCGATGGGCAGCAGGAAAAGCGCAACCAGTCGCATCAACCCACCTTAACATTGTCGCCGCACTCAGGGCAACCCGGATCGGGCCGCAGGTTTACAGTTTTAAACGTCATGGCGCGCAGGTCGCAGGTGAGCAGGCGGTTGAGGAGCGGCTGGCCGAGGCCGGCGATGAGCTTGATGGCCTCCATCGCGCCGAGGCAGCCGACCATGCCCGACACCGCGCCGAAGACGGGAAAACGCCGCCGCCAATAGTCAGGAGCCTCCGGGTACAGGCACCGCAGGCAGCCCGTCTGCCCGGGCACAAAGGTGGTGATGTGCGCCTCCAGCTCGTACATCGCGCACTCGACTAGCGGCTTGCGCTGTCGCACGGACTCGGCGTTCATCGGGAAGCGCTCCTCAAACAACGGCGCGCAGTCAACGATCACGTCCGCCTCGGCAGTGATTCGCGCCGCGTTGCCCTCATTAATGTTCTCGGCAATGGCAGTGACCTCGAGTCGCGGATTGAGCTCCTTCAGCCGCCGCGCGGCGCACTCGACGCGGGAAGTGCCCAGCGCGTCATGCGTCATCAGCAATTGCCGGTTGAGGTCCGGTGGCTTGAGGTCGCCCGCGTGCGCGAGGATCAACCGCCCCACCCCCGCCGCCGCCAACTCGTACGCCACCAGCCCGCCCAGCCCACCGATGCGGCTAACGAGCACGGTCGCTCCCTTCAGCTTGCGCTGCCCCTCCTCGCCGAAGCCGTCGACGGTGGTCTGCCACGAGTAGACCTCGCGCTCAAGGGAGGTCAGTTCGGTTGAGTGATCAGTCATCAGTGATTACTCTTCCCGCGTCACCCTGCCATCTTCCATCCGGAAATGACAGCCCGCCAGCCGCCGGGCCTCGCTGGGGCTATGGGTGATGTGCAGGATGGTCACGCCGGTCTCGCGGTGGATGTGCTCGAGGAGCTGGCACATTTCCTCGTGCAGTTCCTCGTCCAGCGCGCTGAGAGGTTCGTCGAGGCAAAGAACTCTGGGCTTGTGCGCCAAGGCGCGGCCGAGGGCGACGCGCTGGGCCTCGCCGCCGCTGAGCTTCTCGGGGGCACGGTCGAGCAAGTGCGTGATGCCCAGCAGTTCGGCGAGTTCATCGACGCGCGCGGCAATTTCGCCCTGCGGCAACTCGCGCAGCACGAGGGCAAAGGCGAGCTGCTCGCGCACGATGAGCGTGGGGAACAGCGCGCGGTCCTGCGGCACATAGCCGACGCCACGCTCGGCGGGCGGCAGGTCCGTCACGTCTTCCTCGCCGAGGCGCACGGTGCCGCCCTGTAGTTTGCGCAAGCCACAGACGGCCTCAAGGATGGTCGTCTTGCCGCAGCCGCTGCGGCCCATCAACACGCCGTACTCGCCGGCGGCCAGCTCGAGGTTGACGTCCTTCAACTCAAAGCTGCCTTGGCGCAGGGCGATGTTCTCCAGGGCGATCATGCAAAGATGCGTTTCATGCCGAGTGTGCGGGCGATGATGAAAACGATGGCCGCGGCGGCGATCATGATGAGCGAAACGGCGAGCATGCCCTCGGTGCGCCCGGCCTGCAGCTCGAGGAAGGCGCTGGTGGGCAGCACCTCGGTCTTCTGCCGCGTGGCGCCGGCGAAGACAAGGATGGGCCCGAATTCACCCAGCGCGCGCGCCCAAGCGAGCGTCGCGGCAGCAAGCACCCCGCCCTTGGCCTGCGGCATGATGACGCGCCAGAAGGCTTGCCGGCGGTTGCAGCCCAGAGTGAGGGCGACCTGTTCGAAGCGTTGCGGGATTTGGTCGAACGTCACGCGCATGGTGCGCACGGCGAAGGCGCAGGCGACCATGAACTGCGCGAGCACGACGGCGGGCCACTTGTAAACGACGGCGTCGCTGAGCCAGTCGGGCAGGTAGCGGAAAAGGATGAGCAGGCTGAGGCCGACCACGAGCGGCGGCAGGACGATGGGGATGTCGAGCAGCGTGTCGATGATCGTCTTGCCGCGAAAATCGAACCGGCTCATCACGTAGCCGATGGGCACGGCGACCCACAGCGAAAGCAGCGTGGTGAGCGTGCAGCTGATGAGCGAGAGCTTGATGGAGAATTGAATATCTCGGCTGCGCAGTGCCTGGATGATGGGGTTGGGTTTGGTGATGGTGACGGTGTCGGGCGCGGTGGAGGTGGGGGCGGCGATGAGAATCTGCGTCTTGGCGGTGTCGGTGATCTCGTGGACGCCGTTCCAGTCGCCGGCGCCGTCGAGGCGAATGAACTCGCTCCAGATGAGCCGGTGCTGGACGTCGGTGGTGAGCGTGGCCACACCGTTGGTGACGGCGACGGACACCACGCGCGCAACCGGCTGCAGCGAGCCGGTGACGGGCGCATCGCCGTTGCGCGGCAGCAGCGCCACCTCCGCCGCGCCGGCTTTAAACAAACCGTTACGCGTGAGGCGCTGGCCGGCGTTGTCGAGGCCGGACTCGTTCTTGCCCGCGCGGTAAAAATAACGGCGGCCCTTTTCCACGGGCACGGGCGCGCCCTTGGCCTGTTCATCGGCATAACGCCCGTGCGGCACCTGCTCGGGGCCGAGGATGGGCTTGTCGCCGTAGTCGAGAAAGACGAGGTCGGCCAGCACCATGGCGGCAATGATGAGCAGATAACTGCCGCCGAGGACGCCGAGGCCGATGAGGAAGGGCTTGTCGGAGGCGACGCGAAAGGGGGCTGGGCCCGGGCCGCTCATTCGGCGCCGGCCTTCCAGCTGAAGCCGAGCTGCTCGAAGCGGCGGCGGGAATCGGCGGAGGTCAGCGCCGCCATCAGCCGACCGGCCAGTTGCGGGTACGGGGTGGTCTTGCGGGCGGCGACGTTCTGGATGGCCATCGCGCGCGCGGGCTGGAGCGGCACGTAGTCGAAGCGATCGCGCAGGTGCTGGATGTTCGCCTCGTACACAAGCGCCACGTCAAGCTTGCCGCCGGCTTCCATGGACTGGATGAGCGTGTGAGCGGTGTCGGTCCGCACGCCGACCTCGTCGATGTTCTTTTTAATGGCGTCGTACTGGCCGGCCTCGCGAAACAGCTCAACGCACAACATGCCAAGCGTGCTGGCCGTGGGCTCGGTGACGCCAATGCGCAAGCCGGGCCGCGCGAGGTCGGCAAGCTTCTTCAAGCCCTCCGGGTTGCCCTTGGACACGAGCATCACGATGCGCGTGCTGGAGACTTTCAAATCGGGGCCGAAGGGATTGCCCATGTCGAGCTGCACCTTGTCGAGGTATGTCGCGTCGCAGGTCATGAACAGGTCGGGCAGGCCGACATCGCCGGTCTTCATTTTGCTGACCAGCGTGCCGCAACCGGCGTAGACGACGTCGATTTCGCAGCCCTCGCGCAATTCAAACTCGCGGATGGTCTTCTCGACGGCCTCGCGATTGACGCCGCCACAGTCGATGCGCAGCCTCGGCCGCACGGCCCACGCGTCGCCGGGCATGGGCGTGTAGTGATGCGACTCGAAAACATCGCCGCCTTTTTCCGGCGCGGACAGGAAACGC
>DJHS01000158.1:51946-57229 GCA_002433235.1 Verrucomicrobia bacterium UBA6614
CACGAACTGCAGCGCGAGCGTGGCTTTTTCCGTAGTGCGCGTGACCGACGCGGTGATGTCCGCGCGGCTGGCCTCCAGTTCCGGCAGCTCCACCACGCGCAGGCCGAACTGCCGCGCCGTGGAGTCCCAGACAAAGGCCGCCTGCGTGCCCGCGTTCTCCTTGGCCGCCAGCGCCGCCTCGGTGACGGTCGGGAACGAGGCCGCCTTGGCCGCGTCAATGCCCGCCCAGTGGCCGGACTTCTCCAGCATCTTCTTGGTCTTCTTGCCCACACCCGCCAGCGGGTCGCACAGTACGAAGGACACTTTCTCCTTAAAAACATCACCGGCCGACTTCAGCTCCAGCCCGGACCCCGGCTTGACACCGAGCACGACCTTCCACGTGGCCACCTTAAGCGCCTCGGCCACCAGCCCCTCCGAACGCGCCCGCTCGGCAAACGAGAAATCCGCCGCCACGTACACGTCCGCGCGCGGCCGCTGCGCCTTGTGATCCTGTAAAAGCTTGTTGAAGAGCACCCCGCTGCTTGCATATTCCAGTGCCACCTTAACGCCCGTCTCGCGCGTAAACTTTCCGGCCGCCTCCTCGACCGCCTGCTTTACTCCCGCCGCGCAGTAGACAATCAGCGTCTTGCCGCCACCATTCTTCTCTTTGCTAGGCACGGCGCCGTTTCCTGTACTACCACTTGGTGCAGCGGGATTTTCCGCACCACCAGAATCACGATTTATCAGAAACACCAGTGCACCCACCATGACGAACGTCAATGCCAGCAGCCAAATGCCTCCGCCCCCTCCGCCACCGTATTGATGCTCCGCCTCGCTCATGTCAAATGGGATGCGGCGAATGTAGCCGAATCGGCCCGTCGTTCAATTCATTTCCCGGTGCCCCTTGGTTTACCAGCAGCCTCAAACTTGAATTGCCTCTCCCGAGATTTCACGCTATTCTCCTCAGTCTTATGGGATTGCGCAGCATCATTGCCATCATCAGCCTGTTGCTGGCCTGCCACGCGATTGCCGACAAAAAGCACTGGGCATATCGCACACCCCTGCGGCCTTCGCTGCCGCGAATTGATACCACGTGGCCACGTAATGCGATTGATTGGTTTGTGCTACAGCGACTCGGGGAAAATAGCCTGAAACCTTCTCCCGAAGCTGCGCCTGAGCAACTGCTGCGGCGCGTGCATCTCGACCTCATCGGACTGCCTCCCTCACCTGCAGAGTTGGAAGCGTTTTTAAAAAATCCCAGCACCAAGGCTTATGAGGAGACGGTTGATCGCCTGTTGAAGAGCCCGCGCTACGGCGAACGTTGGGCGCGGCCATGGCTCGACCTCGCGCGCTACGCGGACAGCAACGGTTTTCAGGCCGACCAACTCCGCGACAGCTGGGCTTATCGCGACTGGGTCATCGACGCCATTAATGTCGGCATGCCGTTCGACCAGTTTGTCATCGAGCAAATTGCCGGCGACCTTTTGCCCAACGCCACCCCTTCCCAGCGCATCGCCACCGGTTTCCACCGCACGCCCACCTGCAACGTCGAAGCCGGCGTGCATCCAGAGGAAAACCGCGTAAATCAGGTCGTTGATCGCGTAAACACCACCGGAACCATCTTCCTTGGAACTACGCTGGAGTGCGCACAATGCCATGACCACAAATACGATCCTTTCTCGATGAAGGATTACTACTCGCTCTTCGCCTTCTTCAACAACACACCACTCGAGGTGAAGCAACAAGGCAGCGGAGTCACATGGGATTTTTACGGCCCCACAATGGATCTGCCGATCACCGGCACGAAGGCAAAACAATTGACCTGGCTGAAAACCCAACGCACCTCCGCCGCCAAGCAAGTGGAAGCGCTCCGCAAACATACCACCGCCTCGCAGCTTGATTGGGAGCGCACAGTGCTCAAGCAGCTGGCGAGCGCTCCGAAATGGTCGAACTTGATGCCCACGAAATTTTCCGCCACCGGCAATCCAACACACACTATTCAAAACGACAGCAGTGTGCTGATTACGGGAAACAATCCTGATCGCAGCACTTACACACTGATCAGCAAGACAATTCCGCGCCGCATCACGGCCATTCGCCTGGAGGCACTCACACACGAGTCGATGGTCAAAGGCGGCCCGGGGCGCAACAAAGCGGTGCGGGAGAATCCGAACTTTATCGTCACGGAATTCCGCGTCAACGCCGATGGCAAGCCGGTGAAACTCGCAAGTGTCACGGCATCATTCAGTCAGCGCGGCTGGGATGCAGCCGGCAGCATTGACGACAATCCCAAAACTGGGTGGGCGATCAACCCCGCCTTTGGCAAATCAGCTTGGTCAATTTATCGATTGGCGAAGCCTTTGGATTTGCCGAAAGATGCTGAACTGAAGTTTGTCATCGACCAAAACTATGGCGGTGCCCGGACCATCGGTCGGCCGCGTGTGTCGGTAATGGATGGCGACCCTTCGGCGTTAACTTTGCCGGACGATATTGTCGCCATTCTTCGCAAAACGAATCGTACGAAAATGGAGCACGACAATTTGGCCGAACATTTTCTCGCGAATTTTCCCGAACTGAAGACCGCCGAAAGCAAGCTGGCTGCGCTCGACAAACAGATTGCAGCCATCAAGCCCGCCACCACGCTGGTAATGGTGGAGATGAACAAAAACCGCCCGACGTACGTGATGAAGCGCGGCGAATATCTGTCGCCCGGTGATGCAGTGAATCCTGGAACGCCCGGCGTTCTACACCGTTTCAAAAAGGAATGGCCGCGTAACCGTTTGGGCCTGGCCAAGTGGCTAGTGTCACCGGAAAACCCTCTAGTGGCGCGCGTGACTGTGAATCGCTGGTGGGCCGAGCTGATGGGCCGCGGGATCGTAAACACGCAGGAGGATTTCGGATCGCAAGCGGAGCCGCCCTCGCACCCGCAATTGCTCGACTGGCTGGCCGTGGAGTTCATGCAGCGCAACTGGTCGATGAAGCACCTGCACAAGCTCATCGTGATGAGCGCAACATATCGACAGTCCTCACGCGTAACTCCAGAACTGCTGGCCAAGGATGCGGCCAATAAATTTTATACCCGCGCCCCACGCCTGCGCCTGAATGCCGAGATGATCCGCGATAACGCGCTCGCCATCAGCGGCTTGCTCAGCACCAAAATGCACGGCCCGCCAATCTATCCGCCGCAACCAGCGGGTCTCTGGCGGCACGTGGGCCGCAACGCGCCGAAATTTAACGTGGCCACCGGCGAGGATCGCTTCCGCCGTGGCGTGTACGTTATTTGGCGACGCGGCGCGCCGTATGCGAGCTTTGTGAATTTCGACGCACCCGACCGTGGAACCTGTGTCGTACAACGCCCCCGCACTAACACTCCTCTACAGGCGCTTACGTTGATGAATGACGAAGCCTACGTCGAGATGGCCCTCGCCTTCGCCAACCGCGTGCTCGACGAGGCCCCCGCCACACACGGTCCTGAGGGCAAGATTGATTTCGCCTTCAAGACCGCCCTCGCACGCTCACCGAAACCAACGGAATTAAAGTTTGTCAAAACCCTGCTGCTCAAGCGCCATGCTTTCTTTGAGAAAAATCAAAAAGCCACCGCGGAGTTGATCGGCAATGTGAAAGGGTGGAAGCCCACCAAGGACACGGACCCCGGCGAATTGGCCGCGTGGTTTTACGTGGCGAATATTTTGCTGAATTTGGACGAGACGATTACCAAACAATGATAATCTCCCCTCATTACCTCGCCGAAACCCGCCGGGAATTCCTGAAACACACCGGCGCTGGCATCGGCGCAATGGCATTGGGCTCGGTTCTTAATGGTGGGGACACCGGCGCACAAAAACCTCACCATCACCCGCGGGCCAAACGGGTGATTTACATCCACCTTGTTGGCGCGGCGTCGCAACTGGACCTTTTCGATTACAAGCCCGAACTGGTGAAACGCAATGGGCAGAAATGCCCGGACCACATGTTCAAGGGCAAACGACTGGCGTTCATTCGTGAGCATCCACTGCTGTTGGGCACACGGTTTAAGTTTCAACGGCACGGTCAGGCAGGGATCGAGCTATGCGAGCATTTACCGCAACTCGGCAGCGTGGCGGACGAGCTGTGCCTCGTGAAGTCCATTCGCACGGAGCATTTTAATCACGCGCCGGCACAGCTGTTTATGCACTCGGGCTTCGGGCGCTTTGGCCGGCCGGGGATTGGATCTTGGGTGAGCTATGGGCTGGGCACGGAGAATCGTGATTTGCCGAGCTACGTGGTAATGATCACCGGTAGTGTTGCGGGCGCGGGCAACAGCCTTTGGGGCAGCGGCTTTTTGCCGACGGTGCATCAGGGCATCGAGTTTCGTGCCAGCGGCGACCCGGTGTTGTTTCTTTCTAATCCCAAGGGCATTGGCAGAACGGAACGGCGTGAGATTGTCGATGGCATCAATTTCCTGAACAAGCAGGCACTCGCCGATGTGGGAGATCCCGAAATTGCCACACGCATCGCACAGTACGAGCTGGCCTTTCGCATGCAAACGAGTGTGCCGGAACTGATGGACACTTCGAAAGAATCCAAGGCCACGCACGCACTGTATGGCACGCAGCCGGGCAAAGCGAGCTTCGCCAACAATTGCTTGCTTGCCCGGCGATTGGTAGAACGCGGCGTGCGTTTCGTGCAGCTATTCGACCAAGGCTGGGATCATCACAGCGGCGTGTTCACGAACATTCCACGCAAGGCCAAACAGCTGGACCAACCTGTTGCCGCGCTCATTGCCGATCTCAAGCAACGCGGGCTGTTGGATGACACGCTCATTATCATCGGTGCGGAGTTCGGCCGCACGCCCATGTTGCAGGGACGCAGCAATGGCGGCAACGCCGGAAATGTGGGGCGTGATCACCACAAGGAAGGGTTCACGATGGTGCTAGCCGGCGGCGGCGTGAGGGGAGGGACGACTTTCGGTGCCACGGACGAGCTGGGTTATCAAGCCGCCGACAATCCCGTGCACATGCATGACGTCAACGCCACCTTCCTAAACTTGCTTGGAATCGACCATGAACGGTTGACGTACAGGTACCAAGGCCGGGAATTCCGTTTAACGGATGTCCACGGCCATGTGTTGAAGGATATCCTCGCCTGATCGGCGATCGATTTAACGCCGGCGGAAATTAAAGCTACGGTACTGTTGCTGCTGGGGCACAGCCACATTTTGGTTTTGGCGATACCGGAACATGCCACCGCCCATCATTGGGTTCATCCCCATGCCACCCATGCCGCCGCCCATCATTGGGCTCATTCCCATGCCGCCCATGCCGC
>DJHS01000065.1:0-23891 GCA_002433235.1 Verrucomicrobia bacterium UBA6614
TGTTCGCGAGGAACAAGTTTCACCAAATCCTTCTCTATTTTCTCGGGCGTCTTGGCGGAGGTGATTTTGAGGCGATCACAAAGGCGTGCCACATGCGTGTCCACCACCACGCCTTCATTGATGTCGAATGCGTTGCCGAGAATCACATTGGCCGTCTTGCGGCCCACACCAGCCAACGCCACGAGTTCCGGCATGGTTTGCGGCACTTTACCTTTGTGGTGCTCCACCAGTGTGCGGCAGGCGTTCTGGATGCTTTTGGCTTTGTTGCGAAAGAGGCCAATGCGCCGGATGTCGTTTTGCAATTCCTCCAGCGGCACGGCGGTGTAGTCGGCGGCTTTGCGATATTTTTTGAACAGGTCAGCGGTGACGATATTGACCTGTTTGTCGGTGCATTGAGCGGAGAGAATGGTGGCAACCATCAGTTCCAATGGGTTGCGGTAATTCAGTTCGCAGTGAGCATCAGGATAGGTCTGCTGCAGACCGGCGATGATTTGGCCGAGGCGTTCGCGTTTGGCGGTTTGAGATTCGCGGGGCATGAGTGAGACGGAAATTGACGTTTGTTTTAGATCAAAACAAGGATTTCTTTTTGATGCGGAATGATGAAAAATACGATTTGAAATGATGAAAATGTGTGCTAAGTTCAGTGCATGAGGGTGACCGTAGATATTCCGGAGGAAACTTTGGCTGATTTAGCGATTTTTACCGGTGAAAAGAAGAAGAGTCCTGCGGTGGCTAGGGCTGTCGATGAGTTTGTGAAACGCCAAAAGGTTCGTGAGTTTTCCAAGTTGGCCCGAGAGGGGGCATTTGATTATCCAATGACCAACGAAGAGATGGAGGCTGTGCAGGATCCTTTGCCGTAATGGTATTGGTTGATTCATCGGCTTGGATTGAGTTTCTTCGACCGCAGGGTCGGCTGGATGTGACGATGGGGGTGGATGGGTTGTTGCACGAATATGAGGCACTGTTGTGTGGTCCGGTGAAGTTAGAAGTGCTGGGCAATGCGCGGCGGGAGGACCGGAAGCCGTTGGGAGAGTTTTTTAGCAACTTACCATACCGGGCGATGTCTGATCCAGACTGGGGATTAGCTCAGGAAAATGCGTGGAAGCTGCGTGATCAGGGGCTCTCCGTTCCTTGGGTTGATGTGTTGATCGCCACACTGGCGCTTGAGTGGGGCTGCCGAGTTTATTCCACCGACAAGCACTTTGAACTGATGCGGGATGAACTGGGGCTTGCCTTGTACGAGCCGGGTGTCGGCGGAAAGTTTAATCCGCAAAATGGTTGAGCAATTGTTTTAAACGAGCTCCGGTTCCTCGATGGATGTGGGGCGCGGGTGCAGGGGGGTGCCGTCGGGGGCCTCGGGGTACTCGAAAACTTTGCCTTCGAAATTTCGGATCACCACGCGGTCGGCGTTGTGGCTGAGCACATAGTTGGGCGCGACGGGCACTTTGCCACCGCCGCCGGGAGCATCGATGACGTATTGCGGCACGGCATAACCGGTGGTGTGCCCGCGCAACTGTTCCATGATCTCCAGCCCGCGCCGCACGCTGGTGCGCAGATGGGCGCTGCCGTTGATGAGGTCGCACTGGTAAATGTATAACGGGCGCACACGGCACATCAGCAATTTTTGCACGAGCGCCTTCATGACAGTGACGTCATCGTTGACGCCCTTTAACAAAACGGACTGATTGCCCAGCGGAATGCCGGCGTCGGCGAGGCGGGCGAGGGCATCGCGGACCTCAGTGGTGAGCTCGCGCGGGTGGTTGGCGTGGACGCTGACGAAAAGGGGATGGAACTCGCGCAGCATCGCGCAGAGTTCGGGTGTGATGCGTTGCGGCAGGAAGATAGGGATGCGGGAGCCGATGCGGATGAACTCGACGTGCGGGATGGCGCGCAGCTCGGTGAGGAGTTGGCGCAGCTTGTCGTCGCTCAACAGGAGGGGATCGCCGCCGGAGAGGAGAACGTCGCGGACGGCGGGGGTGCGGCGGATGTAGTCGAGCTGTTCTTGGAAGTTGGGGCGAAAGTCATAGCCGGTGGCGTTACTGACGAGGCGCGAGCGGGTACAGTAGCGGCAGTAGGCGGCACAGCGGTCGGTGACGAGAAAAAGCACGCGGTCGGGATAGCGGTGGACGAGGCCGGGGACGGGCGAGTGTTCGTCTTCGCCACAGGGGTCGTCCAGTTCCCAAGGAGCGGTCGCGGTCTCATCGATTTGCGGGACGACTTGGCGACGAATGGCGCAGGCGGGATCATCGGTGTCGATGAGGTTGAAGTAGTGCGGGGTGATGGCCATGGCGAGCTTGGTGTTGGCCAAGCGCGCGCCGTCGGTCTCGCCGTCGGTGAGGTTGGGCAGATTTTCGCGAAGCTGCCCGAGGTCGGTGACGCGATTTTTCAACTGCCACCGCCAGTCGGCCCAGTCGGTTTCCTGAACATTTGTCCACGGTCCGCGGGGGGGCGTTTTAAATTCCTTGAGGTTTGACAGCAGGGCAGACGCATCTTGGGGCATCTGTTTGCCGGGGGAGGAATCCATGGGCGGGATGTTAGGAGGGAGGAGCGACGGGGTCAAGGTCTCGGCGGACTGACGGTTTTACCGAAGGCAGTGTTGGCATTGAGTTGCCTGACGTCAGCCATGATGGTGTCGAGCAGGTTCAGCTGCCGGATGGTGCTGCGTGCAAGCGGATCGTTGGGGGCGGGGACGGGGGTGGTGCCGGGGCCGAGACGGCGTTTGCGATAGTAGTCGTTGAGGGTGTTGTAATAGTCGCGGATGAGGGATTGCATCCCGGGAGGGGCATTGACGGCGACGGTTTTCAGGCGAAAAAGGGTGTTCTCGAGTTGCTGGCGCTGGGCGGCAAGGTCGAGCTCGCCGAGGCGTTGCTGGAGAGGGATGGGCTGGCCTGTGGCGGGGATGACGTGGAGGGCTTCCTTGAGCTGGGCCAAGCTGCGTTCGGTGGACCAGTTGTTGCTGCGGTCGCGGCTGCGGAATTGGGTGCGGGCGATGGTCCACCATTTTTCGACGTCGAGAAGGGTGGTTTTCGTCCCGGTCTTTGGATCGCCCAGCTGGTAGGCGTTGAGGAACGCGAACTGGCTGTTTTTAAAGCGAGGGAGAAGGCGGATGAACTTGTGCAGCTCGCGATGGCCTTCCCGACGCTGGAGGAGTTGTCTGGTGAAGAGGTGGGCGCTGGCGCGGAAGTGTTCCCAGTTGGCGCCCCGAAGGTGTGTCCGGGTGGGAAGACTGAGATCGGCGTAGCCGAGAGGCGCCTTGTGAAGGAGCAGTTCGCGGGTGCCCAAGTAGGGGTCGGGCATGCGGCCCTCGATGACCACGGGGACGCCTCGCGGAGTCAGCAGGCTGGGGCCGCCCGCGCGGTAAATGATTTCAGCCAAGCCCACGCGGAGCCAAAGGGGAGGAGGAACTTCACGGTCGCTGAAGCGTTCGGCATATTCGGCGAGCAAAAGGTCGGTGAGCAGGCGCACGAGGTCGATGGCACGGATTTGCTCGGGGATGGTGGCGCTGTATTGCCAACCGTCCGAATAACGGCGGCGGGTCATTGCGGGCTGACCCGCGCCGGGTTCCAAGTGCAGGCGGATGCCTCCGCTCCAAGTGTCCGGCGAGCGGAGTTGACGCAGGAAAAGGGTTTTAACACGGTCGGCCGCAAGGACGAGCCGGCCGGGGGAAAGGTGAACAATGTTGGTGGGTGAAACCGTGCTGGGTGGAGTGAGAGGGACGGAAGGAGTAACGATGGAAGAACTGACGACGAATTGTTTGGATATGCTGGACAGGGTGCGGCCGGGGGGCAGGGCATGGACGGCTGCCGTTACGAGCAGCAGCCCCAGCATCAATATGGCCCCGCGTACGTTCATTTTTTCTTGGCCGGTTTCTTGGTTGAGGACTTCTTCTTGCTGTCTGTCTTGGGTTTGTCTTCTTTCTTTTTCTTGGCGGAATCCTTGGCATCCTTTGCAGCCTTCTCACCGGCCTTGTAGCTGTCACTGCGGTAATCTGTCTCGTAGAAGCCGCCCCCTTTAAAAATAATGCCGCCCCCCGTGCCCATCAGGCGCGTGACCTTTCCGTTGCAGCCCTCCTCAATGCACTTCCTCAGCTTGGAAGCTTTGATGGACTGAAAATGTTCAAAGACAGCACCGCACTTGGCACACTCGTACTCATACGTCGGCATGTGTGAACAACCCTCCTTACGGGCCAGTTAATCACAGGCTTGAATGTTCGGTCAAGCGGCTGCTGGCTTGCCTCGCCGTGAGTTATTCACAATACTCACCGGCCTGCGAGGCACATCATGACACGCAAAGAGGTTTTGGACCAATATTTCATGGACGCCCGGCACAAGTTGATCGACTTGGCGGCATTTCTCGACCGTGTGGAACGCGCGGAAGGCGCGGCGGATTTCCGGCTGGAGGCATTTCGGGAAGCGGCGAAGAAGCTGGGTGACGACGGCACGGAACGAGCCCATGACGTGCTGATGGTTTTCAGCGATCCCACCGGGGAGCCCATTGAGGTGGCACCCGGAAAAGGGGCGTGCGGCGCATGGCCGAGAGAGGAGACTGAATGAAGTTTATCGAGCCTCATGCTCACATGGTGAGTCGCACAACCGATGACTACGCGGACATGGCCACGGCGGGTTGCGTGGCCTTGTGTGAACCGGCGTTTTGGGCGGGCTTTGACCGCAGCAGCGCGGATGGGTTTCGGGATTACTTTCGGCAATTGACGGAGTACGAGCCACGGCGCGCGGGGATGTTTGGCATCAAGCATTTCACTTGGCTGTGCATCAACCCAAAGGAATCGGAGGATTTGGAGCTGGCGAAGGATGTGCTGGCGATCATCCCGGAATTCATGGACTGCCCCAACGTGCTGGGCATTGGCGAGATCGGGCTTAACAAGAATAGCCGCAACGAGGTGAAGGTGCTGGAACAACACGTGGACTTGGCTGCTTCGCATGATCAATTGATCCTCGTTCATACCCCGCACCTGGAGGACAAACACAAGGGGACGCGACTGATCTTGGACGTCATCAAGAACGACAGCCGCATCGAACCCGAACGCGTGATGATTGATCATGTGGAGGAACACACAATCGGCATGGTTCTCGATGCCGGCCATTGGGGTGGCATGACACTTTATCCGGAGAGCAAATGCTCACCCGCACGTGCCATCGACATGATTGAACGCTTTGGCTCCGAGCGTCTTTGGTGGGATGCCGCCTGCGATTGGGGCCCCAGTGTGCCATTGGCCGTGCCGCGGACCGCTGTTGAGATGCGCAAACGTGGACACGATGCCGCACTAATCAACAAGGTCATCTACGAGAATCCGCAACAGTTCTTGAGCCAGTGCGACAGGTTCAAACTATAGGAGGTTAGGCATGAAAATGTATGCGGTAACGATTCTGATGGGAGTGCTCTTGATCGCCACGGGGGTAACTGTATTCATCCAGACTGGGTCGGAACAAATGACTGCACTTATTCCCGCAGTTCTTGGCGGGCTCCTTGTGGTTTGTGGCGTCTTGGCTTCGAATGAAGCCCGGCGGATGATGGCCATGCACATAGCGGTTTTAATCGGCCTATTGGGTTTTATCGGATCCGTTGCCACCCTGTTTAAATCCGGCCAATCGTCATGGGCCATTGGTGGAAAATTCACCTCAGCCGTGTTGTGCGCCCTGTATATTTTTCTTTGCGTCCGCTCCTTTATCCAGGCTCGGCGCGCGCGTGAAGCCCTTGAGGCCAGTGCGGATTCTGGCGATGAAGTGTCTGAATCGGACAATGACTAGGGCTTTTTAAGGTTTTCTTATTTCACTAGGTGCTGTGACAATCCAAATGCAGATTCACATTGATAGAGGCGGAGAAAGGTACGGGCCGTACAGCATTGAGGAGGTGAATGCCTACCTGGCCAATGGCACGCTTCTACCAACGGACCAAGCTTGGCAGGATGGAATGGCCGATTGGGTGGCACTGTCGCAGTTTCCCGGGGTAACTGCTGCACCTCCCACCCCACCTGCGGGTGCTGGCGCAACGTGTCCCCAATGTCAGGCGCCTGTTGAAATAAATCAGGTTATTTGCATGGGCTGTGGCACCCGGCTGCAAGGCGCACCGGCCGCTGCCGGCAGTGGAAGCAAAAAAGCGCTCTTAATCTCACTGGGAGTAGCCGGCGTAATCGCCTTGGCTGCGGGTTCATATTTTCTCTTTTTTTCGGGAGATGGCAGTAAAGAGGAGAATGAAACTGCTACGGAAACAGACAATCCGAAAACCCCAGAAAAGCTGGCTGAGCTTGCTTTTAATGCTATCGCAAAAAATGACTATGCGGCTTTCGTAAAGCTGCATGCCGTTAGTAAGAAAAAGGAGGAGATCTTAGAGATCATCCTTGAAGATAAATATCCAATCGATGATGAAGCCATCAAGAAATATGCGGAGCATGAGGAAATAACAGAAGAGGAGGCAAAGAAAGAAATTAAGGATAGAAGGACGCGCTTTTCTGAAAAGGCTTTTGACAAAAGGTGGTATGATGAATTAAAGCGAGAAAAGAAAAGGGTTCAAGAAGCATTTGAAAAAGTGGTCGCTGAGTTAAAGGATTATGACATTGACTGGAGCAAGGCGGAGCTTTTAAGAGTTGATAAAAAACATACAAAAGTAGGCCAGATCGAACGCGGGGATATATTCATCGTTTTTCTCCATAACGATGAGGAGTTTACCATCAGGTTGGAAAGATGTATGAGCCTGGGTTTAGATGGATGGATTGTAATTATTGGCCCCCGGTTGGTAAGTTCCGGTTAGCCCGCAAATAATGGGCCTGCAGTTACAGCTGATCGATCGTGCTCAGAGTGGTGGTGGGGAATAGCTGGTGGCCCTTCCGTTAGTTTTGGAGGTGGTGCAGGAGTAGGCTTTTAGGGTGGTTCACCAAGGCAGTGGAGATGAGCAAACGCGGCCATCATAAAAGCCTGATCCACAAGATAATCTTTGAGAGTCCCCGTGAGTTTCCCTCTCAGTGCGGCTGCTTCCAGCTTTAAAGGTTATTTGTATTTTGCGCCGTCCTGAATCCATTGACGGACGGTGTTAATTTCGGGAGAGCTCAGCATCGGGCCGTTTGGTGGCATGGGTTCCTTTTCGTCCGTCAGGCGCAGGATGAGTCGGCTTAAATTGACCTTGTTGGTGTCCACGACGGCGGCGACGTTGAAGGGAACTATCAGGTCAAGGTCGCCACGTACTTTTCCAGCCGTGCTGTCGTGGCACTCATAGCAGCGATGTTTCTTGAAAATGGGTTCAATGTCCTGCTTGTAGGTTAAATGCTGGGCTGGCATGGCCGGGCTGGGGAGGGCGGCCTTGGCGGAGGGTGGATTTGTGTCGGGCGGTTGGCTTTCTCCGCTAGAGGGCTGGCTGGGTTTTTGAAAGGCAACAACTGCCCCGATGGCCAGAGCGAGCACGGTGGCACTGGCGGCAATGGTGATGAGCAGCTTTCGACTATTCCCCGACGCAGGCTGGGGAGCCGTTTGCCGGTGAATGCCGGGAACCTCTTCAAGCGGAACCCATTCCGGCGCGCCTTCATGCCACGCGTGGACACCGGGAGGGAGGGCTCCTTCCGCAAGCCATTGGCTGACTTGTTCCAGCGAATAGGGGCCGGATTGCTGGCCGCCGTGATGGAGATAGAGCTGCACCGCCACGAGATAAACGGATTGGGCGTAGGGAAGCAATCCAGGTTTGGTGTCACTAATGTCATTTGAATATTGAAACTTGGGCTTCCAACCTCAACCCTCCCCGCGTGAAGTTGAACCACGGGTTGCATCTTGCCTACTGCACCAACATTCATCGGGGCGAGGATTGGGTGGAGACGTTTGAGGCTCTGCGGACGCACACTTTGGCGGTGCGTCGGCGGGTGTGCCCGACGGAGGCCTATGCGATCGGATTGCGGTTGAGCGACCGGGCGGCACGCGAGTTGAGTGAGCCGGCTGTGTTGGCAGGGTTTCGCCAGTGGTTGAGCGATGAGAATTGTTATGTGTTCACCATCAACGGATTTCCCTTTGGCAACTTTCACGGCGGCCGTGTCAAGGAGCAGGTTTATGCGCCGGACTGGACCTCGCCGGAGCGGCTAGAATACACGTGCCGCTTGTTTGACTTGATTGCGGAATTGGTTCCGAAAGGGGTGGATGGCAGCGTGAGTACGTTGCCCGGGTCCTTCAAGGAATTCATCACGGACGAGGCGCAGGAAAAGGCGATTCGCGATCATCTCTGGCAATGCGTGGAACACATCGCGGCCCTGAGCGAACGGGCAGGCAAGCGCCTGCACTTGGGGCTGGAGCCGGAGCCGCTGGGTTGGTTTGAAACCAGTGGCGAGACGGTGGCGTTTTTCGAGTCGATGGAAAAGGAGCATCCCAATGACGTGCGACTGCGTGAGCACTTGGGGGTGAACTATGACACCTGCCATTTGGCGGTTGAATACGAAGAGCCGCACGAGGCGCTGGGGGTTTTGGCGGCGGCGGGAATCCGCATCAGCAAGCTGCATCTGAGCGCGGCTCTAAAGCTGAAACCCAACGCCGTGGCGCGGGAAAAATTGGCGGCATTCAAGGAGGATGTTTACCTGCACCAAGTGGTGGAGCGGCTGCCGGATGGCTCTCTGGCGCGCCACCGTGATCTGGACGTGGCCTTGGCGGAAGATTCGTCCGCGGAAGAGTGGCGGGTGCATTTTCACATCCCGCTGCACAGCCCGGATGCGGATTGGTTTGCCAGCACGCGGGACCATATCGGCGGTGTGTTGGATTCGTTAAAGGCAGATCCAAGCTTGTGCACGCATTTGGAAATGGAGACTTACACGTGGGAAGTGTTGCCGGATGCCATGAAAGACCGGGACGTGGTGGATCAGTTGGCGGGCGAGTATGAGTGGACACTGGGCGAACTTCGGACGCGGGGGTTGGCATGAGTTTTTGGCGCGCATTGCTGGTGTTGGGCCGGGTGAGCAATTTGCCCACGGTTTGGAGCAATTGCCTGTGTGGCTGGCTCTTGGGCCTGTGGGCTGCGGGAGAGGGGCAGGTGGACTGGTTTGTGTTCGGGATGTTGACGGCGGGGGTCACCGGACTTTACGTGGGCGGGATGTACCTGAACGACGCTTGTGACGCGTGGTGGGATCGGGAACATCGGCCGGAACGGCCCATACCTTCAGGCACGATTCGCGAACAAACGGTGTGGCTGCTGGGCATTGGGATGATGGCGGGGGGGATGTTCTTGATTTGTCTGCAGGGCGGCACGACGGCGCTGCTGGCGCTCGGGTTGTTCAATTGTATTCTGGTTTACAATTTTGCCCACAAGCAATTGTCGTGGTCGCCCCTGATCATTGCGGCGTGCCGCTTGTTGCTGATTTTGTTGGCGGCATGCCACGCGCATACTTGGGCGACGGGAGGGGAGGCGGCTTTCTTCAAGTCATCGGCGGGCGGCGTGGCGACTTGGGCGGCGTTGGTCTTATTTGGGTATGTGGCGGGCTTGAGTTGGCTGGCCAAGGTGGAGAGTACGCCGGGGTTGGTCCGAGTTTGGCCCTGTCTCCTGCTGGCATTGCCAGCGGGTTTGGCTTTTTTGAGCAATGATCCGGCGGACCGCCGTGACGCGTTGGTGATGAGCGCAATCCTGCTTTTGTGGGTGTTGCGCAGTTTGCGGACGACCTTTTGGGTGGAGCAAAGGGATGTTGGCCGCACGGTGGGGGGATTACTGGCCGGGATCGTGCTGGTGGATTTGTTGGCCGTGGCCATCGTCCCCGCGGGCTTGGCGGTCGTATTTATCGCCCTATTCGTAATGGCACTGGCGGCCCAGCGATGGGTGCCGGCAACTTAGGAAGGTAAAAGCGTTTGCTTTTTATGGGTGGAGAGTTCGGCCCTTGAAGGTGAGTTCGGCGATGCCGCTTTTGTCCAAGTGGCCAAGGTTCAGTTCCTTCATCTTTTCGTACTGTTTGTAGGTGGCCTTGGCGAGGGGGAGTTTTATGTTTTGTTCGTCAGCAAGTCTTAGGGCGATGCCGCTGTCCTTGGCGGCATGCTCGGCACTAAAGTAGCACTCGTGGTCCTTGATCACCATGTCTTCACCGTCCGTCTCGAGTACGCGGCTGTTTGCGCCGGTTTGGCTGAAGACTTCGCGGACGATGCCCAGATCCAGACCGAGGGCGTCGGCGAGACCCAGTCCCTCGGCGAGGCCGGCGGTGTTGATGTTCATGACCATGTTGACCAAGGCTTTGACCTGCCCGGCGGTACCGGAGGGGCCGATGTAGCGGTTGATACTGGACAGGTCATCCAGAATGGGCTTGGCACGATCGAAAGCTTCTTGTTTGCCGCCGCACATGAGGTAGAGCGTACCATCGCGGGCTTGGGTGATGCTGCTGGCCATGCATGCCTCCAAGCTCTGGGCTTTGTGTTCCGCGGCCCACTTTTCGACCTTTACATGAATGGCTGGACTGACGGTGGCGCAGTTGACGAACAGGGTGCCTTCGGCTCGAGCCAGCAGGCTGCCTGAACCGCTGAAGATATCGCGCATGGCCTTGTCGTCTGTGACGACGGTGATGACGATATCCGAACTCTTGGTAACTTCACGCAGGTCGGATTCATGATGGCATCCCAATTCCTGCGCAAGCGTGTTGGCGCTCTCGACATTCACATCGTAAACGACGCTGATGTTGTGGCCTTGATCCTTGAGCCTACGGGCCATGTTCGCACCCATACGGCCTACACCGACGAATCCAATTCTTTCCGACATTTTTGAGGGGTTGGTTGGGTTCTATGCAAAAACCGCCTCGCCCACAGCGAGGCAGATTTTTTACAGACGGGCGAAACTAATTCGAAATCGCCGCATTGGCAACGGTTTTTTGTAAAAAACCGCTGTTTTGAGTGTCATGTCCCAAGGTGAGTGTGGGGCTGGGGTGGGCTTGTTGGGTGATGGAAACTTGAATATGCAGGGCACCGGCGCGCTGGAGTACGGTGCCGAGCTCGGCTTGGGCCAGTTCCGGGGTGTTGCATTCCCGACTGAGATGGGCACAGAAAATATGATGGAGTTCGTCGTGGAGAAGGGTTTCGACAAATTCAGCGGCGCCTTCATTAGAGAGATGGCCGTGGCGGCCCATGATCCGTTGCTTGAGGTGCCACGGCCGGTGCGGGCAGTCGCGCAACAGGTCGGTGTCGTAATTGGTTTCCAAGACGAGCACGTTGGCCGAGCGGACACGATCGGCAATGAGGCGGGTGCCATGGCCCAAGTCGGTCAGGTAACCGATTCGTCCCTGTGAGGTGTGCAGGAGGAAGCCGACGGTTTCCACGGCGTCGTGCGGCACATAAAAGGTGTCAACACTCACGCTGCCGATCTCGAGGGATTGCCCGGTTTCGAACAGGCGAAAGTCAAACGGGGTGCGGTGGATGCGCTCGATTTCCTCGGCGGTCAGGCGATTGCAATAGACAGGCAGGCCGAGCTTGGCGGCGATGTGCTTCAGGCCGGCGATGTGGTCGGAATGTTCGTGGGTGATCAGCACGCCATCGAGCCGTTCGGGGATGCGCTCAAGAGTGGCGAGTCGTTGCTTGATCTGCCGCGCGCTGAAGCCGCAATCCAGCAGCAACCGTGTGCCATCTGCTTCCAGATAGGCGGCATTGCCGGCCGAGCCACTACCCAAAATCGTGAACTTCACCTCCCCCACGCACGGCAGTGTAGGGAGGTTGTCGTGGCGGTACAATTTTTTTCGGTCCCCATGTTGCGCGGGGCAAATTTGGGCGTATATTCAGGATGATCCCCTTGCTGGCGCGGGGAGGTGTCGTGGCCAAGCAGATTGCGTGCCATTCGTCTTGCTTCGCGTGATGCATTGGGGTAATCAATGGGTACCCGAAATGGCGTTCGAACCCAGAATGCAGCTTGGACAACGGCTGGCACAGGTCCAGACGATGTCTCCCCAGATGCAGCAATCGCTGGCGATGCTGCAGGCCCCGATGCTGGACTTGCGGGCCATGATCAACAAGGAGCTGCAGGAGAACCCCGTTTTGGAGGAGGTTCCCTTGGAGGAAATCGCCAAGCGTGAGGAAACCGGCGCGGAGGGGGCAGCGCCGGAAAACGGCGAGGCGCAATCCGAAGCAGCGGTGGAGCCGCCCGCGGATACGCAGGTGGATCCCGCGAAGGAGAACGGCAACGAACCGGTGGACGATTTTCAGCAGGAGCTGGAGCGTCTGGCTGAGTTGAGCGAGGAGTGGCGGGATCATTTCAACGGCGCGCAGACCACCCCCATCCAGCGGCCCACGGTGGACGATGAGGAGCGGCGCCAGTTCATGTTCGATTCTTTGACGGTGGACATCACGCTGGCGGATTTCTTGGCCGAGCAATCACGCATGAGTGACCTGGACGCCGACGAGATGACCGTGGCCGAGGTGGTGATCGGCAACATTGATGAGTATGGATACCTCGAGGCTTCAGTTGAGGAGTTGATGCAGGCCACCAATGAAGACCGCGACATGGTGGAGGAGGTCCTGTGTGTGATTCGCTCCTTTGAGCCGGCGGGCGTGGGCGCGCGTGACCTGCGCGAGTGTCTGTTGCTTCAACTGGAGCGCAAGGGCATGATTGACTCGGAGGAATACCGCGTGGTGGATCGGTACATGGATGCGCTGGGGCGGCGGCGGTTCCCCGAGATTGCGCGCGCGCTGGGAGTTGAGGTGGACGAGGTGCAGGACATTGCCGAGAACATTGGCCACTTGGAGCCGCGTCCTGGGCGCGCGTTCCTACCCGACTCGGAGGCCATGGTGGTGTTGCCCGAGGTATTCGTGGAATGGAAGGATGGCGACTACGTGGTTTCCTCCAACCGCGAGGAAATGCCGCAGGTGCGCATCAGCAATGATTACAAGGACATGCTGGCGGGTGCGCGCGATGCCAAGGACGTGCGCGAATACATTCGGTCCAAAATTCGCGACGGCAAGTTTCTCATCAAGAGCATTCAGCAGCGGCACGACACGATTTTAAAGATCGCGAAGGAGATTGTGGGCAGGCAGCGGGAGTTCATGGATGAAGGGGTGTCCGAACTCAAGCCCATGACCATGTCCGAGGTGGCCGAGGAGGTGGGGGTGCATGAAACCACCGTTAGCCGCGCGGTGTCCGGCAAGTACATGAAGACCCCGCAGGGGTTGTTCGAGATGCGCTATTTCTTCACCAGCGCACTCAAGACTGCCACTGGTCAGGATGTCAGCAACGCCAGCGTGAAACAGGTCATTCAGGATTTGGTGGACAACGAGGACAAATCCAAGCCGCTCAGCGATGAGCAAATCGTCAAAACACTGGCGGACAAGGACCTGAAAATCGCTCGCCGCACCGTGGCCAAGTACCGCGGCGAATTGGGAATCCTCTCCTCGAACATGAGGAAGGTGTACTGATTCTCAAGGCAGCGCGGCCTTGGTCTTCTTTTGCAGCTCGTCCAACTGTTCCTGCAAATCCCGTTTGGTGGCTTGATCCATCCGGTCGATGAACAGGATGCCGTGCAGATGATCCGTCTCGTGCTGGATCGCGCGGGCGAGCAGTCCGCCGCAGTTGAATTCAATGGATTTACCGTCCCGGTCCAGCGCCTTCACCGCCACGGACTCGGGGCGCGTGATCTCTGCGTACATTTCCGGAAAGCTCAAGCAACCCTCGCCGCCGGCAACGGGGTCATCCAAGGGGGTGAGTTTCGGGTTGATCAACACCAGCGGCATGATGGAGTTGGGATCCGCCTCCCGGCCGTCCAGCTCCAGCGTCGAGGGCCGATCCTCTACGGCGCGGATATCCAGCACGGTCAGCTGAACCGCCTCGCCGACCTGTTGCGCGGCGAGACCGATGCCATTGTATTCGGACATGGTCTCGAACATGTCTTCGATCAGCGATTCAATCTCCGGGGTGACCGCGTCCACACGCGCACCCTTTCGGCGTAGCACGGGATCGCCGTAATATTTTAATGCAAGCAGCATCGTGTCCGGGAAGGAAAACAGGAAGCGGACCGGGCGATCAATCCGAATCGACACCCAGCAGGCCGAGGATGCGTTCCAAGTCGTCGTCGTTGTAAAAGTGGATCTTTAGTGCACCCTTGCCCTTGCGGTAACTCAACGCCACTTTCGTTCCCAGTTTCTCAGTGAGCTTGTTACGCAAAGCTTCCACATGAACATCCGGTGCCGCCGCGCTGCCTCCCTTGGTCGCGGGGGCACCGCTGCCTTTCTGGAGGCTGGCCACTAGTTCCTCCGTGGCGCGCACGCTGAGGTTTTCCTTTAAAATCTTTTCCGCCGCCAATTTTTGCCGAGTGGCATCCTCAATGCCTAGGATGGCCTTGGCGTGGCCCATGGAAAGGCGTCCTTGGCGCACATGGATTTGCACGGCCTCATCCAGTTTCAAGACGCGCAGCGCATTGGCCACCGCCGCCCGGCTGCGGCCCACGCGTGCGGCTGCCTGTTCTTGCGTGTACTGGTGCAGGTCAATCAACCGCTGGAAACCCTGTGCTTCCTCAATGGGGTTCAGATCCTCGCGCTGGAGGTTCTCGATGAGGGCCATTTCGAGCACCTCGGCATCGGACGCCTCGCGCACCACCACGGGTACCTCCGCCATGCCGGCTATCTTGGCCGCCCGCCAGCGGCGCTCTCCTGCAATCAACTCCAGGTAGTCGCGTGCAGGTCGCACGATCAGAGGCTGGACGATGCCGTTGGCCTCAATGGATTGCGCCAGTTCTTCCAAGGCCAGCCGGTCGAAATCCTGCCTTGGCTGCACGGGGCAAGGCTGCAGCTGATCCAGTGTCACCAGCTTGATGGTTTCGTCCGTGGAGGTTTCGGGAGGTGGCGCACCGGTGGTGGGTGCCGCGGACTGCTCTCCCAACAGCGCTCCCAAGCCCCGGCCCAATCCAGTCTTTGCCATGCGGCAAGCTGGGCGGGGGACTAAGGGATGTCAATTTTCAGCTACTCACAATAAATTCACGCCGTGAGCCACAAGAGCCCCGCCATCGCCGCGCGTATTGCCCACCTAAGGGGGCGTGTTCAGCCGGCCCACTTACTCGGTTGGCTGGAGTGTTTCAATGCGGGCGAATTTTACGAGGCGCACGATGTGCTGGAAGACTTGTGGCTGGAGGATCGGGCAGCGCCAGTAGCGGATTTTTACAAGGGGCTCATCCAGTTGGCTGGTGCCTTTGTGCATCTGATCATGCATGAAAATCCAGAATATCCCGCAGCCGGCCCGCGCCTGCACGCGTCGGCCAAACTCTTTCGACTGGCCCGGTCAAACTTGGCCAAATACCCGTGGGCACCCCACGGTTTTCCCTCACACGAGGCGCTGGAGGTCATCGACCATTGGCTGGGCCTGTTGAAGGAAGGGGACGCCGGACCCAATCCGCTGGATACGGAACAGCCTCCGCGCCTTTGGCGTGATTGTTTTAAAGAGAGAGCAGGGGAATGAGGTCGCTCTGGGCCTGTTCGGGTGTGTCGAATTGGATGGCATGCCAATGCCTTTGCCGGGCTGCGGCGATGTTCTCGGGCCGGTCGTCAAGGTAGGCGATTTCAGCGCCCTCTTGGCCTGTGGCATCTTCGAGGGCCTGATAGATTTCGGGGGCTGGTTTTAAAGCGCCAGCCTCGTGGGACAGGAGGTGGCCGGTAAATCTCGGCCAGAAATCATAGGTGCGGCTGATGTGGGCGACGGCCATGGCGTTGGTGTTGGAAAATGTCCACGTGGCGATGCCGGCCGCCTCGATACGGGCGTGTAGGGCAATGGTCTTGTCGATGGGTGTGAAGATGTCCTCGAAAAGAGAGGCAAACTCCGGCAGTTCACCCGCGAAGTCAGTTTCTTCCTGTACGACGGCGAAGAAGGCTTCGTTGTCCAGTCGGCCGGATTCGTATTCAGCCAACAGGGGGGATTGATTCAGCAGTTGGTTGAGTGCGGCTTCGTTCAGCCGGGTTCGGGGTGCCATGCGGCGGGTGAGGATGCCATAGTCAAAGTCGAGCAAGACCTTGCCAATGTCGAAAGCAACGACGCGAATCATGACATTTCCCGGCGGCCTTCAAGAGCGTGGCTCAGGGTCAACTCGTCAGCGAACTCCAAGCCGCTGCCCGCGGGCAGCCCGTGGGCGATGCGGGTGATCTTTGCGCCTTGGGCGGAGAAGCGCTGGGCGAGATAATTGCTGGTGGCGTCTCCCTCCACATCCGTGCCCAAGGCCAGGATGATCTCAGTGATGCGGTCTTGTTCCATGCGCTGCTCCAGTTCGGCGATGCGCAGATCCTCGGGATCTACGCCGTTTAATGGAGAGATGCGCCCGCCCAGAACGTGGTAACGGCCGTTGAAGGCACCGGACTTATCGAGGTTGATGACATCCACGGGGGTTTCCACGACGCATAGGGTGTCGGCTTCACGGCGATCATCGGCGCAGAGCGCACAGGGTTGCTGCTCGGTGAGTGCGCCGCAGATGTTGCAGGATTGAACTTTTTCCCGCGCACTCAGGATGGCCGCGGCGAGTTGCTTGACTTGGCCGGTTTCGCCTTGGACCAGATGCAGCGCAAGGCGCTCCGCGGAGCGTGGGCCGATGCCCGGCAATTGCCCCAGCGCGGCCACGAGTTCCGCGACCGGATCCGGCAGTGCGGCACCCATTACATGCCCATGCCCGGCAGACCAAGGCCGGAGGTGATCTTGCCCATCTCCTCGCGTTGGATGCTTTGCCCTTGGCTGATGGCGGTGTTGACGGCGGTGAGCAGCATGTCCTCGAGCATCTCGGCGTCGTCAGGATTAAGCGCCTCGGGATCAATCTTGATGGACTGGATGGCGCCGTCACACTTGGCGACCACCTTGACGGCACCTCCGCCGCTGGTGGATTCGACGGTGCGCTCGGACAATTGGGCCTGCACCTCCTCAGCTTGCTGCTGGGCGCGCATGGCTTGTTTCATTAGTTTGTTCAGGCTTGCCATTGTTGTTTATGGGGATCGAACGTCCACGATTTGTCCCTTGAAAACCTCCAAGGCTTTCTGGATGAGGGGATCGTTTTTAAACTCGTCGGTGTCCACCGGGCCTTCCGATGGCTTGGGCGTGGCGGGTGCGCCGGACTCGTGGGCCTCGGTTGAAGTGCTGGCGGGTTGAGTGGGCAGGTTTTCCCAGTCGGCGGGTCGGTCGGCTTGCACAAATTGAATCTCGAAGCCGGGATGCCCCATCTGCTCCAATGACTTGGCTAGAGTTTGCTGAAACTTGGGGTTGTCCGCGAGGTCCATTTGGTCGGCGTACTCTGGCGCGAAGCCGATGGTGGCCTTGCCATTGTCCAAGGAAACGGGGTGTGCCTCGGTGAGGTAGCCAGCGGCAAAGGGTTGTAGCTCGCCGGCGCGTCTCACAAGTTCCGGCCACAGGGCGGTCAAGTCCCCGGCCGACGTAGTGATGGCTTGGATTTGGGGAGCGGATTCGGCCTTGGGTTTGGGGGCCGGTTGAGTTTGTGGTTTGGGGCGGGCCTGAGCTTGCGTGGGGGGGGCGGTAGTGCCGCCTTGCGTGCGCAGTTCCTGCAGCCGGTCGAGAAGGTCGTCGAGGCTCATGGCGCCCGCGGCCTGAACGGCCTTGAGCAGGCTGACCTCGACAAGGATCTTCTTGGAGGCGGCGTCGCGCAAGCGCAGTTCGCAGTCGGTCAACACCTCAAGAATGCGGCCGAGAGCGTCCATGTCGGCCAGCTGTGTTTGGGCTTCGAGGGCGGTCTTCTCGGCCTCGGTAATCTCTAGGAGGCTTGTGTCTCCCTGGGAGACGGAGAAGACCATGAGGTTGCGGAAGTGGTTGAGGAGGTCGCCCACTAGGCGACGCAGTTCTTTGCCGTTGCCGGCCAGTTCATTGAACTGTCGCAGGGCGTCTTCGGTTTCTCCTTTTAAAACAGATTCCGCCAGACCAAGCAGTTGGCCCTGCGCGGCCAAGCCGAACATGGAGAGCACGTCGTTCTCGGTGATGTTGTCTCCGCAAAAGCTGATGAGCTGATCCAGCGTGGATTCCGCGTCGCGCATGCCCCCATCGGCGCCTCGGGCAATGGCGTGCAGGGCGGGCTCATCGATTTTCACCTTCTCCTGTTCAGCGATCTCTGCGAGGTGGGTGACAATTTTGGCGGCGGGAATGCGGCGCAGGTCAAAGCGTTGGCAGCGTGAGAGGATGGTGGCCAGCACCTGCTCGGGCTCGGTGGTGGCGAACATGAACTTCACGTGCTCCGGCGGCTCCTCAAGGGTCTTCAGCAAGGCGTTGAAGGCTTCTTTGGTGAGCATGTGCACCTCGTCGATGATGTACACCTTGAAGCGCGCGGCGGCGGGGGCGTAGTTGACGGTGTCGCGCAGTTCACGGATTTGGTCGATGCCGCGGTTGCTGGCGCCATCGATTTCCAGCACGTCGAGCGAGCGACCCTCGGCGATCTCCTGGCAACGCTCGTCATGCTCCGGAAAATCCACGGAGGGACCGCTGGTGGCGTTCAGGCACTTGGCAAAAATGCGCGCGATGGTCGTCTTGCCCGTGCCGCGGGGTCCGGCGAAGAGGTAGGCGTGGGCAATGCGGCCGGAGGCAATGGCGTTGCCCAGCGTGGTGGTGACATGCTCCTGCCCCACCACGTCGGCAAACCGTTGCGGGCGGTATTTACGCGCTATGACCTGATAGGACATGAATGAAAAAAGCCAGGGTGACCACGGCAGATGCAGATCAAGCTACCGTTGCTGCCTTCCGGCCCTGGCGGGGTTCGCAAGCCCGCATTCCATGGGCCCTGGCAAATTCGCGGCGAGTCTGCCGCCGCTTGTCAAGGGCGGCAAGCAAATCCGTTATTCCTCCACCGTGAACTTGTGGATGGTCGAGGTGCGGTAGGTCGCGCCTGGGCGGAGAATGGTGCTCGGGAAATCGTCGTGATTCACCGAGTCCGGGAAATGCTGGGTCTCCAGACACAACGCGCCACGGTGAACGTAAGTCTTTCCTTTTTTGCCGGTCTGGCCGTTGAGGAAGTTGCCGCTGTAAAACTGGATGCCCGGCTCGACGGTGCTGATGGTCATCACGCGTCCGCTGGAAGGATCCTTCAAGACTGCTGCCACGCGCATTTCGCCAGGGTTGCCGTTGACCACAAAGTTGTGGTCGTAGCCCTTCCAGGGTGTGTCATCAGCGGGAATGCGTTCGCCGATGATATGCGCGGTGCGAAAGTCAAGAGGGGTATCTTCCACGTCAACGATCTCACCGGTGGGAATAAGCGTGTCGTCGGTCTTTGTGTATTTGTCGGCGTTGAGGGTCAGCACGTGGTTGAGTACCGTGCCGCTGCCGGCACCGGCGAGGTTCCAGTAGGCGTGGTTGGTGAGGTTAATCGGAGTGGATTTGTCATTGCCTTCCAGCTTGGCCTCGTACTCGATCCGCAACTCGTTATCGTGGGTCAGCGTGTAGGTCACTAGAATCACGAGGGTGCCGGGGTAGCCTTCCTCGCCGTCGGGGCTGGTGTAGCTGAACACGATGCCCTGTCCCTCGCGGTTGATGAAGGGGGCCCCCTTCCACATGACCCTTGGCAGGGCGCGCTCATTGCCGCCGTGGAGATGGTTCGGCTCGTTGTTGATGGCCAGTTGATATTCCTGGCCGTTCAGGGTGAACTTGCCCTTGGCAATGCGGTTGCAGACACGACCGGTGGTGCAGCCAAAGTATTGGTTGCCTTCGCCTAGGTAGCCCTCCACGCTGTCAAAGCCGTTAACCACATCGGCAAACCGGCCGCCCTTGTCGGGCACATGCATTTCCACCAGTGTCGCGCCGTAGTCCGTCACCTTGGCCACGAGACCGTTCTTGTTGCGCAGGGTCCACAAGGTGGCGGAAGCTTCCTGATTGTCCGGCAGCTTGGCGGTGCCAAAGGGCTCGGAGGTCACGGGTTGTTCGGCCTTGTCTGAGGTAAAGGGCATCTTGATTTTCCCGAAGGTGTTCTTGACCGTGTCACAGCCCGTGGTAGCCAGCGCGGCCGCCAACAGGCAGGGCAATGTTGTCTTGAAAAGGTTGGTGCGCATGGGCGATTTCAACCATGAGCCGCCCCCCTTGGCAACCTTAAAGCTGGGCCGTCGGGTGGCTGACGGCCACGACGCACTGCGCCGGTTGGAAATAGCGCGCCGCAACCTCCTGAATTTCCCCCAGCGTCACGGCCTCGTACCGCGCGTCGTCCTGTTCCCCGGCGTCGTGGCCCAAGCCATAAAGTTCATCCAGTCCCTTGGTTGTGGCCAGCCCGCCCAAGTCCTGCCGGGCAATTTTCTTTTGGCCAATCACCTTGGCCTTGGCCCGGGCCAGTTCCTCCTCCGTCAATCCTTCGTCACGTAGCTTGCCCGCCTCGCTCAATAGTTCCTGTTCCACCTGTACCGCTCCTTCGCCCGAGGTGCCCGCGTAAAACGCAAAGAAGCCGGGTGACAATCCCGGCTGGCTCTGGGCGCCCACGTAGTAGGCCAGCCCCAACTCCTCGCGAATGCGCAGGAACAGCCGGCTGCCCAGGTCGCTGCAGGCTTCGCTGATCAACTCCAGCGCGTAGCGATCCTTGTCCATGAATGTGCAACCGCGGTAGCCGGCCACCACCACGGCTTGTTCCTTGTCGCGCTCCACGGCCAAGCGTTGCATGCCGGGATCGCGCTCCATTGGCGGGGCCACCTTGAATTCATTCCCAGCGTTCCACAAACCAAACGCCTTTTCAACTTCCACGCGAACGTCCGTCGTGTTGACGTCGCCGAAGATGGCGATCACGCAGTTGTTGGGCACCGCCAAGCCTCGGTGGAATGATGCCAAGTCTGCTGTGTTCAGTTTGGCGAGGCTTTCCTCTGTTCCCAGAGGATCCAGCCCATAACCCGTGGTGCCGAACATTTTGCCTCGCATCATTCGAAACGTGGCATGCAGCAGCTTGTCCTGCTGGGTTTTAAGGGCTGCCAATTGGACCTCTCGCTGGCGCGCCAAGGCTTCCGCCGGGAAAGAGGGCTGCAACACTACGTCTGCAAAGACCTCCAGCCCCGGCGTTACGTCGGGCTTCAACACCTCCGCCGTCACTCCAAAGCTGTTGTTGCCTCCGTAAGCGTCGATATGGCCGCCTACGGATTCTACCTGCTCGGCGATTTGCATTCCGGTCCGTTTCGCCGTTCCTTTCACCATCAGCTTGGCCATCAACTGGGTGATGCCCGAATCCTTCTCTGTCTCCGCGAGTACTCCCCCCATGAACATGCCCCGCAATTGCACAAAAGGCAGTCGGTGATCCTCTTTCACCAGCAGCCGGAGGCCGTTGGGGAATTCAAATTTTTGCACGGGACTGGATGAATGGCTGGCTTCTGTCCGGGCTGCGCGTGGCGCGGCTCCCTCGGGCAGCAGCGCATATAGGGTCCGGTTTGTGTCCGCAAGGTGCGTTTCGGCCACGCGCTGTACATCCGGTGGCGTCACCGCCTTCACGGCCTCCAGATAGCGGTCCGCAAAGTCCAGGTCGTGCACCGAGATCCAACTGTCCCCCAAGGTTTGCGCCTGGCCTTCCATGGTCTTGCGCGTGCCCAGCGTGGCGGAGATGAACTGCTTGACCACCTTGCCCAACTCGGCGTCCGATACCAGGTCGTTCTTCAACTGCTGCAACTCCTGCTGCATGGCCTCTAGGGCCGGTCCAAATTTTTCCGTGTCCACCACCGCGCTCATCCCGAACAGGCCCGAGCCCACTGGCGTGTAGGTCCACGCATCCGCGCTGTTCACGAGGCCTTGTTTTTCTCGCACGCTTTGGTACAGCCGCGAACTACGGCCGCTGCCCAGAACCGTGGCCAGCACGTCCAGCGCGGGCAGATCCGGATGGCGCACATCCGGCACGTGCCACGACACATGCAGATGACCAAGTTGGATGGCCGCCTCTTCCACCAGATCTCGCGGCGCAGTCTGCCGGGGTTCCTCCGGCAACACTTGCGGCGGCAGCGGCTTATGCTTGTTGCTTTCAAAGGCCTTGTGGATTTGGGCGATCATCTGGTCCGAGTCCACGTCTCCCACCACCACGAAGAATATGTTGTTCGGAATGTAACGTGACTGGTAGTAACCGACAATGTCCTCCCTCTTCAGCTCATTGAAAATATCCGGGTAACCGATGATTGTATGCCGATAGGGGCTCACGGTGTAGGCCGTTTCGAACAGCCGTCGGCTGCTACGCCGTGACGGATCGTCCTGACCCATGTCGATCTCCCGTCGGATTACATCCAGTTCCTTGGCCAATTCATCCTCCGGCAGCGTGGCGTGCTGCATGATGTCGCACAGGATGTCCACCGCCGTTTCCGCGCCGGTGTTCGGTGCATCTATATAGTATACCGTCCGGTCAAACGACGTGTAGGCGTTCATGTACCCGCCCGCCGCCTGCACCTCTTGATCAATGCGTCCGACGCCTCGCGTTTCCGTGCCCTTGAACAGCATGTGTTCCAGAATGTGCGACAAGCCCGCGCCCAGCCATTCCCCTTCGTGGATGCTGCCCGTCATGGCCCATGCCTGTGCCGAGACCACCGGCGCGCTATTGTCCTCACGGACAATTACCGTCAAGCCATTGTCCAGCGTCACCAGCCGGGTGTTGCCGGGAAAACAAGTTGGGTCATCCTGCGCCATGCGCGCGGAGCCTACCTCGCGCCCTCCCCGGACACCAGCGAGAATCATCCCCGTGCCCGTCAAGTCATTGAAATTGAAAACGGGGTCCATTCATTTTATACTGCACTGTTGCCTGACCCCGCTTCCCACTCACATGCCTTGTCCACCGGCGCGGAGATCGGTGAAGGCCGCTACACGCTCATCGCCGAGTTGGGTCGTGGCGGCATGGGCGTGGCCTCAGTCGCTTCCGCCCGCCATTTTTCTTGATCTGAAAGGGATAAATGGAGAGGCTTCCTGGGTTGAATGTGGCCCGGTTTATCTTTGCTTTTCTGATGGCTGACGGGCTGGTGTGGGCCGCGCCAAGCCAGCATGATGCCATCCCTGTTTTGCTTCGCCGTTGCACGATGTGTCATGGGCAGACATTGCAGGATGGCGGGGTGGATTTGCGGACGAAGGCTTCGATGCTGGCAAGCAAGGCGTTCGTGTCCGGCAAGCCGGAGGAGAGCCCTTTAATCAAGCGCATCGTCTCACGGGCCTGTCCGCCGGATCAAAACATCAGCATGGCCGGCATCGAGCGGATGAGCGATGGAGAGCTCAAGACGCTTCGCGACTGGATTGCCGCCGGGGCACCGGAGGTGAAACAGCAACTCGCGCCGCAGAAGGTGGATTCCAAGGCCCGCGAGCATTGGGCGTTTCAGTCGCCTCAACGGGCCGAGGTGCCGCGGGTGCAAGCAGCCGGTCGCGTGGCCAACCCGATTGATGCCTTTCTGTTGAAGCAGTTGGAGGCACAGGGACTCTCGTTTTCTGCCGAGACCGACAAGCTAACTTTACTGCGCCGAGTCACTTTTGACCTGACAGGCCTGCCGCCGACCACCCGGCAGATGAATGCGTTCCTTAAGGACGATAGCTCAACCGCATTGGATAAGGTGGTGGATCGTCTGCTCGCCTCGCCGGCTTATGGTGTGCGTTGGGGGCGGCATTGGCTGGACATGGCGGGGTATTCCGATTCCGAGGGCAAACGCAATGCGGACATGATCCGCGAACACGCTTGGAAATATCGCGACTACGTCATCAACGCCTTCAATGCCGACAAGCCGTATGACCAGTTTTTGCTCGAGCAAATCGCCGGTGATGAACTGGTAGATTACGCCGATGCCGATGCGGTGGATGCCAACGTGATTGAGAAGCTTGTGGCCACCGGTTTCCTGCGCATGGCGCCCGACGGTACGAGTGCCAATCCGGTCAATCGTGTGGAGGATCGCCTGCAGGTGATCGATGACGAGCTGCAGATTCTTGCCGGTGGTGTACTCGGCCTCACGCTCAAGTGCGCCAAGTGCCACGACCACAAATACGATCCCATTAGCCAGCGTGATTACTATTCCTTCGCCGCCATC
>DJHS01000062.1:0-4004 GCA_002433235.1 Verrucomicrobia bacterium UBA6614
CCAGCGCAATTGGTCGACGACGACCTTCCCATTGTAGCCGCCAACCTCAAGCCCACCATCCTTGAACACCCACGGTTTACCGGTCACACTCATTTCCACTGCCACGTCACGAGCCTCCACCCCGTCCCTGCTCCGCCACAACCCAGTCTGTGCCGACACACTGCTGCCCGGCAAAATGGAAAAAGAACCCGCTCCACCCACAACTTCGCCCTCAAACGACAGTGCCATCGATACCTCGGTCAAAGGCGCAGCAAACATGGGTATCGAAACCATCCCGGTGTTCCAGGAAAGTCGCCCTTCACGAACCACAACATTGCCATCCAGAAACCCAACTTTTGCTCGACTCTCGGCTTTATGCTTCGGTGTGGCCAACTCTACGCCCATCTCCAGCGCCTGTGATTTGTTTAACGAAACGTAAAACGGAATCCGCCTTGCCGCACCATCTTCACCGGTTAGAGCCAATGCGGACTCCACAATTCGGATCGATTCAAACGGAAGCGCGTGCAACGTCTCGTCAGACTCAGGAAGACTCACTTTCTCCAGTTGTGGAAAACGAATCCCGTGTGCCTTCTGCACCGCTTCAAGCTTCAGTCCCTCGATCACGACGTTGCGCATCACTCCGTCTATCGCCTCGCCCAGCCGATACTCCGCCATCACCTCACCAATGACAATCGGCCGCTCCCCTCCCAACCGAATGTCCGACAACCGCGCTCGGCTCATTCCCAGTCGGTCCACTCGTAGCTCCACCCCGCTGAACCCCAGCTCCCGCAGCGAATCCTTCAGCCGTTTCTCCACCATCTTCGGCAACACGGCAAACCACCCCACCATTGCCATCACCGGCAGCAAGACCATCGCCCCCGCCAGCAGATATAACCAACGGCAACGCCGCCGTGGCGATGCGGCTTCCTCGACCTTCGGCTTGGCTTGAGTTTCCTCCTCCATTCCCTTCCGCAAAATACTCCTCCTCCCGCCCGCACGCAAACCTTGTCGTTTTGAATTGAATGATCCGGCAACTTGGGACAGTCTCATGTGTACGAACTTGCCATGAACACCCTGAATTTTTCACGCCGCGAAGTGCTGCAATCCATGAGCGTGGGCTTTGGCTTCATGGCCTTTGCCGGTCTCAGCACGATGGCTGCGCAGGGCTACAAGAACCCGCTGGCCCCCAAACAGCCGCACTTCAAGCCGCGCGCCAAACGCATCATCTTTGCCTGCATGCGCGGCGGGCCGTCGCACGTGGACACGTTTGACTACAAGCCGGCCCTAGCCAAGGACAACGGCAAGACCGCCCAGGGCTACGGCAACCGCAAGTTGCTGGAGTCGCCGTGGAAATTCCCGAAGCGCGGCAAGAGCGGCCTCGAGATTTCTGATTTGTATCCAAAACTCGCCAAGCACGCGGACAAGCTGTGCCTGCTCAACAGCATGTACGGCGATATCCCGAACCATCCGCAGTGCTTCGTGCAGATGCACACCGGCAGTTTTCAGTTTGTGCGTCCGAGCCTCGGCTCGTGGCTGCTGTACGGGCTCGGCACGGAAAACCAAAATCTGCCGGGCTTCGTGACGCTGAACCCGCCCTCGCGCGTGGGCGGCGCGCAGAATTATGGCAGCGCATTTTTGCCGGCCATCTATCAGGGCACGCGCATCGGAAACCTCGGCCAGTCATTGAAGGACGTTCGCGTTGCCAATCTGGGCAACGACCGTCTCAGCGCCGAGGAGCAACGCCGGCAGCTCGATTTTATCCAGTCGCTCAACCGGGACCTCAAGCAACGGAACAATTCCAGCGCCCAGATCGACGGCGTGATCGAGAGCTACGAGCTCGCCTTCCGCATGCAAAGCGCGCTGCCCGAGGTGATGAGCTTGGAAGGGGAAAAGCAATCCACCCTCGAGGCCTACGGCATCGGCGCCGGCGGCACGGACAATTTTGGCCGCCAATGCCTGCTCGCCCGCCGCATGGTGGAGAAGGGCGTGCGCTTCGTGGAAATTTCCCACGCCAACTGGGATCAACACGGCGGCTTGCGGCAGCGTCTCGGCGCCAACTGCAAGGCGACCGACCAGCCGCTTGCAGCATTACTTACCGACCTCGAAGAGCGCGGCTTGCTTGAGGACACCCTCGTGATGTGGGGCGGCGAATTTGGCCGCACCCCGCACGTGAAGAAACAGGACGGACGCGACCACAACGCCACCGGCTTCAGTTTCTGGCTTGCCGGCGGCGGCGTGAAGGGCGGCATGCGTTACGGCGCCACCGACGAGCACGGAATCAAGGCCATCGAGAACCGCATGCACTTCCACGACCTACACGCCACGCTCCTTCACCTAATGGGCCTCGACCACGAGAAACTCACTTACCGTTACGCCGGTCGCGACTTCCGCCTGACGGACGTGCACGGCAACGTGGCCAAGGAGATTTTGGCGTAAGCCAAAATTAGGGGAAATAGTAGCGGCCTACAGTCCGTTTATTATGCGCCCAGGTACGGCTATTTTTTCCCCTCGGCCGGCTTTTCGAAGAGGCTGATGAACTTGAGGGCAGTTTTGTTGGGGGGGTAGTTTTCGCGGTGGCGTTTTTGGGCGCCGTTACCGCTGGCGCCTCCGGAGACGTAAGTTGCGGCAAGGAGCCGTCGGCCGTCAGGGTGAAGGGAGAGGTCGTAGGCGGAACCGTTCGGCAGCGAATGCAGCGGATCGGGCTGGTTGGTTTTCCAGAAGGTGAGCTCGGAGCCGCTGTGGAGAATCTCGGTGTGGCCGGCGAGGGTGGTGGGGTCGAGAAAGCTTAGGGCGTTGAAAGGGCCGTCGCTTTTGCCCTTGATGCGCAGCTCGGTTTTTTGTTTGCCACTAGCCCAGTCGAAGAGGAGCACGACGGGTGTGCCGGGACAAAAGGCATTGCTCTTGGCGTCTTTCATGCCGCCGGCAGCGAGGGTTTTGCCGTCGGGACTGAAGGCGAGGCTGCGGACGCCGCCGACATCGGCAATGAAATTCTCCAGTCGCGTGTGGAGAATCTTGGCGTCGAGTTCGCGAACGGGTTTCCACGGGCCGATGCTCCATTGGCGGATGCTGCCGAGGAGGTCGCCGCTGACGAGGTGTTTGCCGTCGTTCGAAACAGCGAGGCTAAAGATGCACTCGGCGTGGCTCTCGAGCTTGGCGACGGGTTTGCCGTTGGCGGCGTTCCACACCTTGATGACGGTGTCGTCACCAGCGCTAATCAGATATTTGCCGTCGGGTGTGACAGCGAGGGCCCGGACATTGTCGGCGTCGGCGTTTGGGATTGTCCACACGGGCTTGCCGGGCGCGGTGTAGTTCCAGCAATGAATGACGCCTTGATAGTCAGCGGTGAAAAGCTGCTTCGCGCGTGGATGAAAGGCGAGCGAGGAAACCCACGTGCGATGAGCGTTGAGCGTGATTTTCTTTTCGGTTTCTTTCGTCTTGTCATCAACAAGTTGCCATACGTGCACCAGCTTATCCACGCCACCGGCAGCGATGTGCGTGCCGTCGGGACTGAACTGCGCGCGAAAGAGCTGCAGGTCGTGCGTGATCTCGCGCGAAACCCAGGCTTTTTTCACGTCGAGCGCGGGGGCGTTCATTGCATCACCTCCTTGATCGGCTCGCAGTCGTCATGCGCGATGGCGAGTTTCTGGCCCTTGTACCGGTAGCGCGTCTTGCGCGGGTTGATGCCGAGCAACGTGAAGATGGTGTGGAACAGGTGCCCGATGTCGTAGCCTTCGCCGTTGACCCACGCGCCATCCTTGGTCGTCTCGCCGACCACCGCGCCGCGCTTGATGCCGCACCCAGCCAGCGCGAGGCTCCAGCAGTCCGGCCAATGATCGCGCCCGAGCCGGCTGTTGACGAGCGGCGTGCGGCCAAACTCGCTCATCACGATCACCAGCGTGTTGTCCAGCATGCCGCGATCCTCGAGGTCATTCACCAGCGCCGCAAATGGCCGGTCCACCTGCGGGATGAGCCGCTGCGACATGTTAAAATTATCGCCGTGCGTGTCCCAATGATAGCTGTTCACC
>DJHS01000135.1:0-6352 GCA_002433235.1 Verrucomicrobia bacterium UBA6614
TCTGCCAATTCCGCCACGTGGGCATTTTGTGCGGACGGGGAACATCCCACAAAGGAGTTCGGATTCAAGGAGAAAATCGCCCGGAAAGGCTCAGGCAGGGCTTGCCTTCCGTGCGGAGTTAATTTATAGGACTCGCTCTCCCGCGAAAGGAATAGATGCATACCGTGCGAAGTGTTGCCCTGTTAATGCTTGCCCTGTTGGCCGCCTTGATCCTCGGCGGTTCGGGATGTGTTTCGCCCCGTGAATTGCCCGAGGCAGGTCAGCCAGGGGATGCACGCCTGATGGTGCCCACCGTTGCTGATCCTTTGGAGCCGATCAATCGCCTCTCCTTTGCCATCCATGAAACCGCGTTTCACCTTGCGGTCAATCCAGCTACGAAGCTTTATACCGGGATCATTCCCAGCCCGGCGCGCAAGGGCATTCGGAATTTTCGCAACAACCTCTTTTTCCCCATGCGCTTTGTCAGCAGCCTCTTGCAGGGCAAGTTCAGCGAGGCGGGTACGGAGACCAAGCGGTTCCTGATCAACAGCACCCTCGGCATCGGAGGCTTGGGGGATCCCGCCGCCAATCATTTTGGCCTTCGTACCGGCAATGAGGAGTTGGGCCAAGTGTTGGGCAAATGGGGCTGGCAATCCCAACTCTATCTTTACCTGCCGCTCATTGGCCCCAGTTCCGAGCGCGATGCTCTCGGAGAGGCGGGCAATGTCTTTCTCGATCCCGCCAGTCTTTTGCCCGGTGCCAAAATGGCGATGGCGTACAATCGATTCTCCTTCAGCGCCCGCACCATCGACCAGACGCTGGCCACTGAGTATGACGCTTATGAAATGTACCGGCTGCTTTACTCGGCCAGCCGCGATGCCGCTGTGCGCGATGCTCAACCCGAGGGCAGCGGCGAGGACACCGGCCAAGTGCAGACCCTCATGTCCATTTATGCCAAGCCCAAGGCGGAAGGCTTTGGCGGCCGGGCCGTCACTCGTCACGTGAAGCCGGTGGGATTTCGTGGCCGCGTCCACTACTCGTACTGGGCGCAGGACGGACCCGCGCCCCTGATGTATGTTCTGCCTGGACTCGGGGGACACCGTTTGGGCACACGGGCGTTGGCTGTTGCCGAGATGGCTTATGCCGAGGGTTATCAGGTCGTTTGTGTCAGCAACAATTTCAACTGGGAATTTGTGACCAGTGCGCCCGAGGGCTACCTTCCCGGTTATACTCCGCGCGACATCGATCTCTTGGGCAAGGTTCATGCCGCCATCGAAGCCGACCTCGGCGCGGACAGTATTAAAAGCACATCCCTCATCGGCTTTTCCATGGGCGGCTGGTACACTCTAAACCTTGCCGCCGGTGCTCCCGATGCCCACGCCCATGCGGTGGCCATCAACCCGCCGCTGGATCTCATCCACGGCATGGAAGTCCTTGACCGGTTGTACCGCGCGCCGCTGGCTGGCGACGCGGATCCCCAAGCGATTCGCCAATCCGCGCTCGTGAAGGTGTTCCTCAATCAACAAACTGAGGCTGAGACTGGCCAACAAATGCCCTTCACGGACAAGGAGGCCAGTTACCTTATCGGGCTCAGCTACCGGCTGACCCTGCGGCAAGCCATCCTCTCGGGGAAATATCACGAATCCCTGTGGCCATTGGTTCCCCGCGCCAAGCTTTACAAGAAAATCAACGAGCTTAGTTATGCCGACTACCACGCCAAGCTGCTCGGGCCCAGCCTTGCCGGGGAGGGAGTCACCACCGCCGCCTTGGCGGCAGCCAGCGATTTGCGGAACCAAAGTGACGCTCTTGCTCAAGCTGGCAACCTACACCTGTTCCTCACCAGCAATGATTTCCTGCTGACGCCGGAGCACCTGACATGGCTCCGGAACCATTTCCCCAACCGACACACGTACCAGGAGAACGGCGGCCACATGGGGCACCTGTGGAAGCAGGACGTGCGGGATCAAATCCGCGCTCGAATTAAAATTCTCCAAACTGCGGAGTAACGCGCCGCGTTCTTCTAAACGTCCTTGCGCAAAACCGCGCCGAAAAACCCGTCCGTGCCGTTCCGGTGTGGCCAAAGGCGCAAAAAACCTTGGTCCCCATCAAGCCGCTCCACCGTGAAGCCCGGGCATTCCTTTAACACCCAATCCACCTGACGCTCGTTTTCATCCATAAAAACAGAGCAAGTTATGTAAACCAAACGACCCCCCGGTTTCACGCACGGAGCAGCCGCGGCAAGAATAGCCCGCTGTCTGGCTACGGCAATTTGCAGGTCGTCGGCCGAAGTGCGCCATTTCAAATCCGGGCTGCGTCGCCAAGTGCCTGAGCCCGAGCAGGGTGCATCCACCAACACCCAGTCCGCCGTTCCGTGGTGTTTTGCCACAAAAGGATCACGCCGCGATTTCAATTTTCGCATGCGCACCATGGTTACTCCCGCGCGCTTCAGGCGGCCCTCCATTTGCGTCAGTCTCGGTCGATCCACATCCCACGCCAAGATTTCTCCCTCATTGCCCATTGCCGCCGCCAATGCCAGCGTTTTTCCACCCGCGCCTGCACAAAAATCCACCACCCGCTCGCCGGCCCGCGCCCTGACCAGTTGCGCGGCCAACTGTGACCCTTCGTCCTGTATCTCCACCCAACCCTCCCGAAATGCGCGGGTCTCCCGCAGGGGCCCTCGCCCCATGAGTCGAATCCCCATACCGTTATGCTCCATCGCCTCAGCCTCCAGCCCCTTGGCCCGCAAATTTTCCAGCACCAAATCACGGGATGATTTTAAAACATTCACCCGCAAATCGACCGGTGCCACCGTGTTCAAACCGGCCAATCCCGTCGACAGATCATCCCCCAAGACTTCATCCAAGGCTGGCAACATCCAGTCTGGGACTTCTCCGCGCACCGCTGTTGGCATGTCCGCATGCAGCAAATTCAGCCCGGTATGTTCGCCGACCCAGGCCCGTTCCCACGGTGCCAACGGAGTCGCGCCGTACTTGGTTCCATCAAACAGAACGTCCACCTCGGCCTCACCCAGTTCATCCAGAAAAACCGCGTGCCCCAACGCCAATCCCCGCGGAGAGGCCTTGCGCTTCGCCCTTTTCAGCCACCACTCCAAAGTTGCCCCGTGCCGCAAGACCCCATAAACCACTCGGGCAATTTCCGTGCGATCCTTTGAACCTATGAACCGCCGCCCCCGGAAATAACGCTGCAACACTCCATCCGCCGCCACTCGTTCCCCTCGGCCCCACAAAACATCCAGCCGCTCCAGAAGCTCAATCGAAGAAGCCATGCGTGCACTTGGTTTCATTTGGTCAAGAAACAGGAACGAACGGGCCGATTCGCTCCAGCCGGGCGGAAGCCTATCGGGAGAACGGAATCACTCCAAGCCAAACTCAGGGTCAGTTTAAATTCATGAAGAATCTCGAAACCAAACTGAACTCGGAAAATTCAATTTCGTGATTTGGGTTTGCACGGTAGGTTTCTCACAGTGATTCGAATGTTGAATTTGGTGATCGGGGGCGTGGCTGCCTGTTGGATGGGTTGCGGTCCAATGGAGACCGTGCCTGACATAAGGTCAGCTTCTGCGGCCGGTGATAAAATCGCGGAGGCCGAGGAAAATGCCAGTCCTCCGATTGTGCGGGCGGCAAGAAGGCAGATTGAGGAAACCACGATTTATGACCCTGCCTATGTGCGCTTGAAATATCCTGGCGGCGACGTGCCCCGGGAACGCGGGGTATGCACGGATGTTGTCATCCGGGCACTACGTGAAGGGGCGGGGATGGATTTGCAGAAACTGGTGCATGAAGATATGAATCGTGCCTTTAATCAGTATCCTGCGATTTGGGGATTAAAGAAACCCGATCCCAACATTGATCACCGGCGAGTTCCCAACCTGATCGCCTTTTTCAAAAGGCAAGGGTTCATGGTAGATGGAGGCAAAGACAAGGCGAACTATCTTCCGGGAGACGTGGTAACCTGTCTGGTTGGCAACCGGCCGCACATCATGATCGTAAGCGACAAGACAGCGGAAGACGGTACTCCGCAGATTATCCACAACATAGGCTCTGGGGTCAAGGAAGAGGCTGTGCTTTTGTCCTTTAAATTAACGGGACATTTTCGAGTAAAGGGGAGTGGATTTAACGGGCCTTGAATTTGTGAACAAAGGAGTGGCCGATGGCTTGGGATGGATTTTTTGAAAGATGATAACTTTTTTACGAATATCGCTGCTGGTATGTTTTGCATTATGGGCCGAAGCAAAGCAGGCCAAACCTGCTTTTTATCACGATTGATGACCTTAATGACTGGGTTGGTTGTATGGACGGGCATCCGCAAGTTCGCACGCCGAACATCGATCGCTTGTTTAAACGAGGTGCCTTGTTTCTCGATGCGCATTGTCAGGGGCCCATCTGTGGGCCGGCTAGGGCGTCTTTAATGTCCGGTTATTATCCACACACCACCGGCTGTTTGCCAACAGCCCACTGCTAAGCCAATGGAGAAGGATGAAACCTTCTTCCACGGACAAATGGTCTCGCAATATTTCGCCAATCACGGATACCGGACTCTGGCGGCGGGAAAGACCACCCACGGATATCGCGCCCCAAAGGCTTTTGATGAATACGGCGGCAAGTTCGCCGGATCGGGTCAGCAAACATAGCCTATGGGAGGAATCAACCCGAGCGCCTTTGGTTGTCGTTTCCGCCAAGTCGCAGGGGGAAATTTTTGGTAAACCGAACTAAGTCTGCACAAAACCCGTCGGCCTGATCGATCTCTATCCCAGAATACTCGAGCTGTGCGGCTTACCGGCCAAGAAGAGTAACCACGGGGACAGCCTTGTTCCTCAGCTCAAGAACCTCTCCGCAAATTGGCGATTCACCGCGCTAACCACCTATGCGCGCGGCAACCATACCCTGAGAACCGAACATTACCGCTATCTCCGCTTTGAAGGCGGATCTGAGGAACTCTGCGATCACAACGCGAATCCCAACGAGTGGAGCAACCTAGCCGCTTCGCCCAAGCACGCCCAATTGATTCTACAACTGCGCAGGGAACTGCCTGCCAAGGAGGCACCTTATCATCCAGCCGTTCGCGGCGGAGCAGTTAACGCTTGGTTCGCAGAACACCTCCGCCGCAAGGGCCTTCAGTGAGCTGCATGTTTTCCCGTTAAGCCAGAATTGTAACATTTCATATATTGACAAGGATCTCATGAACCGTTACACCGCCCGTCCAGCAGTCGTGCAGAGCCGCATAACATTGCCCATGAGAGTCACTGCCAGCCTTTTGGCAGCAGTGTTTGGGCTGCAGTGGATTCTCTTGCATCTGGTGGCACTTGGCATTTCCATTCTTTCCCCTGACTTTAGTAAAGCGGACTCACCCTCATCTTCCTTTGGGTTAATGGAAAGTCACAAAGATTGTCAGGTTTGTATTGTCTTGAAAGAGCAAAACCAGAACGATGATGGCTCGCCGTCAAACATCTCGGTGGAGCTAGTCAAGATAGAAGCAATATCGCGACGTGGTGACGCGTTTCTTGGTGTCAAGAATCTGCATGTGGCTTACATTCTCGACCCCGACTCTTTTAATGCTCCACCCTATCCCTTTTCTTCAAAAAAGCCGCCTAAATACGCGGCTTAATTTCTGTTACATTATTCTGTTTTAGTGGCGGATTCCGCCATTGGTTTTGGTGCCCACTTTTGGAGCATTCCAAGCCTTAAATTAAACTCTAACCTATTTATTGATATTAGACATGAAAACTAGTTTGAAAAACAAATCGGCTTTTACCCTTATTGAACTGTTAGTGGTAATTGCCATCATCGGCATTCTTGCCGCCATGCTCTTGCCGGCCTTGGCAAAGGCAAAAGTCAAGGCTGCACGGGTGAAGTGCGTGAACAACCTCAAGACGATAGCTCAGGCTGCCAACATGCAGGATATTTTGCCGTGGAACAGACCTCCAAACGGCGTTGCCAATGCCTATGGTGCCGGGAAAAGTGTAAATTGTTTGAACATTGAAACGATATGGAAACCCTTCGGAGGAGACATGGGCACGCCCAAGGTTTTAATGTCTCCCTGCGATCCAGAGGTTGTGATGCATCAACAAGGAGTGCAGGCTGAAGGCTTTGATTGGGCTGACGCAGAGGCAGCCATGCAAAGTTATGCCGTGTTCTTGGGTGCATCTACGAGCCGACCCAATAACATTATTGCGAGCACAAGGAACATTGATGCTCACAGTGAGGTGTCCCCGTGGAAATGGAATTGGGGGACAGCAACGCCAAATGCAAAGTATGGCGTCACTCTTTGGGAGGACGGCGATGTAGAAGCAGGCGGCTTCCGCGGTGCAGATGAAATTGGAGGGCATCAAGAAGAGCACCACGAGGAAGAGGGC
>DJHS01000135.1:6716-17523 GCA_002433235.1 Verrucomicrobia bacterium UBA6614
CCACGAGGAAGAGCACGAAGAGCATCATGGAGCAGGTCCAGGGTTGATGAAGATTACAATGGCGATGCTGAATAAGAACCAAGGCCAAATTGCTCTTATTGATGGTTCGGCCAGAATATCCAATGACGCTGATTTGGCGGGTAGCTTGGATAAGATGATGAAATCGGTGGGCGGAAACACAAGGTTCACAGCACCTTTTGCGACGCGACCATGGCTTGAAGAAGATGATCACGATCACGACCACGACCATTAAAGAACGGCAAATGGATGGTTAGAGGATTCTGATCATGACACAGACTAAAGTCATGGATGCAACTGCGTACAGTTGCATCCATGGCTGAGCGTCTGGGACATGCCTGAACCCAACAAGATTAATTCTAGAATCTCTAAGATCCACAATACCATAGAGAAACAGATGGGGGGATGAGAATCAGAACCCATTTATTAGGCTTGAGAGATATACTCTCCACCCTTTTTCGAAATCACCATGAAACCAGCAGATTTTGTCAGGATGGCAGGATGTAAGAGGACAAATATGAATAGGTTGATTTTTAGCCGCGATATGCCTTAAGGCGTGTGCTTCTCCTTATATTACCAGCGTCTACTGCAATTCGCGATTTTGATGTAATTGCTCCAAACAGGCATCTTAATGAAACTGTAGCCCTTTGGATTACAGTGGATTGTTGCCAGTTTCTGATCACCTAATCACGCATCAAATAGTTTGCAATCCTGCTGCATCACGCTCCAATGCCTCCGTGCGCACGCTGTTAACTCTCATCTTCGCCGTTTCGCTTCTGGCCGATGAACCGTGGCCACAGTTCCGAGGCCCACGAGGGAACGGTCACTCGGCGGCTGATGGTCTGCCGCTCGAATGGACGGAGACGAAAAATGTCGTGTGGAAAACGGCGATTCATGACCGCGGGTTTTCCTCGCCAGTCATTTGGGGCAAACAGGTTTGGCTGACCACGGCCACGGAGGACGGCAAAAAACTTTTTGCCGTTTGTGTGGACAAGGATACGGGCAAGGTGCTGCATGATCTGCATCTGTTTGATGTCGCCAAACCGCAGCGGATCACGCGTGACAATACGTACGCTTCGCCCACGCCGGCCATCGAAAAGGGGCGTGTGTTTTTGCACTTTGGCACCTACGGCACGGCGTGTGTGGATACCACCACCGGCAAGGTGCTTTGGCAGCGGCGCGATTTGAATTGCGACCACGAAGCCGGCGCCGGACCGGCCAGTTCGCCGATGCTTTTTGGGAACACGATGATCGTGCACGTCGACGGACGGGACGTGCAGTACATCGTTGCGCTGGACACCGCCACCGGCAAGACGGTGTGGAAGACGCCCCGCTCGCTCGATTACAGCAAGTTCCCCGTGCACCATCGCAAGGCGTACTGCATGCCGATGCTCGTGCCGCGCGGCACAGGCCAACAACTCATCAGCCCTGCCGGGCGTGGCCTGTACGCGTACGATCCGAAAACCGGCAAGGAGCTTTGGCACATGCGCCATCGCGGCTGGTCCGTGGCGCCCCGGCCGATCTTTGGGCACGGGCTCATCTTCGCCACCATCGACCGCGACAACCCTGAACTGTGGGCCATCCGCCCCGACGGCAAGGGTGACATCACCGATACCCACATTGCCTGGAGCGAAAAACGCGGCATGCCCGAGCGCAGTTCGCCGTTGCTGGTGGATGACCTGCTCTATTTTGTAAATCGCGGCGGCATCGCCACCTGCCTCGAGGCCAAGACCGGCAAGGAGGTTTGGAAGGAACGCCTCAAGGGTGCGTACTCCGCCTCACCGATTTACGCCAAAGGCCGCATTTATTTTTTCAACGAAACTGCTGTCGCCACAGTCCTGCGCCCGGGACGCAAGTTCGAGGTGATCGCCACCAGCGCCCTCGCTCCCCAACCCCTCCTCGCCACGCCGGCGGTGGATGACAATGCGTTCATCATTCGCACCGGCAGCCATTTGTATCGCGTCGAGAAGCGCTGAGAGAATTCGGGGCCTATGGCCCGTCATCGGTCCTGCCGGAACCGAAACTGCTTCGATAAAACGATCTGTTCGATGAACGTGTTTGTCTTGTAGCCGTCCTTTTTCGCCGCGCTGATGATTTGCTCCAATGCCACACGATCGTACGGCTGCAGCTTGCGGCCGAGGGCGTAGGCGAAAAGTTGGCGGGCGAAATTTTCGGCGATGTCGTCGCGGTACAGCTCGAGCAATAGCGTTTTCATTTCGCGGGGTGTCTTGAACGCCTTGCCATTGGGCATCACGCCGGAGGAAACAACCGGCGCTTTGTCGGGATACTGCGTGCGCCAATCGCCGAACTGCGCGAAGTTCTCGAGGCCCAAGCCCAGTGGATCAATCTCCTTGTGGCAGGCGTTGCACACCGCCTTGGAGACGTGCTGTTTCAGCAGCTCGGCCACGGTCGGGGTCCGCTTGATGTTCAACGCCTCACGGGCTTCTTCGATGGACGGCACATCCTCGGGCGCCTCCATCTCCTTGCCGATCAACGTGTTCAGTACCCACACCCCGCGCCGGATGGGGCTGGTGCGCGTCTTCGACGCCGTCACGCGCATGATCGCCGCGCTGGTGATGATGCCGCCCTCGCGATCGCCTTTGCGCTCGACGAGGATCGGCGGATCATAGCGCACCTTGCGATTGCGGCTCTTGCTTTGGCGCGGGCCGAAAATGTCCGCGTGCTGCCGGTTCATTGAAGCAGGATTAACCTTGGTGTAGCCGTGGTTTTTGGGCCGCAACGCCGTCGCCCGTTTGTAAAGCCAGTCGCTCTGCACCAGTTCCAGCACGCTGCGGTTCGAGCGGATCAGTTCGTCGATGAAAAACAAAACTTCGTCGTAAGCCTCGCGGTTCCAGCGTTCATCGCGCAGATACTCGTTATTCGCCACCAACTCGCTGAAGCCGAGCCATTGGCCGGCAAAATTTTCGGCCAGGGAAATACGCTTGGGCGAATTCAGCATGCGCGCAATTTGCGACTTGAGAATCTCCTCCTTGAGCAGGCTGCCGTCCCTTCCGAGTTTCAGCAGCTCGGCATCCGGCGGGCTCGACCACAGGAAATAGGCCAAACGCGTGGCGAGTTCCCGGCCGGTGATGGGATACGGCGTGTCTTGGGCTTTGCTGCGTTCAAAACGGAAAAGGAATTCCGGCGACACCAGAATCATTTCGAACGCGTGCATCAGGCTCACGCGACTATCTTTTGAGGTCCGCCGATGTCTTTGAAACTGGCGAAGGTATCCGGAGGCGTAATCCCCCAGCCGATCGGCGTTGCCGCGGTGGGCGCGCAGGATGAATTTTGAAAGGAGCTTTTTGATTTCCGCCTCGCCAAGATTCGCGGGAATGGTCGCCTGTCCCAAAACCGCCTTCATCGCCTGCGGATCCTTGCTGAATTTTGCCAGCGCATGATTCGCCACGTTGGCCAGTTCCTTCAGCGGCGGGCGAAGTTTCCCCAAGCGATGTGCGTCGTTGTTGAAGCCGGATTCGCCGGGGATATCCGAGGGCACGATGGTGGCGATTTTCGAAACCTCAATGCGCCCGGTGATGGTGTCGCGATAGGGCGCCTTGAGGCGGATCGCCAGCACGTCCTCGAGCGTGTTTTCAAATTCATAGCGCGTCAGCCGCCGCAATGGCGTGGGGCCAATGTGCGCTTTGCCGTCGCGCAACACAAACGACTGACGAAACCAATCCGTGATCGCCTGCTTTTCGGCGGGCGCCAGCGGCTTTTTGTTTTCCGGCGGCATCTCGCCGTGGGCCACCATCTTCTCGAGCCGAATCCACAGCTTGGTGTGTTTCCCGTAGGAAGCATTGGCCGGGTCCAGCAGCGGGGTCAGATTGATGCCGCCTTTTTTGGTGTCGGCGTCGTGGCACGCGAGGCACCGATCCTCGATCACCTCAATCGCCGCGGCAAAGTCAGCAGCCTTCGCCGGCGGCAACCCCGCGAAGATCAAAGTGAGCCAAAGAAAGGGGCGGCGAAGGGTCATGGTCGGCTATTCCGCCTTCGCTGATTTGAGGGAAACGACCACCTTTTTCCCGCCGGCTTCCTTGAATTGGCCGGTCACGGTCACCACTTTGCCGACGTTGCGATCGAAGCGCAGCCGATGGTTGTTCATGAACGGCACCTGAATCCGCAGGTCGCTCTTGTCGGAAAGACGCAGCAGATAATATTCCTGCTCGCCCTCAATCTCGATGCGCAGCAACCCCTTGGCGGTGAGCGATTGCCCTTCCACCTTCGCAATCTTCCACGTGCCGTCATCCGGATTGCGCGGTGCGAAATTGGCCTTGCCGGTGATGCCCGGCAGCAACCCGGTGGAATCGCCAATGCTCTCCGCCGGCGCGCCCATGAGCTTCATCAGCGTGAGCAACAGGTTGCCAAACGGCCGCGCCTCGGGATACCGCACATGCCGGCCGAGGTCCACCTGCCCGCCACCGCCGCCGGCGAGGATCACCGGCAGATCGGTCAGCGAATGGTAATCGCCGTGCTTGATGCCCGAACCCCAGAGTATCAGCGAGTTGTCGAACACCGTGCCCGCACCGTCCGGCAGCGTCTTCATCTTTTCGATCAGATAACGCAACTGCGCGGTGTGCCACATGTTGATGCTGTCGTACGCCGGCAGTACCTTCTTGTTGCGGACGTGATGCGACACATAATGAAACTCCGAGTTCACGCCCATGAAATCGTAATGGATGCGGCTGTTCGTGTTGGCCAGCATGCAAGAGGCCACGCGCGTGGAGTCGGTCCAAAACGCCAGCGCAATCAGATCCATCATCGCTTTCACCCGCTCACCGAGGTTACCCACCTCGAGCGTTGGATCCAGCTGCGCCAGCTTGGGATCCGCCGCTGCCGCCTGACCATTGGCCCGCGCCCGCTCGATGCCCTTTTCCACGTCGCGCAATGAATCAAAATAGTGCTGCAACACCTGCTGATCCTGCGAACTGGCCTTGCGCAGCAGCGAAGAGGAGGCGTCTCTCACGCCATCCAGCACGCTGGCCAGTTCCGTTTGCCGGGCGGCCATGGCGGCGTTTTTGAAAATCAAATCAAACGCCGACCGCGGATCATGCTGGCCGCGCAGCGGCTGATGCGTTTTGTCGTACGACAAAATGTTCAACCACGGATGCGCCTTCCACACGTTGTCAGCGGTGAGTTGCACCGACTTGATCGGCGTCCGGCCGCCGACCCGATCGGCGATGCGTTGGTCGAATGAGTATCGGTTTTTATCGCGATGCCGTGCGGCGCTCATGAAGGTGCCCGGCGCATCCATGTGATCGGACGAGCCCTGATTCTCCAGATTGCCCAGCACCAAAATATCCTTCTGCACCGGCGCCAATGGTCGCAGGATTTTGGACAGCTCGAATTGCGTTTCCGTGCCGCCGACAATATCCCACGAGTGCGGATTCACCCCGCAACCCTTGTACAGCACACACAACCGCACCGGCGAAGCTTTCGACGCCTTGGCCTTCGCCTGGCTCACCGCCGGGGCCATGATCTCCAAAAACGGCAGTGCCAACGACACGCCCGCTCCTCTCAGGAACGTGCGTCGCGGGATTTGATATGTGCTGCGATTCATCGGTGCATTTACTTTTTGCCCATCATCTCCTTGAGCGTGGGCACCACTGCGGCGGCCCAAATTTCGTGGCCTTTCGTGCTGGGGTGCGTCGTGTCCGGCATCATCTCCTTGGACAGGTGCCCCTTGTCATCGAGAAACTTCGGGCCGATGTCCCGATAAGTGACATTGGGAATGTCCTTGAGCAGCTTGGGCAAATAAGAATTGAGCTCAATGATCTCCTTTCGATGCGGATGCGTCAGCTCGCGGCGGCGGGGAAAAACGCCGAGCACCAAAATCTTCATCTCCGGATACATCTCGTTGAGCTTCTTCGCAATCGCCTGCACGCCGTCGGCGGCCTGCCGCGGATGATCACTACCCCAGCAAATGTTGTTCGTGCCAATCATCAATGAAGCCGCCTTCGGAGCCGTCTTTAATTTCGGCAAATGCTCCAGCCGCCAGAGCACATGATTCGTGCGGTCGCCGCCGAAGCCGAGATTCAGCGCGTTCAACGGTGCAAAATGCTTTTGCCAAACCGCCTCGCCCGGGCCGCCCTTGTCGAAGTTGTGCGTGATCGAGTCGCCGACCATCAACAGCTCCACCTTGGTGTCCTTCTTCGGATCATTCGCCGCCTCGATGATGGCCATCTTCTCCGCATGCCGCGTGATCCACCACGAGGACAGCCGCACCTGCGCCGAGATCGACGGATGCGGTTTTCCCGCCGCGCACACCGGCAGCACCGTGGCCATTCCAAGCACGAAAGAGATGATGCATTTCATACGCCGCCGACTATATCGGCAATTAACGTGGACGCAAGAACAGCGCGCGCGATTCGACCGGCCGCACTTGACGATCATGGCGCTGCTTTTTACCGTTCCCGTTCCCGCACACATTCAACCGGAGAAAGACATGACCATGAATCGGACACTCAAATTTTTCATTGCCACTCTAATGACGACCGGCGCCGCCGTCTTTGCGGAAAGCCCGCCGACGGTGAAAGGGCACGATGCCTTCATCAAGAGTCTGCGCGAGATCAAGGGCCACACCAGCAAACCCCGCACGCTCAGCCCGGTGGTGTCGCGGTTCAAGGGTTGGTTCATCGACGTCACCGAAAAAGCCAAGCCCGGCAAATTGAATGGCACCGATGTGGTGGACGGCATTTCACTGGCCAACAAACAGCAAGCCACTTCGGCTTGGGAATTTGTGCTCACCGAGCGCGGCCATCTCGTCCGGGCTGCCGGCGGCAAATACAAAGGCTGGGTGATCGTGATCGATGACCGCGCCAAGACGCGCCCCGAAGGCCCTAATCTCACCGTGACCCCCGCCCTGCGCTTGGCGAAAAAGCCGACCGCCAACAGTCACTGGAAATTGACGCTCACCAGGCGAGGCCTCGTGCTCGAAGCCACCTCCGGTAAATACAAGGGCTGGTTCTGGGACTTCGGCGGCAACGACCCTTCCCACAAGGAATCCGGCCGTGACGTCGCCGTCAACGTCCTCCTCGCCGAACGTGTGGTCGCCGGATCCTACTTCGCCGTCAAGCCGGCCAAAAAATGATCCGTACCTTCTTCGACCTTTTTGGATTCCCACGCTCGAAGCCGTTGCTGGCAGTGGCTTTGATGAGTGTATTGTTCGGTCCTTCACCCGCCGTCGCTGACATGAGCGACTGGAAACACTCGGGTTTGATGTACATCGTCACCACGCCCGCGGGGGCGAACCTGCCGGCATCGGCGCTGGAGAAAAACTTCCCGCTGCTGGTTCGGCTGCACGGGGAATTTTTCGACTTCAGCCAGGCCAAGCCCCGGGGCGAGGACGTCCGCTTCACCGCCAATGGCAAGCCGCTGTCACACCAGATCGAACGCTGGGACGCCGCTGGGGGCCATGCCGACATCTGGGTGCGGATTCCGACCATCAAGGGCAACGATCAGCAGGCGATCCGGATGCATTGGGGCAATGCCCGGGCGACCGGCGCCAGCAACGGCGAGCGCGTGTTCCGGACCACGGAAGGGTTCGCCGGTGTCTGGCATTTGGGCGACCACCTCGAAGACGCCACGGCCAACAATCTGGACGGCTTCGACCGGCCCGACAAGCCAACCACCAACACTGCCGGCATCATCGGTGACGCCCAGGAGTTTGGGATTAACAAAATTCTCGTTATCCGCCCGCCCGGCGCGAAGCGCGATCGGCGGGTGACCTGCATGCCTTCGGGCAACGCGGACCGGACGATGTCGGCTTGGGTCCATCCCACCAGTTTCGAGGGCCGCAACTGGGCGCAGGCGTCGATTGGCGGATGGGGTGAGCCGGAACGCGGACAGAAGCCGGGCATGGGCTTGTCTTATTTCACCATGACCGGGAGAGGCCAGCCCCGCTTCCATCTCTACGGCTTCGATCCCCGCTGCGCCAGCCCGCTGCCCCGTGACGAATGGCGGCATGTCGCGCTCAGTGTTTCTCAGGACATGGTTCGCTTTTACGTGGATGGAGTTCTGAACCGGACGATCAACAACAACGGCGAAGCGGTGACCCAGCTCGGCACTTTGAGAACGCCCGAGTCAACGCCCGTTGATCTGGGCGATCATGGCAACGGGCGCGGACCGTTCAATGGCGCGCTCGACGAGGTGCGGTTCGAATCCGTGGCCCGTTCGGACCACTGGCTGAAGCTCTGTTTCGAAAACCAGAAACCGCTGCAGTCGCTGGTGGGGCCGCTGGTCCAGAACGGCGATGCCTTCTCGGTTTCACAAGCAAGACTGACCCTGAAGGAGGGGGCGTCAATCGCACTGTCGGCAAAAGCCGGTGGAGCCCAAAAAGTCTATTGGGTTTTGCAGGATGGCGACCAAGAGCAGATCCTCGCCGTCGATCGTTTCAACTACGTCTTTCACGCGGGCCGGGTGGCCAAAAACAAAACGGTCTCCCTGCAGTTCAAGGCGTTGTTCGCATCCGGCGTAAAAACCAAAACCATCCCGGTTGCCATTCAAGAGAGCATCCCGAATCCGGTTTACACACTCGACGTCCCCAAAAACTGGAACGGCAGGGACGAGCTGGTGATCGCGCCTTCCATCAGCAACTTGGCCGAGATGAAGTCGAAAGGCGCCAGTGACCTGAACTACTCATGGACGGTTTCGGGCATGGCCACGATCAGCAAAGCCGAGGCGGGGAAGCTGGTGTTGAAGCGGGCGCAGAACAGCGGCGCCCTGACCGTCAAACTCGCCCTCGACAATGGCGGGGCCACCGTATCGCGTTCCGTCGGCCTCACCGTTTCCGAGCCGAAACAGGATGCATGGGTGAAACGCATTCCGGCCGCCGAGGAGAAGCCGGTGGACCACCAGTTCTATGCGCGCGACGGGAACGGGCAGGGGACCCTTCACTACAGGGGCACGCTTAAGGAAACGGCCGATACCGTGTTCCTGAGGCTTTATGCCGACGACAAGCTGATCGACACGCAACGGCAGACGATTTGCCAGGGCATGAAATACGCTTTTTCAGCAAAACTAAAAGCGGGGCTCATCACCTATCGCACCGAGCTTGGCATCGTGCGGGCCGGCCGCGAGACCATTCTGCACAAGGCCGATGATCTGGCCTGCGGTGACGTCTATATCATTCAGGGCCAGTCCAATGCCGAAGCCTGGACGGACGACCGGGTTGTCCATCCGTACCGGAGCCCATGGCTGCGCAGCTTTGGCACCCCGAGCACGAACAAGGATCGGGCCCGGGACGCGGTCTGGGGCAACGCCCTGTCGTTCAACGGCGGCCCAAACCATCACCATTTTCAGATTGGCTACTGGGGCGTTGAGCTGGGCAAGCTGCTCATCGAGAAGCACAAGCTTCCCATCTGCATCATCAATGGCGCGCAGGGTGGAACCCGGGTCGACCAGCATCAGCGCAACGAGGCGGACCCGACGGACGTGACCACCATCTACGGCAGGCTGTTGTGGCGAATGCAGCAGGCCAAGCTGACGCACGGAGTTCGCGCCGTGCTCTGGCATCAGGGAGAAAACGACCAGGGCGAGTCAGGCGCGACCGGCACTTTCGGCTGGGTGAATTATCAGGATTTGTTCATCCGCATGACGGCCGCCTGGAAGCACGACTACCCGAACATCAAGCACTATTACATCCACCAGATCTGGCCGGGGGCCTGCGGCAGCCGGTCGGTGGAGAACGACCGGTTGCGCGAGCAGCAGCGCCGATTGCCCGAGCGGTTCTCCAACATGAGCATCATGTCCACCCTCGGCATCCGGCCGGGCGGCGGCTGCCATCATCCGCCGGAAGGCTATGCGGCAATGGCCCGGCAACTGTTCCCGCTGGTGAACAAACACAACTACGGCGCGAAACCAAAAACCTCCGTCACCCCGCCGAATATCCGGAGCGTTTCGTACGCCAATGCCGGAAAAGATGAAATCAAACTGGTCTTCGACCAAAACGTAAAATGGGACGAGCAAATCGCCGGACGGTTTTATCTCGATAACGACCCCGCTAAGCTCACCGCCGTTGGCGGCGCCGGAAAAATCATCACCTTGAAACTGGCCGAACCCTCGACGGCCAAGACCCTCACCTACGTCCGGGGCGGCAAATGGAAGCAGGACCAAGCCATCATCCGAGGCTCAAACAACATCGCCGCACTGACCTTCTGTGAAGTCCCCATTCAGCCTGCGAATTGCCAAAACGATTAAGCTGGAGCGGGTGATGGGAATCGAACCCAACGAACATCAAATCCCCTGTTTTCAGGGGAATTACAGCTCTTCACACTGATCACTCAGAAAATCCTGAGAGACCCAATTCTCCCAATGTTCTCCCTATGTTTAGAGTGTTGTTGGTGTGTGGGATTCTTCGTTTCAGTGAATCTCTGTGTTTCTCGGGGGAATTCTGGAGCACTGTGGAATTGAAGTGATGATCCTCTGAACTTCTCTGAATCAGGATGGTGGGGTAGCTCTCTCTCGAGCAATGAAAGGAAAAATCAACATCCAATGATATCCATGGCACCCATATACATTCTGTTTGCCTTTACCTCAACGGCGATGAGCCAAGCTGCCGTGTCACAAGCACCCCAGCTGGATGCCTTCGCGCAGAAATTGTTGGGAGTATCTGATACACAGACGGCCGTTTGGACGAAAGGCGCAAGACAGGGTTTGATTGAAGTGGCACCGGTGAATTTGCCGGTGAATCCTCCAGGCGACTGCAACCATTACGGCTGGCCGGTGGCAACGATGACCAAGGACACACTCATCGTGATGCACCGGCGTATTCCCGGCCACCGAGCCAAAG
>DJHS01000135.1:17890-18090 GCA_002433235.1 Verrucomicrobia bacterium UBA6614
GTCGATCAATACCATAAGTACTCTGAAAAACTCGTGGCTCTCAGCTCTCTTGATGGCGGCGCGACCTGGAAGGCTGAGGAACATCCGGTTGGTTTCAAGCAATACGAACCGGCAGCACTGTTGCACGATGGCCATTACCGGTTTGTAACACGTGATCAAAACCAAGTGCGCGCCCATCGACAAATGAGCTGGGTGCCCGG
>DJHS01000043.1:0-2824 GCA_002433235.1 Verrucomicrobia bacterium UBA6614
CACATGTATTTCTGGGGGGAAACCATCGGCAAAGGGCGCACGCCGTTCACCACGCCTTCCTTTGCGCACGGTTATCACTACAACCATTCGGTGTTCTACAGCCTGCCGCCCACGCCAAACCCCTTCCGCTACGGCGGAGTGGAAAACAAAAATTACAAGGGCTTGGATGACGCAGAGTTTTGGGATTACCCCGTCGAGCAACCGTTCGCCATTCAAAACCGCCGAGGCCTGCTCACGCATCCGGCATGGCTCATCGCGCATTCCTCGAACTTTCACACTGACCCCATCAAACGCGGACGCTGGATTCGCGAAAAGCTCCTCGCCGGACGCGTGCCGGATGTGCCCATCACCGTCGACGCCCAAGTGCCGGAAAATCCGCACAAGACATTTCGCGAGCGCGTCGAAACCGTCACCCAAAAAGCCGAATGTCTTAAGTGCCATCAGCACATGAACCCGCTGGGATTGCCATTCGAGGTCTTCGACGATTTTGGCCGCTATCGGCTTAATGAACCCTTGGAGTACGAGGAACACATTCTCTCCAAACCCACCAAGAAAAACGGCGAGACGACCTACAAGACCAAGCCCGTCAGCACCCTCGGTGAACTTGTGGGCACCGGCGATGCCAAGCTCGACGGCAAGGTCACCGATCCCTTTGACCTCATTAACCGCCTTGCCCAATCCGATCGCGTTCGCCAAAGCATCATCCGCCACGCCTTCCGTTTCTACATGGGCCGCAATGAAATGCTTTCCGATTCGCAAACCCTCATCGACGCCGACCGCGCCTATCTCGAAAGCGGCGGCAGCTTCAAAGCCGTCATCGTTTCGCTTTTAACTTCGGACTCTTTCCGTTACCGTAAATCGCACAAGGAGCAGCCATGAACACTCGCCGAGATTTTCTGAAGCAATCGCTGTTGAGCGCCGGGGCATTGGCGGCGTTGAATGCGCCGCAACTCGCGGCGGCCCCGGCCAAACCGCCGACCCGTTTCATTTTTATGCACCGGGGCAATGGCCTGTGGCCGCGCGTGTGTGTGCCTCCCAGTTTCGATGCCCAGACGATGGAGCGTGAGAAACGCAAGGAGGCGATCGATGTGGATCTCGACGGGCACGATCTGCCCAAGTGGCTCGGGCCGCTGACGGCGCATAAGGAAAATCTCACCATCCTGCAAGGACTCTCCGGCAAGATGTGCACCACTGGCCACCATTCGTGGTGTTCCTCACTGGGCGTGTTTAAGGCCAATGAACGCCTCAGCTCCATCAAGTGGGCGACAGTCGATTTCGAATTGGCCAAGTTGTTTCCGTCGCCAGCCGGCCACATTGAGCTGGCCTGTTTTCCGCTCGGTGGCGGCAATGCCCGGGGCAGCCTCGACGGCGTGTCCACCGGCTTTTCCGCCCGCGGGCCGCAACAGCCCAACTACGCCTTCGGCTCGCCGCGCATCGCGTTGCAGGAGCTGTTCAAGTCGGTTTCCACCGATCCCAAGGCGCGCACACAATATCAGCTGGACCGCAAGGTGCTTGAGTTCATTGCCGGCAACGAAGGCGCCATCGCCAATCCGTTGGCTGGCATCGAGAAGGCCAAGGTGCAGAATTACGCCGACTCCGTCGAAGCCATTCGCGAGCGCAACCGCAAGATCGACGCCATGGCGGAAGTCATCCGCAAACACGTTCCTAAGCTGGACGACAAATATCTCGATCCCGCCGTCAACACCCTCGACCGCCAGATCGGCCACAGCGAGGTGCTGCTGGGCGCGTTGATTTCAGGCCTCACCAATGTTGTTGCCTTTACCGTCGATGAACTTGGCCATCGCTATACCGGTCTCCCGGGCATCGAGGGTGAGAAGGTGAACATGCACGATGTCGGCCATAACAAAAGCATCCGCGGGCTTTCGGCGGAGACCATTCGCGAGCTGGCGCGCACGCACCACATGAAGGTCGTCGATCGCATCGTCCAACGCCTCAAGAGCGTGCCCGAGGGCGACGGCACGATGTTCGACAACACGATGCTCTTTTATTTTCCCGACGGCGGCGAAACCCATCACAGCCACGGCTGGGAATATCCGTTTATCATCCTCTCCGGCAACAACGCCCGTGTCGATCTGCGCCGCCGCTACATCCGCCTTCCGAACTACGGCCAGCCCGGCCACAGCACGTTGGGCAATTTTTACACCACGCTGCTCAATGCCTACGGCAACCCCATCGAGCACTACGGCGCCCTCGACACCGGCCTCACCAAATTCGGCCACGGGCAAACAGGGCCGATTAAGAAGTTTCAAAGTTAACCGTGAGCAAACTCAGCCAGCAGCTTGCGATTCTCTTGGGAGTGTTCGCGATCACCTGTTCGGTCAGCGCAGCTCAACCGAAGAAAAAATTACCTTTCCCCGGTGAGGTCTTTGCCATTGAGGGGCAAACGGCTTTCCTAATTCAGCCCGACACCAAGCCGGACACGGGAGCCATGCCTTGGGTTTGGTATGCGCCGACGTTGCGGGGGTTGCCGGGTGGGGCGGAGAAGTGGATGTTCGAGCGCTTTCTCAAAGCGGGCATTGCGATTGCGGGCATTGACGTGGGCGAATCGTATGGCAGTCCAAAGGGGCGGGCTTTTTATTCCGCGCTGCACAAGAATTTGGTGGAGAAGCGTGGCTTGGCCAAGCAGGCTTGTTTGCTGGCGCGCAGTCGGGGCGGGTTGATGCTGTACGCTTGGGCGGCGGAGAATCCGGACAAGGTGCGCTGCATCACAGGCATTTATCCGGTGTGCAACATCGCGAGCTATCCCGGCCTGCGACGGGCCAGTGGCGCGCATGGGGTGACGGCCAACGAATTAAATACCCAG
>DJHS01000051.1:0-3677 GCA_002433235.1 Verrucomicrobia bacterium UBA6614
CGAGTCACTGGAGAAAAAAATCAAGGACGCCATTGCGGACCCCAAAAACATGGGCGAGCTGGCCGATGCCGATCGCGTGGGTACGGTGGGTAACTCCGACTGCGGCGAGATGCTCAAGCTGTGGGTGAAGTTTAAGGAGGATCACGGGCGCAAGGTGATCGATCAGGCGAGCTTTCAGTCTTTCGGTTGCGAGACAGCTATCGCCGTGGCGAGCATGGCCACGGAATTGATCCGCGGCAAAACGGCCGATGAAGCGCTGGCGCTGCGGCATGATGAACTGACCGGCGGCCTCGGCGCGCTGCCGCCCATGAAAATCCACTGCGCCCAACTGGTGGAGGGCGCCCTCAAGGCGGCGCTGGACGCCGATGAAGCCGATAATGTGGCCGACAAAAAAACCGCCCCGGCCGAAGCCAGAGCGGCTGAAAATGTGCCTTCGCTAATGGACAGCCTGCAGGCGGATCAAAAGCCGGCTCAAGGCAAGCTGCGTTTGCTCGGGGACGAGTAGCGTCTACCAGTTGTCGCGTCGACCACCTCCGCGGCCGCCGCCATAACCTCCACCGCCTCCACCACGGTAACCGCCACCACCTCCACCTCCACCTCCACGATCTTCACGGGGACGCGCCTCGTTTACGGTCAGCTTTCGGCCCATGAATTCGTAGTCATGAAATTTGTCTACGGCTGCCTTTGCTTCCTCATCTGAGGAAAAAGTTACAAATCCAAACCCTCGTGATCTGCCGGTTTCACGATCGTTCACGACCACGGCGTCGGTTATGGAACCTGCTTCTCCGAATAAATCTCGGAGGTCATCATCTTGGGCGTCCCAGTTCAGGCCGCCTATAAACACTTTGTTACCCATTTTCTGATTCTTTCTTTGTCAGTCTTGCCCTGAATGGACTCAACTGTCGCGACAAGGTGGGGGCGTCGCGTGCAATTGGCAAGCGGTAAATGCGGACTTTTGAGTCGATTATCCATTCTCTCGCCGTTTGCGGCTAAATTTGTTAAATTTGACCAGTGCAGTGCACGGTTTCATTTGGCTTTTCCGGTAAATGACCTTGAGAGTACGCGGGCGTTTTACGTCGAGGTGCTCGGCTGCGGCACGGGGCGGGAGAGGGAAAGCTGGATCGATTTCGATTTGTACGGGCACCAAGTCGTCGCCCATGTGGCGCCGGATGAAACTGGTAATGGCACCTTCAGCGGCGTGGATGAAAAAGCCGTGCCGGTGAAGCATTTTGGTGTGGTGTTGCCGTGGGACGAATGGCATGCTCTGGCCGATCGTTTGCGCGCGGCAAAGGTGCAGTTTCACATTGAGCCGTACATTCGGTTCGAAGGCGAAGTGGGCGAACAGGCGACGATGTTCTTCCCCGATCCCAGCGGAAATTTTCTGGAATTCAAATCGTTCAAGGATCCGGCGCAGCTGTTTGCCAAGGATCTCAAATCTTGATCAAGCGAAACGTCGGCCGTTCCCAATCCCCCTCGGGCAACAGCCAGCGAAAGATCGCCCCGCCTTCGCGGTGGCCGGCGGTGTCGAGCCAGTTGGGCAAGCCGGGATCACGGTGAGCGATGACGATTTGAAACGAGCCGTCCTCCTCAAGCTGAACCTGCGAGTGATTTAAAATCACCGTCCGGCTGTTGAAATCGCGGCTCTCCAGCCAGCGACTGCACAACTGCACGCTCCAGTATCGGCACGCCGGCGCGCGGCCTTCCATCACCAGCGCCTCGTCCTCGGCGAGCGCGTACCAGCCGCCCACGTAATCGTTGTCCGGCGTCGCAAACAGGCTTCCCCAGTCGTCCGCCTTGCTGTCCACGCTCACTTCGTTGGGTTGTTGCAACCACAAGGCGGAAGCTTTTTCAGTCGCAGCCAATGTGCGCGTGACTGATTCCGCCAAGCCACGAATGCGCCGCGCGATTAGTTTTTCGTCCGGTGCGGACGGTGGTGACTGCGGTTCCAACGTCTCGATACTCAACTCGGCCGGGCGTTGATTGCGATCGGTAAAATACTGCCGCGTCACCAGCGTGCGCGCGTTGCCGTTCAGCGGCAGCCAATTAGCGGCGCCTTCCGGTCGTTCGGCGGACAGCACGAGTTCAAACGTGCCATCGTCGGCAAAGGTCATCTCGTCATCACACACATTGGCGAGAATGGCATTGCTGCGCCCGCGCAGGCCGTACACGCAGAATGCCAAATACAATTCCTCCCCGCCCCGCCCGCGCACGCGATAGCCAAGGCGCGGATCGAGCGTGGCGCGGTGGTAGAGGGTGTCCGGGTTGTCCACATAAAACTTTCGCGCCGGCGACATCACCTGAACGAGGCTCGGCCAGTCGGCGGATTGTTCCATCTGAAACTCAGTCATCGCCGCCGTGATGCGCGTGAGAAAGCGATAACCCTCCGACCGCTCGGATGCCTCGCGCCCTTCGGTCAAGGCTTCCACCTTCGCAGCCGCGTCGGCGAGTGCGGTGTTCCAGTTGGCCCAGGCTGTTTGCAGGTCAGTCATTCAAATGCTAAATCTTCACGGACAGCATCCTCGTTCAACCCATACTCTTCCAGCGTGTACCGGTGTGCGCCGTGTTTGTGTTGGCGATTTTCATCGAGCCATTGGCGCATGGCGGCCTCGAAAGCTTCGGTGAAATCGTAGCCGTGATGATCGTAAATGGCCTGCACGGTGGCGATGGGATCGGCGACTAGATCGGCGTACTGGATGTCGAGGATTTGGCCCTCGGCTGCGGTGGCGCGTACGTCGCGGGCCTTTTCATAAATTGCCTTCAACCGCGCGTGCCAATGGGCGCCGATGGCGGGTTTGTCGATGGCATTGCTGGCGGCGCTCCGGAGGATTTCGCATAAGCTGCAGAGCGACGGCAGCACGGTGGCGGGATCGCGGTGGGTTTGCACGATTCGCGCCTCGGGAAAGACAGCGAGCAGCCCGGCCAAGCCGGGCAAATGGCGCGGCGCCTTAAAGACCCAATGACTGCCGTTGCAATGAGCACCGAGCATTTGGAGTTGGCGGCGGTAATATTGATGGATGTCCACATCCGCCTCATGCTCGGCGAGCCAGCGCGAGTAGGTGGGCACGTTGACGCGCAGCTCGAAGATAAGATCGGTGAAAGTATGCTCGATGAGCCACAGGCATTCCTCCGGGCCGCGCGGGGCGAGCTTGTGCGCGGAGGCGAGGCGCGGGGCGACCTTTTCGAATCCGGCCGCCCAATCCTCCACCTCGGCGATGCGCGGATCGTCTTCCAGCGACTGCGGCGACGGCGCGGGATACAACCCTTCCCAAAGGCGCATCCAGCGCGCCACTGGATCGCACGCCAGCAGATTGTGCAACAACGTCGTGCCGGTACGCGGGAAGCCGATGATGTACAGCGGCCGCGGAATTTCCACATCGGCCAAGGCCGGATTTTCGGCAAACGCCGCCTCGGTGCGGAGGCGATTAGTGAGCAACCGCAGCATCGTGCGGTTGAGCATGAACAGGCCACGCGCATTGAGCTGCGCTTCGTCGCGCAGGGATTTCAGGAGAATTTCAAACGGCTCACGAAATGCCGTGCCGCCAAAGTCCGACAGTCCCGTCTGCCGTTGCGCCTTGTCGAGCAGGGCGTTCGGGTCGAGGGCGGTGGCGGCGTCGGGCATTTTATTGAACCGCTGCGAGGAATTCCGCGTGGGCGGTCTCGATGGCGGTGAGTTCCTC
>DJHS01000152.1:0-849 GCA_002433235.1 Verrucomicrobia bacterium UBA6614
CTGCACGGCAAAATTTCAAACATCCCCGCCAGCGAAGTGATCGTGACCGTCGACCGGCAGTCACCGCACACCATCCGCGTGCGTGGTCGCGTGGATGAGCGCGTCTTCTTTGGGCCGAAGCTGGAACTCTGGACGGAGATCAGTACCGTGCCCGGCTCGAATACGTTCACCATCAGCGACACGCTCACCAATCGTGGGTCCGAGCCACAGGAGTTCATGCTCATCTACCACGCCAATTACGGCTCGCCGCTGCTCGAGAAAGGCGCGCGCCTGGTGACAGCTGCTGAACGCGTCGCGCCCTTTAATGACCACGCCGCCAAGGCGGTGAAAACATGGAATACCTACGCCGCGCCGAAGTCCGGTTTTGTGGAGGAGGTCTTCAAGATTTTTCCGTACGCAGACAAAAACGGTCGCACAACCATCCAGCTCCAAAACGCCAAGGGCGACCGCGGCGTGTCGATGAACTGGTCGCTCAAGCAACTGCCTTATCTCACTCAATGGAAAAACACCGTGGCCAAGACCGACGGCTACGTCACCGGTCTCGAACCCGGCACCAGCTTCCCTCACAATCGCAAATGGGAGAGAGCCAAGGGCCGCGTCAGCAAACTTGCCCCCGGCCAATCCCGCAACTTCGCCATTGAGTTCGGCATCCAAACCACCAAGGCCGAGGTCAACGCTGTCGCCAAGTCCATCGAGACTCTTCGCGGCAATCGCAAAACCCGCGTGGAATCCAAGCCTGAGCCCGATCCATTCGCCGAAACCGACGGGAAATAATCCTTGGCAACACCTCTCTTTCAAGTCGACGCCTTCGCGGCCCGGCCATTTGCGGGCAACCCGGCGGCGGTGTGT
>DJHS01000152.1:1251-6112 GCA_002433235.1 Verrucomicrobia bacterium UBA6614
GCCTTTATCGTGCCGAGAGGCGAAGACTTTGATCTTCGTTGGTTTACGCCCACCACCGAGGTGGACTTGTGCGGGCACGCAACGTTGGCGAGCGCGCATGTGCTTTGGGAATCGGGACGACTGGAGCCGGAAGCCACCGCCACCTTTCACACACACAGCGGCAAACTTACTGCCACACGCGCGGGAGACTGGATCGAACTGGACTTTCCTGCCACCCCACCGGAAGCCATTGAGCCGCCCGCAGGATTATCTGGCCTTCTCGGCAGCGTGCCGCGTTATGTTGGGCGCACGCGGTTTGATCTGCTGGCGGAATTGACCGATGCGGAGGAACTGCACGAACTGGATCCGGACTTTGTTGGGCTGAGCCAGTTGCCCGTGCGCGGGATCATCGTCACCACACGCGCGGAAGATGAACAATACGATTTTCTTTCCCGCTTCTTTGCCCCGGCTACTGGCGTACAGGAAGATCCGGTCACCGGTTCAGCGCATTGCGCTCTCGCGCCATATTGGGCCAACCAATTGGGCAAAAAGAAAATGACCGCCTACCAAGCTTCGCCCCGAGGGGGCGTGGTGAAGGTAGAATTGGCAGGCGATCGCGTGAAATTGCGAGGCCAAGCGGTCACCATGCTGTGCGGGGAACTGGTTTAGTCAGCCTGTCTCCAGCGGCGTTTCAGCTGGTCCAGCAGCACGGCAGCGAGGATGAGAGCGCCAAAGACAATGTACTGCTTGAAGGGTTCGACTTCATTCATGTTCATGCCCTTGCGAATCACGCCGATAATCATCGCGCCAATTAGAGTGCCCATGATGCGACCTTCGCCGCCGGCTAGGCTGGTGCCACCGACCACCACGGCGGCAATGACGCTCAGCTCGTAGCCTTCACCAAACTGCGCGCCACCGCTGGAAAGGCGCGAGCCTTGCACAAGTCCGGCCAGACCGGCCAGCGCGCCGCAGATTCCATAGACAAGCACGAGCATCCATTTCACAGGCACACCGGAAAGGCGAGCGGCCTCGGGATTACCGCCCACCGCATAGATATGGCGCCCAAAGCGTGTGTGGGTCATGACCACATGAGCCATGATGAACAACAGGATCATGAGCACGGCGGCGTTGGGGATGCCGAGGACGGATCGCTCGAGCCCAAGCCATGTGGCGTCTGCGTGCTTGACGGGAATGGCAGCGGCGGCGTCGGTCATCAGGTACGCGAGGCCGCGCGCGATGAACATGATGCTGAGCGTGATAACAAAGGGTGGAATGCTAAACGCGGCGACCATTACGCCAGAAAAAGTGCCAAGGGCAGCGCAGGCCGCCACTCCAGCCGCGCCGCAGGCAAGCAGAGCCCAAATGGAGGCTTCAGGGCCGGAGGTTTGGTTGACGATCAGCCATGCGGTGGTGACGGTGGACAAGGCCAGAAGTTTGCCCACGGAGAGGTCAATGCCTGCGGTGATGATGACCAGCGTCATGCCGATGGCCATGATGGCAATGTCGGCATTTTGGTTCAGCAAATCCATGAGGTTGTCCCACGTGAGGAAGCTGAACCACATGTGGGTTTCCGGCTCGATGACAGTCGCGTTCTTCAGCGATGGGAAATCCCCGGCCCACACGGCCTGAAATGTCTTGGGCTCGAGCATGTCCCACTCGGCAACACGGTGATGGGTAGCGATGACATCCACACGAGTGCTGGCCTCGCCCAATTTTTGCAGAGCACGTCCGAGATCCATAGGTTCGCCACTGACGGTTTCAACAATTCTTGCGCCGCCGGTGGTGAGTTGGGCATTCAGGGTTTCCGAGAAGGCGACCACCGTCCGATTGGTGGTGGTGACGATGAGGATGTTCTGGTTTGCCCCACCATCCTTCAGGATTTTCTCCGCAAGGTTTTCGGCGGCACCAGTATTTTCGGGGTACTGCACTTCCCATGTGCCGGCCGCAAAATAGGCGATGAGGCCGAGCAGCACGAAGACCATCCCGTACTCATTGAAAAAACGGGAGCGCAGAAATTTTTTCATGCCGCCTCCTCCAGGCCGCCAACGGCCAGTTTCATGATGTCTTCCTGCGTGGTGTTTTCCACATCAGAAATTTCTCCAGTCACGCGGCCTTCGTGCATCACGAGGATACGATCACTCATGCCCAGCACCTCGGGCAATTCGGAACTGATCATCAGGATCGCTTTGCCCTGCGCGGCGAGCCGGTTCATGAGCTGGTAGATTTCATACTTCGCGCCCACATCAATGCCGCGCGTTGGTTCATCGAAAATAATCACCTCGGCGTTTCGCTCCAACCACTTGGCCAGCACGACCTTTTGCTGGTTGCCGCCGGAAAGCGTGTCAGCATTCTGACGGGCATCGGCAAGCTTGATTTGCAGACTTTCCACATGCTCTGCCAGTGCTTCGGATTCCCGACCGCGATGAATAAAACCCCAGCGGCAAAACGCAGCGAGATTGGGCAGGCCAAAATTATCCTGTACACTTTGACTTAGCACCAAGCCCTCGGCCTTGCGATCTTCGGTGAGCAGGCAAATGCCCGCGGCAATGGCGTTACGCGGGGTTTTGATTTTTAGCGGCCGTCCGTCCAGCTCGATGTCACCTGCTTCCCGCTTGTCGGCTCCGAACAACAATCGGGCCGTTTCCGTGCGACCAGCGCCCACGAGCCCTGTCAGGCCCAGCACCTCGCCACGCCGAATTTCAATGTCCACCCCACGGACGGCTGTGCCTCGCCGCAAGCCACTGGCCCGCAGTCGTGCTTCGCCAATCTCTGCCTTGCGCTTGGGAAACTCCTGGTCAAGGGTGCGGCCCACCATAAGTTGAATAACCTCATCCCGTGTCAGCTCAGCAACCGGACGGGTTTCAACATGTCTGCCATCGCGCAGCACCATCGCACGGTCGGCGAGGGCAAACACCTCGTCCAACCGGTGGCTGATGTAAATGACACCGATTCCCTGTGCGCGCAGTTCGCGAACAATCGCCAGAAGCTTGTCCACCTCGCGCGGGGTCAATGCGGCCGTCGGCTCGTCCATCACGATGATCCGCGCCTCCTGTGCCAGTGCTTTGGCAATTTCCACTACTTGTTGCTGAGCCACCGTCAGATTCCGGCACAGCGCTTCCGGATTCACTTCCACGCCAATCCGCTCAAACAATCCCTCCGCCTGCAGTCGTTCCTCTGTGGCCGACAGCAAGCCCATCCGGCAATGTTCGCGACCGAGGAAAATATTTTCCCTCGCGGTCATGGCAGGCACGAGATTGAACTCCTGATAAATGATCGCCACTCCGGCAGCCTGCGCATGACGCGGATGACTGATGTGAGCGAGACTGCCGTCGATCTCAATGGTTCCCGAGTCCGGAAGATGCGCGCCCCCGAGGATCTTGATCAAGGTGCTTTTGCCCGCGCCATTTTCCCCCAGCAACGCAAGCACCTCGCCGGCACGTAATTCCAAGTCTATATCATCCAGCGCGCGAACACCGGGAAAGGACTTCCCCACGCCTGCCATCCGCAGCAAAGGCGGCGCGGCAGAGGCTGGCGAATCCTCCTCCATCGCCTACTTGCCAGCACGCTTTTTGTTGTGCGCCTCAATGACCTCGGTGAAGCCTTTCACACGCAGCACGCAAGAGTTCGCCTGTGGAAAATGCAGGATCAGCACCTTGCCTCCCTCCTCGCCCAGCGCGTCGATCATTGCCTGACCCGCCAGCTTGCCCCCCTGATAATTATCCGTGCCGACGTGACCAGTGATCTTCGCTTCCTCATGCACACATTGTAGGTCACAGGTAAACACAGGGATGCCCGCCTGGTTGGCCTTCACAATCGCCGGCCCTATCGCCGTGCGGTCGCAGGGATTTAAGACGATGGCTTTAACTTTTTTGGCAATAAACGCATCCACCTGCCCGGCCTGCTTGTTCACGTCCTTGTCACCACTCACTACCTCCACTTTGTAACCGTGCTTGGCGGCCTCGGTCTTTATATTGTCTGCGATTACCTGAAAAAACGGATTGGTCAACGTCAGCACCGACACACCGATCGTTCCTGCATCGCCCTTAACCTCCGATACTGCCGGCGTGGTCGACGGGTCATCGCTCAACTCCGGGTCCTTGTCCGCGTCTGCCTTCGTATAGAGCTTGGTTGGGATCAACTCCACTTTCTCGAATGGTTTTCCGAGAAAATAATTCCGGATGTTTTGCACTGTCCGGATGCCCATTTGGTCGGGAAACTGGATGGGATCGGCAAAGATGATGCCATCCTTGATCGCCTGCTTGCCAATTTTCTGTCCATCAAAACCCACGATGGTGATCTGGCCCACCTTCTCTTTTTGCTGTAACGCCGCGTGGGCGCCCAGCGCCGAGGGGTCATTGATAGCAAAAATCCCGCGCAGATCCGGGTGCGACTGCAACGCATCCGCCGCCGCCTTGAATCCTTCATCCTTCAGCCCGCCACCATCCTGAATGGAAACGATTTGGATGTGGGCGCCCTCAGCGGACAACCCGGGCTTCTCATCCTCAGGTCCCTTATTATTGGCTGCCGGCTTTCCACAACCGATGAGGCCAATAGCAAGACTGCCGCAAATACTGAACTGGATTATTTTTTTCATGGTTACTTTTTAAAGACTGAATGATCGCGGTCGCCGCCGCTGATGAGGTAGGCGAGGAGGTCCATCACCTCATCCTCGCGCATGAGGTTGAGCAGACCCGGGGGCATGGGGGACACTTTCGACGGCTCGATGCTCGCTACCTGCGGGCGAAGTACGTTGACGCGTTGGTTGGGGTCAAACATGTCCGTGTTCACGGTCACGCGTTCGCCGTTCATGTTCACCACCACGCCGGAGAGGGTGTCGCCGTTTTTCATCTTCACGATTACCGGCACGAATTGCTCGTTGATC
>DJHS01000146.1:0-9741 GCA_002433235.1 Verrucomicrobia bacterium UBA6614
CATCGGGTTCATCCCCATGCCGCCACCGCCCATCATGCCACCGCCGGGTTGACCACCACCCGGGCCACCGGCACCGCCGCCCTGCTGTGGAAGCCCTTGCCCCCCGAACAGGTTCGGCCGCACATTGATGACCCGTGAAAACAGCGGCGCGCCAGTGGTCTGGTCCACGTCATTCGCGGAACGCTCAACCAGAACGATGCCGATGGGCATCACCTGATACCAAATCCCGTCGGCATGATCAAAGGACAAGCATAGGTCATTTAAAAGATCCATGGCGCTGACATTCTGCATGTCGGAGACAAAGCCCTTGACCCTCACTCGCGCGGGGTTGAACTCGCCAATATTGCCGGCTCCCATGGTAGTCAAGCCGCCGCCCATCAGACCTCCGGCCATAGGAAGCGCCATTCCCGGCAACGCTCCTCCCATGGGAGCACCTGGAAGGCCACCCAAAGCTCCGGGAGCGCCCGGCGCAATACCCACCGGCTGCCCCGCTTGATTCACCATGGGCGCACCTGGAACTCCTCCCGGCAATCCGCCAGGGACAGCACCCGGAAGTCCGCCACCCGGCGCGGGAAGTCCACCCAAAGGTTGCTGTGGCAATCCACCTGGCCCCATCGGAGCCATGCCTCCACCTCCACCGAGAGGAAGACCTCCGGCCCCCATCCCAGGAATCCCACCTGACCCGGGAGCACCGCCCGTGGGTGCGCCGCCAGCGCCCGACGCGCCACCAGCCACCAAGTATGGGTTGATGCGAAAATTAAATCCGCGTCCATCGTCCGCGTTCCTTACCAGTTCGGACAACGCGGCCACAGCCTGCTCCATGTTAACGCCGTTGAACCGAGAAGCTTCCACGAAAGGAATATTGATCCGTGCCAGCCGACGCATCACATCACCACGCGTTTCCTTGCGCCGTTCTCCGTATCCACGCCCCACCGCGGCGGGGTCTGGAACTCCATTGTAATACGGACGAGCCAGAAGGTTGGCGCGGTTGAGCACCTGCATCAGCTCCTCCGGACTCATATCCTTGACGTCCTTTTGTTTCGGCGCCTTCGTGGCCGAACTTCCGGGAGCCCCTGGAGTTGGGGTGGCGGCAAAAACTCCCGCCGCAAAAAACCCTGACAAAACAACTGGGATCGTCTTCATCATGTGTCAAATTAGCACGTATTGTACCAATGCGAAAGGGCCGAACCACATTTTCTCCGGCGCGCAAACCCGCATCAACAATTTGACAGGTTGGACGCGATTTGTCTATTGTTTCCTCGGAAAAGCATGATTTTTATGCGGTTTTACTTGATTTTTTTGACTTATGTCACGGCCATGACTTCATGGGCCGGGATCGATTTTGCGAAGGATGTTCAGCCTATTTTTGCCGCCCATTGCATAAAATGCCATGGCCACGACAACCCCAAGGCTGATCTGGACCTGAGCACTCGAAAGGGTATCCTTGCGATTCTGGATTCCGGCAAGGCGACAGTCACACCCGGCAACCCCGATGCCAGTCCGCTGATGGCGCGAGTCACCAGCCTTGATCCTGATGAACTGATGCCGCCGCCAAAGAAAGGCGAACGGCTTGCCGCTGCACAAATCGCCACGCTGCGCCGATGGATCAAGGAAGGTGCTGAATGGAGCACACACTGGGCTTACCGGCCGCTGGAAAAACCAGCGACACCCAGTGTTAAAAACAAAATCTGGCCACGGAATCCCATCGACAACTTCGTTCTCACCAAGTTGGAACGCAATGACATCACACCATCTCCCGAAGCCGAACGGCACACGTTGATCCGCCGCCTGTCGTATGACCTGCTGGGCCTTCCGCCGACTCCCTCTGAGGTCAGAAATTTTGAATCCGACAAGTCACCCGAGGCGTACTCCAAACTGGTTGACCGACTCCTGACCTCGCCACACTTCGGCGAGCGCTGGGGCCGTCATTGGCTCGACAAAGCCCGCTACGCCGACAGTGATGGCTACGAAAAAGATCGGCCACGCATGAATGCGTGGAGATACCGCGACTGGGTCATCAATTCGATTAACGCCGACCTACCCTTTGACCAGTTTACCATCCAGCAACTTGCCGGCGACCTCCTTCCCAATGCCACCGACCTGCAAAAACTCGCCACGGCCTTCAACCGCCAAACCCTCACGAACACCGAGGGTGGCACCGACAAGGAACAGTGGCGCGTGGCCGCCGTGATGGACCGCGTGGAGACCTTGGGCTCCGTTTGGCTTGGGCTGACTGTCACCTGCGCCCGCTGCCATAACCATAAGTACGATCAACTCACACACAAAGAGTACTACCAACTTTTTGCCTACTTTAACAACGGGGACGAAACCAGCGCCAGTGTCCCACGTTCGCGCCAGGAGTTGTCCGCGTTCGCGGAAACTCAGACCGTGCATGACACCAAAATGAAAGCGTTTCAGGCCCAAGTAAACGCACGCGACGAGGTATTGCGCAAATCCCTGACCGAACTGGAGAAGGCCCTGCGTTCGGAACTGGCCAAACAAGCCAGCTCTCCCGTGGCGTATCACCCCATAAAACTTCTCTCCGCCCGGGCCGGGAAAAACAATAGCGTGAAATTCAGCGCACAAGAGGATGGTTCCCTGCTTGTCTCCGGCGACAATCCCGACGGTGCCGAGTACGAACTGGAACTCGAAACCCAACAGCGCGAGATCACTGGTCTCAAACTCGAGGTATTGCCCGATCCCTCCCTGCCTGCCAAAGGCCCCGGCCGAACTCCCCATGGCAACTTTGTCCTGAACGATATTCGCGTCTACGCCAGCACCCGGCAGGAGTTCACCGGCCAACCCCTGAAGCTCAGCCGAGCCACGGCATCCCATTCGCAAAAGGATTGGCCCGCCGGCAACGCCATCGACGGCAGGATTGGCGTTGGCTCCAAGGGCACTGGGTGGGCCATCGGCCCCGCCTATGGCAAACCGCACACCCTCACAGTCACCTTTGCGCAGCCTCTCCGGATGAAGACCAACATCTTCCTCCACGTCGTGCTCGACCAAAAATACGGCAAACAACACACCATCGGTCGCTTCCGCATTTCAACCCGGACCGGCCATGCCCCGGGCGAGGGAATTCCAAAAATCATCGCGCAACTCCTCGTCAAGAATCCTGACCAGCGCACAGCTGCCGAACAGCAGGCACTGCTCAACTTCGTCCGCGATCGTGATCCCGAGGCCACAGCCTTGCAGACCCAAATAAAAAATCTCAACGCCAGCGCGCCGAAACCGCCCGTCATGAGTGTGCGGGTGCTTTCCCAACGAACGAATAGCCCGAGGTCCACACACATCTTTCACCGCGGCGAATTCAAGCAACCCAAGGACAAGGTATCCCCGCTCACGCCGGCCACTCTTCCCACGGCAAAAAACCGTGCCCAAGGTGACCGGCTGGACCTCGCCCGTTGGCTGGTGGACGGCCAAAATCCAATCGTCCCACGCGTCACCGCCAATCATATCTGGATGCATCTTTTTGGCGAAGGACTCGTGCGAACCGTTAATGATTTTGGAGTCCGGGGCGATGCCCCCACCCATCCGCAACTACTCGATTGGTTGGCCGGCGAATTCATCCGCCGAAAGTGGTCCCGCAAGGACATGATAAGGCTCATCGTCCACAGCGCCACCTACCGCCAATCCTCTGTTCACCGCCCGGAACTAACCGATCGTGATCCCAACAACCATCTACTCCATCGCCAAAACCGCTTTCGAGTGGAGGCGGAAATAATCAGGGATTTAAGCCTAGCCACCAGCGGACTTCTTTCCCCCAAGATCGGCGGACCCAGTGTTTTCCCTCCCCTCCCCGCGGGTGTCGCCGATTTAAGCTACGCCAACAACTTCAAGTGGAATCCCAGCAAGGGTGAAGACCGCTACCGGCGCGGCATGTACACCTTCTTCAAGCGCACCTCGCCACACCCAAACCTGCTGACCTTTGACTGCCCGGACAGCAACGTCACCTGTGTCAAGCGCACCCGCTCCAACACCCCGCTGGCAGCCCTCGCCACCTTAAACAACGAGGTGTTTACCGAAGCCGCCAAGGCTTTGGGTAAACGCATGCTCGCCACCAGTAAAACCGACACCGAACGACTCACGACGGGATTTCAAATCTGCGTGGCTCGCAAACCGGACATACGTGAAATGGCTGCCCTCACCGACCTCCTTCACCGAGCCCGCGTCTACTACAAAGGCAACGAGGCTACCGCCAAGACGTTCAACGGCGACGCCGAGGCCAGCGCTTGGGCAATTATTGCCCGTGTACTCCAGAATCTGGATGAATTCATTACCCGTGAATAAAATGCAACCGTCAGAAATCCATCGCGCTGCCCAACAAATGGCATCCCAAACCCGCCGGGATTTCCTGGCAACCTCCGCTTCCGGCCTTGGCGGCGTGGCCCTGTCCAGCCTTCTGATGGAGGACGGTCTGCTGGGCGCGGAATTCGCCAACCCCATGACCCCGCGCAAGCCGCACTTCGAGCCCAAAGCCAAGGCATGCATCTTCATTTTCATGGCGGGCGCGCCGTCGCACTTGGATCTGTTTGACCCCAAGCCCGTGCTGAACCAACGCGCTGGCCAAAAGCTGCCCAAGGAAATCCTGGACAAGGCCCGCTTTGCCTTCATCCAGCCCGCCACCGCCACGCTCAAGGGCAGCAACCGCACTTTCAAGGCACACGGCCAATGTGGCATGGAGATGAGTGATTACCTGCCCCACTTGGGCACCGTGGCCGATGACCTGTTGCTGGTGCGCTCCATGCACTCAGACGAGTTCAACCATCACCCCGGCCAGTTGCTCATGCAATGCGGCGTATCCCGCTTCGGCATGCCGACGATGGGTTCGTGGCTCACCTACGGCTTGGGTAGCAAATCGCAAAACCTTCCCGGCTATGTAGTGCTCAGTGCCGGGCGTGGCTCCAGTGGTGGCGCCACCCTCTGGCAAAGCGGCTTCCTGCCTTCCACCTATGAAGGCGTGCTTTTCCGCACCACCGGCGAGCCGGTCCTGAACCTCGACAATCCCAAGGGCCTTCCGCCGGAACTGCAAAAACTGGGCCTCGTGGTGCTTCGGCAAATCAATCAGGGACGCTACGAGAAAATTCGTGACCCGGAAATCGCCAGCCGCATCGCCAGCTATGAACTGGCCAGCCGCATGCAAACAGCCGCGCCCGAGCTGATCGATCTCTCCCAGGAAACCGAACCCACCAAGGAAGCCTACGGCCTCAATCGCCCCGAACCCAAGGGCGGAGGCCGCGGCAAGAAAGGCAACACCTATCAGGATTTCGCGCGTAACTGCCTGCTGGCCCGCCGACTGGTCGAACGCGGAGTCCGCTTTGTCAACATCGTCTACGCCTCATGGGATCACCACAGCAACCTTGACCCTGAGCTACAGTATAACGCCGGCGCGGTGGACCAACCCATCGCCGCGCTCATTCGCGACCTGAAACAACGCGGCATGCTCGACGACACTATGGTTGTCTGGGGCGCGGAATTTGGCCGCACACCGCTCGGCGAAAACCGTGGCGGCCGCGCCGCCAATACCGGCCGCGACCATCACCCCTTCTGTTTCTCCATGGCCCTCGCCGGCGGCGGTCTCAAGGGAGGGCAGATATATGGCAAGACCGACGAAATTGGCTGGAGCATAGAAGAAAATCCCGTGCATCCCAATGACCTGCATGCCACGATGCTGAACCGCTTTGGCATCGACCACGAGAAACTGACCTATCGTTTTCAGGGCCGCGATTTCCGCCTCACCGACGTAGCCGGCCGGGTGATACCGGAATGGCTTGCGTGATCCCGCCCGTCGTGCGTTGATCGGGCGTGCGGGTTTTCTTTAACGGAGAATTCATTCCCGAAGAAAAAGCCCTCGTGCCGGTCACTGATCGCGGCTGGCTATATGGGGACGGCCTCTTTGACACCATGCGCCTTTTTGAAGGGAAGCCCTTTCTCTGGCACCGCCATCTCCAGCGCCTGATGCAGGGAGCCGCCATGATGCTCATCCGCATGCCCCAGGACAAAGGCAACCTAGCCGAGGTAGTGGTGCGGCTAATGGAAATGAACGAATTCTACGATGGCGTTCTCCGCATCCAGCTTTCCCGCGCCAGCAAACAGCGCGGATACGCGCCCAGCAATGCCTCCGGTGAAAATCTCCTGGTCAGCCTTCATCCCTTCCCCAGCACAGAGACCCTCAACCCGGATGGGTATCGACTGGTCCTGTCCACCCAGGTGGTGACGGCCGGAAGTTATTTTTCGCAGGTCAAGACCACCAATCGCCTGCCACAAGTCATGGCCGCGGCGGAAGCCGAGGCCGCCGACGCGGATGACGCTCTGCTGCTCAATCCTGATGGCAAGGTGGTCTCGGCAACCGCCGCCAACCTCTTCTGGGTGGAAGGCGAAACCGTTTGCACCCCCCCCCTGGATAGCGGCTGTCTGCCGGGCATCACGAGGCAATTCCTGATGGAGCTGTGCCCGAAGCTCGATTTTCAGGTGGAAGAGAAAAACGTGACGCCGGCCGAATTGCCCACCAAGGAAGGCATCTTCACCACCAACAGCGTCCACGGCGTTCGGACGGCAAAGTCGCTTTTAAACCAAAGGCTCCAATCCTCGCCGGTGGCCGAAAAACTGATGGCCGCCTACGACGCCGCACAGGCCACCGGCATGCTCGACGGACCGGAAGACGATTGACAACCCCCTTGCCTCAGCCGAAAACGCGGCATGCCAATTAAGCTGGATATCGTTAAACCGCTTTTCGAAACATCCACCTTGCCGGGGCTGGGTCCGGAACGGCGAGATGAGGCGCTGCCTTTGAGCGTGATTGAGGATGACATTGACGAGGTACTGGCTGCGTCAAATCTCGCGGGTGATGCCGCTGACAAGGTTCGCAGTGCCGCGCTGCTTTGGCACGATCATCTCGATGCTTCGCATTCCATTTCACAGGAAATCAGAGACAGTGACGGCAGTTTTCTGCACGGCATCATGCATCGCCGGGAACCGGATTATCCGAACGCAAACTACTGGTTTCACCGCGCGGCAACTCACCCTTCATTCGTGGAGATTTTTAAACGCGCAATAACAGCAGGCACCGAAATGGAGTTCCTTAAGCAATCCACTGCATGGGATCCGTTTGCGATGGTAGACGCCGTCAGTGAGGCGCGTATTGGATCCGCCGACTACAAGCAATTGCAAAAGCTGCAGGCGCTTGAGGTTAAGGCCCTTCTGGAATGGTTCTGCCGATAGTCATTTTCTGGAAACACTGAGAACCGCCTCGATCATTCCCTCAATATTATGAGGGGAAGCTTCCACGGCGGGAGACTGGCCGAGTTTCACCAGTGCCTTTGTCGTCTCAGGACCAATGCTAACGGACTGCAGGTTGTGTTTCTTCATCATTCTCGGCAGGTCAAAACGGGCATGGAAATTCTCAACCGTGGAACTGCTGGTGAAGGTAATGATATCCGCACCCTCTTCCGCCAGCCGAGAGGCCGCGCCATTGCGGTCCTCGGATTCGGGAACAGTCCGGTAAATAGGAATGTCATCCACAATGCCCCCCATCTCATGCAGCACCTTGGGCAAATCAGGATTGGCCACCTCGGCGCGCAACAGGCACAGCGTGAGGTTTTCAATATTTTGATGATCCTTGAATGCTTGGGCGACCGCTTTAGCCGTGTATTTTTCCGGCATGAGATCCACGCGTAAGTGAAGCTGTTTAAGCTTGGCAGCCGTAGCGGGCCCCACGGCCGCTATCTGGCAACCGCCGATGGAACGAATGTCATCAAATGTTTGCAGAAACCAGTGGAAGAACTGGTCAACCCCGTTGGGGCTGGTGAACACGAGCCAATCATAACTGGCAATGCCCAGAATGGCATCCATAAGAGGCTGCTTTTCGGCAGGCGGAACAATCCTGATAGTGGGGATTTCGAGAATGTCCGCACCCAGTCCGGCAAGTCGGCGGGATAGCTGGCTGGCCTGCTGGCGGGTACGAGTCACCACGATTCGACGCCCAAAGAGCGGCCGGTTCTCAAACCAGTTCAACTGTTCACGCAAGTTCACAACGCCGCCAATGATGGTAACGGCCGGGGCCTTGAAGGCAGCTTGCTCGACCTTCTCGGCGATGTCGGCCAAAGTGCCGACCAGCGTTTCCTGACGGCCGGTGGTGCCCCAGCGCACCATGGCCACGGGAGTCTCGCCAGGCAGCCCGTTCTCCTGCAGCCGCCCGGCAATGGCACGAATGCGATCAACGCCCATAAGGATGATCCGGGTGCCTGTTTCCTTGGCGAGCTTCTCCCAGTCGATGGAGCTTTCATCCTTGCCCGGCTGCTCGTGGCCGGTGATGACCGTAAAACTGGAGCAATGGTCGCGATGGGTCACGGGAATGCCGGCATACGCGGGCGCAGCCATGGCGGATGAAATGCCCGGAACTATCTCGAAAGGAATGCCGGCCGCCTTGAGTTCCGCAGCCTCCTCGCCCCCCCGGCCAAACACAAGGGGATCCCCCCCCTTGAGACGGACGATAGCCCCTCCCTCGCCGGCTTTCTCAACCAACAACTGGTTCAATTCCTCCTGGGGAATGGCATGGGCGGAGGCACGCTTCCCGGCATAGAGGATTTCCGCATCGGCTGGAGCCAGTGCCAGCAAGGCGGGGTTTACCAAGGCGTCATAGACCACCAGAGTTGCCTTCTGGAGTAATTCCGCGCCACGGCACGTCAGAAGCCCGGCATCACCGGGCCCAGCGCCAACGAGATATACTGTTCCCGATTCAGCCATGGAGGGCGGGATGCTACCCGAGACTGCACGGGGGAGCAATGCTCCTTGTTTTTTGGATTGGCTGTGAGGGAGGGCTTGCCTATTTTCTGTCGGCTTTTAACGATGTTTTTTTTGTGTATTTACAAGGGGAAGGAAAGAATGATCGAGGTGGAGCGAAGGCAAATCATCATTGGCCGCCCGAGTTCCAGCTTGGGGCACCCGGATCTGAACCTGCAACCGGACAAGAATGTTTCACGCCGGCATGCGCGCATTTTCCTGAAGGATGGGTGTTACTGGATTGAGGACTTGGGGAGCCGCCTGGGGGTGCTGGTCAATGGACTGCGGGTGAAGGATCCGCGTCGGGTGACATTTGGGGATCGAATCCTGATTGGGCGCACGGAGGTGCGCATGGTTTCCACAGAGCTGCAGAAATAAAACAAGCCGGGCACATTGCCCGGCTTGTTATGAAAGGTTGGCGGCTCCCTACTCTCGCGAAAGCTATACAATCGCTACCATCGGCAAGCTGGTGTTTGACGGCCGAGTTCGGGATGGGATCGGGTCGGGCCACCAGCCATGGCCACCGTAAATTCACGGTGTTCCTCGAAAACCGAGCACAACCCGGGCGACACAATGTCACCAAGCCAAATTTGTGGTTTAAGTGATAAGCCAATCGACGGATTAGTACCAGTCAGCTAAACGGTTTTCGCCGCTTACACCCCTGGCCTATCAACCTGGTCGTCTTCCAGGCGTCTGATGGGGAATCCTTATCTTGGGAAGAGCTTGGCACTTAGATGCTTTCAGCGCTTATCTCGTCCGCACATAGCTACGCAGCGCTGCCGCTGTCGCGACAACTGCCACACCAGAGGTGCGTTAATTCAGGTCCTCTCGTACTATGAATTAAACCCCTCAAGATTCCTACGCCCACGGTGGATAAGGACCGAACTGTCTCACGACGTTCTGAACCCAGCCCGCGTACCACTTTAAATGGCGAACAGCCATACCCTTGGGACCGGC
>DJHS01000067.1:0-19161 GCA_002433235.1 Verrucomicrobia bacterium UBA6614
TTGGATTATTGGGTTGCGATCAGCGGTTGGGATGAATCACTCGAGCCCTGCCAGCTGGTCAAATTACAATTCACTGGTAGCGACGAGCAATCTTTGTGCCATTTGGATAAAAAGCAAAAAATCACTATTTTTCACCATAAATCGTGGTTATGGTGGCTTTCAGAAAATGTGAATTGCGTGGAATTTTTGTTGGGCGCGTAAATTTCACCCGATAAAACGCATTTCTTACGATTCAATTAATATAAATTAATCGGGGTTTTTTTTGGTGAATTTAGGCCGCAGTCTCGTATTTTCGAATAATTTTGATTCGTGGGCTTTTGCTGGGTCTATTTGTGGCTTTTCTTGCGCGAGGTTTGTGGATTGAGAGGCGCATGACTGGGCTAATTTGGTGATTTGTTCTAGTCGGACTGACAACCACAACGTGGTTGATTTGGTCGCGGCCGCTTTGAACGGTGGCGTGGAGGCCGTCGAAGCCGGCGGCGTCGAGGAGCATTTGGTAGCGTTCGGGGGAGTAGTAATGGGCCTGATAGCCGGCATAGCGGCCGGAGAGGGAGTAGCCGGCGGGGGTGAAGCAATCGGTGAAGAGTTTGCCGGTGGGTTTGAGTTTTTCCCGCAGCCAATGCAGGTGTTTTAGGGTGGCCGGCTTGGGGAACCAACTGGAGAGGCCGACGAATAGGGCGAGATCAAATGGACCTTCGTTGGCGCACGTATTTCGGAAAGCTTCGTCGCTCAGATCGCCTTGATGAAATTCAAACCGAATCCCCAGCCGGTTGGCGCGCACGCGGAGTTCGGGGCCAAGCACGCCGTGAGGATCGAGATCGGCCGCGATGAGTTTCACTTTTTTCATCAGTGCTGGTGCGCGTTGGGCGATCTTTTCCAGCGGACGAAACACGTCGTAGGCAAAACCGCTGGGGGCGGTGAACAGGGTCACGCGATCCTGTTTGCGCAGGCGGGTTTCCAGTTCCGCCTCAATGGCGGCAGTGAGTAGCTGCAGCCGATCGTACACCGCGCGATGCAGCGGGTATCCCTGAAAGATGCGGGCACCAAGGCCGGCTTTTTCGGGATCATGATCGTAGATTTCTTTCATCACGCCGCCGGAATAGCCTTCCTTGAGGAATCGCCGGCCGGGTTTGGAAGCGGGAAAAAAGGGTTCGCGCCAGGCGCCGCTAAAGAAGCGGGGGATGAAGTAGCGGAAAATGTAATTGGGATTGAACACCTTCTTCCAAATACCGCCGTCGGCCAGTTTGGTTTCGGTGGTACCCAGAGGGCCGGCATTGGCGCGGTGAGCCTGTTGCTTGAGGATGTGCGGACGCAGGGAGTTGAGGGCATCCTGCAGGGCTTCACCGGGGCGCTTGCCGTTGACGTCGATGGTAATTACGGATTCCGAGCCCTTCACCCGGCGCATGGTCTCGAGGGCAATCTGGTACCGGCCATGCGTTTGCGCGAGATCATCGGCGTTTTCGTGGCGGTCAATTTTCAGACCGCGATCATGGATGCGTTCCAGCGCCACCTTGGGATCGAGCTTGAGCAGGATCACCACGTCCGGCAGCCAAACACAGTTCAACCCGACGGCGCGCGTGGCGCGATGCAGCCAGCGACCGGGGCGCAGGTTCGGCATGCGAGCGGCGGTTTCCTCCGGCATCGGCTGGCCGTCCAGCACGTAGTTCAGCACCGCGGCCAAATCTTCCGGTGTGGGCTCGAACGACAGCTCGCCTTCACTGGCGGGGTACAGGTAATTGGCCGCTCGGCCCATGGTGGATAGCAGCGTGTTGCCGTCGCTCACCACACAATCGATCGGCCCACTGCCGGCCTTGCCAGCCAGGCGTTGCGCCGCGGCATCTTGCGCCATCATTTGCGGCACCTTGAGGAACGGATAGATGCGGTGATGATTGGTGAACCGCTTCGCCCAGCGCTTGAGCGTCGTGGAAATGCGGGCGGTAAACGGCAGTCCATCCGGGGCAAACCCGGGGGTGAGATGATCCTCTTCGGGGCCGTTGACCACGTAGGCTTCCCCCGCGCCACCGGCTTGGAGTTTGAATTTCGCGGCCAGCAACATCGGCAGCGAGGCGGCAAAGGTGGATTTCCCGCTGCCATCGATGCCGATGACGCTGACATGCAGGGTTTTGTGTGTGTGCCTTTTCATATCTTCATCTTTCTGTTCAGCATTGAGATGCAGCTTGATTGGGTTGAAATTTTTTGCCGGGAACAAAGGGCAGGGAGCCGGCCATGTGCAGGGTCAGCTCGGCAGCTTCCAGGGGGTCTTCATCAATGAAAAACGGCATGCGCTCGCCACCGGCCACGCGCAGTGTCACGGGAGTGTCAGCGGTGATGCGATATATCTTTGCCTCCTTTGCCAACGCCTTTGCGCGCGGCACCAGACTGAGTGCCTGCATGCGACTGCGGTACGGAATGAGATGCAGCGATAACGCCGGATTCTCCACTGATAAGCCCGGTTGAAACGGCAGTGCGCCCAAGGGGAAATTCATCAATGCTCCGGCCAGGACACGAAAGCCTTCTGTACGGCCGCCGTGTTGCACTTCGAGCTTTGGCAGCGACTTCGGGTTCCACGCCGCCCCACTGCACAAACCCGCCAGACACAGGCCGTACTCCACATTCGTCAACCGCTCGATGCCCACGCTTCGGGCAGTGATCCGATGCAGCCACGGATGACGCGCGTGATAAGCCTCCAACGCCGCCGGCACCCGGCCGAACAGGCCAAAGCCACCCAACGTGGCACCATACACTGTGTCATCTGCGTTGCCCAAATCACAACCGATCACGCAGCATTTAGCCACGGCTTCGCGCAACAATTGAGCGGCCAGTTCTTCTACTCCTTCCACCGGATCTTTGGCGATGCCCAGCTGGCGCGCGATCACATTGCCTGAACCCATTCGCAACGCGCTGAGCCGCAGGTCATGATTTGGCCGATTCACGCCCACGCCCTCAATCACCGCACGCAAAGTACCGCCGCCGCCGCCGGCGATGATCACCGCATCCTTCAAATGCCGTCGCGCAAATGCCCGTGCTGAATCCCGCACGGCCGCATGCCCTTCGGCCCGCACGAGTTTCACAAAATGATCACGGCCCAGCCGGTGGCGCAGGATCTCCGCAAGGTTACGCCCCAGCGCGGGAGTGTTGCCCATGCCGGCCGCCGTGTTGATGGCGAGTAAAACGTTCATTTGCTTTCGCTGAACCCACTGTATCGGCAATCCCCGTCGCCCCGTTAATCGATAAAAAAAGAGCCAGTATCGACTGGCTCAATGACGAGATTGGATGTGATTCAATTGATTAAGGCGACAATCGATCCCAAATCATTCGAAACGTGGGCGAGTAATTATTCGGCTCTGTTTCGAGGGCGGTTTTAATTTCTGAGGGAGTCATCCAACGGCCATCATCGATTTCGTCGGGATTCAGCTCAAACGGTCCTTCGGCATCGGTCATGAACACGGTCACAAACTCCATGCCGTTTTCGGGGCAAGCCTCGAGCTTGAAGAGTTCCTCCAACGGCGTGTCGACGAGCAGGCCAATCTCTTCCATTAATTCACGCTCGGCGGCCACCGCATAGCTTTCACCGGCATCCACGTGGCCGCTGCAGGCGTTGTCCCACACGCCGGGATGATTGTCTTTTGAACGGGAACGTAACTGAAGAAATGCCGAGCCGGCCTGATTGAACACCAACACGTGCGCCGCCCGATGCCTCAAGCCCTGCGCATGCACGACACTGCGCGGTTGTTGGTCGATCACCTCGTCATGCTCGTTGACGACGTCAAAGATGTCTTCACTCATCATGCAATTTCTGTGTCAGAGCCACGAACTGTTCGAGAGTGACTTTCTCGGCACGGATCTTTGGGTCCAGTTGTAAGGCGGCCAAGGCAGCATCCAACTGGTCCTCGGGCCAGCCGCCTTTCAGGTTTTTGCGCATCATTTTGCGGCGCTGGCTGAAGGCGCGCTTGACGACAGTGGTGAAGGGCTTGTGCAGCGCATCGGGGTAAAGCGGTTCGGGGCGACGATCCAAGGTAATGCAGGCGGAATCCACGCGCGGTTCAGGAAAGAAACAGTGCGGCGAAATCTTGAACATCTCCTTCACCTCATAACGACAGCCGACGAGCAAAGTGAGCTTGCTGAATTCGCGCGTGGCGTGGCGCGCGGCAAGACGTTGGCCGACCTCCCATTGCACAGTGACCACCAGCCGCTCCGGTCCCCGTGGCATGGCGGCGAGATCGACCAGCAACGGCGAGGCAACGTTGTACGGCAGGTTTGACACCAGCTTCCACCCGCTCCAGTCAACGTCCTTATTCCGAAAATACTTGAGCGCGTCCGCATGGATGAGCCGCAGTTTTGCGTCATCGGTAAATTTTTCGCGCAGATGGGCGTGCAGCCGTTTGTCCTTCTCGATGGCAGTGAGTTCGTTGACCTCTGCCAACAGATGCTCGGTAAGGCTGCCGAGGCCCGGGCCAATCTCCAGCGCCTGATCGGCCGGTTGCAGGTCGGCGGCCTTGGCAATGCGGCGCAGCACGTTTTGGTCGTGCAACAGGTTTTGCCCGAGCGCCTTGGAGAGGCGCACGGATTCCTCATCGAGCGTGCTGCGCATTTCGCTGCGGTTCATGCCATCACTTTCTGCAGCGCCGCCAGTGCGCGCTCGAGTTGTTTTTCCGTGATCGTCAAGGGCGGCGAAAAGGTGATCACGTTGCCGTGTTCGCCCGAGGGCAACAGAATGTAACCGCGCTGCAGCATCGCTTTCACCGCGGCCATCACCCGCGGGCCTTCGCTTTCATCAAACGCCAGCCCTGCCATTAACCCGCGTCCGACATAACGCGCACCGGGAATGGCGATGCGGTTGCACATGGTTTTGAATTTCTTCCCTAGCCGCCGCGCGTGGGTGATGAGTTTCTTTTCCTTCAACTCCTTGAGCTGCGCCAGCGCCATTGCGCAGCCGACGGGGTGTCCGAGGTAGGTGCTGGTGTGGATGGCTTCGCCTTCGCTGGCGGGCCACGCGCGGTCCATCACCGTGGCGCGGCCCACGCAGGCGCTGAGCGGGAAGCCGTTGGTGAGCGCTTTGCCGAGGCAAATGATGTCCGGGTAACCCAGGCTTTGCTCGCAGGCAAACCACTCGCCGGTGCGGCCGAAGCCGGTATAAATTTCATCGGCAATCAACAGCGCATGATGCGATTCGCAAAGGGCCTGCAGGTCACGGAGAAAAGGCTCGGCCGGCACGCGCAAACCGGCACGGCCCTGAATGGGCTCAATGAGCACGGCGCCGATCGGATGTTTTTTGAAAAGTTTTTCAAGGTGCGCCACCGTTTCCTTGCGGGCGGATTCGGTCTCGGGGAAGTGCGCAAAATGGCTGAACTTGCCGAGTTGTTTGCAAAAGGGGCTGCGGAAATGTTCGCGATGGGTGGTGTGCAGTGCGCCGTAGCCCAGCCCGTGATAGGCCCCGTCAAAAGCAATCACGCCGGGCTTGTTAGTGGCGAGCAGGGCGGTTTTGAGCGCGGCCTCCACGGCCTCGAAGCCGGAATTGCAAAAAATGGTTTTGCCGTGGCGTGGCGACATCTCGTGCGGCAGGCAGTGGTAATGCACGTGGCGAAATTCCGTGCGCGCCCAGCGTTCATAGGTGAGCTTGGAGAGTGCCCGCGCCAACTGGCCTTTAAGCGGATGCGGATGCACATCGCCCATCGCGTGCGGCAGCTTGGCGAGTTGGGCCTGCCCGGCCTGGGTGACGCGCGGGTTGGCATGGCCGGTGGCGGCCACGGCAAAGGCGCCGGTGAGGTCGAGATACTTTTTGCCGTCCGTGTCCCACACGTGCACGCCCTTGGCGTGCTCCCAGACAATCGGCCACGAGCCGTCCTTCGCCAAGTGCGTGACGTTGCGGCTTTCGTATTGTTGCAGCAGCTTGAGGTGGGGATTCATCAAACGCCTTTTTGGTCCACGGGCCAAATATGTTTGTGTTGCTGAAGCTGAAAGCGCACGGGCAGGCGGTCGGCGGTGATGGCTTCGGCGAGTTCGCGGCGGGAAAGAGGCGTGTGGTCGGCGGGCACGGGCTTAAGCACGTCGCTGGCCTGATCGCCCGCGAGCGGGTTCACCCATGAAAAGAGGACCTCGCATTTGCCAAAGAGTTGGCGGAGTTGATCCTTGGCCCAGGCGTAATCTTCGCGCGTGCCGATTACGCATTTCATCTCATCGGTGGCGCGGAGGTGGGCGATGTTTTCGGCGAGATTTTTTTCGTGCTCGCCGCTGCTGGGGCACTTGAGGTCCACAATGCGATGCACGCGGGGGTCCACCACGCTGATGTCATGCGCGCCGCTGGTTTCCAGCAGCACGGTGAAGCCGCGATCGCACAGGGCGGTGAGCAGGGCGGGGGTTTCCTTTTGCAGTAAGGGCTCGCCACCGGTCAACTCAACCAGCGGCGGCTCGGGATAACCCTCGGCCAGTGCGTCGGTCTGTTCAAGAATCGCCTCGATGGTGATTGTTTCGCCGCCGGTGAAGGCGTAAGCCGTGTCACAATACGAGCAGCGAAGGTCACAGCCGGTGAGCCGAATAAACACGCACGGCAGACCAGCAAAGGTGCTTTCCCCCTGCAGGCTGAGATAAATTTCATGGACGCGCAGCGTGCTGCTCACCGGGGAGGTATAGGGCGATTTCTTCGTGTCGGCGAGTCCGATGACGCAGCCAAGACTGGCAGAGTTGTCCCGGTTGGGACATACTACGACAGTGAAGCTGTCGGTGAAAAGCGACTATGCGGTTCGAGCCATTTTGGAATTGGCCACGCGGGCCGAGGGAGGGCGGGCGCACCGGGCAGAGGATTTGGCGGCAGCGGTTGGCACTTCGGCTAATTATTTGGTTCAGATTCTCTTGGATTTAAAGGGGGCTGAATTGGTGCAAAGTGTTCGGGGCAAGCAGGGTGGTTATCGGTTGTCGAAGGCGCCCGATGAGATTTCGCTTGGGGCGGTTTTGCGGGCGGTGGAGGGAGAGGTTTTCGATGCACCGGCGTTGTCGGACGCAAATTGTCCACCCGCGTTACGAGAAGCGTGGGGGCAGTTGCGCGATGGGGCCAACGCGGCGGCGGATTCGATACACTTTGCCCGCCTCGCCGAAATCCATGCCCGTGGGCAGGAGATGTATCACATTTGACCGGGCCTCAGTCGATGCTCGTGGTTTTGCCGGAGACGGGCTTGTTCATCCCTTGCTTCGTAGGGTTCTTTTTACATTTCCGTACATGAAACCGGACGTTTGAAATGGGAAAGGATTTTTTGCAGTAAGGGCATTGTTCCTCTCCGCCACTGCAACCGACCCAAACTCCCCCGCTCAGCGGTGCCATGATTCCAGCGATCAGCATGCCTGCTAACAGTTGCTTCTTCATAATCTACCTCCGCCGAAAATATAACACAGTCCGAGGGAGGGGAACAGGGGGAATTGTTAATTGCCGGACTTGGGCTGGATGAGCGGTGAGCCGCCTCCAGCTGGCTTGTTGCGCAAGGTGGCGGTCTTGTCGAGGTGGCCGTGGATTTCCTTGGCAACAGCGGTGGGCAGCTTACATTCCTGCCCGGAACAGATGAACACCACGGGGCTCTCCTTGCCTGGCTTGAGAGTCCGGGCGAATTCCTCAACCGCTCCTGCAGTCCCAAGTACCACCTTGTTGGGTTGGTATATGCGATGCACAGTGCCGGCCAATTTTGCTGTCTGGGCATTGTCCTTCGGTCCCGCCACCACGGCACGCCATGGCTTGTGTCGCCAGAAATCCATCGCTGCCAGCATGTAGGGCAGGGAGTAGGGTTTCTCCTTCAACGTGCCGGCGTAAAAGCGCAGTGTTTTCTCGGCAGCCTTGGTGAAATCTTCGCGGCCGGTGATGGCGCCCAGCTTGAGCAGCGCCAACGTGGCCACGGAGGCTGCGGCTGGCTCTGCGCCATCGCGTTCCTCCTTGAGCCGGAGCAGCAGGTCATCCGAGCCTTCGTCGGTCCAAAAGCCACCGGTCTTTTCATCGTAAAAACGCTTCAGCAAACTCTCGGCCAAGTCGATGGCAAACTGGAGGTGAGCGGGATTGAGGGACGATTCGTACAATTCCACCACGCCGCCCAGTTGAAACCCATAGGCGTGCAACAACTGCACGGAGTCCCGTTCGCCTTCGCGCCAGCGATGGTAGAGAGTCTTAGTCTTGGCGTCCCACAGTTTGGCTTGAATGAACGCGAGGTTACTCTCTGCCGCCTTTAAATAATCCTCCTTGCCCAGCACGGAGTAGGCACGGGCCATGGCACCAAGCATCAGGCCGTTCCAACTGGAGAGCACCTTGTCATCCAGATGAGGGCGAACGCGCTTGTCGCGGTCCTTGTTCATCTTGGCCTTGGCACTGGCCAGCAGCTTTTCCTCGTCCTGGGATAGTTTGGGGTCAACGATGCTTAAAACATTCAGGTTCTTCAGCGGCTCGGGGTGGCTGTGATCCTCAAAATTGCCTTTCGCGGTGATTCCGTAGCGGCGGATGACTAGGGTGGCCTCCTCGGCGGTCAGCAGTTTTTCCAGTTGTTCCTTGGTCCAGCAGTAGAATTTGCCCTCATGACCCTCACTGTCGGCATCCTCGGCGGAGTACCAGCCGCCATCCTTGTGGGTCATGTCGCGGAGCACGTAGCGGATGGTGTCCGCGGCCACGTCGGCGTACTTGGGTTTGCCGCTCACCAGATAGGCGTCGAGATAGAGGTGGATGAGTTGGGCGTTGTCATAGAGCATTTTCTCGAAGTGTGGCACGAGCCATTCGCGGTCGACCGAGTAGCGCGCGAAACCGCCCCCGAGATGGTCGCGGATGCCGCCATCTGCCATCTCGTCGCAGGTTTTCAGGACCATGTCGATGGCCTCACGGTCGTTGTTTTCCACGCCGTATCGCAGCAGCAGCGCCGGTTCGGAAGGCTGGGGAAACTTCGGGGCCCAACGGCCGGGTTGTCCAAAGCCGCCAAACTTTGGATCAAAAGTGCGTTTTACCACGGATGCGGCGGCGTCAAGATAGTCCGCCTTCAACTCGGGATCTTCCGGCGCTTCCATCTTGAGGTGTTCCCGAACGACCTTGGTTATGCGGTTGGCATCTTCGCGGAGACGCTTCTCTGTCGCCTCGTCGGCCCAAAGGTGGGCCACCCGTTGCGACAACTGCATGAACTGCGGCTTGGGAAAATATGTGCCGGCAAAGAAGGGCTTCTTGTCTGGCGTCATGAAAACCGACATTGGCCAGCCGCCGTTGCCCTGCGAGATGGCTACGGTGAAGGCCATGTAAATGCGGTCCACATCGGGCCGCTCCTCGCGGTCGAGTTTCACGCAGATGAAGTGCTTGTTTAAAATCTTGCCCACGTCCTCATCCTCAAAGGATTCGCGTTCCATCACGTGGCACCAATGGCAGGTGGAGTAGCCGATGGACAGGAAGACCGGCTTGTTCTCCTTTTTTGCCTTGGCAAACGCCTCTTCGCCCCACGGATACCAGTCCACGGGATTGTGCTTGTGCTGCTGGAGGTAAGGCGACTTTTCCTTTGCGAGCCGGTTGGTAAACTTGGGCTTGTCCACGGGAGTCTTTTTTTCCTTGGCTGGCAACAAGTTGTAGCCGATCCACGCCATGGAAAAGGCGGCCACACATGCGAATTTGCGCAGGGAAATCATGCCGCAGACTAGCCCGAAGAGAAGCCTTGTTCAAGGCGCAACTGGGCGGGGCCCGGCTGCGAAGAAAGTGCGCTTGCCTTCGGCGCGGGCGGGCGGCAATATGCGGGTGTGGCGTCTTCGGCTCTCATTACCGGCATCACGGGGCAGGACGGCTCCTATCTCGCCGAGTTCCTCCTAGGTAAGGGCTACCAGGTCCATGGCTTGGTGCGTCGGGCATCGACCGACAATTTACAGCGCATTCGTCATTTGCTGGAACATGAAAGGCTGACCCTTCATTACGGGGACTTGACCGATGGCGGCGGGCTCACTCGTCTGGTGGCGGCCCTGAAACCGGCCGAGGTTTATAATCTTGCCGCGCAAAGCCACGTGAAAATCAGTTTTGACACGCCGGACTACACGACTGATGTCACTGCCGTGGGCGCCGTGCGGTTGCTGGAAGCCATTCGTTCGGCGGGCATTGAAACCCGTTATTATCAGGCCTCGTCCAGCGAGATGTTTGGCCAAGTGCGAGAGACACCGCAGACGGAGGCGACGCCATTTCATCCCCGCAGCCCTTATGCCTGTGCCAAGTTGTTTGCTCACTGGATCACGATAAACTTTCGCGAAGCCTATGGTTTGCACGGGTGCAGCGGCATTCTCTTCAACCACGAGTCACCTCGGCGTGGTGAATCTTTTGTGACTCGCAAAGTCTCGCTGGCTGTTGCCCGCATCAAGTTGGGCCTTCAGGAAAAGCTGGCTTTGGGCAATCTGGAGGCCAAGCGCGACTGGGGTTATGCCAAGGAATATGTGGAAGCCATGTGGCTGATGCTGCAGCGGGATGAACCCGGTGATTATGTCATCGCCACTGGCGAAACCCATACCGTGCGCGAGCTGACTGAGGTGGCATTTGATCATGTGGGGCTCGATTGGGAAAAATACACGGAGGTCGATTCCGCCTACTATCGGCCGGCCGAGGTCGACCTGTTGTTGGGCAATCCGGAAAAGGCGCGCCGGGATCTGGGATGGGAGGCAAAGACGAAGTTTGCTGATCTGGTGCGGTTGATGGTTGATGAGGATTTAAAGGCGCTCCAAGGCTGACATGACGCGTGCTTTCATCACGGGTATCACCGGACAGGACGGATCCTATCTGGCGGAACTGTTGTTGGGGCAAGGCTATGAAGTGCATGGCCTGATTCGTTCCGGGACAAAGATTGAGCAAACTCCCTTGGCACCCCACATGGATGTCCTTGGCCTGCACGTTGGAGATTTGGTGGACGGGCCATCCTTGGCGCGAGCGGTTGCCGCCGTGGCGCCTGACGAAATATATCACTTGGGCGGGCAAACCCACGTGGGAGGCAGCTTTGAGGCTGTGGAGGAAACATTGGTTGTCAACGGGTTGGCCACAGTGAGATTGTTGGAGGCTGTACGAGCTGGCTGTCCCAAGGCGCGTTTTTTTAACGCTGCCTCCAGCGAGGTGTTTGGATGCCCCTCCTCCAGCCCTCAGGACGAAGCAGTTCACTTTGCCCCTGTGACTCCCTACGGTTGCGCCAAGGCATTGGGTGCGCAGATGGTTCGCCAATACCGGGAGACTCATGGTCTCTATGCCGTCAACGGCATCCTGTATAACCACGAGTCGCCTCGCAGACGGGAGAGCTTTGTCACCCAAAAGATTTGCCGTGCGGCTGCGGCCATCAAGCTGGGCGGCCAGAAGGAATTGAGACTGGGAGACCTCGCCGCGGAGCGGGATTGGTCGGACGCGCGGGATGTTGTGCGTGGGGTGTGTCTGGCGCTGCGCGAACCTAAGCCGGCGGACTATGTTTTTGCCAGCGGCGAAACGCACTCGGTGCAGGAAGTGGTGGAGATTGCGTTTGAAACGGTGGATGTCGACTGGCGAGATTACGTCAAGCGCGACCAATCCCTCCTGCGCCCCGCTGAGCCAAACCGTTTGGTGGGCGATGCCTCCCGCGCGCGGGAGAAACTGGGCTGGGATCCGGAAACGGATTTTCGCACCCTGATAATCTCCATGACACACGCGGCCCTGCTTGATTTGCGGGATGAATGAGAATTTGCCGCGTGATTTATCGGCAAAAAGTAAAGCAGCCGGCTGGGGAACCGGCTGCTTTGGGGAACCAAGCTGGCTTGCGGGGATCAGGGGACCAGCTTGGCTAAAAACTTCTCACTCGCGTGGAGCGGGGAAAATAGGGAATTACACGGTCGGGTCAACATGTTTTTTGGCGTTGCCGCCACCTGTCTCGCCGGTATGATGCGCCGCGAATCAAAAACACACATGAAAAAGACCTTTTTCCTTTTCCTGAGTACTCTCGTTCTTTCCCTCATTGCCGCCGGGCCCGGTGGCGAAACGGATCCTGCCAAGGCGGGGCCGGAATATCAGGTCCAAGGCGAATATGCCGGCAAGGGCATTGGCGTGCAGGTGATTGCGCTTGGGGACGGCAATTACCGCGCGGTTATCCACAAGGGCGGATTGCCCGGGGACGGCTGGGATAAGTCCGCCAAGGTGGAAATCAACGGCAAAGCCAGCGCGGCTGGCGCAGCCTTTGCCGAGGCCAAGGGTTGGAAGGGTGCCATCGCGGGCAAGATTTTTGAACTCTCCAGCCCGGATGGCGCGAATCGGCTAGAGAAGGTGATGCGCAAGAGTTCTTCGCTGGGCATGAAGCCGCCCAAGGGTGCGGTGGTGTTGTTTGATGGATCGAGCGCGAAAAACTTCAAGCCCGGCAAGATGACCGAGGACGGCCTGTTGATGCAGGGCGCGAACAGCATCCAGCGGTTTGGGGATCATCGTCTGCACATTGAGTTTCGCCTGCCCTTCAAGCCAAAGGCGCGCGGCCAAGGCCGGGGCAACAGCGGCTGCTACTTGCAGGCACGGTATGAGGTGCAGATGCTGGATTCCTTTGGACTCACCGGCCACCACAACGAATGCGGCGGCATCTACAGCATCAAGCCTCCCGACCTGAACATGTGCTACCCACCGCTCTCATGGCAGACCTACGATGTGGAATTCACGGCCGCGAAATTCAAGGATGGCAAGAAGGTGGAAGACGCACGCATCACGGTGTTTCACAACGGCGTGAAAATCCACAATAACGTCAAGCTACCTAAGCGTACCACCGCCAGTCCGCTACCTGAAGGCCCCGGGCCGGGTTTTTTGCACCTGCAAAATCACGGCAACCCCGTCCGCTATCGCAACATCTGGGTGGTGGAAAAGAAGTAGGGGCCGCCAAGTTTTTCCCACCGCGCGGATGGAAACATCCGCGCTTTTTTTGTGCTTATTTTGACAATGCCACAATGTAGCCCTGCAGCCGGTCGGCTTCGCCTTTTTGGTTTTCGTGCTGGTAGATTTGATGGAGGTTGCTGCACATGCGCAGGAGGATGCGGCGGGGACTGGCGGGGATTAAAAATGCCTCGTGGAATTCGTAGCCAGCCTGCTTGAGGTATTTCATGCAGTCGGTCTTGGTGAGAATGCGGCCCTCGTTGAAGGCGTCGATATAGATCTCCTTGCGCGGGTTCTGGAAGCGGCAGAGGAAATGGCCTGGCAGTCCGATACCGGTGATGGGCAGTTGCAGGCGACGGCAGACGGCGAGGTAGACCATGCACATGCTGATGGGGTTGCCGGTGCGGTTGTCGACGACGCGGTTGAGATAGCTGTTGTTAGGGTCGTAGTAGTTTTCCTCATTGCCGACGTAGCCTTGTTCCTTGAACAGGTAGGCGTTGACGCCGGCGATAAGGCCTTCGGGCTCGGCGCCAAAGTCGAGGCGATCGCAGAGGTCGCGGGCGTAGTCGTCGAAGAGGGCGCGGTAGGCGCTGATGTTGATCTCGGGGTGTCGGGTGCGAGAGAGGAGCCAGCAGCCTTCCTCAAGATCTAGGTCCTCTCCGTGGCGGAGACAGAAGGCGCTGAAGTCATGGTCGGCGTTCTGGCGGTCAAAATGGCTGACGATCGCCTTGGCGTGGCGGCGGCGGATGGGATCCTCGTCGAGGGCATGACCGGCAAGCCATTCGCGGACCGTGGGGCCGTGGGAGATGATTTCGCGGCGGATGGCGCGATAGACGGTGTGGTCGTCGTCGGCGAGCAATTCCAGCAGGGCGGCCTTGCGGCTGGGGGAGAGTTCAGCCGTCGCGGAAGCCGTTGCCGGGCTTTTGGCGGGGTCCATCGCGGGAGAATTGTGGCACTCTGCCGCGGGTTTGGCAACGGGGGATTTTCGTTAGGTGGGCTTTTTTGGCTGCTCCTGATTCTGGTCGATATGTTGATGTAGAAAATTGGGCCTTCCCAAAAAAGGGATTGTCCGATTGACTTCCCTGTGTACACTCCCCGGCCCGTTTGGAACCCATGAGTTATCCGAAGGTTGAACAGTCTTTGTACGACGCGCGGTTTGAGCATGACAACTGTGGCGTTGGTTTCGTGGCCAACAGCAATGGCGCGGCTGAGCGTCGCGTGCTGGATTTGGCCTTGGAGGGGCTTTGCAATCTGGCCCACCGCGGTGCTCTTGATGCAGACGCCAAGACGGGTGATGGCGCGGGGGTTTTGATCCAGTTGCCACGAAAGTTTTTTGCCGCTGAGGTGGAAAAATTGGGCGGCAAGCTATCAGACGAGGCGGACGTGGCAGTCGGGTTCGTGTTCCTGCCGACCGATGAGTACAAGGCACACACGTGCCGCCACCTCGTGGAGGAGGCACTGGAACAGTTTGGCATCCACAAGTTCGGCTGGCGGGCGGTACCGCAGAATCCCTCGTGCCTCGGCGACAAGGCGCGCAACACGATGCCGGGCATCGAGCAGGTGCTGCTGGGGCGCGCGGCGGACTGGAGCTCGGAGGAGTATGAGCGGCGGCTGTACCTGGCGCGCAAAGCGGCGGAGAAAAAGGCGGTGGCGCAGGGCATCGCGGAGTTTTACATGCCCTCGTTTTCCTCGCGCACGATCATTTACAAGGGGCTGTTTAACGCGCCGCAACTGGAAAAGTTTTACACAGACCTGCAGTCGCCGTTATTCGAGACGACGCTGTGTGTCTTCCATCAACGCTACTCGACGAACACGTTTCCGAATTGGCAGTTGGCGCAACCGTTCCGGATGGTGGCACATAACGGCGAGATCAATACACTGATCGGCAACAAGAACTGGACGCGCGCGCGCGAATTGGAGCTGAAGAGCGATTTATGGGGCGGCAACATCGAGCACCTGATGCCGGTATTGCAATCCGATGTCTCCGACAGTGCCTGTCTGGATAACGCGCTGGAATTGCTGGAGCTTTCAGGCCGCGACAACATCCATACGGCGATGATGCTGGCCCCCGAGGCTTGGGAGAAGAAGAAGGATCTTCCACGCGAGTTGGAGGGTTTTTATAAATACCATGCGTGCCTGAACGAGCCCTGGGATGGGCCGGCGGCAATCGTTTTCTCAAACGGCACCATGGTTGGCGCAACCTTGGATCGCAATGGTCTTCGGCCAGCGAGGTTCGAGATTTATGAAGATGGCCTCGTTGTGATGGGAAGTGAGATTGGGCTCGTGGACCTGCCAGAGGGTCAGGTGGTGCGCAAGGGGCGACTGGGGCCGGGCAAGCTGATCGCCATCGACACGGCGGAGAAGAAGTTTTACGACGACGACGACTGCAAGGCGCACGTCGCCGGGCTGCAGCCGTACGCGGACTGGTGCGACGCGCAGCTCTTTTCGCTGGCCGAGCACGCCAAGCCGTTTGGCGAGAGCTACGACCCGGTGAACATTCTCGACCTCACGCTGCGGCAGATCACCTGCGGCTGGGAGACCGAGCAGATCACGGAGATCCTCGAGCCGATGGTGATGAACGGCGCGGAGCCGGTGGGCTCCATGGGCGACGACACGCCGCTGGCCGCGATGTCCGCGCGGCCCAAGCTGCTGCACTATTACTTTAAACAGCTCTTCGCACAGGTGACCAACCCGCCCATCGACAGCATCCGCGAGCGCATCGTGATGTCGCTGAACGTCTACATGGGCGCCAAGCGCAGTTGGCTGGAGGAGACCGAGGCGCACGCCAAGCAGATTCTCTTGGAGAGCCCGTTCCTGTTCGAGTACGAGCTGGAGGCGCTGCGCAACATCGACGACCCCGCGTTCGCCAGCGAGACGGTCGCCTGCCACTTTAAACAGTCCGACGGCGCGGCGGGGCTGGACACGGCGCTGGCGGCCATTTGCGAACAGGCGGCGGAGGCCGTGCGCGGCGGCAAGTCGATTCTGGTTTTAACGGACCGCGAGGTGGCAGCCGACCTCGTGCCCATCCCCATGCTGCTGGCGGTGGGCGCGGTACATCACCACCTCATCCGCGAGGGTCTGCGCATGAAGGCCGACATGGTGTGCGAGAGCGGCGAGGCGCACGACGTGCACCAGTTCGCGACGCTCATCGGCTTCGGCGCGTCGGCGGTGTGCCCGTACGTGGCGATCGACAGCATCCGCGAGAACGTGGAGTCAGGCGACTTCGACATCCAGCTCGACAAGGGCCTGTCCAACTTCCGCAAGGCGATCCAGAACGGCATTTTAAAGATCATGTCCAAGATGGGCATCAGCACGCTGGCGAGCTATCGCGGCGCGCAGATCTTCGAGGCGGTGGGCCTGTCGCGCGCGGTGGTGGACCGCTGTTTTTACGGGACGACCACGCAGATCGAGGGCGTGACGCTGGAGCAGATCGCCGAGGACGCCCTGCGCCGCCACGCCAACGCCTACGATGATCCCGACGTGGCGGAGCTGGAGGAGGGCGGCGCGTTCAAGCCGTTGTCCGGCGGGCGCGGCGAGTTCCACAGTTTTAACAAGCCGGTGGTGTCGTCGATGCACAAGTTCCTGCGCAAGCCGGAGGAGCCGGACCTGTTTCGCAACTACACGGCCAAGGTGGAAGACCGCGTGCCGTGTTCGCCGCGCGACCTGCTGGACTTTGCCGACGCCACGCCGGTGCCGCTGGAGGAGGTGGAGCCGATCGAGAACATCCGCGTGCGGTTCACGACCGCGGGCATGAGCTGCGGGGCGTTGTCGCCCGAGGCGCACGAGTGCCTGGCGGAGGCAATGAACATCATCGGCGGCAAGTCGAACAGCGGTGAGGGCGGCGAGGATTCCGCGCGCTACGGCACCAAGAAGAACAGCGCCATCAAGCAGATTGCCAGCGGCCGGTTTGGCGTGACGCCGGAGTACCTCGCGAGCGCGGAGGAAATCGAGATCAAGATGGCGCAGGGCGCGAAGCCGGGCGAGGGCGGGCAGTTGCCGGGACACAAGGTCAGCCCGATGATCGCCAAGCTGCGGTTCAGCGTGCCGGGCGTGCCACTTATCTCGCCGCCGCCGCATCACGACATCTATTCCATCGAGGACCTCGCGCAATTGATCTATGATTTAAAACAGGTGAACCCACGCGCCAAGGTGTGCGTGAAGCTGGTGAGCTGCGCCGGCGTGGGCACCGTGGCCGCGGGCGTGGCCAAGGCCTACGCGGACGTGGTGCTCATCAGCGGGCACGACGGCGGCACGGGCGCGAGCCCAATGAGTTCCATCAAGTACGCCGGCGGCCCGTGGGAGGTCGGCGTGGCCGACGCGCACCAAACGCTGATGCTCAACGACTTGCGCAGCCGCATCGTGGTGCGCACCGACGGCGGCATCAAGACCGGGCGCGACATCGTGACGGCGGCGCTGCTGGGCGCGGAGGAGTTCAACTTCGGCACCGCGGCGCTGATCGCGGCGGGCTGCGCGATGTTTCGCGTGTGTCATTTAAACAGTTGCCCCGTGGGCGTGGCGACGCAGAAGGAGGAGCTGCGCGCGAAATTCCGCGGCAAGCCCGAGAGCGTGGTGGCCTTCTTCAACGGCGTGGCCGAGGAGGTGCGCGAGTGGATGGCCCAGCTGGGCTTCCGCAAGTTCGACGACATGGTGGGGCGCTGCGACCTGTTGGCGCGCCGGCCGGTGGAGTCGTTCCCGGAGTCGGTGCGCGACCGCGTGGCGAACATCGATCTCGACAAGCTCGTGTACCAGGTCGATCCCAGCGGCACGGCGACACGCATCCACACGCGCGAACGCAACGAGCGATTCGGCGACAGCTCGCTGGACGACGAGATTGCCATCGACGCGAAGAACGCGCTGAACGGCAAGGGCAGCGTGCAGCTGGAGTACCGGATTAAAAACACGCACCGCAACATCGGCACGCGCATCTCGGGCATGATCGGGTTCCAGTATGGCAACGCCGGTTTGCCGGAGGGCAGCATCGACCTGACGCTGCATGGCAGCGCGGGCCAGAGCCTCGGCACGTTCCTCGCGCCGGGCATTCGCATGAAGGTTTTCGGCGAGGCCAACGACTACGTTTGCAAGGGCATGCACGGCGGCGAGCTGATCGTGCGACCGCCGGCGGAGGCGAAGTACGAATGGGCCGCGAACCAAGTCGTCGGCAACACCTGCCTGTACGGCGCAACGGGCGGGCGGTTCTTTGCCGCCGGGCGCGCGGGCGAGCGTTTCTGCGTGCGCAACAGTGGCGCCACGGCGGTGATCGAGGGCGTGGGCGACCACGGCTGCGAGTACATGACCGGCGGGCAGGTGGTGGTGCTGGGCAGCATCGGCCGCAACTTCGGCGCGGGCATGAGCGGCGGGCGCGCGTACATTTACGACCCCGAAAACAACGTGCCCGAAAACCTGAACCCCGCGATGGTCGGGCTGGAGCGGCTGATTGATGAGGACGAAATCAAGGCCGTGCAGAAGCTGATTTACGAGCACCTCGAGCTGACCGAGTCGCCGCGCGCCAACGAAATCCTTAAAAACTGGACCGATGCCGCCGGGCAGTTCTGGTGCGTGGTGCCGCATCCGCCCGAGGCCAAGCCCGCCGCCAAGCCCGTCCACGAGTTGGCCGAGGAAAAGGCCAAGCCCGCGCCCACTGGCGGATTCTAGCCGCGTGTGCTAGATTGCCGGCGAACCCAACCCCGGAGGCGCCATGGAAATCACCCAGCAAATCGCCGTGTTTCTGGACAACCGGCCCGGCACCCTCGCGCGCGTCTGCGATGCGCTCGCCGACGCCAAGATCAACATCTACGCCATCAGCACCAGCGACACCGTCGACCACAGCGTCGTGCGCATGGTGGTGAGCAACCCGCAAAAGGCGCTGACGCTCTTTGAGGAACGCGGCGCGCTGGCGGTGGAGGACGACGTCATCCTGGTCGATGACGACAATCGCCCCGGCAAGCTCGCCGAGATCGCCCGCACCCTGCGCGAGGCCAAGGTGAACATTGAGTACCTCTACTGCGCCACGCCCCCGCGCGCGAAAAAGGGCCTGCTCGTCATGCGCGTCAGCGACGTCAAGAAAGCCCTCAAGGCCCTCAACGGCGGTTGACCATGCCCGCGGTTGCCGAGGTAAAAAAGACGCGCGTGCTTTGCGGCATGAGCGGTGGTGTGGATTCCTCCGCCACCGCCGCGCTGTTGCTCGAGCAAGGCTACGAGGTCGTCGGCGTCACGTTAAAACTCTGGCCGCAAGACTGCGTCTCACGCGCCGAGGACAAATGTTGCGGCCCGCAAGCCGTCAGCGATGCCCGCTCCGTCTGTGCCAACCTTGGCATTCGCTATTACCT
>DJHS01000041.1:0-16679 GCA_002433235.1 Verrucomicrobia bacterium UBA6614
CCGCGCCCACTCCGCCAACACCCGTGCCCACTCCGCCAACACCCGTGCCTGCTGCACAAGTCCCGGGGCTGCGGGTGATCCAATTCCGGGTTTTCAACAATGCCACAACTGGCATCAAATATGTGGTTGGAGACTTGGGCAATGAGGCTACCCAGCCTCACAGTCGCATAAAGGTTGAGTTCCGGCTTTTTGATGCAAACGATCAACTCCTCGGCACGGCCAGCGACACGCGAGTTACCGAGTTGGCTCCCGGCACAGTGTGGCCTTTTCAAGCGCTCATTCAGGATGCCGCCGCCACTCGCGCTGAGTTGGCGGGGGTCACGCTGTTGCCGTAAGTTTGACCTTTTCCACATTAGGGCGGCTGGATGCGATTTCCATCCGCCCCGGCTTGATTTGCTCTTCTTCTCCACATGCGCATTTTTATAACAGGACTGGCCGCCGCAGCCTTGATGATTGCCGCATTCTTTCTTTGTGGCGGCTATTTCGAGGAGTTGCTGACGGGCAACCAAAGCGATGTGCCGGGTCGTTGGGATTGGCTTTTCATTGTCGGGCTTTTGACTCTCGATGTTTTTCTGCCGATTCCCGCTACGGCGGTACTCACCACTTTGGGGGGCGCTTATGGCCCGTTGCTGGGAGGGCTGATTGGCACCTTGGGCACTTTTTGTGCCGGAACAACCGGCTACCTCCTGTGCCGTTGGATGAATGAAAATGCCGCTCGTTTTCTGATTGGTGAGAGGGGGCTGGTCTTGGGGCGAAATTTTTTTGCCCGTTCGGGTGGCTGGGTCATCGTGATCTCGCGGTGGATGATTATACTTCCGGAGATTTTAAGCTGTTTCGCCGGCCTTTCGCGAATGCCGCCGCGCGAGTATTTTGCGGCGCTTTTTTGCGGTGTTGTGCCCATGTCCTTTACGTTTGCCTATCTTGGTTCTCTGGGGCCGGCCAAGGAGCATCCGGGATTGGCCATGGCCCTGAGCGCGGCCATTCCCGTGGGCTTGTGGGCATTGTGGCGATGGAAGTTTCACGCGCCCGGCAAACCGAATCTTCCCACGCTGGACACAGACGATTGATTGCTGGTAACTGATTACGCAGATGTTGACCCGCGAACAGATGGAGGCCAATGAATGTCGGGCCCTTTCCCCTTTTGCCCAGCTCAGTACCGAGACGCGCGGGCGGGAGCATCCCGAGGAGCCTCACTTGTGGCGGACACATTATCAGCGTGATCGCGACCGGATCATCCATTCGCGCGCCTTTCGTCGCTTGGAATACAAGACGCAGGTGTTTTTGAATGGAACGGGCGACCACCTGCGCACGCGCCTGACCCACACCATGGAAGTGGCGGCCGTGTCACGAAACATCACCCGGGCCTTGGGCTTGAACGAGGATCTTGCCGAGGCCATTGCTCTAGCTCACGACTTGGGCCATTCGCCATTCGGTCACAAGGGCGAACATGCTCTGAACGAATTGATGACGGATCACGGTGGCTTTGAGCACAACCGGCAAAGCCTGCGCATTGTTGAGGAACTCGAGCAAAAATATCCGGGCTTCAATGGCTTGAATTTGACTTGGGAAACGCGGGAAGGATTAGTGAAGCACTACACCGCTTACGATCACCCCAGCAAACGGGAGGGCTTCGATGCAAAGTCCAGTTCGCTCGAAGCGCAGGTCGCAAATCTGGCCGACGAGATTACCTACTACAGTCACGATCTTGACGATGGCCTGGATGCGGAACTGTTGTCCGAGGAGAATTTGAAAAAAAACGTCCATCTTTGGCGTGATGCCGACGCCAAGGTGAGGGCTGAACATGGGGTGATGGCTGATGAGTGTCGGCGCTATTTTATCATCCGCTGCTTGATCGACAGTCAGGTTCACGATGTTGTGGAAACCAGTGGCCGGTGCATTGTCGATGCGGGTGTCAACAGCGCGGATGAAGTTCGTTTGCGTGAAAGCCCGCTCATCCAGTATAGCGCCGAGCGTCGGGCAAGAAACCAGGAGCTAAGGGAATATCTTTATGAGAACCTTTACTACAACCCCGTTGTCCATGAGCCCAACCTTCGGGGCGTAAACCTGTTGAAGGAGTTGTTCGCCCATTATTATGAGAATCCGGATGACATCGGCAGCCAATCCCGCGCCCGCATCGAGACCGAGGGCCTTCATCGAGCCATTTGCGATTACTTGGCGGGTATGACGGACCGCTATGTGGTGCTGGAACACAAGCGATTGGGGCTTTAATGGCCGCGTCAGGCCGAGGCGAACAAGTCCGGCTGGGCAAGCTGCTCACGAATGGGGGCGAACGACCGCCGATGGATGGGGCAAGGGCCGTGCGTGGCGATGGCGGCAAGATGGGCCGCAGTTCCATAACCCTTGTGTCCAGCAAAACCATACTCCGGCCAGAGCTCGTGAAACTCGGCCATGAGCCGGTCCCGCGTCACCTTGGCAAGGATGCTGGCAGCGGCGATGCTGTAGCTCTTGGAATCCCCCTTTATGACAGCCGTCTGCGGGAGAGTTAGTGATTTGACTGGGTTGCCGTCAACCAAGGCATGCTCGGCGGGTGGGGAAAGTTTTGCCAGAGCTTGATTCATTGCCAAGTGAGTCGCCTCTAAAATATTAATGTTGTCGATGGTGTCCGAGTCGATGATGGCCACGCCGTGCGCAATGACGGGATCGTTGATGAGGTGCTCGAAGAGATCATTCCTGACTTTGGGGGATAGTTTTTTGGAGTCATCGAGCCGCCGCAGTTCCGAGGGCAAACCTGTGTCCATCCATGAAGATGGCAGCACAGCGGCGGCGGCAACAACGGGGCCGGCAAGTGGGCCGCGCCCTGCTTCATCCACACCCGCCAATCGAGCTATTCCGTGGGCATGATGCTCGCGTTCGATGTCAAATCGGTCAGTCAGAATCATTCCGGCTGCAGTATTTGTGAGACACGGGAACTAATTCGGGAACGAAAAGATATGCACCGCAACACTCGAAGCGTTGTCAAATTGACGCCTTGACGTGAATCAGGGAGGCTCAGCCGTTTAAGTGGCATGCAGTTCAAGAATACAATAGGGGGTTTGCTTGCCTTCCTGCAGTTTCAGGCCGTGTTTGCAGCCGGTGAAGCGGGTTTTCGGAAAACGGTGCTGCCGTTTCTCGAGAGCTACTGCCTGGACTGCCACGACAACGAAACGCAGGAAGGCAAGTTGTCGTTGGAAGGCATCCGGCCGACGATGACCGATGGCGCGTTGGAGACATGGCGGTTGGTACAGGAGCAATTGCGGTTTGCTGACATGCCGCCGGCGAAGAAGAAGCAGCCGAAGCCGGCCGAACGCGCAGAGGTGCTGGCGTGGATTCGCGGCGAGCTGTTGAAGACGCAGGAACCGGGTGCCTTGGCGGAGGAGAAGCTGACGCAGCCGCAGTTTGGTAACTACGTGGATCATGCCGCGCTTTTTGGTCAACGCCGCAGCCACGTGACACCTGCGGCTCCGCGCCTGTGGCGGCTGCGCCCGGCGATTTACAACGCCACCATGCCGCGCCTCGGCGAGCGCATCACCGGCCTGGCCAATGGGCTGAACCAAAATGATGGCTCGAACTTCAAGGATTTCTCGGCCGGCTATTTTCTCGATGAGGCGGCCGCGGCCCCGTTGCTCGGTAACGCCAAGAAAATTGCCGGGGCCATGACAGCACCCACCAGCAGGGATCGCCCGCTCAAAGCGCTGGTCACCGACACGCCACCCACGGCGGAGCAGGTGGTGGCGGCCATCGAGACGGCCTTTCGCAAGATCGTGGGGCGCGCGCCTACGGCGGAGGAGCAGGAGCGTTTCGGGGCATTTCATAAGGCCTCCAGTAATACGGGCGGCCATGTGGCTGGGGCGAAGGCGTTGTTGACGGCGATTCTCCTGCAGCCGGAAGTGCTCTATCGCATGGAACTGGGCACTGGCGAGCCGGACGAACACGGCCGTGTGCGGTTGAGCCCACGCGAGACGGCTTACGCGTTGTCGTACGCACTGGATGATCGGCCGGTGGTGGAGTTGTTGGCGGCTGCGGATGAGGGGAAATTAAACACGGCGGCGAAAGTGGCCACGGCGATGCGCACGCGTTTGGCTGATGAATCCTTGGCGCAGGATCGCAATCCGCGTGTCCTGCAATTCTTCCGCGAATATTTTCATTATCCCTTCGCGCGCGAGGTGTTTAAGGATGCGCCCGAGGGTGGAGTGCATCGGCCCGATTTGTTGGTGGCAGACTTGGAGACGACCGTCCGCGATACGTTGCGCGTGGATCGTGAAGTGCTCGCGACTCTGCTGACCACGCAGCAGTTTTATGTGAACGCGAATTATAAGTCCGTCAAAAACAAGGGCGTGCAATTGGTGCAGGGCCACCACAAATGGTGGCCGTATCAGACCGCCTTCAACCTTCCGCCCGACTGGCGCTGGAACTTAACGGAGCAGCCACTGGAATTTCCCAAGGGCGAACGCGCCGGCGTTCTCACGCATCCGGCTTGGCTGGCGGCATGGAGCGGTAATTTTGAAAACCATCCCGTCCAACGCGGCAAATGGATCCGCACGCATTTGCTGGGGGGCACCGTGCCCGATGTGCCTATCGGTGTGGATGCCCGCGTGCCCGAGGCCGAGCATGTGACCTTTCGTAATCGCCTCAAGCAGGCCACTGCCGCGGCTGAATGTTGGCGGTGCCATCGCAAGATGGATCCGCTGGGCGTAACCTTTGAGCGCTATGATCATTACGGCCGCTATCAACGCCGCGATGCTGGCCAGCCCGTGGATGCCACTGGCTGGATTGATCGCACCGGCGTGAAGGAGCTTGATGGCAAACGCGTCAACGGCCCGGCCGAGTTGATGGCGGTACTGGCTCGGTCTGAGCACGTTGAGCAGGTCTTTGTCCGGCACGCCTTCCGCTATTTCATGGGCCGCAACGAAACGCTCGGCGACGCCAACACTCTGCAGGATGCGCACATCGCCTATCGGAAGAGCGGTGGCAGTTTTCGGGCATTGGTGGAATCCTTGCTGTCTTCGGATTCGTTTTTGCTGCGGCAGCAGCCTCGACAGCAAGGTGCCAGGAAAGTAGAGTGAGGACATGAGTACGTCGACGATCCAAAAGAAATTTGTGGTGGACGAGAATGGCGAGCCGGTTGAGGTGGTCATTCCGTACGCGCAGTTCATGGAATGGGTCGAGACATACGGGCTCGATTTCTCGGAGCAGGAACGCGCCGAGTTGAAGGCGGCTATTGCCGACAGTCAGTCCGGAAACCGCGAAGCGTTTGAGAGTCTTGAAAGTGTGGAGTGATGAAGGCGGTTCGCCTCCACCGGAATGCGGCGCGGTATCTTCGTCGCATGCCGGAGGCCCAACGAGCGCGCGTGCGACAGGCATTGGAGGAGTTGGCGGCCAGTGATGATGTGGCCAAGCATCGGAATATAAAGCGGATGCGTGGCCAATGGACGGGTTGCTTGCGGTTGAGAGTCGGCGATTACCGTGTGGTCTTTCGCTTGGCCGATGAAGAAGAATCGATCGATGTGTTGCTAGTTGGCCCGCGGGGTGATGTTTACTAATTCAAATATGAATACCCGAAGAGATTTCCTGAAGGCCGGCTCGCTGGGTGCGGGTGGGTTGATGCTGACGCAGTTTGTGAATCAGCTGGAGGCAGCGCCCAAGGCCAAGCCGGCGCGGGTGTTGTTCTTTGTGCAGGGCAATGGCGTGTACCCGCGCGATGTGCAGCCGGCGGGGATTGAGTTTCCCAAGACGCCGGCGAAACTGGAGGATCGACCGCTGGACGGGCACGCGATGAGTCTGTCATTGGAGCCATTGGCGCCGTGGGTGAAGAAAATGACGATGATCCACGGCCTGTCCGGGCGTGTGGCGCGCGGCAGCCATAACATGGGCTTTGCCGCGCTCGGTTGTTGGCCGATGAAAAAGAAGGCGTATGGTGAGACCATTGACGCTGCCATGGCGCGTAAGCTCGGCGGCATTTATCCGCACATCGGTCTGGGTGTTTCGAACAAGGCGCTGTCGATGACCTACAACCTCACGTCGATGGCCCGCGGCAAGGCGTTGCCCACGCTGCTCAATCCGGTGCAGGCGTATGAGCGATTTTTCGCCGCCGGCGCGGCAGGGGCCGCCCGCAAGAATTTCGATGTAGATACCAATCTTCTCGATTTTCTCGCGGACGACGTGAAGCGGTTGCAGAAGCAACTCGACGGTTCGGAGCGGGAAAAGCTCGGCCGTTATCTCGAGGCGTTTGAATCCATGAGCAATCGGCAGGGCAAACTTGCGGCGATGTCCAAGCAGATCGCGGCGGCAGCGCCGAAGATTGACCCGAAGACCGGCCAGATTACCGAGACGAAGACCGGCCGCACCGGCGTGTTTGAACGCTTGGAGGCTCAGTTCGAAAATGCCGCGGGTGCGATGATTGCCGGGCTAACCAATGTGGTGACCATGTCCGCCGGTGCCGGCCCGGATCGCATCGGGATTTCCTGCATGGCAAGTGAGTTGGGACTGAAAGGCGGTGATGGCTACATTGGTGCCCACGCTATCGGTCACGGAAATTACCAGCAATTCGCCGGAATCTCCGGTCCGGATTGCCACGCGCATATCCGCCGCAGGTGCTTGGAACAACTAGCCAAGTTCATCCGCCGGCTGGAAGCCGTGCCTGAAGGCGATGGCACGATGATGGATAACACGTTGATTGTGTACCTGTCTGATTCCGCTGAGGGGCATCATCCGGTGTGTCACGAATGGCCATTTATTTTGATCGGCGATCTTGGTGGACGGCTCAAGCTGGGCAACCGTTACCTGCGTTATCCGTGGTATGGTAATCAGGGTCACCGTACGATTGCCAACCTGTACCTGTCCCTGCTCCAAGCCGTCGGCGAACAACCCGACAACTTCGGCGTGGCTGATTTTGGCTTGGCCGATCTCGATCAATCGGGACCGTTGGCGGAGTTGACTGTGTAACATGCGGCGCGCGCTCTTCATCTTTGCCGCACTTTTCACATGGTGTGATTTTATCCATGCCGATCACCGGTCGGCCTTGGTGATCGCCAACCACAATTACGCCGCGGCGGAACTCAAGCTGGACGCGCCGGATCTAAAGGCGGTGGTGGCGCGGTTGGAGCGGCATGGATTCCAGTGCACGGTGAAGAGTAATCTCGATAATAACCAGCTTAAGCGCGCAATCGAGGATTTTGCAGTGCGCACCCCGGTACGTGGTACAGGGCTTGTTTATTTCATCGGGCAAGCTGCTCCGGGCGAATATCAGGGTAGTAAAACGCTGTGCCTGCTGGATACCAAATCCAAACCGGGCCGGGGCTTGGGGTTGGATTATGTGTTTGCGCAACTGCACGCCAAGGGTGGCAGTACACGGCAGCTTGTGGTGGTGGATGCGCCCAAGGTGGCCGCGCAGTCGATGGAATTGCCCGAGGGATGTTTGCTTGCCTTCGGTGACGGGGAAAAGGTTTTTAAGACACTGGGCAAAGCGTCCCAAGCCATTTCGTCGAGCAACAAGCTGGGGTCGGGCCGGCAAGCCGGTGACGAATGGGTGGGGCCGCGTGGGATGGTTTATTGCTGGTGCCCGCCGGGGCGATTTTTGATGGGCAGTCCGGAGAATGAAACCGGCCGGCACGCCGATGAAGCTGAGCGTGAGGTGGTCTTGGCCAACGGGTTTTGGATGGCCAAGTACGAATGGCCGCGCGCGTTATGGCGAGGTAACCGTCACCGGTCGGCGATTGATCGTCACAAGCTGCATCCGGTCAACATGGTCAGCCAATCAAAGGACACGCGCGACCGAGAGATTCGCCCGATGAACGCCGCCGCCCAGAAGCTGTTGCCGGCGGGTTGGGAGTTTGCCATGCCGGGCGAGGATCAGTGGGAATACGCGGCGCGCGCGGGTACGGTCGGCCCGTGGTCCTTTGGCAGCGATGTGAAGCTGCTGCCGCGCCACGCAAATTTTGCCGACAAGACCGCCTACGACACCGGCGGCATTTACACCAACCACGCCCATCGCACGCTGCAGGATGGCTACGCTGGTCTGGCGCCGGTGGGGGCCTTCACCCCCAACGCGTGGGGGATCCATGACCTGCACGGCAACGTGGCCGAGTGGTGTGACAACGCCGTGATGCGCGGCGGCTCATGGGTGAGCACCCCGCAAAACTGCCGCACGGCTGCCCGCCAACCCATGGGCGATCGCGACCAACGCAATTATCTCGGCGTGCGCGTCGTCATCCGCAAGCACCGGCCCGTGCCAAAGAAGAAGTGATGTTTAACCGTTTCAATCTAATTCAGTTATTTTTACTTGTGGTTTGCGCATCAGTGAGAGCCGCGGATTTCACTCCCGCTTGGCCGCAAGCCAATGGGCCGTATGGCAACTATACGCCGCGTAAGTATGGCGTGAAGTTGATCGATGATTTCTCGAAGGCGAAGCTAGTGTGGCAAAGCGAGACGCGTGATTTGGGGTTTGGGAAGGGATCGGTGTCCGGCTTCCTACGGCACTTGGCGGAGCGGGAAGGGCACCCGGGCTCGTGCAGCGGGCCCATTCTGGCGGAGGGAAAAATCTTTGTGTCCACATTCCGCCCCGGCGGCGAGCCTCTGGCGCTCAAACAGCCGCAGTATTTGAGGTACGATCCGGTCCAGACCAAGAAACCGTTCGACGCCGAACAACTGGCGCGGCTCAAGCGCAATCTATGCATTCTGGGCGACGATCTGCTGGTGGCCATTGATAAAAAAACCGGCAAGACCGCGTGGATTGCCGTCGAGTCCAGGCAGGGGCTGAATCGCTACATGGGCAAGCGGCAGGGTTACTGCGTGGGGCCGGCATACTTTGACGGGGCGGTTTTCAGCCTCGGCACGATGGGAATGTTGCGGGCGTATACGGCGGCAACCGGCAGGAAACTTTGGGAAGTGCCTGTGGAACCGGCACGCGCGGCAATGGCGGTACTCAAGGCAAAGTCGCTGGAGCGCCAAACCCTGCCCTCGGGCACGGGCTGGGACGTGAGTTTAGTGGTGGCCGAGGGCGTGTTGGTGGTGCCGATGTTTGATGGCAACGATGTGGGCTTGCGCGGAGTGAACGTGCGCACCGGCAAGACGCTTTGGGAAGTGGCCAGGGCGTGCTCGCGGCATGCCACGCCGGCGGTGTGGCGGTTTGACGGGAGTGAGTACGTGCTCACTGCCACGGTATCGGGTGAGTTGCGTTTGATTAATCCGGTGAACGGCAAGGTGCAGTGGATGATCGACGGTCTGGGAGAAAATCATTTTTCGCTCACGCCCACGGATCATCTCGTAATGGTCAACATCGGCGCGCAACGACCGCGCAAGGCGGGTGACACGCGGCGGCACGGTTTGTTAGCCGCGTACCGGTTGCATCCGGATCGGCCGATGTTGGCGTGGAAACATCGGGAAGCGGAAAAGATTTTGTTTCCCACGTGGATGGACAGTTGCGCGCGGCGGTTTTTGGCCGTGGCAGACGGGAAGATTTATTACCGCGCTCATGGCGTGGAGAAACAGGGTAAAAAGTTGATGATCCTCGCCGAGGCCACCGGTGGCGTGTTGGCGGAGTTGCCACTGGAATCACCGGCGCTGCAGTATTATCCAGCGGAAGACCGGTTGCTGGCTATCCGTGATGCCTCCCACAGCGACACGCATCTGGCAATGCTCAGTGCCGACCCGAAGGATTTCCGAATGCTCACCAAGGAATTCTGGAACCCTCCTCACCTGCAGACCGGTGCCTACGAGGTGTACATGGAGTTTCCCTACGCCAATGGTTTCTTTTACATCCGCACCGAGGATGGCCGCGTGGCGTGCTATGATTTGCGGCGCTGACTTGACGCCGTCCGTTGCGGGCCGAACACTGTCCGCGTTCATGAATAGGATTCTATTTTTCATCGTGTTATGCGCGCTGTTGCCGGCGGTGCAGGTGCAGGGGCAGGGGACGAAGGCGGATTACGAGCGGGCGTACGCACTACGCGGGGTGATCGGCGGGAAGGTGTTCAAGGAACGCATTTCGCCGCAGTGGCTGGGCGGCCCGCATTTCTGGTATGAGAATCGGGTGCGTGACGGGCGCGAATGGGTGCTGGTGGACGGGAAGGCCGGCAAGCGGCAGGCGTTCACAGACAAGGCGAAGTTTGACAAGGCGCGGGACAAGTTGGCGAAAACGGTGGAGCCGCCAAAGAAACCCGTGAAACCGCCGCGTAAGGATCACTGGAAATCGCCGGACGGCAAGTGGCGCGTGTTTTTCCGCGACCATAATGTGTGGATCCGGTCGACGGAAGGGGAGGAGGAGATACAGCTCTCGCGGGATGGCAAGGAGCAGGACCGCTATGAGGGCTATCTGCGCTGGTCGCCGGACTCGCGCTACATCGGCATCGTGCGCCGCCAGCGGGTGGATGAGCGCCGTGTGCAGTACGTGGAGTCGTCGCCCAAGAAACAGTTGCAGCCAAAGACATTCACGCGCGTGTACGCCAAGCCGGGCGACAAGATCCCGACGCACACGGTGCATGTGTTTGAGGCGGTGAAAGACGGCAAACATTTCACGGTGGATCCGGCGCTGGTGAAGGATCCGTTTGAGACGCGCGAACTGAAATGGCGGCCGGATTCCAGCGGGCTGTTGTTTGAGCATATCGAGCGCGGGTTTGGCGCGCATCGCGTGATTGAGATTCCGGTGGCCGACGGCCAATCACGCGCGGTGATTGATGAAACGGCGGAGACGTTTGTGTTTGTGTACGGCAACAGTTACCGGCGCGATATTGACGGCGGAAGGGAAATCATTTGGCGGTCCGAACGCGATGGCTGGAATCACCTGTACCTTTACGACGGCGTGACCGGCAAAGTGAAAAACCAAATCACGAAAGGCAAATGGGTCGTGCGCGAAGTGGTGGAGGTGGATGAAGAAAAACGCCAAATCATCTTCAAGGCCGGCGGCCGCGAAAAGGGGCAGGATCCGTATTACCTGCACTACTACCGGGTGAACTTCGACGGCAGCGGGCTGGTGCACCTGACGCCGGGCGACGGTACCCACAGCGTGCAGTACTCGGCAGACCGGTTGGTGTTTATTGACACGTGGAGCCGCGTGGACCTGCCCCCGCGCCATGTGTTGCGCCGCGCCAGTGACGGCAAGCAGCTCTGCGAACTGGAAGCCGCCGACGCCAAGGATCTCTACGCCACCGGCTGGCAGCATGCCGAGCGGTTTGTGGCCAAAGATCGAGATGGCAAGTTTGACATTCACGGCATCATTTGTCGCCCGATGAATTTTGATCCGAAGAAAAAATATCCGGTGGTCGAGGTCATCTACGCGGGACCACACGGGTCGTTTGTGCCCAAGAGCTGGCGCAGCCGGTACGGTCACTGGCGCGATGAGCTGATGGAGTTGGGCTTCATCACCGTGCAGATTGACGGCAAGGGCACCAATCATCGCGGGCGCGAGTTCCAGCATTTTGCCTACAAGAACATCAACGACGCCGGCTTTCCGGACCGCATCAAGTGGATGAAGGCGGCCGCGAAAAAGTATCCATACATGGATATCAGCCGTGTGGGCATTTACGGCGGCAGTGCCGGCGGTCAGAACGCGATGGCGGCCATGCTGTGGCACGGCCAATTTTACAAGGCCGCCGCGGCCGACTGCGGCTGCCACGACAACCGCATGGACAAGGTGTGGTGGAACGAGCAGTGGATGGATTATCCCGTGGGGCCGCATTACGCCGAGCAGTCCAACACGGTGAATGCGCACCGGTTGCAGGGCGCGCTGCTGCTGACCGTGGGCGAGCTGGACACCAATGTGGATCCCTCCTCGACCTATCAGGTGGTCAACGCGCTGATCAAGGCCGACAAGGATTTTGAGTTTCTCATGTTCCCCGGCGGCGGCCACGGCATCGGCGAGAGCCGGTACGCTGCGCGCAAGCGGTTGGATTTTTTCGTGCGCCACCTGCACGGCGTGGAACCGCGCGCGAAGTAGAACGAACCGCCTTGTTTATTTTGGACGGTTGAGCGTTGCTCTTGGCTTGTCGGTTCAAAAAATAATGGCAATCCCGGCCGGTCACTTTACACTTGGGCGCATGGAACGCGTGTGGTTTTTAGTCGCGGTCGTGGCTTGCTCAGGGCAGGCGTTGGCCGTGGATTTTTCGCGGGAAATTCTGCCCATCCTCTCCAATAAATGTTTCGTCTGCCACGGGCCGGATACGAAGAAAAAGGATCTCGTGCGGCTGGATTCCTTTGCCGGTGCCACGCGTGATCTGGGCGGTTACGCGGCCATCAATCCGAAGCAGCCCGGCGAGAGTGAAATCCTCGCACGCCTGCATGACACCGAGGAACCCATGCCGCCCAAGGACGCTGAGAAGCAGCTCACTGCGGCCGAGCGCGAACTGCTCACGCAATGGGTGAAGGAAGGCGGCAAATACGCCAAGCATTGGGCGTTTGTGCCGCCCAAAAAACATCGTCCGGACTGGACGGGCAACGCGATTGACGCGCTCATCGGCCGGCAGTTGAAGGCCAAGGGCACAGACTTTGCGCCCGTCGCCGACAAGCCCACTCTGGCCCGCCGCGCGGCTCTGGTGTTGACCGGACTGCCGCCGGAGCCGGCATTGCTGAAACAGTTTTTGGCGGACAAACAGCCGGGCGCCTATGAGCGGTTGGTGGATGCGCTCTTGGCCAGTCCGCATTACGGCGAGCATCAGGCGCGCTACTGGCTGGACGCCGTCCGCTATGGCGACACGCACGGGCTGCACCTCGACAACAAGCGCGCCATTTATCCCTACCGCGACTGGGTGGTACGCGCCTTCAACCGTAACCAACCGCTGGATCAATTTCTCATCTGGCAACTGGCCGGTGACATGCTGCCCGAGCCCACGCTAGAACAGCAGGTGGCTACGGGTTTCGTGCGGATGAATCCCACCACCGCTGAAGGCGGCGCGATTCCGGCGGAGTTTCAAGCGAAGAATAATTTTGATCGGGTGGAAACCGTGGGCACGGCGCTGCTGGGCATGAGCTTGGTGTGTGCGCGCTGCCACACGCACAAGTACGATCCCATTCCGCAGGTGGAGTACTACCAGATGATGGCGTTCTTCAACAGCACGGCCGAGCCCTCGATGGATGGCAACCGCTATGAGTACGGCCCCACGGTGAAAGCCCCGGCGGACGTGGCGGCGTGGGCGCGCTGGGAGGCCCTGAAGAAAAAAGGGGAAGCCGGGGCCAAGGAGTTGGCCGAGTTTCAAAAGACGTTTAAACCCACACTGGTAGCCAAGGAGTTGCCCAAGCCGCGCGAGACCAAGCTGCTGGAGCGCGGCGAGTATAACCTGCCCAAGGGCGAGCCGCTGCAGCCGGGAGTGTTTGCTGTGATGGGCGAGTTTCCCAAGGACGCTCCGCGGAATCGCCTCGGCCTCGCGCAATGGCTCACCGCGCGCGGGCATCCGCTGGTGTCGCGCGTGCTGGTTAATCGCATTTGGCAGCGCACCTTCGGCGAAGGACTGGTGCGCACCCCGGCGGATTTCGGGCTGCAGGGCGAGCAGCCCACGCACCCGGTGTTGCTAGACTGGTTGGCGGTGGATTTGCAGGACCACGATTGGAATCTCAAGGCAATGCTCAAGCAGATGGTGATGAGTCGCACATTTCAGCAAAGCTCTGCGCGTCGTGCTCAGGTGAATGATCCGGAAAACCGCCTTTGGGCGCGGGGGCCGAGTTTCCGCTTGGATGCGGAGTCTCTACGTGACGTGGCGTTATGGTCCAGTGGCCTTCTGGAATCCGCCATGGGCGGTGAGGGCGTAAAGCCGTATCAACCAGCAGGCCTATGGAAAGCGCTGATGCATCCGGGCAGCAACACGAAGAATTATGTGGCCGACAAGGACGCACGTCAGTATCGCCGCAGTCTCTACGTTTACTGGAAACGCACCAGCCCGCACCCGATGATGACGCTTTTTGATGCGCCCAACCGCGAGAGCAGTTGCGTGCGCCGCTCGCGCACCAGCACCCCGACGCAGAGTTTGGCGCTGCTCAATGAGCGTCAGCGCGTGGAGATGGGCCGTCAGTTTGGCCAGCGTCTGCTGCAGAATGCCAAGGATGATGCCGAACGGTTGAATCTGCTTTTTGAACTGGTGGCCAGTCGTGCGCCCAATGCCGCCGAGCGCGCGGCGTGCATGGGGTTGTTCAATAATTTAAAGGCCCGCTATGCGGCGAATGAAAAAGATGCGCAGGCGTTTTTGTCCGTCGGCGATTCGCCGCGCGATGAAAAACTGAATGCCGCAGAGCACGCGGCCTGGGCTCAGGTGGTGATCACCGTGCTGGCGAGCGATATCGCCATGTGGGTTTATTAGGAAAGATCGAAGAATGAACGAAGCAATGATGAACGGATTTTCACGCGAATCGCAGTTGATGATGACGCGCCGGCAATTGTTCAGTCGCTCGGCGCTCGGCTTGGGCACGGCGGCGATGGCGGGTTTAATGGGGCCGGAGATGTTCGGTGCGGCCAAGGGCAAGGCGGCGCTGAACGGCGGGCTGCATCATGTGGCCAAGGCGAAGCGGGTGATTTATCTCTTCATGAGTGGCGGCCCGAGTCATCTGGACCTGTGGGATTACAAGCCGAAGATGCAGGCAATGTACGGCAAGGATCTGCCCAAGGAGGTGCGCGACGGCCAGCGCATTACGGGCATGACCTCGCGCCAAAAAACGCTGCCGGTGTGTCCGACAAAATACAAATTCACGAAGCACGAAAACAACGCCAACGGCCTGTGGGTGAGTGAGCTGCTGCCGCACACGGCCACTGTGGCCAAGGAGCTGTGCGTGGTGCATACGGTGTTCACCGAGGCGATCAATCATGATCCGGCGATCACCTACATCCAGTCCGGCAGCCAAATCCCCGGCCGACCCAGTCTCGGTGCGTGGCTGAGCTACGGGCTGGGCAGTGCGAACGAAAATTTGCCGAACTACATTGTGATGCACGCGCGCACCAAGCACGCCGAACAGAGCCTGTTCGGGCGTCTGTGGGGTTCAGGCTTTATGCCGAGCCGACATCAGGGTGTGTTGCTGCGGAGCGAGGGCGATCCGGTGCTGTACCTGAACAATCCGGCCGGGGTGACGCGTGAGGATCGCCGGGCGCAACTGGACGCCTTGGCGGCGTTGAACCGGGCGCAGGGCGAGCGGTTGTCCGATCCCGGTGCGTTGGAGCGCATTCAACAGCATGAGATGGCGTACCGGATGCAGAGCAGCGTGCCGGAACTGATGGATCTCAGCAAGGAACCGGACAGCACTTTCAAGCTTTATGGCGAAGACGCCCGCACACCGGGGACATTTGCGGCCTGCTGTTTGAACGCGCGACGATTGGCCGAGCGGGGGGTGCGCAATATCCAAATTTTCCATCGCGGCTGGGACGCCCACGGCAACCTCGCCGGCGAACACGGCAACCAATGCAAGGACATCGATCAGGGCAGCGCCGGTCTGATTCAGGACCTGCGTCAGCGCGGGCTGCTCGACGACACGCTCGTGGTGTGGGGCGGTGAGTTCGGGCGCACGCCGTATTGTCAGGGTCGGTTGGGCAAGGACAACTACGGGCGTGATCATCACCCGCGCTGTTTCAGCATCTGGATGGCCGGCGGCGGTATCAAGCCGGGCATCACCTACGGACGCACCGACGATTACGGCTACAACATCGCCGATGCCGACGGCAATCAGCTCAAGCCGCAGCCGGATAAACACAAGTGGACCCCTGGCACCATGCACATCCACGACCTGAACGCCACCATCCTGCACCAGCTCGGCATTGATCACCGGCGGCTCACCTATCGTTATCAGGGTCGCGACTTCCGCCTGACCGACGTGCACGGCCACGTGGTGAAAGACATCATTGCCTGATTTTATATATGAAAAAATCTCGCGTGCGGCAAATTCTTCAAGCGCGTTGACAGGCGATTATAAAATTCATTCCGGTTTGCAGTAGGCAGACATTAGGCGGTGGCGTAGGCTGATGGGCATGAAGCAGATTCTCGTGATGATGGCGGCGGTGGTGTTGGTGGGGCAATCCGTGGTGGCGGATGAGGAGAAGCTCATCGCCGACCCCATTGTTGAAAAGAAAATCCGTCTTCAAATCAATAAACCTGAGGGCAAGCTCACTTTGGGAGATTTAGACAAAATCCTTGGATTAGACTTGAGTGGCTCAAAAATAAACGACGATAGCCTTCAGGAGGTGGCTAAGCTTGAGAATCTTGTAGGGCTTAACTTGAACGGGACGCAAATCACAGGCGAGGGGCTTAAGGCGCTGGTAAAGTTAACAAGACTTGAAGAGCTTGCTTTAAATAGCACCCAAATAACCGACGTAAGTCTAAAGGAGTTAGCAAAGTTTCAAAAAATAAAGGTACTTGGGTTGTTTCGCACCAAAGTAACTAGAGCGGGGGTAACCGAATTAAAGAAGGCTTTGCCGAATTGTAACATCAGAAGCTTCCCCAAAAAATAATAGGCCCTAATCCTACCCCGTGAAGCTCCTTAAGCGCGTTGGCGATCATCACGATGGTCCACACTAATGGGGCGAGCAGGAAGAGAACTTTAGCACTTCAGTGATCCCTTGGATCAATTTGGGCACCGCAATCACACCCAGATTGAAGTTGATTGCAGAAGAAGCCTCGGTATTAATTATGTGAACACGTAAGCGGTCCTTTAAAAATGAAAAACAAACTTATTGCTTCACTGGTTTTAGTCTCCGCTCTTCAAGTTGCCGCGGCTGA
>DJHS01000011.1:0-2889 GCA_002433235.1 Verrucomicrobia bacterium UBA6614
GAAGCGGCTGCGGGTCTGGGCGATCTGGCCACGGGTGAAGCTGATGAAACTGTCATGAGCAACGCCTTGAATGCACTTGCCGCGATTGGCGCAACGGATAAACACGTTGAAATATGCAAGGCTCTCTTGAGCAGCGATGACGAACGAAAGCGCGGTTACGCAGCCATGAGCTTGAGTGCCGCGGGCGAGAACGCCGCGGGAGCACAGGCCGAACTGATCAAGGGGCTGGACGACAAGGAGCCCTATGTACAAACGCAATGTGCGATAGCCATTGGGGGCTTGGGTGCCAAGGCATCCGCTGACGCCAAGGCCAAACTAGAAACCCTCACCAGCAGTTCAGACGCGGACTTGGCCAAGGCCGCCAAGGACGCGTTGGCCAATCTCAACAAGTAGGGGTTGATCTTGATTACACGCCGGCCGTTCTCGAAACGGTCGGCGTTTTTTTATGGGGTGGATCGTTGAAAGCGGATGATCCGCTCAGCCTTGGATGAATCGAGATAAACCGCCATTGCGTCGTTGTTTGCACGCAGGATTGCAGCCGGCTGCCCATCCACGGTTGCGGTCCATTTCCCGGAGTGGGGGGTGTTCAGAAATAGTACCGTATTATGATTCAAGGCTGGCACGGTGAGAACGGTTTCCTTTGGGTTAAGGACACCGATCTCGACGGAAGGCAACGCAACCGTTGCGGCGGGGTGTTCCGGTTCCGGCAGTCCCGTTTCCCGAATGAGGCATTGCAGGTGGGGATCGAAGCCCCTTTGAAACAGCATGTCCTTTGCTCGCTCTTCAGTAATTCCTTGGCGCCAGTCGGAATATAACTTGGTCCGCGCAAGGGCACCGGTGAATTCAACCAGCACAAACGGGCCGTCGGGAACTTCAAACAGCCCCTCGGGATCGGGATCGGTTTCAATCTGGGGTTGATAGGAGGTAATGTTTCGAAACCGCCGCTGCACGGGATCCAATGCGGCGTTCAAGGCATGGTTATAGACCGGGCGAACCTCCCCGGGAAAATTGTCCTGAACCTTGCGGTTAATGGAAACATTGCCACTGACGGCAAGGATGAAACGGGTGCTGGTCAATTCCCAGTGGCGCAGCAAAACCCACGCTTTCTCGCTATCTTCCACGCCCTCCGGCGGAGGAATTTCGGAAAGCTCAATTCCCTTCTTCTCCAGTTCTGGCCGCCATTTTTGATCAAAGTCCGATTTCATGTCCTTGATTTGCTGACTGGCCAGCAGCTTTTTCAATCGTTGCGTGGTGAGGTAGTGGAAGGCTCGTAGCAGGTCTTCATCACGGTTTCCCGCCAGAATCGGACCACTGCCGGGTTGTTTGCGGAACTTTTCCAAATGCCTGGCCAACTCGGGATCGTCGGGACTGTCTTCCATCTTCACCAACTCGCCCACGTTGATACTGAACTGGTTTAACGCCTCGAAGGAATCGTACGTATCAATTTCCTTTTGAAACTGACGGGCGAGATTGAACTTTTCCTCGGAATCGAATTGATCGGGCGTCAGCACAACCGGGGCAAAGCACCGATTCACCACAAACTGGTCCAAACCGTAGCAATCCTGAAGCAGCGCCAGTCTTTCATGGCTTTTGGAAAGAATTGGATTCTGTGCGATCAGGTTTTCCTGTTTCACCACGGACCGCTTGCCGCCGTTATCAGTGCCGTTCGGCCGAGGCTTAGGGGTGCTGCCTTGGTTCGGCGCCAGCATCCAAGCCAAAATCAGGATGGCCAAAAGGGCCATCAGCCCAAACCGCACCTTGCTTCCACTTGATTCCGAATCCGCCATCATGAAAATCAGGTGGCGGATGCTAGTACGAATCCTCCTCAACTTCAATATTGAGGTTTCACCCCCACCCATTCAGTGGCATAGTCCGCGGATGAAGCCGTTGCAGTATTTTCGTGTGATGACTTTTTTTGTTGCGGGCCAGCTCCTGTCCGCAGCACCAAGTTTTACGACCAGCCCATTGTCCGTGCCGAAGGAAGGACAGGCCGGGTTTTCCAGGTTGCGCGCCCAACAAGTGGGCTTGGTGCCCAGCGGCAAATACAAGCTGTTGCCCGGAACACCCATTCGCGAGATTGGCCACTCGGGTCTGGCGGCCGGCGACGTAGACGGGGATGGTCTGATTGATCTTTACGTGTGTGGGATGGATGAGGCCAACGCACTGTACCGCAACAAGGGAGACTGGCAGTTTGAGGACATCACCAAGCAGGCGGGCGTGGAGTGCCGCGGCTGGCGGCTGAGCGGCGCGGTATTTGCCGATGTGGACGGCGACCGGGATCTGGACCTGATCGTCACCTCGCTTCGCGATTGCCGCAACTTTCTGTTCCTCAATGACGGCAAGGGGAAATTCACCGAGAGTTTCAAGGCCGGCTGGGTGAACAACCGCCGCGGCGGCAGTGTGGCCGCCACCTTGGCCGACGTGGATGGCGATGGCGATCTCGACATCTACACAGCCTGTTTCACCAAGCACCTGATCCATGAAGAATTGGATCCTGCGGAAGGCGTGCGAATCTCCCAACTGGGCGTCGAGGCCATCAAGGAAGGTCGCCTGCCGCCAGACATTTTCCACGAATACTATGAGGTCATCGACAAGGATCATTATCAGGATGACATCCGTGGAGATGACTGGGCCTCCCCACAAAACTCCATGGGCCGAGTCGTGGAAACATTTCTCCCCGATCAACTTTATCTTAACGACGGCAAGGGCGGATTCGCCCCTATCTCCGATCTCGATGGACGTTTTCTGGACTACAAGGGACGCCCCATGAGGCGCCCCAAGGATCCCAGTCATGAGGCGGCTTTCCGTGACGTGGATGGAGACGGCGATCCGGACCTCTATGTCACCAGTGACTTTGATCAACACGACCGTTTCTGGATCAACAACGGC
>DJHS01000089.1:0-2967 GCA_002433235.1 Verrucomicrobia bacterium UBA6614
CATCGAAAACTTTCCACTGGAGCGAGGGCGAGTCGTTCGCGGCAGGCAACAGCCGGACAGTCGAGTCATTACGCCGCAGGTGTTGTACGACGACGGCACGCTCAACGATGGCAATCGCAACCTTACCATGCCGCGCGTGGTGATTAACTGGATGGAGTTTGAGGCGCCCGTCGCCGACGTTTGGCCGCCGGCGCATCACACGCGCATCCTGTTTGATTCGCCTTTGCGCGAGGAGAATCCCGAGGCCTACGTGCGCGAGGTCATCCGCCGCTTCGCCTCGCGGGCTTTTCGCCGACCGGCTTCCAAGGCTGAGGTGGATCGATTCGCTCAAATCTACAAGCTGGTGCAGCCCGAGCTGAAAACCATGGAGGCTGCCATGCGCGAGACGCTGGCGATGGTGCTGATCTCGCCGCAGTTTCTCTACCACACCGTGGCCGACGGCGAAGTGACGACGCGCCCGTACGAACTGGCCTCGCGGCTGTCGTATTTTCTCTGGGGATCCATGCCTGACGCTGAATTGCTGAAGCTGGCCGGGGAGGGAAGGCTGGATGAACCGAAAGTGCTGGCGGAGCAAACACGCCGTCTGCTGGCCGATGAACGCTCCAAAGATTTCGTCCGCAACTTCACCATGCAGTGGCTGAGCCTTGCCAAGATGAAGACGGTGCCGATCAACAATCAACTCTTCCCACGTTTTCTATATTACGTGTCAGCCGGTGAACGCAGAGGTACAGAGCAACCGTACCGGCCCACCATCCGCGACTACATGCTGGATGAGACAGCCGGATTTGTGGCTGAACTCATCCGCCGCAACGCCGGCGCATCCAACGTGGTGGAGTCTGATTTCGCCTGGCTGAACCAACCGCTGGCTGCGCACTACGGCGTGCGGGGCGTCGAGGGAAATCATTTTCGCGCCGTGCCATTGAAGCCGGAACATAGGCTCGGCGGCTTACTCACGCACGGGTCGATGCTGATCGGCAACGGCACGGGCTCAGCGCCGCATCCGATTTACCGAGCAGTGTGGTTGCGCGAAGCCATCCTCGGAGATGACGTCGCCGATCCACCCGCCGATGTGCCGGCGCTCACCGATACCGCCGGCGAATCCGCCGAAAAGGCGCTCACCATCAAGGACCTCCTCGCCAAGCATCGCCAGAAGGAAAGCTGCAACGACTGCCACGCCCGGCTCGATCCCTGGGGCATTCCCTTCGAGCATTACAACGCCATCGGCAAGTACCAGCCGCTGGTGCCGAAGGAAGGTGCACGTGTCAGCGGCTTCAACAAGCAAACCCACGGTGACCTTGCCGGCTATGCGGCTTACCTGAAGACCATCAATACCGAAAAGGTTGAGGCTGCTGCTCGTGTACCCAATGGCCCGGAGGTCAATGGCATGGCCGATCTGAAGGCGTACCTTTTGAAGCACCGTCATGAGGATGTTTCTGAAAACGTTTTGCGGCGTCTGCTTACCTACGGCATTGGCCGGGAACTGACCACGCATGACCGCTACGCCATGGCGGAGATGTTCAAACAGTCTGTTGCCAACGATCACCGTCTGCTCGACATGATCATTACTATCTGTCAGAGTTCTTTGTTCAGGGGAACAACGGATAAATCAACCGACACACCATGAAACCCAAAAGCTGGCATTTGAATCGACGTGAAATGCTAAAGGGCGGTGGCATCGCGCTAGCCTTACCGTTCCTCAACGGCATGAGTTGGGCAGCGCCTTCCAAGTCGATACCGAAACGGATGTTGGTGAGCTATTTTTCCTACGGCGCATACATGCCCAATGGTCCGGCCGGTATTCCAAGCCCGAACAAGACACATCACGATTGGAGTTGGTGGCCGTGTCGCAACGCGGGTACGTTGACCTTCAACCAATCCACCAAGCCATTTGAGCCACTCAAGGATTATGTGAGCTACTACCGCGGGCTGGATCACGCTGGCGGTTGGGCCTTGGGCGGGCACAGCTCGGGCGATGTCTTCGCTACAGGCGCGGACATGGTGGGTACTCAAAAGACCAACAGCATTTCTATCGATCAGGTCGCCGCCAATGTCCACGGCCACAAGACGCGTTTCGCTTCCATGGTGCTCGGCACCGAGGGCGGCACGGGATCCTACGGACGCAGCAAGACGCTTTCCCATCGTGGGCCCGGTCGGCCGATTCCCTCGATGCACAAGCCGCAGAAGATTTTCAACCGTCTGTTTAATCCCTACGCCGGCAAAGGCGTCGAACAGGTGCGCGCCGGGCTCAAGCGCGAGGCCAGTATTCTCGACCTGTTGATGGACCAAAGCCGCAGCCTCAAGGGCCGCCTCGGTCACGAGGACCAGGGCAAGGTGGAAGAGTATCTGGAATCTATCCGGGCACTGGAGCAACGCGTGGAGCGCACCAGCAAATGGACGCACGAACCGCTGCCGGAGATCGATACCAAGGGGCTGAATCTTGACGCCTCGCACAAGGATCCGAAGGAATACATCCGTTGCATGTACGACCTCGTGTATCTGGCGTTTCAGACTGATACCACCCGCTTTGCTTCCTTGATGCTGGAGAGTGAAAATTCCTCACAAAGCGAACTCTGGAATTATGCCACTTATGTGCTTGGCTACAAGGGCGCCACGCATGACATCGCCCACAAACGCCCCGCCGACTACTCCGGCCAATGGGATCGCTGGCGGGCCGAGCAGCATGCTTATTTCCTGCAACGCCTCAAGGATACGCCCGAGGCCGAGGGCAATATGCTCGACCGCACGGTCGTGCTCTGGGGCTCGGCCCATCCGCACGCTTCGCATAGCACCAAGAACTATCCCATCCACCTCGCGGGCGGTAACAAGCTCGGCCTCACGCACGGCCATCTGCATTCCTTTGAGGGCGACAAGAAAGTCCCGCTAGCCAACCTCTTCCTTTCCATGCTCCACGCCGTGGACGTGCCGGTGAAATCCTTCGCTGATAGCACCGGCCCCATGCCCGAAGCG
>DJHS01000089.1:3025-3249 GCA_002433235.1 Verrucomicrobia bacterium UBA6614
TGAATGCCGATGAAAAGGCTCTGCCGCGGGTGCTCATCCTTGGAGATCAAATCTACCAGCAACCGGCTTCGGAATTGCGCAAGGAACTCAAGGGCAAGGCCGAGGTGCATTGCCCGAGGATGGAGCCCGGTGTGGTCTGGAACTCCGCCACCGCCTTGGGATTGCTCGATCAGCAGCTCGGTGACGGTCAATGGGATCTAATCCACTTCAACTGCGGACTCGGC
>DJHS01000089.1:3269-4100 GCA_002433235.1 Verrucomicrobia bacterium UBA6614
AGCACCGGCCCCATGCCCGAAGCGATCGCCTAGCGATGCGAAGCCTTGGCGCCATCGCCGTTCTGCTGGCGTTTATATTGGGTGGCCAACTAAGTGCCGCCGAAAACGCCCTGCCGCGCGTGCTCATCTTGGGCGACCAAATCTACCAACAGCCTGCCTCGGAACTACATAAGGAACTGAAGGGCAAGGTGGAGATTCATTATCCTCGCGTGAAGCCCGGTGTGGTTTGGAACTCTGCCACCGCCTTGGAATTGCTCGACCAGCAACTTGGCGAGGGCCGTTGGGATCTCATTCACTTCAACTGCGGGCTCGGCGATTTGATTCACCGTGTCCCGGGCGTGAAAGCCTTTCGGGTAATGCCCCGCCACGCCGGTGGCATCCGGACCACCGCGCCCGAGCAATACGAAAAGAATCTCCACGCCCTCGTCACCCGTCTCAAGGCCACCGGCGCCAAGCTGGTCTGGGGCAGCACCACGCCGATTCGCCATTCCAGCACCAACGTGTTCGAGAAAGGCACTGAAATCAGCTACAACGCCATCGCCGCCAAGGTCATGGCCAAGCATGGTATCCCCACCAACGACATGTACACCTTCGTCAAGGGCCTCATCGATATGAACAAGCCGGCCGGTCATGGTGCCGATCCTTTCTTCTTTGATCGCAAACCCATCCATCCGCCGCTTCGAGAAGTATTGCGAAAAAACCTCGGCGTGGCCCTCAGCAATTTATCCAAACCATGAAATCATACCTGATTGCCTTTCTTGCCCTGTTGGGCGTTTCGTTTTCGTTGGCGGCCAAGCCGCTGAAGGTTTACCTGCTTGTTGGTCAATCGAA
>DJHS01000099.1:0-3331 GCA_002433235.1 Verrucomicrobia bacterium UBA6614
GCCTTGGAAAGCAGGCCGGCCTTGCCCTCGTCGTTTTTTGTTTCATCGCCGACCATTGCCATCGTGCTGGCAAGGCCGCCGTCGATTAGGTGGCGGGTTTGTGACTCTGGCTTGTCGACGCTGCTATTGGGCTTCACGTGGCGGCGAATACTGGCACTGTTTATGCCGCCGTAAGGATCGCCAGGGATGCCGTCCCAGTGGAAGGGCGCGGTGTCGCGCAGGCCGCGCACGGGCATGGTGGAGCGGGGCATAATCTGGTTGCCGCGCGTGACGATCGGGGTGTCGAGCACCCAAAGGAGTTGGTCGGTGTGGCCGTCGGGATGGCAGCTGGCACAGGAAAAGGTGGCGGTGGTGGAGGCCTTGGCGGTGTTGAAGGCAATGCGGCCGCGCTTGAAGGCCGGGTGCGTGGGGTCTTGCAGCGTGACTGCGGCGATCGCCTTGGGCTGAGAGCGGTCGGCGATGTTGACGACCGAAACGGTGTTGGCCACGGCGTTGAGCACCCAGGCACGTTCGCCGTCCAGCGCAATCCCGCGCGGCACGGCACCAACGGTAGTGCGACCTAGAATTTTGCCACTGGCGGCGTCTAGAGTGAAGAGCTTGTCCGAGCCGGCGGCAGTGACGTAGAGCGTCTGATCGTCTTCGCTCACCTGAATGGCAAATGGTGTGGCCAGCGCGTCCTCGCGCTTGGGCTGCACGGGCGGCAGTGGCTCGAGATCGATAAAGGTCGGCCTCTTGGCCTCGTTGCCCTCGAAGCTCACGCGAGTGACCTGATTGAGGAAGGCGCGGTTTTCAAGTTCCTTGAGGCCGTGTTTCTTGGTGCCAGAGCGGCCGTTGACGTCGTTGCGTGCATCGGTTTGTGCGATGAACACGGTTCCCTTGGAATCAACCGCCAGGCCATAGAGCAACGTGCCTAGGGTGTCGACGGTGGCTGACGAGGCGATCAGTCTTTGTATCGTAAATGTAGAGGTCGCGATCTGGTACGCGGGGGTGTTTCACAATGTCGGTCTTGTGGCCAAGGGAGAGTACATTGTTATTTGCGATGGAATGCTCGTGTGCATTGAAGGTGACAAGTTTGCCGTCGATGCGGTAGCCGCCAGAAAGCTGGGTCTTGTTGTTTGACTCAAACGGGATGACATAAAGCTTGCCATGCCGTACGACGATGGCACGCGGATCCTGCGCGGAGATGCGCAGGTGGCGCGTGACCTTGCGCGTGCGCACATCGACGATGGCAATGCGATTCTCGGAGGACAAGGCAACGTAGGCCTTATCGTTGCTCGCGAACGCGATGCCAACCGGCTCATCGAAGCGCGTGGCCTTGGTGCGCAGATCGAAATCCTGCACGGTATCCACCACGCGCAGGTATGTGCGGCTCTTGGGGTTGATGTTGATAACGCTGACCGAGTCGGACACGTGATTGGCCACCCACAGTTCCTTGCCGTCCGGGCGCAGGGCGAGGCTAACCGGATCGATGCCGACATTGATGCGGCGAATGATTTTGCGCGTCGCGGTGTCGATGACATCGACGGTGTCCGAAGGTGTGTTCGCCACAAACACACGACCTTCGTGCACAACGATCGGCCGCGCGTGCGGGCTAAGGAAGGACGGGTAACCGATCTTTTTAGGCGCAGCAGTGAGGGGAGCCTGCAACGCCACGAGCAGGATTAGGCAAAGGGTTCTCATTGGAAGTTCAATCCTTTCTTTGGTTTGTAGGTAAAGTTCGCGTTCTTCAGGCCGCCGGCGCTGACCTTGATAGTCAGCTTGTGTTCACCGAGCGATTCGTGCCAGGTGGCCAGCGTGTACTCGCCGGGCGGCAGATTTCTGATGGTGAACCGCCCCTGCGCGTCGGTGACGGCAAAGAAGGGATGCTCCATCACGAAAAGGTACGCACGCATCCAGCGATGATAATCGCATCGCAACTCGATCGGCCCTTCTTTGTCGCTGAACCGCTTGATGCGGTCGGGCGTGCCGGCGGGTTGGGCGATGTTGAACGGGCGATTCTCCTCCGAGAGTGAGCGCACATTGTGGATGATCGGGTCGCTGTTGCGTATGGCGAAATTTTGCCCGACAAACAATCCCTGCACCCGAGGGCGAAACATGGACCGTTTTTGGTCAAGCAACGCCGCATTTTTCGGGACCTCAAAACTCATCTCCGCCGGCAGACCTTTGCGAATGTAAACAAAGACATTTTTGATTTCGCCCTTGGGGCTGACCAACTCCACTTCGTCGCGCGGGTACGGTTTGCCCTCGTAGAGCTTGCGGCTCTCGGGCGTGAGCGGCAGCGGCGGGCGCTTGGGTTGCGGGCCGTCGAGCTTGATGATGCCGGAGACCTCCGCGGCGATCGCGGTAGCGGCGGAAAGGAAAAGCAGGGTGAGGATGCGCATGATTATTTCACGTTCAGTTTCACGTATTCCATGATGCGGACAAATTGCTGGCCGGCGTTTGGCATTTCCGGATCCGCTTTGCGTTTCTCCTGCCACAGGATGTGGATGCGGTGCTTCTGTTTTTCGGTGAGTTTCTTGTACGTGGCATCAACGTACGGCTGATGTTTGCCGTTGAGATAAGCCTGCGGCAGTTTAGTCCGTGCAATCTTTTGCAACAGCTTGGCGTTGGGCCCGGTGTAGTTTACCGGGCGCGGCTGCTCGTAGGTGAGCTTGCTGCGGTCGGGCATGTAGCCCTTGAGCTTGCGGCCACCGGCATCGCCGAGGTCGTTGGGCTCAATCTTGATGATCGCCCCGTAGCCGGTTTCCATATGGCGTGAAGGGCCGCTGGTGGGGGTCCACACGTTGCCGTCGGGGTCGAACTCAATTTCGCGGGTGTAGCTGACGCGGTTGGGCAAGGGGTAGGTCACGAGCATCTCGGTCTTGGGATTGAACCGGTGAATGGTGTCATCACCTGTGCCGCAAATCCACACCATGCCGTCTGGGGCGACATTTAGTGCGTAGGGGATTTGGTTGTCCTTGTTGGGGAGATCATAGACGGTCCACTTCTCCGTTGTGGGATCGAACTTCGCGAAGACGCCCGAAGCGAATCCGGGCACCCAGATGATCCCGTCGGGTGCTACATGCAGCCGGCGCGGGCCGCGGAAGGGCGGGTTCCATTCCTTGATGTCTCCATCAGGCTTGCTGGGGTCGATGCGACCGATGCGGTTGCCGTTGAGCTTGCTGTACCAAATCATTCCATCGACCGGTGAGTAATCGATGCCATAGGGAGTGATGCCGCGGCTCTCGCCCTTGCCGGCGGCCACGGCCTGATGGGCACTCAAAAGATGATATTCCTTAACGTGCTTGGTCTTCGGATGAAGCGAAAATACCGAGTTGCGTCCGGCGTCCGT
>DJHS01000099.1:3696-5347 GCA_002433235.1 Verrucomicrobia bacterium UBA6614
TTCACGCGGAGGGTATGCGGATAGCCGCCGCGCTTGGCCGGTGCTTCAGCACTGCTGTACACCTCAAACACTTTCTTATGGATGTCGTATTTTGCCATCTGTCCTGAAGCGCACATCGTGACCCACATATGACCATCGTTGTCCGGCTCGATGGAATGCGGACCATATGAGCCGCGCGGGAATTTCCTATACACCTGCTCGTCGGTCTTGGTGTCCACGGTTACCATGTATCCTTTTGTGATGTTCAGCGCATAGATGAGGCGGCCATCGGGGCTGAGGTCGATGTCGTGGTATTGAGACTCGTAGCGTTTGCCCATTTCCCACCAGGTAATCTTTGCCTTGGCAGCAGCACCGGTGGGTGCGGGCGGCGGTACATACTTGGGCCATTTGTCGACGGCATCGCCTTTGTATGTATCCATGATACGTTTTACGATGGTGCGTTTGGTATGCGGGTAAAGGGCACCAAAGCCATCCATACGGCGGATCATGGTTTCCCAGTCAACGGGTTCCTCCGGCGTGCGAAAGCCCACCGTGCCGACCTGGTGGCAGTACGAGCAGAACATCTTGAAGTTCAGCTTGTCGCGTTGGTTTTCAAATTTGAGCATGCCAAAAGCGCTATCGGCCGTGCGTTGGCGTTCCAGCTTCCAACCCGTGGCAGACGTCATCTTGATGTCGATGCTCTTGGAACCAGCAGTGATGTCGTCGAGCCACACGTCGTTCAGGCCCTTTAGCCGCGCGCGCACGCGGTAATCCTTTTCGCGCAGACCGTCGATGGCGTAGGTGCCGTCGGCCGCGGTAAACACGCCGGTTGACTTGCGGTTTTCCGTGTCGTGCGCCGATACAAACACGCCACCAACCCCTTTGCCATCCTTGGTAACCTTGCCGCGAATCTCCTTGGCGTCCGCCAGCGAGATCAACAACGCGAAGATCATCAGAGTGAGTGTGAGTTTTTGTTTCATGTTAATCTTGTGAGGTATCCAAAATCTTCGCTTTCAGGATGAGTTCCCGAAATCTTTTGTCATCCACATCGTTTAGCTGCTTGAGAAATGCCTCAAGATGTTTGAGGTCGGCCTTGTTCAGCTTCATCATTTTATAGCCCTTCGGGGCATTGGTCGCCTGTGCTGCAGCGAGCTTGGCCTGCAGCACCTTTGCGATGCTCACCTTGCGTTTAGCCATGTTGCGCAGCGAAGGCGTGGGGCGAGGCGGATTTTTGACATTGAGTTTGTGCAGCTTAAGGTCAGTGAACTTCTCCGGCGCATGGCAGGCGACGCAATTGCCGTTGCTCACCTTGGCGTCGGTGCTGAGGAAAGTCTTGTAGCCGAGATATGCCTCGCGCGTCATTCCTTGCGGCAGCTTGATGAGAATGCGCCCCTCCTGATTGGCCAACCGGCTGTAAATCCGCGCGGTGAAATCCAGCAGTTCCTCGCCTTTATCCGCCTTGGCAGGGATGCGGTTCAGATATATGAACGCGTCATACGGCGCGCGTTCCTTGGTGTTCAGGCGGTGGATTTTCGTTTGCTGTTCAATGGACTTTTCTGCTGCCGGGAGTTTTCCCGAAAAACAACCGATTCCCCAGAAAAGAAGGACCATCTTCGTTGTCCATTTGCCAATCATGCGTCTCGCTACCTATTATATACGATACAGCCAAAAG
>DJHS01000117.1:0-1257 GCA_002433235.1 Verrucomicrobia bacterium UBA6614
TGCGCACCAAAGGCTACAAGACCATCCACGTTGGCAAGGCGCACTTTGGACCAAACGGCCGTGAGGGATCGGAGCCTTTGAACCTCGGCTTCGACATCAACGTGGGCGGCGCTTCCTTCGGGGCGCCCGGCAGTTATTTCGGCGAAAAGAATTATGGCAAAGGCACGCGCCGTTCACATCATGCCGTGCCGCATCTGGACAAATATCATGGCTCCAAGACATTCCTCTCCGAAGCCCTCACCATTGAGGCCAAGAAACACATCACGCAGATCGTCAAGAGCGACCAGCCATTCTTTCTGCACTTTTCCCATTACGCCGTGCATTCGCCGTTCGAATCCGACCCGCGCTTTGCCGCCCACTATGCAGACTCCGGCAAATCCAGGAATGCCCAAGCCTTCGCCACGCTCATTGCCGGCATGGACAAATCGCTCAACGACATGCTCGATCATTTTGAGAAACTCGGCGTGGCCGAGGACACGCTAGTGATCTTCCTCGGCGACAACGGCTCGGATGCCCCGCTCGGTCATCAGCACGATGTCGCCTGCGCGGCGCCGTTGCGTGGCAAGAAAGGCGCGCATTACGAGGGCGGCATGCGCGTGCCTTTCATCGCCGCTTGGGCCAAGCGCAACGCCGGCAACGCGCACCAAAAACGGCTGGCGATTCCCGCCAACGAAATCCTGCCGCAGGTCGCCAATGTGACCGACCTGTTTCCCACCCTGCTGGAACTCACCGGCGCCAGATCACCCAAAGGACACGCGGTAGATGGCCGGTCTATTCTCGAGCCGCTCACCGGAAGCCGCGACCAACTCGGGCAGCAGCAATTCCTAATGCATTACCCGCATGGTCCACATCGCAGCAATTATTTCACCGTTTGGCGAGATGGCGACTGGAAGGTCATCTATCACAACTTTCCTAAGAACCCACCGCTTGGTGGCAAAGTTCAATCTGCCGGTGAACACTACGAGCTGTTCAACCTAGTGAAGGATCCTTTCGAGTCCACCAATGTCGCCAAAGACAACCCGGCAATTCTCAAGAAAATGATGCAGGGTATGGTAGCGCAACTAAAACAACACGGCGCGGTGTACCCGCAGGATAAAGAAGGCCAAGCCCTAAAACCGATTGTACCGTATAGGTGAAACGGATGCGTGTAAAAATGAAAACCGGAATTCTTATGTTGTTGCTCGCGCTGCCGTTGGCGGCGGAGGAGTTTAAAGTGAAACCGCTTACCGATGCGCTAGCGCGGGAGTTCAAGCTGGA
>DJHS01000117.1:1413-6513 GCA_002433235.1 Verrucomicrobia bacterium UBA6614
TGCCTGTTGATCGGGCACAACGAACAGACCTCGCAATTGCCACAGTTTGCCACGGACAAGACGGGCAAGGAGCTGGACTTTTACAACTGGCGCCGGCGAGGCTTCCTCACGCACATCGGCACGCGGCCGGTGGTGGTATTCGCGGAGGAGGACGTGATGGAGTACGAAGGTGGCATGCGGCTGGAGAGCATCCTCGTGCATGAGTTTGGCCATGTGGTGCACGGGGTTGGGTTTGATGAAGTGCTGCAGAAACGGCTAACTGCGACGTTTGAAAACGTGGCCAAGACCGGCATCTGGAACGACGGCCGGGCCGCGCAACGTTTTCGCCGCGTGCAAAGCAAGGAACCGGTGCGGTTGCTCGCGGAGTTGAAAAAGGCCTTTCCGCTTGAGTCGTTGGAACTGCTCAAGCGCGCACTAAATGAGGGCGATATTCTGGTGAACGGCAAAAAGGCCAGCGCCAGTGTGAAAGTGACGCGTGAGGACAAGGTGCTGATTGTCTTCGGTGGCCCCAAACGTTGCTACGCCTCACGCAATCGTGCCGAGTATTGGGCGGAGATTTACCAGTGCTGGTTCAACACCAACCGCACGATGGACCACGACCACAACCACATCCACACCCGGGTGCAGCTGATCAAGTACGATCCGATGGGCGCCAAGCTCTGCGAGGACGTGCTCGGCAAACCCGACTGGCGCTTCGTCTCCCCCCGCGACCGCGCCGGGCAGGCCCACCTGAAGAACTACGATCCCGACAAGGCCCCCAAAGTGGAAGATCTGCCCCACATCAAGCAGGCGGCCAACGATTACTACGACAAATACTGGAACGATTTCTGGCAGCGCCTTTACGACAAGCACAAGCTCGCCAGCCCACAGGACCGGCGGGATTCAAAGGGGAAATAACATGCGCCTCCTGCCTGCCCTGTTGCTGTTCGCCCTCACCGCCCTCACGATGTCTGCCGCCCCGTTCAAGAAAATCACGAACTTGCAGTACGCAAAGGTGGACACCCACACACTGGCGCTGGACCTGTACTTGCCGGAAACGAAAAACGCGCCGTTGATCGTGTGGGCACACGGCGGCGCTTGGCGCGCGGGCAGCAAGGATTTCATGCCGCTCACCGCCTTGGTGGAAAGCGGCTACGCCGTGGCCAGTGTGGATTATCGCCTGAGCACGGTGGCGAAATTTCCCGCACTGATCGACGACTGCAAGGGCGCCATCCGCTGGCTGCGCGCCAATGAATCTAAGTACGGCTACAACGCCAAACGCATCTGCATCGCGGGCAATTCCGCCGGCGGCCATCTTGCCGCGCTCATCGGCACCAGCAATGGCGTCAAGGAATTGGAAGGCACCGTTGGCGGTCACGGCAATCAATCCTCCGGTGTACAGGCGATAGCGAGCTACTACGGCGCCAGCAACCTGACCAGTATCCTCAGCCAATCCACCCCGCACGGCCTCAGCGTGCGCGTGCCGGCACTGAAGCTGTTGCTTGGGGATACGCCCGATCAGGTGAAGGAACTGGCCCAGCTTGCCAGCCCGGTGTTTCACGTGGATCGAACCGATCCGCCGCTCCTGCTGCTGCATGGCGATCAGGATCCGCAAATGCCCATCAACCAGGCGCACGAACTGCACGGCCGTTATCGGGCGCTGAAACTGGACGTGGCCTTCGAGGTCCTTCATGGGGCCGCCCACGGCGGAGCCATGTTTTACGATGCCCAACGCAACGCCGTGGTAAAGGCTTTCCTTGACCGGATATTGCGGAAGTGACACAAATTTGCGGCAAGTGTAGGATTAAACACGTGAAGGCTTTCCGCGGATTCCTTACTCTGTCTCTTTGTCTGTTGTTGGGCTGCGGACCGAATACTCCCGGGCACCAGACCAATTTGCCTGACTACAATACACCGGCTCGATCCAAAGGAAAGCGGATCAAGGCCCAGTTAACACCCGGTATGGAGGCGGCCAAAAAGGCTCATGATACCGGCCATTTTCGGGAGGCGATCCGGCTGTATAACAGGGAATTGGCGGACGAGGAGGCCAAGCACGCACCCAGCTGGGTGCAATTATCCTATCTGCACAGTGAATTGGGAGTGACTTTGGTTTCTTCAGGACAATACAACAAAGCACTGGAACATCACCGGAAATCACTGGTGATTACGCTCAAACAACTGGGACCAGAGCATCCTGATGTGGCCACCAGATACAACAATATCGGGCTTGTGCACCATCTGATTGGCGAGTACGACAAGGCACAGGGGAATTATCAGAAATCACTGGCGATAAATCTCAAACAATTTGGACCGGAGCATTCTCAAGTAGCTCTCAGCTTCAACAACATCGGGGGGGTGCACCTTCAAATGGGCGAGTACGACAAGGCACTGGAGCGTTTCCAAAAAGCTCTGGCCATCCAACTCAATCAACTGGGGCCAAAGCACCATGATGTGGCTCAAAGCTTCAACAACATCGGGGGGGTACACCTTCAAATGGGCGAGTACGACATGGCACTGGAGCAATACCAGAAAACACTCGCAATTTTTCTAGAAAAACTTGATCCAGAACACCCTCGTGTGGCCACCTGTTACGGCAATTTAGCTTTGACCTACACCGCCAAGAAGGACCTGCCCAAGGCAAAAGAGCATTTGGGGAAAGCTCATGTCATCTTCCTCAAGAAGCTGGGGCCTAGTCATCCCAAAACCAAGGCAATCAAGGCAGAACTAGACAAGTTAAAGGAGTAATGGGCGCTCCGGACCCTTGGTCCGGCTCATAAAACTGGCTTTCCCGTGCTCGGGATGAAGGGTTTTGCGCGCCCGACCTTTGTTCTTGAGCTCCGAACCATTCATTCCGAGCTCCCTACCCTTCATCGCGCTCACAAAATTCTTCGTCACGCCCGCAAAACCCTTGGTCTGGAGGTCAAAACCTTTTGTCCCGAGCGCAAAACCCTTGATCCCGCGCTCCAAACCTAAGTTTCTTTGCACCAGAAAAGCCCGTTTTTCAGTAGTTTTTGAGTCTCGATAAAAAAATTTGAAAATTTTTTAGAATTCTGGGGGCGTGATCCATATGATACAATAGAAACCAATTTATGTCTTCGCTGCATCCAGCGGCAAGGAGCCTGATGGTTCAGGCTCGGCGGAGCAGATGAGGTTCTTGGAGATTAATAACATGGTAATTAAAAATAAGACGGTTGAGCGGGCTCACCAAATGAAAGCAGCCCTCGAGAATAACAACGCCACCGAGGTGGATTTCGCGGGGATGACCTATGCGAAGTTTTGTTCCGGCGTGGCACCCTCGTTCACCAAGCGTGAACAATACGAGGAAAGCTTGTTGACTGCTGCCGGTCAACGACAGGAAATCGACAATGCCGACCTCGATACCGCCGAACACGTGGCACACATGCGTGACGCCATCCGTTGTCATCCGGGCTACGGCCCTAACAGCGCCCTTTATGTCCAATGCGGTTATGTGGCGGACAACCAAAAGAAAAGTGGGCTGACCAGGTCTATGGGTAAGGAGCAGGACAAATCCATTCCATCCACCAACTTGGAGGAGTAATGCTCGCCCAAATTCCAACACTGACGACAGGCCCTCGGGCCTGTTGTCCGATGGAGGGAGATGATTGTTTTTTAGGCGGGATCGGTGATCCCACTCCCTGTCACTGTCCGGGGTTACGGTGGATGTGGCAGTGAAAAATGGGCAAACCACCTTTTTAAAGCACACGCAGGGAAGAATATGGTTTCTCCGTGCCTCCACGTGAGGCTTAGGTTCCGACTAGCCAGTAATGAAGGCCGGTGCTTTAATTTGCGGATGAAACCATTGGCTGCCCTCGCTGGATTCTTGTCCGCCGCTCATCTCATTGCCGCGCCGAAGGTTTTGTTTCACCACGATTTTGATGGCGCCATTGGCGAACCGCGCGTGGGTGTGGGAGCCAAGATAGCAACCGGTGCTGGCGTGCTGTTGCGCGAACCGGCGATGCGGGGGAAGGCGGGGTGGTTTGCGGAGACGGCGGGGGAGGCTTCGATGCGTGTGGAACTGCCGGCGATGGCGGAGCTGGATGAGTGGACGGTGGCGCTTTGGCAAATCCTTGAGGTGAAGGAATGGCTGACGGCGCCGGAGGAGAATTTGCTGACGTTGCTGGACGCGGATGGGAAACCAATCATCAAGCTCTCCAAGAGTGGCGGTGTGTTTGTGCATGAGGAGGGCAAGGTGGTGCATCTGGATTGCTTTGACGCGCTGTACTGGGTGCAGGGCAGCCGCGAGCATTTGGCGATGACGTGGGAAGCGGGCGGCAATGCCGTGCCTTCACCGGTCGGCATGCTGCGCGTTTACTGGAAGGCCCGGCCGTACGCGGCGCTGGCGCTGGACTTGAAGCGGCGTCCGGTGGCGATGGAGATTGGCCAGCCGATGGCGGGGTTGGCGGTGGATGATTTGTTTGTGTTCGACCGCGCCCTCAGCCTGCGCAGCTTGTGGGAGTTGATGCAATTCAAGGGCGGCGAAGTGCAGGCGCTGGAAACGCAGTTGGCCGCGCGGGAGAATATCGAGGCCGATCGCCCGACGGCCAAGCGCCGGGCGCAATGGGCGGCCTTGGCGAAGGACGGGCAATTGGTGGAAGCGGGCGGCGGCGAAGTGGAGCGCGCGCCGGAAGCGAAGGCGGACAAGAACGGGCGGTTCGCCGCGAAGAATAACAACGCTGCCACGGCGTCGGGGCGGGCGGTAGTCGCTCCGGGGACTGATGAACTGACGTTTGATTTTGTGGTGGCCAAGGCGGGCGAACGTTGGCTGGCACTGCGTTATGTGATGGATCGGCGGATGCATCCGCTGTGGCCACAGGGATCGAAAGCGAAAACGCCGTGGACGGAAAATTTTGCGGAGGTGGAGGTAAAGCTGGACGGCAAACCGCTGGGTATCCAGCGACTGTATCCCACGGGTATCGCGGGCGGGCATCGCGGTGATGTGGAGAACTGGGCATGGCACGCGCTGGGCGGCAAGGTGCGGCTGGCGAAGGGCAAACACCGGTTGAGCGTGCGCTTCAAGAGCGGGCTGGCGAAGCCGGTTTATGATGCGCTTTTGATTTCGGACAAGGCTGGGCCGAGTGAGCCGCATCCGCGTTGGGTGGA
>DJHS01000136.1:0-52495 GCA_002433235.1 Verrucomicrobia bacterium UBA6614
CCTTGCTGTCCTTGCTGTCCTTGCTGTCCTTGCTGTCATTGCTGTCCTTGCTGTCCTTGCTGTCCGTCGCCCTTGTTTTCATTCTTCGCTGCGTCTCCCAGCTTGCCGGCGGCTTCGGCCATGGCTCCACGGGCAATGTCGTTCATCCGGCGAATGGCATCTGCCATCTCAGCCTTCGATTCCGGGGTGATGTCCGGGTTGCGCTGTGACTCGCGGAACAAGCCCTCCAATTCCTTTGCCAACTTTCCAAGATCGCGAGCCACCTCGCCTTGGTCTTCCGCCTGTCCGCGCAGGGATTGGGTGCCGGCTTCGGTATTCAAGTCTCCGGAGTTCTTCAGGTTTCGCCCGCGATCAATCAGGCTTTCCTGTTCTCGGACAATGTTATCCAACTCGGCCAGCTTGCGCTTGAATTCCTCCTGGATGATCTTGGCGTGCTCAGCGGCCGTGACGATGCGGATGTGGAACGGCTGCGACACATACTGCCGGCCATCCTTGTGGAAGTGATAGTCACGCGCCACGAGATGCAGCGTGACATCGGTGCCATGGCTCAAGCCCAGAACGCGGGCGATAAATTTGTAGGTGTGGTCAATCCGCGTGGTGTAGGGATCCCCCTTGGCCAGTTCAACCTCGCCATTCTTAAACTCCTCTTCCGAGCCAATCTTCCTGGCGGACCAGCGCAAGCGAAGATCATAAAGACCCAAGTCATCCTGAGCAAAGACCGGGATTTCAAATGCTCGATCAGCAATGATCGCCTCGGTCCGCACCACGGGATCATCCCAGCTCGTGTGCCAGTTAGTCCAATCCGCCTTTGGCTCCTCGTCAGGCACCAGCTCAACCTTACCCGTCCACTGGTCGTCCTCGTTGTTGGCCAACTCAAACTCATCCTTCCAGCGAGTCACCTTCAGCTCGGCCTTGTTGGCGTTCCCCAGCGGCAAAGCCACGGTGTGGATGCGCTGGGCGTAACGCGTGGAAACAGGGAGGAGCTGGTTGTGCCACGGCTCGATTTCCAGTGCCGGCGACTGAAGGGCGAGGCCCAGAGGCTTCACGTTGTCCAGCACCTCGGCGGTCACCATGCCCGCGGGCAGTCCCAGTTGCCGGGCCTGCAAGGCGAGATCCGCGGTTGAGGCCGGCACAAGCTGCGGCGTGGTGGTTTCCATGGCCGCCCGAAGCGCATCGAGATCCTCAACAGGCAACTGCGAAAGATAGAGGCGCAACAGGTTCTCGCGCGTGACCAGTTCCGCAGGCAGGCCCAGTTGATCCATCCAGTCCTCCCGATGACCCGGGTTGGCGGCTAGATCATAAAGCGCACTGCGCAGTCGGCGAATGTCCCGGCGGGTCAACTCCGCGGACACCCAGTAATCCGCGCCGGAGAGGGACCGGAAATCAGCGGAAGCCACCTCGAAGGTTACCCGCGAACCACGCGGCAAACCGCTTAGCCCACCCGCCTCGCGATGGGCCGGTTTCCGCTCCAGATAACTGGGGTAATCCACTCGGGCAGCCTTGCTGGCGCTTAGTGTGGGGCGACTGACGGGCTGGATGAAAATACGCCTTTCAACGTCAACGAGGTCGATGGTCACATCGCCGTGATCTGAACGGCCGCCCAGTTCAAAGGACAACTCTCCGCGTAACCGGCCGTCCTTGCCCAGAGTAACGTTCTTTAAATCCACGACCTCAGACCTAGTACCGTCATGAATTGTGGCTTGAAGAGTGTCGGGGAGAATCTGACCGGCAACGCCGGAAATGTCCGTCTCCATGCCCAGCTTGTCGGCCATGAATTTTTCCGCGCCACTGGCGGCGTTGACCGCGCCATCGCGCCAATGAGCGAAGCGCTCCACGAAGGGGTCAGCTTCAAAGCGGGATTTCAACTGGCTCTTCTCGCCGGAAGGCACAAGGAAAATGTTTTTAATGGAGCCGGCGCGGCCCACAATGTTGCTGATCTCGATGAAACGAGAACGGCCATCATCCCCCACCACCTCGAACATCGCTCCACCATCGGGCAATGGGTGCCATGCTTTCACACGATTGCGGTCAATACGGCGATTGACATCCACGTCCTCCTCCCCCATTTGGGCGAGGGTCAGGCGCTCGACATCGCCCACGGGATTGGCCAGACGATGAGCCTTATTCTTGAAGATGGCGGGCATCCAAACCGCCGGCAGGGCCACGAGAGCCACAAGCGCCATCGCACCCACGCTATAAAACTTGGTCTTGCGGGTGGCCACCACGGCCCGGAAATCATAGTCGCCCGCCTCGCTGGCCACCTGGGCAATCGCCGCCTTGCGAAGACTCTCGGACGCGTAAGCCGGAGCCATCTCGGGGTCGGCCAATTCGACAATGCCCAACAACCGATCACCCAACTTGCGGTAACGCTGTTGGACGAGGTTGGAAAGTTCATGACTGCCGCGCTTGTTGAAGACCCAATTGTTCAGCCAGAACCAAGCAAAATAAGCCGCGGAACCCGCCGCCGCGCCGAAGAGCAACAGTCTCACCGCCATGGATGTCTCGGAGGCCAGATCAGCCACGAAAAAGACGAGGTAAGACAGGAACAATCCGAGGGCCACGCCGCTGGCGGCGAGAAGGGTGTCAACCCACCAGAGCTTACGCTCGAGGCGGGCGAACTGGGCGCGCAGAGCGATCGGGAGTTCCTTGGAAAGTTGAGCGTTTTTCTTCATGGCATTTCCCTCGTTTTTCAACTGCATTTCCGGCGCCGCACAAGCGTCTGGCGTTGACCGTAGTTTGACGGCTAAACCAGTCCGATCACCTTACGCATTGTCCAGTAAATCGCAAGCAGCAAAAGGATCAAGCCGCCCCACCATGGATCCGCCCACAACTCGTAGACTTCCACCTCGGGCGTATAACGGCTGCGCTCGGTGATCCGCTGCAAAAATGGCGTCAAATCGGCCAGCGTGTGGGTATCCCCGCGAGTGTCGCGGGCCAGCTGCGTCAGCACGGCGTGCCTGATGGGGCGGCCGACGATTTCGATCACCTCGTCCTCCACCCGCAGCACCTTCTTGACCTCCCGCAAATATTCGCGACGACCATCGACAATTTTCACCTGATCCGGCGTGTAGGCATGCAGGAGATAATCTCCGGCCAACTCCATCTTAAAATGCGCCGTGTAGGTTCCGAAGCTGCCCTCAACAGGACGGAACTCTACACCCGTCACCACGGTCCCATCGGGCCTTGTGATATCCGCCACCACGCGGTCTTGCCCACCCACACCCGCCCTGTCTCCAATGATGGCCTCGAGTTTGACGGTCTCTTTGAGTCCGGGCCGTTCCGGCGTCAGGATAAGTCGCATACCCTTGCCAATAGCCAGCTTGCGCTTGTGCCCCATCCAGCGCACCACCTGCCCCCAGAAGGCATAGTGGTAACGATCTTCCACGCCGCGCCGCCATCGCCAAGCGCTGTCCGTGCCCATAAACAGCACGTGACCATTACCGGCCTGAGCGGTAACCAATAGAGGCAGGAAGCCATATTGGTTGCGCTTGGTCGAATGGATGGCGAGAATTTGCGAACCCGGCAGTGGCGCATCCCGCAGCACACCGGCGTGCCAGAAGAACCCCGGCAACGCGCGCCGCCATAGCTCATCATTTAAAAACTCATCCTCCTCAAGCAAAAGCAATGGGCTCACACGGCCCTCGGGCAACAGGCTGAAACGGGATTCCGCCCGCGTCCAGTCGCCCATGGGCATTCTGGTATCGTAAACCACTGGCAGGAGGTCTGCCAAGGGATGCGGCACAAACAGGGAGCGGCCGGACTCAAGGTCATCCCAGTCCACTCCAGGGTTGGCATACTCCAAAGTTCGTGGTGCCACGCCATGCTCATTGGCGATGGATTCTCGGGTCTCGCTCCCCGTGTTCGCCACGGTGTGTTTCTTCCAGCGATAAAAACTCAACTGCCGCCCCAACGCCCCGGGCATAAACACAAGACCCGCGGATTGATGTTCCACCAAGGCGCGAATCTGGTCAGCCTGCTCCTCGCTCAAACCGCCCGGCCCCAAGCCGACATCCCCCAGAAAGATCACGTCAAAATCTGCAAGGGAAACCGGGCCGGGCAGGCCGCGCAATTCCTTGGGCCGCGTCATGGGCGGGAAGGCTTCGAGATAACCATTGCTACCATTCCATGCCTGCTGTGGCATGCCGGGGTGCAGCAGCAGCGCGCGCACGTCCACATCCTCAGCACGGGTCAGGGCGTTGCGCAAATAACGGTATTCCCAACGGGGCCGCGATTCAATGATGAGCACGTTGTTCGTGTTGGGCCGCACGTGGATAGAGAACCGTTCAAAGTTGTTCGTCTGGTTGAATTCCTCCGGCGCGATGGGGACACGTACCTCAAAGGTCTGGTTGCCTTCGCGCGTCGCCGGCCAAATGAAGGAACCGGTGGCTTCGCCGCGGGCATCCACCTCGATCTGGCGCGAGTCCACCGTCTTCCCCCGCACATTGGCCAGAAACACGTTGGTGGTAATGCCTCGGGTGAGATGGTTCCGAATGCGAAATGGGATGGCGACCCGGTCATCAATGACACCAAAGGAAGGCACATCCAGCAGTTCCAGTTCCACATCCGCCGGATAAGTCAGACTACCGAGGTTGGTGACGGTGTGAAGCACCACGTTGTTGTCGCGTAACAACCGCGCGGCCTCCTCAGTGGGCGCCTTGCCCTCGGTGCGATCCCCATCGGACAGCAGCAGCATGGCACGCAGGTTGTCGTATTCGGTGGTCTCGTGAACAATCGCGGCATTGATGTCCGTGGAGGGCCGGGTGCCATTGACTTCCAGCGAGGGGCGATCGAATTCCTTCAGGTAAACATTGGCTGAGATGCCATTTGTTTTAAAGCCCTCTTCAATCAACTCAGCCAAACCCAAGAGACGCGCGGCGGGCGCAGGCTCGATCAATTTGCCTTCGCGCCGGACCTGTAGTTTCACCTCCGCACCCGGCTCATATTCCGCCAACAAACTGCCTAAGCCGCCGGAGGTGCTGTTGCCATCGATTCCCACCAGCAGGTCGCCCGCCTTCAGGCCCGCCATCTGCGCGGGGGATGGCTTGTAAACCTTGAGGATGCGCGCGCCATTGCCCTCGTCGCGCGTCAAGGCCCCCAGCCCACCCAGACGCGCGTTGAGCAGTTGCTCGCGCGTGAAGAGGTGGCCGCTGCCCAAATCCACATCCTCGGTGGCCATGCTGCCCGAGCGGTCGGCAAGAATGACCACATCAATTTCCTTGTCCTCCTGCCGGGGCAATTCACGGTCGTATTCCGGCTTGCAGAGCGTAAACAGGATAAGCCCCATGGTAACGAACCGGAGGATTTCAAGAAAAGCCACACCCGCGCCACGACGACGATACCAGTTCACCAGGCACAGCACACCCGTGACGCCCCACGTCACGAGGACGAAAATCAACACCCCGAGGGGTACATCTGTGCGCGGCCATTCCATGGTCATGTAGCAGCGGCAGCGGTTCGGCGGCCAGCCACGGCTTCATCGGAAGAACGAGGGATCACCAGCAGCGCCTCACCGAGCAACACCACCGCCATAATGATCAGGAACCAGTCCCAGACCTCCTTCGGCCCGTCCGTGGCCGAAGCCTCGCCCGCCGCGCCCGTCTCCCAATGCACATGAACTGGCACACCGCCGAAAAGGCCCTGCACCAAGTCCTCCTGTTCTTCCGCAAAAAACTGCCAGTCATCTTCCGTCATCGGGCGGTTGAGCGCAATAAATTCCCCCATCTCCGACTGGTAAACGCCCGCGTTGCGCCGGTAGTCCGCGGTCTCCACTTCGCTGGACACCACCTTCCAGGTGGAATTTTCCGGCGGCTCGAACGTCCCACAAACGCGCGTATGTGAAACCGAATAGCTGCCCGCGCCCAGCGCCTCGCCAGTGCGAATCAGGCGATCCATCATCACCACGAAAAACCACTGCTCATGCAGACTCGACCAGGCTTCGTCCGGACGCGTGGCACAAAAATAAACCTGCCCGCGTCCCACCAGTTTGCGAGCCAACAGGGGCCGGTCATCACTGAAGCGGGCCATCACATAGTGTCCTCCCTCAAATACATCCACCTGCCCACGCCAGCGTTCCAGGAAAGGCCATATTTCATCCACCAATTCTCGGCGCGCCTCGCCCGGTTGCGTAGCGTCCAGCGACTTCACCGGATCCACCAGCTGCGCCTTGAAATCCGTCGCCCGCGTGCCCGGCCACAGGGTGCTCCCCAGCCGACTCAAATGTTCCGCCGTGGTCTCCAGCGCCTTTTGCATTTCGCGAATCAATGCCCCGTCCGGCGTCTCCTGCGCGCGCAACGCCTCGGCCTTCTCCCACGCCAACTCCATCGCATTAAAAGCCTCCACCCCGTGGTCACGCAACATGTTTCGGCGCACGGTGATGAGGTCTCGCACTGGCAATGTCAGGTTGTTTTGTGAATTGGCCAAGGGCCCCTCACGTTCACGCCAACCCGCCACGCGATAGCCACCGGGCTGCTCGTCGTCATTCGCCGGGCGCGCCGCCCGCCAGTTGGCCAAGGCTTGACCAGCCCCGTTAGTTGCCGCCTGTACCGCCTGCCATTCCATCCCGGCAAAAGACCGACCACTAACCTGATTGGTCTCGGACGGAGGAAAGAAAATTAGCACCCCGCCCTCAGAAACATACCGCATCAACTGCTCAGACACGGGCCCCTCCGGCAATGGATCCTGCCAAGCCACGGTGGCATATTTGGCAAAGGCCGTAGCATTTAGATCACCCGGCGCCAACACGTGCGCCAACCGATTGGTGCCGCCATCGTAAAAGGGATCCGCCGCTCGCCGGATGTTATCCGTCGCCGCCTCCGGCCCTGGCCCAATGATGGCGGACTGGGCCAATTCCGGACTGGGGCCGTAGACAAAGTAAGCGCGATTGTCGCGGGGATTATCGTCCACTGCAAACGGGTCTTCCGCATCCGTGCCCAATCCGATTTGGACAAACCCCCAGCCGATCTCCGGCGTGCCTGTCGGCGCCTTGAAACTCACATTAATGGGCAGTGTGGAACCCTTGACTTTCACGCGCTGATGTTTCACCGCAATGTTGCTCGGCGGCACGTTGGTCCCATTGAGGTGATACAGCAGGTTGAGCGTCTTTTCCGCCTTTGACGAGGTGTGGAACTGCACGACCAAGTTCAATTCTTCCGGCGCAGTGCGAGGATCACCGCGCCGTGCCTCCAACACACGCAGCGAAACATTGTTGGTTACCGCCCGCGTCTTGGCCAAGACCTGCACGCTGGCCTTGAACGGATGCTCATCCCCCGAGAGTCCTTCCGCCACCTTGGCCCAGCGCCCGCTGGCTTCCGGCCGCCAGTTGTCCTCCTGCATGTCCGAGGCGATGAAGACCATGCAATCGCCGGACCGGTTCTTGCCCAGCCAATCCGATGCCTGTTCCAGCAGGCGAGGCATGTTGACCGCCGTATCCGTGGCATTGAAATCAAACTGGCTCTCCAGTGGTTCCAACCTATCCACCCGCTCCGGCGTGCCCACCACTGAATCCAGATACCAGATCTCCGCACCGGGGAATTTGTTAGCCGTATCAGAGATCCGGGCCAATGCGGCTTCCCGCTTGCTCAGGCTAGAGCCATCCTTGCTATCCATGCTCACGGAACGATCCAGCACGATGAGGATGGTTTCCGGATCGCCGGTCATCATGCCCCCCAGCCACGTACCCGCTAGCGGACGACTGAGTGCCAGTATCAACGCTAGCACCGCCAAGACTCGAAGTGCCAGCACGAGGTACTGGCGAATCTTGTTAAACCGCGTGCTCTTCCGCGAAGCGATGCGCAGGAACATCATTGCCGCCCAGTCAATTCGCCGGTGGCGCAAACGGTTGAAGAGATGGATCAGCACCGGCAGAAGCGCTAGCGGCCATCCGTACTTCAGCACGTTTAAGTTGATGAACTGGTCTAACATGGGTGCTTACTTGGCGTACATCTCACGTTCCACAAGGAAGTCGGCGATAATTTCCTCATAACTGGCATCCGTGGAAACGCGGCGATAATCAGCTTGGAACTTGTTACAGCCCTCATGCAATTTCACCAGATACTCGTCCACCGCAGCGAGGTACTGGTCGCGGATAACCTCCGGCTCGGCCAGCAGCACACTGTTGTCCTCCAAGTCCACGAATCGCATGGGCCGGTCGAAATCAAACTGGATTTCCTCCGGGTCAAGCAGGTGGAAAACGGCAAAGTCATGCTTCTGGAAGCTCAAATGCTGGAAACAGTGGATCAACTCGTCCACATCACAAAAGAAGTCCGAGATGATAATCACCAGCGCCCGTTGCCGAATGCGCTCGGCCAACTCGTGCAGGTGATGCACCAGTTGCGTCTCGCCCTTGGGCTGGACGTGGGCAAGCGTGTCGAAGACATGCTTCAAGTGGGCGGGATTGCGGCGGGGCGGGATGTCGATGAGTTTCTGGTCGCTGTAACATTGCAGCCCCACCGCATCGCCCTGATGCGCGGTGAGATAGGCAAAGGTGGCGGCAATGCGGCGGGCATAGTCGAACTTCCGTTCCCCCACGCGGCCGAATCCCATTGACCCACTGCAATCGAGCACGATGTAGTTGCGCAGGTTGGTATCCGCCTCAAACTCGCGGATGTAATAGCGGTCCGTCCGGGCCAGAACCCGCCAGTCGAGCAGGCGCGGGTCATCACCGGGTACATATTTGCGATACTCGGCAAACTCCACACTGGAACCGCGGTGCGGGCTGCGGTGTTGCCCCGTGATTGTACCGACCATCGGCACTCGGGCATGCATAAACCGATGCATCAAGCGGCCCAGCACCTCGCCATCGAGGAACTCACTGTAGGACTGCTCAGCCACCGGCGGCCACCTCGCGCTGCGCCTCCACCAGCTTGTCGATCACGAACTTGCTGTCCACGCCCTCAGCCTGCGCCTGGAAGTTTGTCAGAATGCGGTGGGTCAAGACCGGCTGGGCCACGGCCTCGATGTCCTCCATCCGGGTTAGGTAGCTGCCGTGCAACACTGCCCGCGCCTTGGCGCCCTTGACGAGGTATTGAACCGCGCGCGGGCCGGAACCCCACGTCACCCATTTCTGGACCCAGTCCAATGCGCCCTCATACTTAGGTCGCGTCATCCGCACCAATGCCACCGCGGCATCGTACACGTGATCCGGCACCGGCACACGCTCCACCAGATCCTGATATTTCATCAGCGTTGGCCCATCGACCACCTTCTTTAGGTCTGCCGTTGCCGTCACAGTGGTCTCCCGTGCGATGCGCTTCTCCTCTTCCTCGGATGGATAATCCACCTCGATGAGGAACATAAACCGGTCCTGTTGCGCCTCGGGCAACGGATAGGTTCCCTCCTGCTCGATCGGGTTCTGCGTGGCCAACACAAAGAACGGCTCGGGCAACGCGCGGTGCACACCGCCCGTGGTCACCCGGTGCTCCTGCATGGCCTCCAGCAGCGCACTCTGGGTCTTGGGCGGCGTCCGGTTGATCTCGTCCGCCAACACGATGTTCGCGAAGATCGGCCCCTTCACGAATTCAAACTGCCGCCGGCCCGGCGTCTCGCTGTCCTGCAAAATTTCCGTGCCCGTAATGTCACTGGGCATCAGGTCAGGCGTGAACTGGATGCGGCTGAACTCCAAGCTCATGATCTTCGCCAGCGAGTTGACCATCAGCGTCTTCGCCAAGCCCGGCACACCCATCAGCAAGCCGTGTCCACGACTGAGGATGCAAATCAACATTTTCTCGATCACCTCGTCCTGGCCAATGATCACGCGCGCCATTTCATCGCGCATCACCTGGTACTGTTCCCGCAGGTCTTGGATCGCCTGCACGTCCTCCTCCGAAACCTGAGCGGCATCACCGCCCTCGGCTCCATCGGGTAAATACAATTTTCGCATGGTAAATATGTGTGCTTGCCGGATAAGTCAGACGGCGGAGCGTCGCAAAATGCTTCATCCCGCGCAATGGAATTTCTGCCGGTCCGGTGACATTGTCATAGTTCCCTGAATTCTTATGACACAACAAGCCGCCCCACACGCGTCATCTGGTCCGCATTGAAGCCACCCACCCCCAAGCCAGCCCCACCAGTAAACCCGCTGCGTGGGCTGTATTCGCGATGGGCATAAATGGGAGGAAGCATAGGAAAAACCAGATCATCAGAAACATAAACGTCGATTCATCCAGTTCAATCCCAGACCTCGGATCACGCCTCCCGCGCATCCAGGCATGCCCTGCCAATGCATACACTACCCCCGACATTCCTCCAAACTGTGGGCCATACTCAAACACCGGTGGCAAATTGATCCAGAACTGAGCCACATTGCTAACCACTGCAGCCACCAACAGAAACAAAGCAAACCAACCTGTCCCCAACCTACTTTCGAATTCCCCCCCCAACCGATGGAGCCACATCATGTTAAACAAAATGTGCAGGAATCCGAAATGCAGGAAGGCCGGAGAGAACAGGCGCCAAACTTCCCCTTTCAATACCTCCGGCAGCTCGGGATTCCATTTTATCATGTGCCCCTCCCGAAGAATCGCCGTTATGCTCAAGGCCTGCCGCAGTCCCTCCCCCATCTCGGTCTCCAGCAGGATAAACATCACCACGCACAACCCCATCAGCCCATACGTCAGGTGGGGTGTAGCCGCGAACCGCCGGCCGAAGATTTCCGTGCGCACGTCCACCTGTCTTCGGCGCGCATGCTCATCGTCCTCAGCCAGGCGTTCCCTCATGCCGTCCGCACGGGTCCGCGCTTTGCGATATTTTCGGTCACGCGGGTTTTCCAAAAACGCCTCCAACTCCGCACTGGCCGCCTCCAGCTGGTCATCATCATGAACCCAGATTGTCCACTCCCCCCCATCTTCATCCACCTCATTCTCGATGCCCCGAACAAACAGGTAATCCCCAAACAACTTGGCCTGCTGCTCGTCCGCAATCTCTCCAATCGGCCGCATGCTACTCCAGACCCCCCCGTTTCTTGATCGCCTTCATATCCAGCTTGCGAATGTATCGCTCCAGGTTCACGAACACCTTGTGGAACCCGTAACCGCCCTCCTTCATTTCGCGGATGGCTTCCGCCTTGGTCCAGCCCTGCACCGCGACTCGATAAATGGCGCACATCGTTCCCGTCCGATCAGAACCATGCTGGCAATGCACGAGCACGGGCTGCCGTTTCGGATCCGTCACGATTTGGAGAAAGCGCACCACCTCCTTGTCCTCCGCATGCCAAGCCTTCATGTAAATGTGCTCATACCCCAGCCCCGTGTCGCCAATCTTCTTTCGGTCCGAATGAAACGACCGCAGATTGATCACTGTCCGGATGCCCAGCTTCTTGAAGGCCACGAACCCCTCCGCCGACGGTTGCGCGCTGCGATACAACGCATCGCTCACCTTGTGGACATTGCCCGCGCCTTTCACCTCCAGCCTCTTGCCCCACCGCCGGTCACGCTCCGCCGCCCCGGCCCCAAGAGCCACGACCAGCAGTGTCAATCCAAGCGCTTGATAAAAATATTCCGAAACCATACATTTTGCCCGTGATCCTGCAGCCCAATGTGCCCCTTGCGCGGAAGATCCTTCAGTGCCGTCCGGAACTTGTTCCGTGAACCGTCCGGGTTCTGGTTGCCCTTCACCCAGTGGTCCAGGTTGGCGCTGACCACTTCCTTGCCGTTCAGGATCACGTTCACCATCGGCCCCCGACAGCTAATGCGCATCTTGTTCCATTCGCCCGCCGGCTTGGCCGCGTTCACCTTGGGCGCCATCGCGTCATACAGCGCGCCCATGTCATGCTTGCCCACTTTCGCCTTGCCCGCCGAGTCGAGCACCTGGATTTCAAACCCGCCCTGCACAGCGTTCTTCGGATTAGTCCGAAAAAACACCCCACTATTGCAGCGCTTTGCCAGCTTCACCTCCAAGTCCAGAATGAAGTCGCCAAAACTCTCCTCTGTCCAGACATAGCCGCCACCCGGTTTGCGCGCGAACACCCCATCTTTCTCCACCACCCAGCCGCCCGGCTTGGCCTTCCAGCCCTTGAGATCCTTGCCGTTGAACAGCTTCACAAAGCCCGGCGGCAACTGGTCCGCACACAAGGAACCCGCCGCCAACACGGCACACAAGATTACCCGGGAAAAAAGTTTCATACGCGCGAACCATCCCCCGCCCTACTCCAATTGGCAACGCAAATTGCCACCGCACAAGGGCATTTCATTCAAATCTGCGCCGCCATTCTCGGGATATTCGTGGCCGACGGTTCTCCCCATCCAGAGGCGTAATGATCACCGCCAGCCCGTTGTTGTCCGCGTGCTGCATTCCCTTTTCCATGCCAAGCACACTGATGGCCGTGGCTTGGCAATCCGTTTCCCGCGCCTTGACGGCAATGACTGTAACCATGACGCGATTCGTGAGCCCCACACCCGTACGCGGATCCACAATGTGCGAATAGCGGTGCCCGCCAATTTCCACAAATTGAAACATATCACCCGACGTGGACACCGCGCAGTCGCTCAGGCGAAACGTCCGCTCATAAAGGTTCCCCTGTTGGTCCAGCGTGGGGATTTTCACCGACCATCCATCCCTGCCCGGCGGCGGGCCACCGATGGCAAAATCTCCGCTGGCCGCGCAGAGGGCCCGATGGATTCCGTGCCGGCTCAGGACGGCCAGAGCCTCATCCGCTGCCCATCCCTTGGCAATACCACCGAGATCCAGGCGCATATTCGGCACCAAACAAGTCACGTTGGGACCATTGGGATCGAGTTGTAGTTTTTTATGCCCGGCAACCCTGCCTGCCGCCTGCAACTCTTCGGCCACAGCCAAGCGCTTCTGGCGGCGGGATTCCCGCCAAAGCTGCGTGTATGGGCCGATCGTGATGTCAAAGGCACCATCTGTCTCGCGGGCCAGCATCTGGCCACGCTGAAGAATGCTGAAAAGCTCCAGGCTTGTTTTCACGGGTTGGCCGGCCGGTTGACCGGTCAACCGGCTAAGTTCGCTTTCGGGTTCGTAATCGCTGAAGATTCCATTGAGTACATCAACACGCTCAAAGACTTCAGCAGCTGCCCGGCGCGCAACGGCTTCATCCGGCGCATAAAACTTGACGACAAAATCCGAACCCATCCGAGGCTGGGCATAGTGAAACAGACGCCACCCGGATTCGGGGGGCGACGAAATGCAGCCCGACGAAAAGACAGCCGACAGTAAAATGACAAACCAAACAGCCATATGCTCCGACAACAGACCCCGGCCTTCAGGAAATCCAGACATAAAAAAACGCCCGCGCTTCCACGCGGGCGTTCTGCAATGAGTTAAATCAGCTTTTTAAACCACTCGTTGTTTCCAGGAACAGCGATCGGGTAGGCACCGTTCTCATCCGGCTTGCTGGGGGGTGTCCCTGTCCAAGTACCGTTCTCATAACCAATGTCATCCGGCATAAGAACAACCTTGCTGTTCAAGGCCTGATCCCACGTGATGCGCTTGCCGGTGTAGGTGGCCAAGCGACCCAAGACCGCGGTCATTGTGCTCTTCGCTCCGTACTCGGCCTCGTTGTGAGGCTTGTTGTTGCGAATGGCGTCAAACAAAACGTCGTGCTCAACTTGGTAGGCGTTCTTTGAGCGCTGGCCAAAGCGCCACTTCAACTCGCCCTTCAGGTCCACAAAGGCCTTGCCACCCACATTAGCCCGCCCCTTGGTTCCGGTCACGAATTCACTAACGCTGTTTTGACAGCCGCGAATATGACGGCATTGGCTGTAATTGCGTGAGCCGTCGGCGTATTCGAATTCCACAAAATGGTGGTCGAAAATCTCGCCATACTTCTTGTGCGTGCGCACCTCGCGCCCGCCCATGCCTGATGCCGCCACCGGATACTGGAAGCCCTTCACCCAATTGATGACATCCAAATTGTGAATGTGTTGCTCGCAGATGTGGTCGCCGCACAGCCAAACGTAGTAATACCAGTTCCACATCTGGTATTCCATCTCGTTGGCCACCTGTTCGCGCGTCCGACGCGGATCCCACACACCGCCGCCGTTCCAGTAGCTGCGCATGCTGGTGATCTCACCCAGTTCACCATCCTGAAGGCGCTTCACCGTCTCCTGATAGCCGGCATCGTGGTGCCGTTGCAGGCCCACGCCAACCTTCAGGTTCTTCTTCTTCGCTTCCTTGGCTGCTTCCAGAACGACCCGCACACCATGCGCATCAGTCGCCACGGGCTTTTCCATGAAGACGTGTTTGCCCTGCTTCACGGCCTCGGCAAACATGTAGGGACGAAAGCCCGGGGGCGTTGTGAGAATCACCACGTCGGCCAGTTCGATCGCCTTCTTGTAGGCATCGGGGCCAACGAACTTCTGTGCCTCGCCCACCTCAACGCGTTCCTTCTGATTTCTGAACTGGGCCGAGATGTTGTTGAGACTGCCGTCCAACCGCTCGCGAAAGGCATCAGCCATGGCCACCAGTTTCACGGGGCCCTCGGTGGAAAGCGCCTGTTTTGCCGCGCCCGTGCCACGGCCGCCGCAGCCCACCAGAGCAACACTCACTGTGTCATTGTCCGCTGCGTGCGCCACTCGCTCGATGGGCAGTTGGCTGAGCACCGCGCCCGCAGCCGCGGCCTTGCCGGATTGCTCCAGAAAGGAACGGCGGTTAAAGGGGTTTTTGGGATTATCTTTTTTCATGACAATAAAATAGGTTCTCGATTTGTCGCCGGTGGAGAAACTCTAGCGGGATTCTCCGGGCTGTCCATCCAATTTAGGGGCTATTTCTTTTCGTTGGGCTTGGCGGCCACCTTTTCCACGGGCCGACCAATGTTCCAAATTTCCCGCATCTGTCCTTTCGTCGGCAGTGTCAGGGGGCGCACAATCCGGAATCCCACAAACCGCGCATCCGTGTGGTACCAGATACTCTTGGGCAACTGCGGGTCCTGCATCTTCCAGTCCGGATGCGAGGACACGCGGACGGCGCTGCGCAGGTCCTCGAATTTCATGAACGGGTCGTACGAGCCGCCACGCACCACGCGCGGGTAAAGCTTTACCGGCTTTACCCACGGATCCACCAACACACCCTTGGCCGGCTGGTAGGGCGCGTATGCATCCAACACCCACTCCGCCACGTTGCCGTGCATGTCGTAAAAGCCCCACGGGTTCGGTTTCTTGGAACCCACCTTCTGGTACTTGGGCGTAAAGTTGATGGGGTCCATGCTGTTATTCTTGTGCCACGCAAACTGGCTGATTTCCCCCGTGCCATCGCCCCACGAAAAAGCCGTCTCTGTTCCCGCCCTGCAGACATACTCCCACTCCGCCTCGGTGGGCAGCCGATAAAAAACCCCCGTCTTTGCAGTCAGCCACTCACAGTATTTCAGGGCTGCGTGATGCGTCATGCAGATGGCCGGATGCGACCCCGTACCCATGCCAAAGTCCATGTTCACATAGGGCTTGGTCGGCGTTGACACCGAGGCGAGATAGTACTCGTCCGTCTCGGAAATCAGATCCTTTGTCGTCTCCTCCCGGTCATAATACATGAATTTATGGTATTCATCCCAGGTCACCTCATGCTTGCCCATCCAGAAGGGCGACACCTTCACCATCCGCTGCGGTCCTTCATCCTTTCGTCGGCCCTTCTCCCCCTCGGGGCTGCCCATCTTGAAAATGCCCCCTTTCACCGGCAACATTTCGAAGGACACCAGCGTCCCTGCCAGCTCCTGCTTGTAGGACTTCATCTCGGCCTCCTTTACCGGCTTGTGGCCAGCCATGATCTTACGATGAATGGCATCCACTATCTTGCCTTCGTCCTCCTCCTTCACCGCCTTCTTGCGAGGCTTTAATTCCAGATCTTTTGGCCAATAGGCCCCCTCCTCAATCCACAGTTTCACCAGCGCAATCTCCTCCTTGGTGGGGCGCTGCTCCTTATTTGCCGGTGGCATGATCAACTCGTCATCCTTGGGCAGGGTCATCAATTCATAAATCGTGCTTTCCGCCGGTTTACCTGGCGTCACTCCTGTTCCCTCGCGGCCTCCCTCAAATGCAAGTTCCTGAACATCCATCCGGAATTTGCCCCCGTGCTCCTTGGCAAAACCCTCCCGATGACAACCCACACAGTTGTACTCCAGGATCGGCTGAATCTGCTTCACGAAATCCACCTTGCCCGCCCCTGCCTTCTCAGCCGCAACAACAGCCACCGCCAGCAGAACTCCGGACATAAAACCGAAAAAACGCATAAACATGGTCGGCATAATGAAACGAACCTCCTTCCAAAAGTCAATCACCGGGACATTCCCCCGCGTCATGGCCGTTATTCCACAATCAATGAATCCTTCAACAATTTGCGCGCCGCCTCCACTTGATCCGTACTGATGGCAATGATCCCCCAGCCCTGTGACCGGCGGATGATGCGAATGCTGCGCACCGGGATATCCGCCTCCTTGAAATCCATCGCCACCTTGGCCAAGGCACCCGGCTCGTCCTCCAGTCGAACCAGTAGCGCATCCTCCGTCACCGCCGGATAACCCGCATCCCGCAATACCATTAGCGCGCGGTTGTACTGGTCCACTGTCATCAGCAACACATCCGCGCCCTCCACCTCCAACGCGTTCAGTGTCTCGATATTGATCTCTTCCCGCGCGAGAAGCGCCGCGATGTCCGCCGTCAAGCCGCGCCGGCTTTCCGTCACGATGGTAATTTGCTTCATGCGGCCTCCTTTCGTGCCGCCATGATGTCCACCGCCAAGGCGTCAATTTTTCCCCGAGTAATCTGCGGCATCACAACCACGTGTCCGCAATCGTCCTGCACGGCGATTTGCCATTTTTGCAACACCTCCTCTGACGGCCTTGGAATGACCACCGTGACTGCATGCGGATTCCGCCACGCCTCCAACCCAATGCCGCGAAACCGCCGCACCGCATAATCCGCGCGCTCCAGACAACCCGCCACCATCCGCGCAAAACCCTCGCGGCCATGCCGCCGAATTGCCTGCCATAACATCAGCGGCGTAATCCCATTGCGCGACCCGGTGATGGTTGTATCCAGCGTCCCCACGTACTCGATGCTCCGGGCAATGCGATCCACCGCGCCCTTGCGCGCCAGCGCGATGCCACACGGCATTGGAGCCCCGATGAATTTGTGGCCACTGATGGACAGGCTGTCGATGCCCGCACGGAAGTCAAACACCGGCGCATCCTCAATAAACGGCAGGGTCATCCCACACAAGGCTGCGTCACAATGGATGTAGTGCGCTGGAATCGCCAGCTCCCTCAAGATGCCCTGAATGCGTCCCACGTCATCGTGCCCTTCCCGCATGGTGGTGCCAATGTTCGCGAAAATAATGGGGGGCATCTCCCGATGGATTCGCAGTGTCTCGCGCAAGTCCGCATAATCCATCTCTCCATTTGACTGCGAACGGATCATGATGTGCGGCATGCGAAGCAGGCGGAGATTTTTGCTCACACTGTAATGTGTGTCCTGGCTGTAATAAACCATTCCCTCAGGATGAAGCTCCCGCGCCAGATAAAGACCATACAGGTTGCCCTCTGTCCCCCCGTTGGTCACGTAGCCCCACCAGTCCTTCTCTGGCGCATGCATCAACTCCGCAAACCACGCCAACACCTCCCGTTCAAATTCACGCGTGTGCAGATGGTATGTGCAGGGGTTAAAGGGATCGCCGACGTTGTTGACCGGAAGGGAAAGAAAACGGTACAGTCCCGAGTAATCGAATCGCCCCGTGCAGGGGTATCCCACAAACGTCTCACGCTGGGCGCGCAATTCCCCCAGCAGCAAGTCCAGCCGCGCCTCATCCGGCGCGGACAACCCGGACGCAGGCTTATTATCGGGCAGCTTCAAGCCCCATAATATACCTCATCACGGCCCGGACAGCAAACGCACCTAGTTGGTGCGCCGCTTCAAAATGACCGTGTAATTCGTCGAGGTCGGCTGGAAATGGAACGGCTCCCAACCCTCTGCGCCCAGCTTGCTGTTCTTGAACTTGGAGTAGTCGATACCCCGAACCTCCCACTGGGGTTTCTTGATGGCGTTGAGGATTTGATCCAGTTGAGCCTGGTCCAGCTTCACCGTTTGCGAGCCTCCGCCACCACCTCCGCCTGCCTGCGAGCAGGCGACAATCAGGCCCGCCGACAGCGCACCAAGCAGGAATGTCTGAATTCGATTCATAACGGCCGAAATATGCCGCCGAATTGCCCCCTGCCCAATCAAAAAATATTCCGCGAATAAAATTGAAATGGTCGGGCCGGGGAGATTTGAACTCCCGACCTTCGCACCCCCAGTGCGACGCGCTAACCAGGCTGCGCTACGGCCCGACAGAAAGGCGCAGTGTACATCAGGCTCGCCGCGGATCAATCCTTTTCGAGCGCCTTCAGGATGATCGTCGTATAATCATCCGGCTGGTCATGCCCCGCAATGTGCACACGGGCCGCCCGGTGCAACTCATCCACCAACTCCTTCGCCGGCCGCCCCTGGTTGTCGCGCAGCAAATCCAGCACCCGCTCCCCGCCAAACAACTCTTGGTCCGGTGAAAGCGATTCCTCCACCCCGTCCGTCATCAACGCCAGCAAATCCCCCGGCTCCAGTTGCATTGGCTCGCTCGCCTCATAATGAGCGTCCGGTCGCATCCCCAGCGGAATGCCCGTCCGCCTCAACTCCCGCTTCACCTCCCCCCGCGCATCCAGCCAGGGACAAGCCGCGTGGCCCGCGCTAGCGTAACGCAGTTCCCCCGTGTCCGGCCGCAACTGCACCATGATCAATGTCACATACCGCTCCTCGTCAATGTCTCCCGCAAGCACCCGGTTGGCCCGCGTCAGGATGTCGCCAATGTCCTCCAAGTGCAGCGCCAGAATCCGCAGGTATGCCCGCGTCTCCGCCATCAAGAGCGCCGGCCCAATCCCGTGCCCGGTCACATCTCCTACTACCAAGGCCAGCGATCCATCTTGCATGCGGATGTAGTCAAAATAATCCCCACCCGTCTCCTCAGCCGGATGCGAGACCCCCGCCAATTCGTATCCCGGCAAATGCGGCGACTCCGCTGGAAACAACCGGTGCTGAATATCGTGCGCGATTCGCATCTGCTCCGCTGCCGCGCGCAGGCTGGCCTCCGCGTCTCGATGCGCCGCACGGTCCCGCGCCTCCCGCACTTCTCGCTCCACAGCCGGTACCAGACGCGCCAGGTTTCCTTTCATCAGGTAATCATGCGCGCCATCCTTCATGATGCGCACGGCCGTCTCCTCGCCAATGCCTCCGGAAATCACAATGAACGGCAGATCCCGCCCGCTCTCCTTTAACAGTCGGAGCGCCTCCGGCGCATCGAAATCCGGCAGATTGTAATCCGCAAGCACCACGTCAAACTGCCCCGTTTCCAGCGCGTCGTTCATCTCGGCTGCCGTCTCCACCCGCCGTGCCGCCACCTCGTAGCCACCGGATTTTAAAAGCCCCTCCAACACCTTCGCATCCAGCTTGGAGTCCTCGACAATCAACACATTGAGCTGGCTACTCATGACTCTCCTAGCAGTTCCGCCACTTTGGCCTTCAAGTCGGCCTCGCGCATCAAGGACTCGCCGACCAGAATGGCGCCCGCCCCGCAATCCTTCAACCGCGAGACATCCGCGCGCGTGTGAATCCCACTCTCCGCCACCAGCAGGCCATCCCAACCCTCCAATTCCGCCGCCAACACCTCCGTGGTTCCCAAGTCCACCGTGAAATCCTTCAGATTGCGGTTGTTGACTCCAATCAATTCCGCATCGACTGCCAGTGCCCGCGACAACTCTTCCGCGTCATGCACCTCCACCAAGGCCGCCAGCCCGGCTCCTGTTGCCAGATCATGAAACCGGGCCAGCCGCGCGTCATCCAAGATCGCCACAATCAACAGTACCGCATCCGCTCCCCAATCCACGGCCTCCTCGATCTGGCGCTCATCAATCACGAAATCCTTTCGCAACAAAGGCAGCTCCACCACCGCCCGGATGGCCCGAAGATATTCCAGCGATCCCTTGAAGTAATGCGAATCCGTCAACACCGAAAGGCAACTCGCACCCGCCGCTTCGTATTCCTTCGCAATTGTCACTGGATCAAAATCCTCGCGAATAATCCCCGCCGAAGGGGATGCCTTCTTCACTTCCGCAATCAACCCCACGTCACCCGTACGCGGCCCACGCAGTGCCCCCAGAAAATCCCGCCGCCCCCGCGCCTCCACGCGCGCACGCAAACCCTCCGCCGTCACCTCCCCCACGGGCAGATGCTCAAGCTCCGTCACCTTGCGCGCAACAATTTCGTCCAGAATGCTCATTCGTCATCGTCCGCAACGACCCGCTTTGTCGGGCAGCCCGCCTGCAGCCAGCCGTTCACAAACTCATCCAGCGCCCCATCCATCACCGCCGTCACGTTGCTCTGTTGAATACCCGTCCGCAAATCCTTCACCATCTGGTAGGGCTGAAAAACATAGCTTCGAATCTGGCTGCCAAATGACACGCTTCCCTTTTCACTGTAAAACCGGTCCATCTCCGCCTTCTTCTCGTCCTCGCGCTTGGCGTGCAGTTTGGAGAGCAAAAGCTTCATGGCCGTCGCCTTGTTCTGGTGCTGGCTGCGCTGCGTCTGGCTGGCCGCCACCAAGCCCGTTGGGACGTGCGTAATGCGCACTGCCGTCTCCACCTTGTTCACGTTCTGCCCTCCCTTGCCGCCGCTGCGGAAGGTATCAATTCGCAAATCCGCCGGACTGACTTCAATCTCTCCCTCGCTCTCGATCTGCGGAATGACATCCACACTGGCAAAACTCGTGTGCCGACGCTTGTTCGAGTCAAACGGAGAAATGCGCACCAGCCGGTGCACTCCCCGTTCCGCCTTCGCGTAGCCGTAGGCATTATCACCGGTGATAAACACCGTCGCATTCTTGATCCCCGCCACTTCCCCGGGCAACAGATCCGCCACCTCCGCCTTCCAGCCACGTTCCTCCGCCCAGCGCTGGTACATCCGCAGCAACATGTTGGCCCAGTCACAACTCTCCGTCCCCCCCGCGCCCGCGTTGATGGATAAAATACAGTCACATTTATCCAGTGGATTCCCCAGCAGAGCCGCCAGTTCCAGCCGGTCCACCTCGGGAAGGAATCCGCCAAGCTCCCCCTCGACCTCGCTAGCAATCTCGACTTGAGCGGTTTTCTCTTCCTCTTCCCCCAGCTCCACCAGCGTCTGCAAGTCCGCAAGCCGACCCTCCGCAGCCACCAGCGGCTCAATTTTTTTCTTCAGGAACGAAACCTCGTCGACGACCTTCTGGGCATTTTCACGATGATCCCAGAAATCCCCCGCGGCCATCTCCGCTTCCAACTCCGCGAGGCGCGACTGTACTTTGGGGACGTCAAAGAAACCTCCGCAACTGGGCGAGCCGTTCCTCTGCCTGCGTCAACTGGGCCTTGGCGGTGTCGAACATGCCGGCATCTTTACGCCATGTCCGCCTCGCCTGCCGAGTCCTTTTTTGGCCGCCAACGCGCCGCCGCGAAAGCTCCACTGGCCAAAACGCAGGCCCAACCCAGCCAATCCCCCGTCCGCTGGTGGAATGTTGCGACGGCCCCGGCGGCATCCATGACCGGCAATTCCATAATCCTCACTCCTTTCTCATAAATGCTGCCCTTCTCCAGACGATGAATCCGCCCACGCCAATCCACCCAGCATGTTAGTCCATTGTTCGTGCATCGAACCAGCGGCCGCCCTGTCTCAATCGCCCGAAACGCCGCCGCCCGCGCATGCTGCCATTGCTGGTTGCTTTCCCCGAACCATCCGTCATTTGTCAGGTTCAGGATGAAATCCGCCTCTTCCACCGCGGCACGTCGCACCAGCGACGGCAACACGTCCTCAAAGCAAATCACAGGTGCCGCCTTGACTCCGCCCAAGTCAAAAAGAACCGGGCCTTCCCCCGCCGTGAACGTGCCCACTGGAGCCAGTTTTTTAAGGAAAGGCAGCACCCCCCCAAACGGCACGTATTCCCCGAACATCACCAAGTGCTGTTTGCTGTAGCTCGCCTGCAGCGTCCCATTCGCGTCCAAATGAAAGCAACTGTTGCGCGCCATCCTCCGATTTCCTTGGCTATCCAGCACCGCTTCATCCGTGCCCACAATCATCGGCACTCCGAGTGTCCGGGCCAGTTCATCAATTGGATCTAACTCAACTCTCCCATTGGCATCCCGCGTCGCCGACAACGGCGCTGAAGCCTCCGGCCAAATAATCACGTCCGGCTCCATCCGGGCCGCCTCGATGGTCAGTTCCCTCAGCAACTCCCAGCGCTCGATCATTCTCTCCCGGCTGCCGTAGCTTTCCCAGATCACCTGCTGCGGAATGCTCGGCTGCACCATGGCAATGCGCACTGTACCGCGCGGCTTCAATTGTTTCTCCCGCGCCTCAACCTGCCACCATGCCAACCCCAGTAGCAGCACCATGAACCCCAACACCGGCCCGGCATCCAGCCCTATTCGCCGCCACCTTTCCCTGCCGCGCAAATGCACACTGCCTGTTGTCGCCACCAGAAAACTCATCGAACCCCATGCCACCAGCAGCGACACCCCCAGCACCCCCGTCAAGGACGCCACCAACGCCAATGGCATCAGGTCCAACTGTGAATGCGCGAGATAATTCCAGGGAAATCCGGTCAACAACCACCCCCGCAACTGCTCCAAGGCTACCCACCCCAGCGCACACTGGAGCGGCCACAAAACCCTGTCTCTCCACGGCAGATGACGCAGACGCAACCATGCCTCCGCCAAGCCCGACAAGTCACGAACCGGAAAACGCCACCAGCAAAACCAGACCCACAACGCCGGATACAAGGCACAGTACGCCGACAACGCCAGCCACCCCGCCACGGCACCCGGCGGATACGGGATCAGCAAAACCCAGTACAACGAAGAGAGGCCCTGTGCCAGCCCCGCCACGTAGCCCAATGCAAACACTCGTCGAAACCGGGGGCCATGACAAAGCGCCACCAACAAGGCCGGTGCCAGCCACCCCGCCAAAGCTAGTGCCACGTGTGGAAACGCCAGCGTCCACACCAAGCCCGCCAACACCGCCCCGCCCCACGGCTTTAAACGCTTAATGATGCCTCCTCCTTCCACCCGCCGCAGATTGCCCCATGCCGTGCGAAAGGCAAGGCCCGGCTGTTCACTGCTCTTTTGCCTTGCCGCCGCAGTTCGCCGACTTAAATTGAGCGCGCCCAATGCAATCCACCACTCTTGGCCGGAGCCGTTTCAAGACTTCCCGCCTGTCCTATGGCTGCTGGCGGCTCGCCGGCACTTGGGACAGCACGCGTGTCAAGCCCGCCGGACGCGCCAGTGGCATCAACGCAATCATCGCGGCCCACGAGGCCGGCTACAATTTTTTCGACCTTGCCGACATCTATTGTGACGGCCTGTCCGAAGAAATTTTTGGCGAAGCCCTTAACCGCGTCAAAGGCCTGCGCCGCAGTGCCATCATCGCCACCAAGTGCGGCATCCGCCCGCCCACCCAAGGATCGCCCTACCGATACGATCTTTCCGCGGACTACATTGTCCGGTCCTGCGAAGCCTCCCTCAAGCGGTTGGACGTCGACACCATTGACCTCTACCAACTCCATCGCCCCGACTACCTCATGCATCCCACCGAGATCGCCAGGGCCTTTAACCGGCTGCACAAGGCGGGCAAGGTTCGGCACTTCGGCGTCAGCAACTTTACCCCGACCCAAGTCGACCTGCTTCAGGACGCCCTCAAGCAAGCCCTGCTCGTCAACCAAATAGAAATCAGCCTCGCCCACACCGCTCCACTTGAAGACGGCACTCTCGACCATTGTCTCGCCCGAAAGATCACCCCCATGGCATGGAGCCCCCTGGGCGGCGGCCACCTCGGCGATGGCGCCAAGCAGGTTTTGCCCAGCCAAGAAAATTACCGCGCCGGCAAAATCCGCCGCGCCCTCGACAAGCTCGCCGAAAAATACGCCACCACCCGCAACGTCATTGCCCTCGCTTGGCTGCTTCGCCATCCCGCCGGCATCATTCCAATCGTTGGCACCATCCGGCCCGAGCGCATCCAGGAACTTGTCACTGCCGACAGCATCAAGCTTTCCCGTGAAGAATGGTACACCCTCTACACCGCTGCCCGCAAAACTGACCTGCCGTGAATACCCCCGCCCAACTCGGCTACCGCATGCCCGCCGAGTGGGAACCACACGCCGGCACATGGCTATCATGGCCGCGGCGCGAGGGCATCAGCTTCCCTGGACGCTTCGATGAAATCCTGCCCGCCTATTCGGCCATGGTCAAAGCTCTCTCTGCTGGCGAAGGTGTTTTCATCAACGTTTGCAATGAGGCCCATGAAACCGAGGCCCGCTCTGTTTTGGAAGACCATGACGCCTTGAATGAAAACATTACCTTCCACCATCACCCCACCAACGAACCATGGTGCCGGGATCACGGCCCCATCTTCGTAAAAAACGGTGCCGGCTTGGCAGTCATCAATTGGGGTTACAACGCTTGGGGAGGGAAATACCCGCCATTCGACAACGACAACACCATTCCCTCGCGCATCGCCGAAACGCGGGGCCTGACGGCATACAATCCCAGCATGATCCTTGAAGGCGGATCGATCGAAGTCAACGGTGCCGGCACGCTCCTAACCACTGAAAGCTGCCTGCTCAACCACAACCGCAACCCCAATCTCACGCGGGATCAAATTGAGCAAAACCTGCACAACCATCTCGGAGTCTCACAGATTTATTGGCTCGGCGACGGCATAGATGGTGACGACACAGATGGACATATCGACGACTTGGCCCGCTTCGTCAACTCAACCACCATTGTTACCGCCGTTGAACCAAACTCCACTGACCCAAACCACACTCCCCTCGCGGAAAACCGCCGCCGCCTTGAGGCAACACCTTTTGAGATCATCGAACTGCCCATGCCTCCACCCCTCCATCATGAAGGCGAAAGACTCCCCGCCAGCTACGCCAATTTCTATGTCGGCAACACGGTTGTGCTCCTCCCCACATTCAACTGCCCCACCGACACTAAAGCTGAGAAAATCCTTCAAAACTGTTTCCCAACACGCGAAATCAAGCCCATCGATTCCACGGCCCTCCTCTGGGGCCTCGGTTCCTTCCATTGCCTCACCCAACAGGAACCTGCGGCGCCATGTGCATAACTGCCGCTTGCCCGAGAGTGCGCAGGTTGTAGGCTGGCCGCATGGAGGTGGGGAGAGTTCTTTCGATCACGCTTGTTGCTGTACACGCCACAAGCCTATTCGCCGCAGATCCCAAGGGCGAACCGGCGGCGAACGCCGAGGTCCAGTTCAGAATGGGGGCGGGCCATTTTCACTCGGGCAACCACAGCGAAGCCGTCCGGTGGCTGCAACGCGCCGCCAACGCCAACCACACCCGCGCCCAAGGTCTGCTGGGCCTCTGCTACCATGCAGGCCGCGGCGTCCCGCAAGACTTTGACAAGGCCGCGGGTTATCTAGCTCGCGCAGCCATTAAAAATGATCCCATTGCCCAGTTTAGCTTGGCGCGACTTTATTCAACCGGGCAGGGTGTCCCCAAAAACTTGGGCAAAGCCTTGGAGCTTTACCGGAAAGCCGCCATGCAAGGACATGCCGCCGCACAGGCAAATTTGGGTGCCATGTTGGAGAACGGCACCGGCACACCCCGCGACCTCACGGCCGCAGCCAAGTGGTATGCCAAGAGCGCTGCACAAGGTCTCGCCATTGCCCAGTTGAACTTAGGCCGCCTTTATGCCGCTGGCCGGGGCGTCCCCGCCAGTCCGAATCTCGCCGCCAAATGGTACGAGGCCGCCGCCCAACAGGGGATGGGAGAAGCCCAGTTCCTGTTGGGAACGGCCCTGTATCTGGGCGAAGGTGTGCCACAAAATTTCCCGCAGGCCTACAAGTGGCTAAACCTCGCCGCCACCCGAGACATTGATGCCGCAAGACAACACCGACAGACAATCGCCGACAAGCTCAACCCCACGCAGTTGGCCCATGCCCAGCGGGAGACTGCACAGTTTGTCGCCAGACGTCAGGCGGTCACTCGTGGACGAAACGATTCCCTGCCCAACGAGCCGAATGGCAAACTGACCGCGCCCTCCACTGGCACCGGCTTCTTCATCACCCCCTCCGGACACCTGCTGACCAATCACCACGTGGTTGCCGGGGCGCAAAAAATTGAGGTGCGCATTGGCAACGAACGATTGCCTGCACAGATGCTCAAGGGCGACATCGTGAATGACCTAGCCCTGTTAAAGGTGGAGGGGCGTTTTGTGCCGCTCCCGCTGGGCGACAGCCGCATCACGCGCGCCGGGCAACAGGTGTTCACCATCGGTTTTCCCAACACCACCGTGCAAGGCGTGAAACCCAAATACACCAACGGCCGTATCAACAGCCGTACGGGATTGCAGGATGATGCCCGGCAATTTCAAATTGATGTGCCCGTGCAACCCGGGAACTCCGGCGGTGCGCTCATTGACGAGACCACCGGCAACGCCCTCGGCATCATCACTTGTCGGCTGGACGATATTCGCGCCCTTGACCTCACCGGCTCGCTTCCCCAGAACGTCAACTACGCTTTGAAAGCCGAGGTGATCCAAACGTTTCTCAACGGCACCCCTACCGTGGCCGCGCAATTAGCCCCGCCCAGCCCCATCAAGCGCGAAGCCGGCGCCATCCACCAAACCGCCGAGGCCGCCTCCGTGCTCATCCATGTGCAACGGTGAAACCTTGACTTCCGCCGAAATTGCTCTAGATTAGGCTCTCCCGAGCCAAGGAGGGGTGTTATGAAGACAAGTTCCAAAAGGGCGGCGCGTGCCGCTATTATTTCCGCCGTCATTTTCTGCGTCATCGGCCAGTTGGCCTGCGGCAAAAAGGAAGTCACCGCACCAGATGGCGACTCAACCGCCCTAGCCAAACCAGCCCAAAAAACACCCACTGACACCGAGGGACGCATCAAGCTGGCCTACGAGTATTACCTCGGCAAGGAACGGAAACAGGATTTTAAAAAGGCCGCGGAATTGTTCCTGAAAGCTGCCAGCAAGGGCAACCCCGAGGCACAGTTCGCGCTGGGTGTCATGCACCAAAACGGCCAAGGGGTTCCCATCAATTTCATGGAGGCGGCCAAGTGGTATGAGAAATCCGCCCGACAAGACAACCCCCTTGCCCAACATCTCATTGGCTTGGCCTACAAGGAAGGCAGCGGCGTGCCCAAGGATCCCGCCGAGGCCTACAAGTGGCTCCACCTTGCCGCCGAGCACGGCCTGCCCGAACATCAGGAAGCGCGTGATTACTTTGCCACCCTAATTACGCCCGACCTCGTGGCTGAGGGGCTGCGGCGCGCCGAACAGTTCCACATGTATGAACTCGCCGCGATTCGAAAAGCTAGGGAAGCCGAGCAGGCCAAGCAGGTATCAACGCCCCCGGGCAACGGGCAAGCCGTCAACAACTGACGATTGCCGCGACAGTCGCTCCACGATGCTGTCCACGTCATAAACACACCCGGACCACGTCCCTCCACTAGCACCTTGTAGCACAGCCCATAAACGGGAATCCTCCGGCAACGCCTCGTGCGGCGCCAGCGCCTCGTGCGGCGGGCGGCTCATTAAATCCTCCCCGCCAATGTAATCAACCGTCCCCGTATTCTTATTCCGATCGATCACGATTCGCACCCTGTCCCCATCCCGCAATCGCCCAATAGGCCCGCCGGCCAACGCTTCCGGCCCCACATGCCCAATGCACGCACCCGTGGACACTCCCGAAAACCGGCCGTCGGTCACCACAGCCACATGCTTGCCGAAAGGCAGAAATTTCAGGGCCGACGTCACCTGATAGGTCTCCTCCATTCCCGTTCCCATCGGGCCAATCCCCGCCAGCACCATCACGTCACCTTCCTGAATCTGTCCGCCCCGGATTGCCTCGATGGCCGCTGCCTCACTGGCAAACATCTTTACCGGACCCTCCTTGCGGTAAACACCATCCTCGTCCACCACGGCGGGGTCTATGGCGGTGCTCTTAATCACCGACCCTTCCGGTGCCAAATTGCCTCGCGGGAATGTCACCGTGCTGACCAGTCCACGCTCCTCGGCCCGCACGGGTGGCAGGATCACATCATCCGCATCCACACCCTCCTTCTCCTTTAAAACTTCCCTAAACCGTTCACGCCGCTCGCTTCCCTCCCATTCCTCCAGCATCTCACCCCATGACTGACCGCACACCGTGGGCACTTCCAAGTTAAGCAAGCCCAGTTCCCGCAAATGCAGCATCACCTCAGGAACTCCTCCCGCAAGGAATACATTCACCGTCGGATGCATCACCGGCCCATTGGGCAGCACGCTCACCAGCCGGGGCGTTGCTGCATTCACATCCGCCCAGTCGTCCACGGTCGGTCGTGTCACTCCCGCCGCATGCGCGATGGCTGGAATGTGCAACAACAGGTTTGTCGAGCCGCCAAACGCCGCATGCACAACCATCGCATTGCGGATAGCGGCATCCGTGATGATATCCGCCACGCCCACGCCCGCGCTCTCCAAGGCGCGCACTGCCTTCGCCGCATCCACCGCCACCTGCCGCCAAACCGCTGACCCCGAGGGTGCCAAGGCGCTGTGCATGGGCGACAGGCCCAGCGCCTCTGAAACCACTTGGGCCGTTGCCGCCGTCCCAAAAAATTGGCAACCACCACCCGGCGAGCCGCAGGCCTTGCAGCCCAAGCTCGCCGCCTCATCCAGCGACAACATCCCATGGGAAAATCGCGCTCCGATGGTTTGAACCGTACCCGCGTCTTCCCCCTCCTTAGGCGGCAGGGTCACTCCGCCCGGCACGAGCACACAGGGCAAGTCCTCCATCCCGGCCAGTGCCATCATCATCGCCGGCAACCCCTTGTCGCATGTCGCCACACCGACCACGCCCTTGCGGGTGGGTAACGACCGAATTTGCCGTCGCATAACTATCGCCGCATCATTCCGATACGGCAGACTGTCAAACATCCCTGTTGTCCCCTGTGTCCGTCCGTCACAGGGATCCGAGCAATGAGCCGCGTACGGCACACACCCATCCTCCCGAAAGGTTTCCGCCGCGGCTTGGACCAATAATCCAATCTCCCAGTGCCCCGTGTGGTATCCCAGCGCCACCGGACGGCCGTCCTCCGCGCGGACGCCCCCGTGGGTGTTCAGGATGAGATAGGCGTCCCCTGTTAGCTTAGCAGGATCCCACCCCATGCCCGCACTTTGGGTTAAGCCAAAGAGATTCCCACTCGGCTCATTGCGAAGCATGTCCTCGGTTAAAGGCAATTGCCCGGTCGGGCCTTCACCGCGAGTTTGAATGTCGAAAATATCGCTCATGATGCGATCTGAAAATCCAGCCCACTGCCGATCAAATGATTGTCCCGTCCCGCAACGCCCCATTCTTGGGAATCACCACGATACCGTCACGAATGTAAAAACGGTTTTCCGGATCATCATAACATTCCGGTTTGCCATCCGGCGAAATAACGCACCGCTCGCCAATCCGGGCGTTTTTGTCAATGATCGCATTCTCGATGCGAGTATGGCTCCCAATCCCAATCGGCGGCTCACCATTCAGCGCCCGCTGGCGGATGGACTCGTCCGATTCATAATAATCCGCCCCCATCACCACTACCCGTCTCAGTTGCGTGCCCTCGCCCACAATGCTCCGCACACCCACAATGGAGCGTGAGATCTGCGCCCGATTGATGATACAACCATCGCTCAGCACAGCATGCTCTATCGCCGCCCCATTGATCTTACTGGCCGGTAGATATCGAGGCCTCGTAAAAATGGGCGAAGTCATGTCGAAAAAATTAAAGCGAGGCAGCACGGTAGCCGCGTCCAAGTTCGCCTCGAAAAATGTCCGGATGGTTCCCACATCCTCCCAGTAACCTTGGTACACGTAGGAATAGGAACGGCGCTCCTTGATTGCGCTCGGGATGATGTGCTTGCCAAAGTCAGTCAGGTCATTGTCCAGCAGATCCACGAGCACATCCCGGTTGAACACGTAAATACCCATTGAAGCCAGATAAAGGTCCGCCGAGGGCGCCACGCCCAAGTGCTCTTTGGTCGCCGCAGGCATTCGCAAAGAGTCGATCAACGCTTCATTTTTCGGCTTCTCGACAAATTCGGAGATACGGTGATCCTCGTTGATTTTCATGATTCCAAAGCTGGGAACGCTCCCGCGTTCCACGGGAATCGTGGCCACCGTCATTTCGGCCTTGGACTCCACATGCTGGGAAATCACCTTGCGAAAATCCATGTTGTACAACTGGTCGCCACTGAGGATCAGCAGATAATCAAAGCGGTGGTTCAAAAAATGATTGAGGTTTTTCCGCACTGCATCAGCCGTGCCCTGATACCATGATGAATCTGACAATGTCTGCTCCGCCGCCAGAATCTCGACAAATCCCCTCGTGAAATGATCAAATTTGTAAGACAGGGAAATATGCCGATGCAACGACGCTGAGTTAAACTGCGTCAGGAGATACACCCGCTTGACGCCGGAATTGATGCAGTTAGAAATGGGAATATCAACCAGCCGATACTTGCCCGCCAAGGGAACCGCCGGCTTGGCCCGGTCCTGAGTCAACGGAAACAGGCGAGTTCCCTGCCCTCCTCCCATGACCACTGCGAGAGTGGTTGAAGGATCAAAAAACTTGTTGCTACGCTTGGGCATAGAAAATCCCTGCTTGCAGCACATTCCACCGGGCGCAACGATGGCGGCGCAGATTTGGGTTGGACCGACCCTAACCGTCCACCTACCCAGACGCGAACACTTTTTGAAATGGACACCCACCGCATCGGCATTATCGGCGGCAGCGGCCTGTACAACATTGAAGGCTTTGAAAACCAGAAATGGCGAACGGTCAAAACACCTTTTGGGACACCCTCTGACCAACTCTTGACCGGAATCCTCGCTGGCCGCGAAGTCGCCTTCCTCCCCCGCCATGGCCGGGGGCATCGGATCATGCCCAGCGAGCTGAACCATCGCGCCAATATTTGGGCAATGAAAAAGCTGGGCGTGCAGTGGATCATCAGTGTGAGCGCCGTCGGTTCGTTGCAAAAAAAATATAAGCCTTGCGACATCGTCATGATCGACCAGTTTCTCGATCGCACCAAGCAATCGGCCAATCACACCTTTTTTGGCGATGGCATCGTCGGGCACGTCGCGTTTGCTGATCCAATTTGCGAGGAGCTGCGTCAATTGCTCCTCAAGAGTGCCCGCCGCAAAAAGGCCCGCGTGCACAATGGCGGCACTTACGTGAACATGGAAGGCCCCGCCTTTAGCACGCGCGCCGAGTCGCTCACCAATCACCGGCTCAAGTACGACGTCATCGGCATGACCAACCTGGGCGAAGCCAAGTGCGCGCGCGAAGCGGAGATCGCCTACGCTACCATGGCAATGATCACCGATTACGATTGCTGGAAAACCGACGAAGCCCACGTGACGGTGGAGATGGTCATCGAAAACCTCAACCGCAACGCCGCCACCGCCAAGGCTGTCTTGGCCGACGTGCTCCCCCGCATCCCCACCGAGCCCGCTGATTGGCCCTGCCATTCCGCTTTGGAGAACGCGATTATGACCGACCGAAAAGTCTGGCCGGCAAAGACGAAGAAGGCGCTCGAACCGATTTTGAAAAAGTACCTTTAAGCTACTTTTTCTTTTTCGGCGGATACGCTTGCGGACCATCTTGATAAACGATGCCGCGTGTCTTCGTTTTCAGTCGGTAAATTTTGTCGAAACAGGTGATGTAAAGGTATTCCATCTTGAAGCCGCCGAACGCCACACTCGTGATCCCCTTGATCCACGGCGGCCCCGGGATAACTCCGCTGATGCGACCGGTGGGATCGAAATACTGCACGCCCAATTCCGTGGCAACGTAGTAACGCCCGTACGCATCGGTGATCATTCCATCGCCGCGACACGAAGGTTGAAATTCTGGCAGGATCGTTCGCTCCTGTGACGGCTTCGGCTTGCGCCGCATGGTCATGTACGGCTGCTTGTGCGCCAGCGTGCCGTCCGGCTCGATTCGAAACGCCCAGCAATGTTTGCCGCGAAAATCCGACACCACCAGCGTTCCCTGATCCGGTGACAGACAGATACCGTTGGGCGCCGTAATACCCACATCCGCCGGCTTCATTTTGCCGGTCTTGATGTTGTAAAACGTCACCTGTTTCTTGGGCGTTTCCGTGAAATACAAATAGCCCTTGTGCGTCACCACCAAATCATTCGGCCGCACGTCCTTGGCGAGCACTGTCATTTTGTTGGATTCCGGATCAATCGAAACCAACTCCCGCGTCTTTGCCCGGCACGCATAAATTTTGCCATCCGGACCAAACTTCATCCCACTAATGCCCGTCATGCCCTTGAGATAAAGGACCACCTTTCCTTGCGGGATGATCTTGTACAGCCCCTGTTCACTACGCATGTCGGAGAAGTAAAAATTGCCCGCCGAATCTGCCGTGGGTGCATCGGTGAAACCGTGCTGGAACGAAGTCAGTTTCCAGCCCTCACCCGGAATCAACACCTGCGAAAGGGGCATGTCTTGCGCTTGTAGAACACCGCCCAATACAACCAATCCTGTCAGAAAAAATCGTTTCATCATTAATCCTTCTTCACGTGATCCGCCCACAGCCACCTCAGAGCCTCGGGCATGAGCACGCCGCCGTGCTTTAGATCGTGTTTTCCGTCGCCATACTCGAAGCGGTGATCCCAGCCCATGAACTTCAACGCTGCCGCCATCTGTTCATTGGCCAGCGGCCAGTGGCCGTGCGAGTTGTCGAGATCGTGGCGTCCGGCTTGCAAAAATACTTTCACCGGTTTCTTCGCCGTCTTTCGGATCCAACTGGGGTACACGTGCCCGCCGCGAATATTTGTGAAACTGCCGATCATGCTGTACACCTTGCTGAAGGCATCCGGACGTTCCCAAGCCACCGTGAAGGCGCAGATACCGCCGCTGCTGGCGCCGCAGATGGCGCGATCAGCCGCCTTGCCGGAGAGATTAAATTTCTCTCCCACCGCCGGCAGCAACTCCTCAAGCACAAAACGCGCGTACTGATCACCGAGCGAGTCGTATTCGAAACTGCGATTGTTCGCCCGCCAGCGGTTGTCCGGAAACGCTTCGCCGCGATGGCCGGGATTAACGAACACTCCGATCGTCACGGGCATTTCGCCTTGGTGGATGAGATTATCAAACACCACCGTCGTCCGCACATCGCCGTCTTCCTTCAGGTATGCGTGGCCATCCTGAAACACCATCACGCACGCCGGTTTGTCCGCCTGATACTGTGCTGGCACATACACGGAATACTCGCGCCGCGTGCTTTTGAATATCGTACTCTCCAAAATATGCGTGGACACCTTCCCGCGCGGCACGCCCTTTTGCCGTTCCGAATACTTCGTCAGCTTGTATTCCGGAATCTTCGGCTTCGGCTTAATTTCATTCTTCACTTCGGCCGCCGAAAAAATCCATTTGGCCGATTCCGGAAAGATCGCCCCGCCGTGCCGTCCGCTATGACCGTCATCGCCCCAAATCATTTTGTGCTCGTACTCTTTGAACCGCAGGGCTGCCGATACCTCAGCATTGGAGAGCGGCCAGTGCCCGTGCAAATTATCCAAATCCTTCCGGCCCTCCTGTAACAGCACGCGCAAATTCTTCTTTTCCGTTTTACGAATGAGCGCCGGATACACGTAGCCGCCACGGATATTGGTGAAGCTGCCGATGTGACTGATCACTCCGCCAAAAAAATCCGGCCGATGCCACGCCGCAGTGAAGGCCGCCACCCCGCCGCTGCTGTTCCCGCAAATTGCCCGCGCCCGCGGGTCCTTGACAATCACCAGCTTGTGCTGCTTGGCGACTACCGGCCAAAGTTCATCGATGATAAAATTCGCGTAATCAGCACTGACCGTATCGTACTCAAACGCCCGGTTTCGGCGCGGCTGATTGCCCGGCTCCGCACCCGGCACGCTGCCGGGATTGACGAACAGCCCAATTGTCACCGGCAATTCCTTGCGATGAATGAGGTTATCAAAAACGATCGGCACTCGAGTGTGCCCATTCTCGCGCACAAACCCGCCGCCATCCTGAAACACCATCAGATTTGCCGGCTGTTTCGCATCGTACTGCGCCGGGATGTATACCCAGTACGACCGCGTCGTGCCAGGGAACGCCTTGGAATCATTCCACTCCCCCTGAATCACCTTGCCGCGCGGCACCCCTTCCTTGCGGTGCGCATCCGGGCCGGGCCGGTAAGGGGCGGCGGACAACGAAACTGCTGTTATTATTAAAGCCAAGTGAATTTTCATGGAAAATGTAGGGGCATTATCGGGTGCTGCTGGAAGATGGCAAGCCGCCCTTTCCAGAGGCGTCAATCCCGTGCGCGCAGGAATTTACACAACGCATCAGCACTCTTTTTTCCGAATCCAGGCACTTGGGCAATTTCTTCAGAGGCCGCCTCTCTCAGCCGTTGGAGGCTTCCGAAATGTTTCAGCAAGGCCGATTTCCGGCTTGTACCGATGCCGGGGAATTCGTCGAGAAGACTCTCGGAAATTTTCCGAATTCTCAGCTCTGCATTAAAGGAGTTAGCAAACCGGTGAGACTCGTCGCGCACACGTTGCAGCAATTTGAGTGCGCCCGAATTTTCATCCAATCGAAGCGGCTCCCGCACATTTGGCCGATGGATTTCCTCAAACTCCTTAGCCAAACCGATGACGGGAATGCGTTCGAGCCCGAACTTATTTAATTCCCTCAAGGCCATGTTCAACTGCCCTTTGCCTCCGTCGATTAGAATCAAGTCCGGCAGGGGCCTCCCCTCACGGATCACTCGCCGGTAACGTCGCCCCACCGCCTCCGCCATGCAGGCAAAGTCATCCTGAGAGGTCACACTTTTCATTTTGTAACGACGATAGTCTGCCACCGATGGACGGCCGCTGCGAAAGACCACCATCGATGCCACCATGAATGTGCCGCTGATGTTGGAGATATCGAATCCCTCAATGCGCGCGGGCGGGGCAGGCAAAGCCAGAACTTTCGCCAATTCCTGCAAATCCTCGTCAGGATCCACGGCTACGGGCAGCCGATGTGGAAGACGCCTGTAACGCGTTGTTTTGCGGGTTGTGCCACGGAGGTCTTCAATTTGATCCCGGAGCACGGCTGCGCGTTCAAAGTCCAGTTCCGCACTGGCCTCGGCCATTTGCGATTCCAACTCAGCGAGCATTTCCTTGCATTGGCCGGCAAGGAAGTCACACGCATTTTCCACCTGCATGCGATATTGCTCGCGCGTAATCTTTTCCACGCAGGGCGCAGTGCAGACCTTGATGTGCGCGTAGAGGCAATGTTTGTAGTCATGCTCGCCCGGTGTCAACGGCCGGCAACCGCGCAGGTTGAATTTGTGCCGAACGAGATTCAGCGTCCGCCGCAGAGCCCCACCACCGGGAAACGGCCCGAAATATCGTGCCCCGTCATCAATCTTTAACCGTGTGAGCGTGAAGCGCGGAATGGGATCGTTCAGGTTTACCTTGAGCATGAGAAAACGCTTGTCGTCCCGAAAACTGACATTGTACCGGGGTTTGTACTGCTTGATCAGCCGCCCTTCCAACAGCAGAGCTTCCGGCTCCCCGCGGACCACGTGCACATCAAAATCAGCGATGGAATCCACCAGCGCCCTGAACTTCAAATCCCACCCCATCCTGCGTGAGGGATGGAAATACTGGCTCACCCGCTTATGCAGATCTCGCGCCTTGCCCACGTAAATGACCGTCCCCAAGCGGTCTTTCATGAGATACACACCTGGCTTGTGCGGCAGTTGGCTGACCTTGCCGCGAATGTGGTCGGCCTTTCGCATTCGATAGTAGGTTGCCCGGCGACCGTACTCCGCAACTCAGCTTCCCGCCACAGAATACTGGAATAGGGGCCTCACGCCTTCACCCATTCTGGATTTTCCATGAAGGCGTAACAGATCATGTGGGCAATTCCCATTTGGCAATCCTCTGCGCGGCCATAGTGGGTATCCCCAATAACAATGCATTGGTCGGCCAACTCCGCCAGCCGGCCTCGCTTGCCTCCCACGAGAGCAATCACGCGCAACCCGTTTGCCTTCGCCCACTCAACCGCCTTGACCAGGTTGGGCGAGCTTCCACTGACGCTCATGGTCAAAACCACGTCACCCGCCTGGCCATAATTTTCCAGTTGCCGCTGGTACACCTCATCGTAGGCGTAATCATTGCCAATGGCAGTAATCCAACTGATGTTGTCATTCAGCGAAACTACCTTGAACCGTTTGCCCACTGCATCCGACGAACCTTTCCCCAAGTCAGTTGCGAAATGCGAGCAGTTCGAGGCACTGCCGCCGTTGCCGAAGGCAAATATCTGGCGGCCCTCCTCCATCGCGTCCCGGACCGTCTCGATCGCCTTGGCTACCGCATCCACAGAAATTGAGTCCAACGCCTTTTTCTCTGCGGCTATGTAATCGGAAATCCACTCCTTCACGCAGCGAAGATAGCCAAAAGCAAATCACGGGCGAGCCTGAATTATTCAACGACAGATTGTGCCGTGGATTCCAATTTCCTTTTCCACCCATCTGTTTTGCGTTACACCTCGCGGCCGATGGAAGGAGCGAAGACGGAGGTCCAACGCAAGACACTGGAGGAACGACAGCAAATGGATGAGCTGTCGCGCATTCGTCATTCCTGCGCGCACGTACTGGCAACGGCTGTCCTGCGCATCTGGCCCAATGCCAAGCTCGACATTGGCCCGCCCACCGATGAGGGGTTTTATTATGACTTCGACTTGGAGCACCGGTTCACGCCGGATGACTTCGAAAAAATTGAGGCGGAGATGAAAAAGGTCGTGAAGGAAAACCAGACCTTTGAGTACTCCGAAATGACCCGCGAGCAGGCCAAAGCCCATTACGAGGAAGTCAGCCAACCCTACAAACTGGAACGCATCGACGACATTCCCGAGGGTGAAAAGATCACCTTCTTCCGCAATGGCGAATTTTTCGACCTATGCGCCGGACCGCATGTGCCCCGCACGGGAAACGTGAAGGCATTCAAGCTGCTCCGCTTGGCGGCGGCATATTATCGCGGCAACGAAAAAAACCCCCAACTGCAGCGAATCTACGGCACCGCGTTTAAAAACAAGACGCAGCTCAACGAATGGCTAGAGATGCGCGAGGAGGCGGCGAAGCGCGACCACCGGAAAATTGGCCGCGAACAGGGACTCTTCACGCTGTCCCCCATGGTCGGCCAAGGCCTAGTGCTGTGGATGCCCAAAGGCGGCATTGTGCGGACGGAACTGCAAAACTTCATGCAAGGCGAACTGATGGCCCGCGGTTACAGTCCCGTGTTTACGCCGCACATTGCCAGTATTGAACTCTACAAGACCTCCGGCCATTTCCCCTACTACAAGGAAAGCCAATACCCCACGTTGCAGGCCGAGGAGAACGAGGAATATCTCCTCAAGCCCATGAACTGCCCGCACCACATCCAGATTTTTGCGGCGGAAAAACGAAGCTATCGAGAATTACCAGTTCGTCTTGCCGAATTCGGAACAGTCTACCGGTATGAACAAAGCGGCGAGCTGAGCGGCTTGACCCGTGTCCGTGGCTTGACCCAGGACGACGCCCATATTTTTTGTACCCAAGACCAAGTGGAGGCCGAAGTCCGCGACACCGTGGATCTCACCCTCAAGACCCTGCGCTCATTGGGGCTGGATGACTACCGCGTGCAGGTCAGCTTGCGGGCCCCAGACGGCGACAAGTATACCGGCGACCCCGCCAATTGGGAGCACGCCGAGGCCACCCTCAAGCGCGTCGCCGATGAGATGGGCCTCGTTCATGAGGCCGTCCCCGGGGAAGCGGCATTTTACGGCCCCAAGCTGGACTTCATGGTGAAGGACTGCCTCGGCCGTGAGTGGCAGCTTGGCACCGTGCAACTGGACTACAACCTGCCAGACCGGTTTAATCTCCAGTACGTTGGCACGGACAACACTAGGCACCAGCCCGTAATGATCCACCGGGCTCCCTTCGGCAGTTTTGAGCGGTTTGTGGGAATTTTGATCGAACATTTTGCCGGCAACTTCCCGCTTTGGCTTGCGCCCGAACAAGTGCGCGTCCTGCCTATCACCGAAAACCAAAACGAATACGCGGAAAAAATCCTCGCTGACCTCAAGGCCGCTGGCATCCGCGCCAGTGCCGACATGTCCGGGGACAAGATCGGCGGCAAGATCCGCGCCGCCGAGATCGCCAAGGTCCACACCATGTTCGTTGTCGGCAAAAAAGAGGTGGAGAGTGGTACCATCGCCATGCGGATCCATGGCCAAGGCGACCGAGGCACCCTGTCCATTGGCAACGCCATTACCGAGATCACCCGAAAAATCACCGAAAGAAGTCTCTGATTTTCCCCAAATATTACTTGCCACCCCTCCATTGGCTGGTATTCTCCGCCGCTCGAATTTAGGAAGAATCATGGCACGCATTTGCAAACTCACCGGTAAACGCCCCGTAACGGGTGGCAGCATCACCCGCAGCGGCAAGGCCAAGAAAGAGGGCGGCATTGGCCGGCACGTAAAGAAGGTGGTGAAACGCAAGTTTTACCCGAACCTGCAACGCGTAAAGATCATCGATGAGAACGGCACGGTGAAATATGTACGGGTAGCCGCCAGCGCCATCAAGAAGGGCCTCATCACCAAGGCACCCAAGCGCAACTGGAAACCGGAAGCCGCCGAGGCCAAGTAACCCAAGAGCACTTTCCCCAAAAACGCCGGTCTGCGCCGGCGTTTTTTTATCGTCCCTTCAGGCTGCGCATCGTCGCGTTGCGAATCTGCCTGTCCGTCTCCCGCTTGCGCAGGCTTTCCCGCTTGTCCCCCTTGGTTTTTCCCTGCCCCACGCCCAGCAGCACTTTTACCTTTCCTTTCTTCCAGTACATCTTCAAAGGCACCAACGCACACCCCTTCGCCTGCGTGGCGGCGCGCAACTTGTCGATTTCCTTGCGATGCAACAGAAGCTTTCTCGGTGCGCGGGGATCGTGATTGTTGATGTTTCCCTGCGCATACTCATCAATGTGCGCATTCACAAGCCAAACCTCGCCCTTGGAATCCACCTTGGCAAAGGCCTCCCGAATCTGCCCCTTCCCGGCACGCAGGCTTTTCACCTCCGTGCCCCGCAACGCCAAGCCAGCCTCATAGGTCTCAAGGATAGCATAGTCATGACGTGCCTTGGAATTTTTGACAATCTCACTCATGGAAGGAGCAAAAAAAAGCCGGGAGGTCTTTTACCCTCCCGGCCCGCTAAACTCAATGCTGGTCAGCTTTTGCCCTTGGAACGCTTGGTGGGAGCTGCCTCCTCCGGCGGGGACAAGAGCTCATAATCCATCTTCTCATCCACCAGTTCCGCCAGCGCGATGTCCGCCACGCCCATGGTCGCATATTCCGCAACCAGAGGACGGCTGCCCACGCCACCGCCACTGTTCAGTTGGCGCACGCGACGTGAAACCAAATTCACCAGCACATTCGGGTTACCCACTTTTTCCAACGCCAGTTTGCAAAGTTCCGTGTTCATTTCAATATCCCGCAACGGGAACGAGGGAAAGTACTCATCGGTGCCAATGGTGCAATAAAAAAAAGTCAAAACTTGCCCCCACCCCGCCTCATCCGTACAAATCCCGCGTGCCTGCCAGCCCCGCCCCATTCGATCTCGCCCAATATTCCAAGCGCCACTCCGCCGAGGTAAATCGCGCCCTTAGCCGACACCTGCCCTCCGCCCGCACCCGACCAGCCACCATCCACCAAGCCATGCGCTACAGCCTTTTTGCCGGCGGGAAACGCATCCGTCCCATCCTCACCCTGGCCGCCGCAGAGGCCTGTGGCGGAACGCCCAGAAGCGCGATGCCCCTCGCTTGTGCGGTCGAATGCATCCACACCTATTCCCTTATTCACGATGATCTCCCCGCGATGGACAACGATGATTTTCGCCGGGGCCGCCCCACCAGCCACAAGGTTTATGGGGAAGGCGTCGCCATTCTTGCGGGCGACGCGCTGTTGACCCAAGCCTTCGAGATCGCCGCCCAAGCCAAGCCAACACCACGCTATTCAACTGCCACCATTATCCGTGAACTCACCGAAACCTCAGGATCCTTGAAACTAATCGCCGGCCAAGTCGCCGACCTCGAAGGAGAGGGCAACGACCTGAGCATGGCTCAGCTGCGATATATTCATGAACGCAAAACAAGTGCCCTGCTCGCCTGTTCCGTTCGCCTTGGCGGCATGAGCGCCAACTGTACTCCCCGCCAGCTTTCCGCTCTCACGGATTTTGGACGGCATGTTGGCCTCGCCTTCCAAGTCATTGATGACATTCTAGACGTCACCCAAACAACCGAACAACTCGGCAAGACAGCCGGCAAAGATGAAGCTGCCGCCAAGGCCACTTATCCCGCCATTATCGGCTTGAGCAAATCCAAGAAAATTGCCGCCCAACTCACCGACAAGGCCTTTGCCGCCCTCAAGCCGTTCCATGGAAAAGCAACTGCCCTTGAGGCCATCGCTGGGTATCTGCTCAAGCGGGACAACTAGAGGCCCAACTGCTTGAACCGGGAGTTGATGTGGCGCTGGTGAAATTCCACCGAACACAACTCTTCCAGTTCACCCGCTTTAAAATGCCTGGCCACATCCGGGTCCGTCATCAACTGGGCTAGGAAATCTGCGTCATCACGCCCCGCGTGTTTCACTGACCAAGTTTTCATCGCGTTGCGCTGCACGAGTTCATAGGCCGCCTCACGCGTAAGTCCCTTGCGAATCAACGCCAGCAACACCGTCTGGCTATTCCACATGCCGAGGCTGAGCCCAAGGTTCTTTTGCATGTTCTTTGGATACACGTTCAAGCCTTCCATCATGCGCTGAAGCAGGTGGAACATATAATCCAACAGCGTGCAGGAATCGGGGAAAATAACCCGCTCCACGCTGCTGTGCGAAATGTCGCGTTCATGCCAAAGCGCCACGTTCTCCTGCGCGGCCAGAGAGTTGCCACGCAGGACACGAGCCAAACCTGTCAGCCTCTCCCAAGTGATGGGGTTCCGCTTGTGCGGCATGGCACTGCTACCCTTCTGCCCTTTGGTGAACGGCTCCTCCGCCTCCAGCACTTCCGTGCGTTGCAGATGGCGAAACTCCACCGCCCACCTCTCGAAACTGGCCCCCACCAAAGCAACCAAATTGAGGTATTCCGCATGATTGTCGCGCTGTACCACCTGCGTGGCGATGGGTGCGGGCTTGAGGCCCAGTTTACGACACACGAATTTCTCCACCCGCGGTGGCAGATGCGCGTTGGTGCCCACCGCGCCTGACAGTTTGCCGGTCGAGGCGATTGCCTTGGCACGCTCCAGCCGTTCTTGCGCCCGCCCAAATTCATCGTACATCAGCGCCATCTTCAGTCCAAACGTGGTGGGTTCCGCTTGGATGCCATGGCTACGGCCAATGCAAGGGGTGAACTTGTGGCGACGCGCTTGGCGAGCAATAGCACGCCGAACGCGCTTCACATCGGCAATCAAAATTTCCGCGCTTTGTTTCATTTGCACGGCAAAGGCTGTGTCCACCACGTCACTGGAAGTGAGGCCAAAATGCAGCCAGCGGCTAGCCTTGTGGTTGATCTTCTCCGCCACGGCGGTAGTGAAGGCAATCACGTCGTGGTTCAGGGTGCGTTCCAGACTTTTCTGCCGTTTCACCAACCCCTCGAGGTCAGCAAAGCATTTCTTTGCCCCCGAGTTCATGCGCGAGAAATCCGCGCGGCTAATGATTCCCTCCTTGACCAGTGCCTCACCGGTAAGGATCTCAATTTGAAGCCAGAGGTTGAGCTTGTTTTCGTCCGTCCAGATCGCCCGCATTTCCGGGCGCGAATAGCGTGAAATCATACGCGCGCCAGTCTATGGAATCGGTGCCGCAGCGTCGAGCGTTTGCCCTAGCCCATTCGTTTGCGCGCCTCGTCCAGAATTTTACGCTCGCGATCCGAGAGACTGTGAATCCCTTCCTTGGAAATTTTTTCAAGAATCGGGTCAATCTCCTGCTCAATGAATTCGTCCTTGGAAACCTCTTCGGCCTCCACCACCTCGGCTCCACTGGATGAAAAGGCACGCGCCTTCCCCACCCGGATAATCTTGCGCCGGCGTGTTTCCCTTTCGCGAAGCCGCTGGATCAGGCTCCATTCACCTATGCTGAATCCGCCCAGCAATACCCAGTGGGCAAAACCCCAGCCCAACAGAAAACCGCCCAAGTGTGCCCCATGCGCAACGCCGTCGCGCGATGGGAAAATAATGCAGAATGACGAAATGGCCAGCACGCCCCAAAAGATGGTCCGCGCGCGCAGGTTAACTGGCAACACAAAGAAGAGTAGCAGTGTCAATTGCCGGTCCGGCATGGCCCAAGTCAGCGCCGCCAACAATGCAAAAACCGACCCTGATGCGCCGACGATCCCCACGTCCGGCGAGTGCCCGAACCATGTCATGCCAGTCTCCAGCAAGCCACCGCACATTCCGCCGAGCAGATATACCTGCAGCAACACCGAACGGCCGTACATTTCCTCTATCCCCTTGCCGATGAAGTACAACCCGAGCATGTTGAACAACACATGCCACAATCCAAAATGCATGAACTGATATGTAAAAAGCTGCCACACCGCTCCATCCCAAATGCCCAAAATCTGGGCCGACTCAAGATCCCCAGCCGCCCGATAATCCACCCCATCCTTCACTGCGCCTGATTTCAAGACAAGGTATTGACCGACAAACCCTTTGGCCTCACCAGATCCATAATGCATGACCACGTTGAGCAGCAGGAAGACGGCCAGATTGGCAACCAGCAACACCTTGACCGTGGACCATGCCCAGCGGTGCCGGGGCGGCTCCTGCCACTCCGGTTCGCGCATGTATGGGCGGTCGTAGAGCATGGTTTAGTTTAACGCGGCCAACTCGGTTTGCACCAGTTCAATCAACGGCTTGAACGCCTCGGCATCAAAGGAGAAGGGTGCCCCCGCGGCATTGAACAACTCAGGCAATGGCCGCGAGCCACACAACGCCAACGCATTTTTATAATTCGCCAAGGCCCGCGCACGATCAGCCTTGCTGTTCTTCCACACCCACAACGCGCCCAGCTGAGCAATGCCGTACTCGATGTAATAAAACGGCACGAGGAAGATGTGCGACTGGCGGTGCCACATTTTCGTCCGCGCAAGCTCGTGCCCACTCCAGTCGATGTCTCCGCCAAATCGGTCGCACAGTTCATTCCAAGCCGCATCGCGCTCCGCGCGCGTGTGGGCGGGATGCGTGTAAATCCAGTGCTGGAAGGCGTCCACGGTGGCAATCCAAGGGAACAGCCCCACGATGCCCTCCAAGTGCGTCCGACGCGCACGAATGGCATCCGCCTCACTGTAGAACTCGGTGAGATGCTCATTGCCAATCAGTTCCATGCTCATGGAGGCCACCTCGCAGAATTCCAGCGGTGCGTGCTGGTAATGGTGCAGGTCCTCCCCTTGTGCCGCCAGGGCATGGAAGGCATGGCCCGCCTCGTGAAGCAGCGTTTCCACATCCCGCTGCAATCCGACGGCATTCATGAAGATAAATGGCAACCGCGCCTCCGGAAGACTGCATTGATATCCTCCAGGTGCCTTGCCCTTGCGATTGGCCAAATCCAACAAATTGCAGTCACGCATCACCTGAAACCCATCCGCCAACTCGCCGTCCACGTGGGTAAAAATGTTCTTGGTGCGCGCCACCATGTCATCCACCTCGGTAAACGGCTTGAGTGGATCCAGCCCCAGCGGATCCACTGCGGTATCCCACGGCCGCAATGCTTCCAGCTTCATTTTCTCGCGCCGATCCGCTAACAAATCGTTGTAAACCGGCATTACCACCTGCTCCACCGCCTCATGAAACTTGAAGCAATCCTGCGGCCGATAATCAAACCGCCCTTTCTTCTCATGCTTGAAGTCCCGGTAACTTTCAAAACCGGCGTTCGACGCCATCTCCATCCGGAGCGCCATCAGCTTTTCAAACGACTCATCGCACTCATCGGCCACCTCCAACCGGCGAGCCGCCACCATCTCCCAAGCCTCCTGCCTCAGCGCCCGGTCATTCTCCTGCTGATAGACCCCCATCTGGACCAGAGTCTTTTCCTCGCTGCGAAATTCCACCGTCAGGCCGCCCATCAGTTTCTGGTATTGCTGGCCCAGTTTTGATTCCTCCGTCTCCAGCGGCACGTTTTCCTCGCGAAATAGTTCCACCATCGATGCCCAGTCCCGATCCAGCACGGCGTAGCGATCCGCCGGCAAATCTCCACGGCAAGGATGATCCACAAACAGCCGCGCCAGCTGAAACATCTGCTCCTTCAAACCAGGCTCCACTTTCTCCACAAATTCCAGGTATGATTTCTCGGCCTCCTCCTTATCCGTGTGGCAGGTCATTGCGATGTACCGCTTCGAGCCCTCCTCATCCAAGGCGGCACTTAGTTCGTTCACCTCCACCAGCCAGCCTTCCAGTTCCGGCGCCGTCGCGCATTCCGGCGCGCGCTCCCGCAACTTTTCAAAGACCGGCTCAATCGCAGTCCAATCGCCCAAGTCCAAGTCCGCCGGCACGAACAACCGCGGCTTAAATGGCACCAACTCTCCAAATGGCAGCAAGCTCATGCGCGGAAAATGACAAAGAACCGCCGAAAAGGAAATGTAATCCTCAATCCAGCCCGTATTTCTCCAGCCAACTTTGCGGCAGTGTGCCAAAGGAAAGAAGCCAGTCATTGAATCTGCGCAAACTCCAGCCCCTGCCCTCCACCAGACGGCGGTAAAGGCGCGCGTTCTCCAGTCGCCCGAGCCAGTAACTCATCGGCACAGCCGGGGAACTCGTGTACCAGTTCACATCGGCCTCCGCCCGGGCCTTGGTAAACCCGAGATGTTCCTGCATATGTCTTACTCCCTGCTCGTAGGAGTAACGCCCCGCCTGCAACCGCAGGTCCACCAGAATTCGATGCACGCGCCACAACGCGTCATGAAGTTGAATAATTTCTGTCCAAGGCGAGCGGTCGATGCGCAGGTCGGTCATCATCTGCTCGCACCAAAGCGTCCAGCCCTCATAAAACACCGCGTGCGCAAAGAGGGGCCGCCACTTGCGCGCATGTTGGTTGGCGGTGACAAACTGCAGGTGATGCCCCGGGTACGCCTCGTGCGCCGAGGTCAGTGAAATCCCGAAATGTTGCTGCACCTCCGCGAGCTTGTCCGCGGGCGAATTCTTGGTGAGACTCAAGTCATTCACCCAGAAAATCCCGCGCTGCCGTTTCTCAAACGGCCCCGGCGAGGAATACGCCGCAGTGGGATACAGGTGCCGCATGAATGCCGGCACCAAGCGTACCTGCAACTCGTCGCCCTTGGGAAACGTCATGGCCTTGGCGGTTCGGAATCCCTTCGCCACGGCCCGTGTCTCCGCGCGATACACATCCAGCAACTCACCCTCCGGATTCCATTCGGCTCGCGCCGCTTCAATAATCGCCTCCGCCGACCTCTCCTTGCCATGGCCGGCACAGGTTGCCTTCAACATTCCGCCAACCCGCTCCGCTTCCCCCAAAGCCAGTCTCTCCACTTGGCCAAGTGTGTAATCCAGCCCCAAGTCATCGCGCACCCTCCGTTGCAAAAATTCCGCCCCAAGCGCAAATGAATTCCGTGGTGCCAAGGGTTTGGCCATCACTGCATTGTGATATTTCTCCACTGCCCGTTTCACCGACGCAATGGCACGCGCATCTCCCGCCTCCATGAAAGCCACCAAGGCCTCGAACATGGCCGGCGCGCCTCCCACGGTCTGCGCCATGATACGGCGCCACACTCTTTCCGGCTGATCTATCATGCCCGCCGCTCGGGCCAGAAAGCCGGGTGCCTCGTTCAACAATCCGCGGATGTTCCGGCGCGCGCGCGAAGGCTCATCCTCACCCCGCTGCAATTCATGAAGCAGAATCCCAAACAGCTCATCCACACCATCCGGCTCCATCAAATGCTTGCCTCGCGCGAAATCCTCACATTCCCCCAGCAACTGCGTTCGCAAAGCCAGCCGATCCAGATGTTGTTCCGCGGACAATTCGTTCACCGCCAAGTCATCCAGCGTCGCCAGCGTGTCACGCCGTCGTTTGTCCTGCTGGCGTTCAAAGGACTTTCCAACACCTCCCATCTTCCCTTCGCCCGCCCTCAAGCCCAATTCGTTGGCCAATCGCGGTTGATCGGCCAGTGTGCTCTCAAAATACCGGTCAAGGATGCCCTCGAACGCCCTTTGTGTCCCGTTGCTATTTCTCATTTAACCAAGTCCAAACCCGCAGTGCCTCGCTCACGCTCCACGCCTGTGCATCGCAGCCCCGCTGCACATGAGGCGCATCGCCATCCATGATTTCCGGCAACTGTCCCAAGCATCCCTCATCCATGGGGCGTTCCACAGATAACAGATAGCCCTTAGCCGCCGCAACGCTCTCGGGCGATTGCCCCCAAGCGTGCACCAACGCCTCGCAAAAAACCGGCAGGGGCCAGCCCCACGCCGTGCCATTATGATACGCCGGCTTCCGGCTTGTATCTTCATCACCCGAATAGATGCCAAAGTAGGGCGACCACGGGTCATTCAGAAGCTGGCCTTCACTTCCGCGAATTTCCAGCGGCAGATCCACCCTTAACGGAGCCAAGGTTCGCAACCCGCCCGGCACCAGCAAATGATTCAGCGCCGCCTCAACCATGCCCCGCGCAACCGCACCTCCAACAATCTCCAGCGCCACCGCGATCAATCCATTACAACGCAACGCAAAATCCGCCAGCCCGTCCATCGCGGTTTGCCCTTGCTCGGCGCGAATCAAATCCGCCAGCCAAGGCTTTTCTTCAGAAACAAAGAGTTTTCCAAGCGAAGTCGAAGCTCGTTCCGCCAGTTCACCCCATTCCGCGTCCGATTCCAGTTTCGCCAATTGCCTCAACAGCCGAATCCACAAAGCCTGGATTTCAACCGGATACCCTTCACGCGGTGTGCCGGCAGGATGATTGGTGTCCATCCAGGTAAAATGCGAAGGGCTCCAGATCAACCCGCTCGTCTCATCCATATGAATTCCGTTCGGGGTGCCAGCGCGATATCCGGAGCCAATTGAGATCAGCACCTCCCTCAGGCAGCGTCCATTCCCCACGTCCTCCTCGAAAATCTCTTCACCTTGTCTGGAAGCCAACTCTTCACAAACCAAACCAAACCACAGGGGAGCATCGGACGTTTCACGATTGGAGTCGTCCCCACCGTGCAGGGCATTGGGCAACGTGCCCTCCCTTTCCAACCGAGCGAATGTATGCACGATCCCACGAACCTCCTCGTGCCAGTCAGCCGCCAACATCCCACGCGCGGCAATGAATGTGTCTCGTCCCCAATCAAGAAACCAAGGATATCCCGCAATGACCGTGTATCCCTTTCCTCGCTGGACCACGAACTGCCGCATCGCCGCTCTTAATCGTCTCCCAAAAGGGTCACATCCCTCATTCAACTTACCGGGTGCAGGCGCGATTAGCTCGCCATCATCTCCGTTTGCATTGACCTGAATCTCTGCCTCATCACCCGGTTTCAATGGGATCTCAAACCAGCCCGGGCTGCAGGCGTCGCCACAGCCCTCCTGACCACGATCTGCCTCCCACGAATGAGGGATGCCACGGGACCATTCCATCTCCGGATGATACGTCCCACGGTCCACATGCACTCTCAACCTACGCCCTAAGTCCGGGACAAACCGAAACCCGTTTTCATCGGTGAAAATCTTTTCGCGGAAAAAATCCTCATACGACGGATCCAGATTTGTCCCTGCATGAAAACTACGATCCTCAATGTCCACCCGCATCGTCAGGCTGAAATCCTTGTCCGCCTCCAAGGGCATACCCTTGGTTGGCGCTGCATCAATTCGCCTCACGACCAGCACGGTTTTGTTCTCCATTTCGAGCATGGACGCCACCAGTTCAATCTCCACCGCGCGACTATCCCCCGCGCTGACCAGAAAGCGCCATCGTGCCGGCGGCCCAGGGGAAAAAGACAATAGATTGGCAGCGTTCAACGGTGTGATGAGCCCGTCCGCCACCGCCCAAACCCGCACCCGCTTGGCAAACACATGACGATCCACCGGGGAATCGGGGTGCAGATTCGCCCCCAGCAAACAATCGTATTTGGATTTCACGAATCCCAGATCCACCGCCAGCCGGGCCATTCCTCCGCGGCCATTGCTCAACAAGACCGTCGGCTGTTCCCACGTCGACATTTCACCCCGTACTTCATTGGCCTCGAACGGCCTATTGCCCGGCGAATGGGGTAGCAGCCTCACCACTCCCTCCACGGCCACCGACTCCGCCCGCAATCGACGCAACCGCAACGACACATCTCCCTCAGCATCAACCGGAGCAAAGGCCGCCACGTGCCCATCATTCACCGGCACGGATTCCGCCTGCCTTTCGCCAAAACTCACCCGAAATGGCTCCTCATCTCGGATTAACAACCAATGATCTGGAGGATGCAGCATCACACGCGAAGCATCCCTTGGGCGCCAAGTACTCACTTGGGGAAAACAATCTTTTGCCAACGCACCCCGCAGCGAACCTAACAAATCCGAGCCAGCTTCAACATGTGGCAGCGCCGACAAAAAGCCGTGGGGATCACTGGCACACAAAGCCGCCAATTCTTGCCAATCAAATATTCCCATCTCTTCCGGCTCCAGCACATTGGCCAAACATTGGATCGCCCACGCCACACGCGCGCGCTGAATGGCATAGTCGGGATCCGAAAACACCTCAGTCTCCAAGCCAAAGCACACTACCTGAGCTGGCTCCAAGACCACTCGTCCAGCTTTCATCCCCGGCTGCGCACCAATGAGATTCACCAGCCCCTCTCCACTCATGACAAACTCCCGTGGCTCGTCCATGTCGGTATTGGCCAGAATAAACAGCTCGCGTTTTCCATCTGCTGATGTTCGTCGAAGAGCAAAAACTGAAGATTCGTCGCCACTCAACCGTTCCAGCTTCGCGCCATCAAAAAAACACGGGTGCACTGCAAGCAACTCATTGAGCCGAGCCAGTTCCCCAACAATGTTCTCCGAGGCACTCCAGTTAAGTCCGCGCGCGGAATGAACGTTAATCCGCTCCTCAGCCAGCCACTCCACGCCATTGGTGAATCCAAACCCACCGTTCACGCTCGCCAACGCGCATAGTCGGTTACGCAGCAACGACCACGCCCGCCCTTTCGCCGCCAGTCGCTCGTTGTCATGGGTCTCACTATAGTGGATGAGCGTCCCAACCCGCTGGCTCTGCTTCAGGGCGTGATCCAGATAGGCCGCCACACGTTCGCCCTCATATTCCTGAAATAACTCGGAGTAAGCCCACTGCATGCCGCCGCGCGTCAACAGATTTTCCGTGTCCTCCCACGCGCCACCCAATCCTTCCAATAGAAAAACCGCATTCGGAAATTCCACTCGCACACGGGCAATAATGTATCTCCAGACTGGCATCGGCACCTTGTACCCGGCATCGCAACGGAAACCATCCACGCCACGCCGGCACCACGTGAGAAACGCCTCCGCCAAGTGCTCCCACAAACCACTATGATGCGGCTCTAATTCGACAAGGTCACCCCAAGTAACACCCCATGCTCCGGGGCTTGCAAAATCCCCGTTCTCCTCCCGCAGGAACCACTCCGGATGCTCGTTCTGCAACGTGCTGCCCCAGCCGGTATGGTTGATCACCAAATCCACAAATACCCGACCACCAAGCCCATGAACCGCATCGGCTAGCTCGCAAAACTGCTCCGTGCCCGTTGTCCGTTTGTCAAATTCAACCAACGCGGAATCCACGGCTGTGAGATCACCACAAGCATAGGGGCTCCCGAAACGTCCCATGCGCGCAAACGTGGTGGGCGCAGGGTTTACCGGTAACAAATGCAAAATGCGGCAGCCCAGCGTCTCAAAGATATGAGGCAGTTCCGCCTTTAAAGACCGGAAGGTGCCGCTGGGTGGGATCACCGTGTACCCCTCTTCATCCAGAGATTGAATTCTTTGGTCTTCGGCTTGCGTACTGGTTTCACGCATCGATTTGTTCGGCCCAAACATTCGTGGAAACGCGCAATAAACCGTATTCGCGGTTCGGCAAAAATCGGGGTGCACCGAAATGCCGACATTGTCGCCCTCCGGCCAAATCTGCCGTCCCTCCTCACTTAACAAATACGCCTTCGACTGAAACCAACCCACCTCCGCCAAGACCAGTGACAGCTCCCACCCCACAGCCGTCTGTATCATGGGAATATCCCTCCAACTGGATTCGAGCTGCACTTCGGGCTCCTGAATGGACCGGACAACTCCCTCACGCAACGCCGCCGCCCTCCCAATATCCGTCCGTAGAAAAGCACGCCCTTCCCCCAACATTCCTGAGAGAACGAACCGCACCGTGTCACCAACGTGGCGTACCAAGCGTTCCCCACAAGCCGGCTCCAAACGCAGATCACTCATGCGCCACGATTCAAACCCAATTGCCTCGCACCGGGAAGCTTGGGTTGTTCATCACCCATTGCTCTTGACGCCGCGTCCTCCCCCCTTAGTCTCGCGTCTCTTTTTGGCACATGAGTAACAACTTGGTAAAATCCTTTGAAGTCGATTCGTTGCCGGTGCGGGTTTATGCGAGCCAGGATGACATGGCCACGGCGGCGGCGGCTGAGGTGAATGCTTACCTATGCGGCGTGATTGCCGAGCAAGGCAGCGCGGCGGCGATTTTGGCCACGGGTAATTCACAGATTCAGTTTCTTGAAAAACTCGTCGCCATTGGTGAGGTGGATTGGAGCAAGGTGACGCTCTTTCACATGGACGAATACCTTGGCATTGACGGTGACCACACGGCCAGTTTCCGGTGCTACATGCGCGAGCGCGTGGAGGAGACGGTGAAGCCGGCGGCGTTCCATTATTTGGAAGGCGATGCGCTGGAGCCGATCAAGGAATGCCGGCGCTACGCCGATCTGCTTGCCGGGCAGCCGATTGATCTCTGCTGCCTTGGCGTGGGCGAGAATGGACACATCGCGTTTAACGATCCGCCTGTGGCCGACCTGAACGATCCGGAGGTGGTGAAGATTGTGCAGCTCGATGACGCCTGCCGCCAGCAGCAGCACGGCGAGGGACATTTCCCGACATTCGATTCCGTTCCACAATATGCGCTCACGCTCACGGTGCCGGCGTTGTGTCAGGCCAAGAAGATGGTTTGCCTCTGCCCCGAGACGCGCAAGGCACAGGCCACAAAGGATGCCCTTCAAGGCCCCATCAGCACGGCCTGCCCCGCATCACATTTGAGGACGCAACCGCAGTGCGTGATGTATCTGGATACAGACTCAGCGAGCCTGCTTTAAGCGCGCACTTCCGCGATCAGCTTTTCCAAACGCCGGCCGTACTCGACGTAATTCTCGGCCATCGCCTCTTCGGGCGCAGGCCCACCGTCGGTGTCGTGAAACACCACAGTCATGTGGGGCTCGATTGAAATGCCGGCGTCGTAACCGCGCTCGAACGCATCCTTGAGAATATCGCGCACGCGGCCGTCACCTTCGCCGGGGAAATGGTATTCCTCGCCGTCATCCGTTTTCACGGCGTCCTTGATGTGAATGTGCGCGGTGTGATCGCGCATGTGCTCCCAAAATTCCCACGGGCACTGCATGCCCCACGGTTGGTCGCCGCGCCGGTCGGCATTGAAAATCGGATTGGCGGTATCGAAAACCCACTTGAGGCCGGGCACCTTTTCCAAAAGCTCCTCCGCATGTTGCCAGCTCATGCCGCCGTGGTTCATGCAGTTTTCGTGCACGGGCTGCAGGCCTTCATCGAGAAAACGCTGCGTCACCTCGCCCACGCGCTCAAAAACTTCCGGCGGCGTCACGGCGCAATCGTCGCTGGGCTTGAAGGACATGATCCGCACAAACTGTGTGCCCAAGCGTTTCATGCGCGGGATGGCGCGCTCCACTTCGGCGAGCGTCACGTCGAATGGCGTCTCCACCGTCTTTTGCCAGTTGCAAATCGTCGAGCCGAGCGCGTACACGCACACGCCGGAGTCCTCCAGCTTGCCGGCCACGATATCGAATGCCTCGTCCGGAATATCGTGCAACGGCCCCTTGTCGAAGCCCTCCACCTGCACCGCGCGCATCTCGATCCATTTCCAACCGAGCTGTTGCGTCACGGCGATCTGGCCATCAATCGAAACGGCCCCTTCATCGGCTATGCCCATTAATTCCATAATCGTTCCTTTAAATTATTTGCGAAAACTGGCGGCGAAATCTTCGCTGCTCACTTCAACCACTTTCTTTTCGTGCGTGGAATTGGCGATCAGTTCATTGAGCTTCGCCTCCCACGCCGCGCCGTCCATTGGCAGATCCACCGACTCATTGAGCAGGCCCGAATACACCATCACATTGGCCAACTCCACCGAGCCCAACCCTTCCACGCCGGGCGCAATCAGCGCTTCGCCATCGAGAATGGCGTTCACAAAATTCGTCATCAACGTGGCATGCGC
>DJHS01000129.1:0-9277 GCA_002433235.1 Verrucomicrobia bacterium UBA6614
CCCTGATACCAAATGGCCCCGCGAATGCCGTAACCAATGATCGGCTTGAGCACGCCGTTGTAAAGGTTGCCGGGGCGATGCTGGCCGGTGAGCGGATTGCGCGGAGCACGTGGCCGGCGTGGCACCGGCTTGCCCGCCTTGCGTGCGGCCGTTGCTGCCGTTTGCCACTTCTTGAGGCGACTCTCATAAGTCGCCGCAGCCTTGGCGGAATCGTAGGTGGCCTCGGTTTGTTTCCACTGCGCCATATACGGCGCGGCCGCAGGAAGTTTCGCAAGGAGATCACGTCGAATCCATGCCTCGGCCGCAGAACCGCCCCAAGCGTTGTCGATGAGTCCCACCGGCACATCCAGCGCCTGATGCAAGGTGCGCCCAAAGAAATAACCCACCGCCGAAAATTGCTTCACGGTTTCCGGCGTGGCAGCAACCCATTCACCCTTGAAATCTTTCTGTGGCTCTTGCGTGCCCACCTGCGGCACGGAGATCAGGCGGATATTGGGAAACTTCGCCGTGAGACTTTCCAAGTCCGGATCGTAAGCGCGGTCCACCGACCAAGCCATATTGGATTGCCCGGAACAAACCCACACCTCGCCCACGAGCACATCCGTTAGTTCCAGCTTGTTGCTGCCGCTGATGGTCAAAGTCTGTCCCTTGGCATTGGCCTTGAGCGGCTGCAACTTCACGCGCCAAGCACCATCTTTGCCGGCAGTAGCCGTGTGCTTTTGACCGGCGAATGTGACGGTCACCTTTTCACCTGGCGCGGCCCAACCCCAAACCGGATTGGCCTGTTCCCGCTGCAGCACCATACGGCTGCCGAAAATGGAGGGTACTTTGACTTCCGCCGACAGCATCATCGGCACCAAAGCGAGCAGGAAAAGGAGTCGTTTGGACATGCCGCGATTGCAAAGCCGATCGGGAAGCGCGTCAACCGAGAAAGTTGCGTGAGGATCGAATTCTATTGACCCTTGGTCACCATGGAGATGTCATCCGTGCGTCCGAGGTCAAGATCATCTTCCCTGTTGTCATTTCGCCAAGCCGTCCCGTTTTTCCCGCTTGCGTTTGCCGTAGCGATAAGCCCACGGAAGCCAGAGGCACGCCCAGCCGATGACCGTCAAGGTGCCCTTGCCCAGGAGTCCGGCGCGATGAATGCGTTCGCGTTGTGTCTTGGAGTCGTGATGTACCTGGTAGAGGAGTCCCGCGGACACAAGCATTAGGGTGATAAACCATATCACCGAGCCGACAACGACTCGCTTGAGCGTGAAAAAAGTTTTCTCCTGCAAAATTTTCGGTGTGGCATCCGGGGCCAATTCCGAGACGGGCACCCATTTGGGGAGGCCCTCGTGCCAGGCAAGATCTTCCGGCTGGACACTTCCTTCAGCCAGGCACCGTTGCACTTGCTCCATGGTGTAGGGGCCGGCCTGTTCGCCGCCGCGGTTGAGGTATGCCTGCACGCGCAAACCGTAGCTTGGCGTGAAGCTGTTGTCTGCCGGAAACAGTTTGGCCCGCGGGCTCCGTGCCGCTAGACTGTGGCGATGCAGAAGTGGGAATACAAGGTGGTTAAACGGGCCAACATCACCGAGGCCACGCTCAACGCAATGGGGGCGGAAGGCTGGGAACTGATGAATTTCGTGCTGCCTCACTGCAACATCCCTGGCAGCTTTGATGAGATTGACGTGGAACTGGTCCTCCGCCGTCCGGTCTCGGGTTAGCCTCACAGTCCCTTTAAAAAGGCCTGGTCTATCTTGTCCAAGGGACGGGCGCCTGCGTGCTGGAGGATGTGCCGATACGCTTGTGCCGGGGTCCAAAGTGTGACTCTCGGAGCGGGGAGTGCCATGGGAGCTGTGCTTTTTGTGTTAAGATTTAAATTTCCTGGGCCAAGATTTCCCTCGGCGTGAACCGGACCCGAGGCACCCTTGGCCTCCCCTGTGCCCATGATGACCAGCGCCAGTTCCTGATCCTTCTTCGGGTTGGTGCCAGGGCCTAAGACGTTAAACATAACGTTGCCCGTGGAGCCCGCACGCACGCGCAGCCCATAAATTCCCCAGCGATGGATGACGTTGTTGCGCACGTCAAAATTCCGGGCATCGTGCAATTGTGGATTGCGCTGCTCATTGTCGAGGAACAGATTATGGTGCAGGGACAGATTGTTGGCGCTGGAAACTAGCATCGCCTTTTTCGTTTTGGCGAAAATGCACCAGGACACGGTGATGTCCGTTGGCCGCTTCAGTGGCTGGTCGTAATCGATCGTGATGTCCAGCGCACCATCCCCAGCGCCCGTCGAGGTGCAATGGTCAACGATCACTCGTCGGCAGCCCCCGACAATGCGCAGGTTGTCGTCGGGCGAATTGCGGAAGCGCAGGTAACGCACGATCACATCGCTGGCATGTTCAATCGCCACCGGCGCGCCGGTGATGGTGACCGAGGAGTTGAACCCATCCAGCGTCAGTTTTGATTGGTTGATGCGGAGAATTTTCTTCAGTTGAATTGTGCCCGGCTTGGCGAAGACGATCCGCCGATTGCCCTGCCGTACCGCCTCCCGCAAACTTCCCGGCCCGTCGTCCGCCAACGAGGTCACTTGGGCAACAGGAGACTGGTCCCCTCCCACCGTGGTCCCAAAACCCTCGTATCCCGCTGCGGACAAGCCCGTCAGGCTGGCGGCCAGGCTCGCGCTCATGAGCACCCTTGAGATCATGTCCGCATTATAGGTCATGCAGGTTGTAGGTGTGAAGCTTCCGGTGGAGCGTGCGCCGGCTCATGCCAATTTTGGCGGCAGCTTTGGTCCGGTTGCCTTGGCACTCCTTCAGGGCGCGGATGATCAGGGCTTTTTCGGCATCTTCCACTGTCAAATCCGGCTTGCCCAAGACGGCCTTGGCGTCCGGGTGCGTCATGCCGCTGGATTCACCGCGCACACTTGGCGGCAGATCGCGCAGCGTGATGGAGTTGCCGCGGCACAGCACCACGGCGTGCTCCAAAGCTGTCCGGAGCTCGCGCACATTTCCCGGCCACTCGTGGTTCAGCAATGCTTCAATGGCATCCGGATGGAGCTCTTCAATGGTTTTCGAATTTTCCCGCGCGTACTCATTTAAAAAAGCCTTGGCCAGCAGGACAACATCCGTGCCGCGTTCGCGCAGAGGCGGCAGGTACATTTCCACCACGCGCAGCCGGAAAAAGAGATCCTCGCGGAAATTGCCCTTGGCCACTTCCTCTTCCAGATTGCGGTTGGTGGCGGCAATGAGGCGCACATCAGCGGTCTGTGTAGTGCTTGAGCCCACGCGTTCAAAGGTGCGTTCGCCCAGAAACCGCAGCAGCTTCACCTGAATGGCCTGATCAATTTCCCCAATCTCATCGAGGAACAAGGTTCCACCGTTGGCTTGTTCAAACCGGCCGATGCGCCGTTCGTGTGCGCCAGTGAAGGCACCTTTCTCGTGGCCAAACAATTCGCTCTCCAGCAAGGTGGGTGACAGAGCCGCGCAGTGGACAGTTACCAGTGGTTGCTTGGCGCGCGGGCTGAGGTTGTGGATGGCCTTGGCGATTAGCTCTTTTCCCGTGCCGCTTTCGCCCAACACCAGTACACTGGCGCGCGCGGGGGCTACCTGCTGGACGATTTCAAAAATCTCCTCCATGGCCGGCGACTGGCCGATCACGTTTTCGAGGCCGAACTTGGTGTCCACCTGTGTGCGCAGTTCACGGTTTTCCGATTCCAGCTCTTGTGTTCGCACAGCGCGGGCAATGCGCATCTCAAGCTCGTCGATCTGCAGGCGCCCCTTAGCGATGTAATCGTCCGCGCCCTGGCGCATGGCGTCCACGGCCATCTCCTCGCTGCCATAGGCGGTCATCAGAATGCAGATGGGGGGCATGCCAAGCGACTTGGCGCGCTTGATCAGATCTAGTCCGCCTACGCCCGGCATGCGCAAATCCGTGAGCAGGACATCGAAGGGATCCTCCTCCAGGAGACGAATGGCGGAGGTGCCGTCTTCCGCGATGTAAACATCGTAGCGGTCCTCCAGCGCGGCACGCAGGCCCTCGCGTGTAGGTTTCTCGTCATCAACGATCAGGACGGTGGGTTTAAGCATGGTGTTCGTATTGCCGGCAGCATGCCGGCCCGGGTGTTGTAATCTCGCCGACAGCTACAGATCGTGGTTTTAATTTGCGGATCATTTCTTGGCTTCGGTTTCACCGCTGGTGAGGCGGAGGGGGTGGTGTTCGGCCAAGGGAAACCAAAGGCGGAAAGTTGTGCCTTGGCCGGTATGGCTCTCCAGTTCAATGCGACCACCGTGTTCGCGGACGATGCGCTGGACGATCATCAGGCCAAGGCCCGTGCCTTTTTCCTTGGTGGTGAAATAGGGTTGGAAGATGCGGTTGATTTTTTCCTGCTCAATGCCTCCGCCCGTGTCCGACACATGCAGCCACACCCCATCATTCTCGGCGCGCGTGGCGAGGCTGAGCAAGCCTCCTTGAGTCATGGTCTGGATGGCGTTTTTAATAAGGTTGACGAGGGCCTGCTTGATCTGGGCGGCATCAAGCGGAGCCGGGGGAAGATTGTTGGCAAAGCTCGTTTCCATTGTAATGTCGCGGTTGTCGATCTCGGGCGCGAGCAGGGCGAGGGTGTCGTCGGCAATGTCGTTCAGGGAGACTGGTTTGCGCTCGGGGCGCGTGGGACGGATGGCCTGTAGGAATTGGTTGATAATGTAATCCAGACGGCTGACTTCACCCTTGGCGATTTCCAAGTACCGGCCGAGTTTGTTTAAAGCGGCAGCGTGATTGGCACGGTCGTCAGGGTTTGCCGGGATGGGGGGGGCATCGGCGTCGGTTGACTTGAGTTTTTTCAACTCGCGCTCCATCAACTGCAGGTGAATGTGCAGAGCATTGAGCGGGTTGCCAATTTCATGCGCGACACTGGCGGCCAGCAGGGTGAGTGCCTCTACTCGTTCACTTTCGATGACTTCAAAGGTCTTTTGCTGTTGCTCGGTGGCGTCGTTGATGATGACGGCTAATCCATTGGTTCCCTCGCCAACCAGCGCCGCGGTGTACACGCGCAGGAAGCGTCTGATGGGGTAAGCCACCTCCATCTCGTGTCGCGTGACGGACAGGCTGTCAGAGGGACCGGCCTCGCAAAGTTTCTCCCAATCGAGTGCTGGAAGATACTGGGCAATGGTCTGGCCCTCGGTTTGCTCCAGCGGCAAGCCGAGAAGGTGCTCGGCGGATTGGTTGTGCCAAGAGATGGCCGCCTTGCCGTCCAACACCACCACACCATCTTCGATGGTATCAAAAAGTGTGCCGAGAAAATCGCGCTCGCGGGCCAAGCGTTGAACCACCGTCCGCAAGCCCTCGGCATCCAGTTGGTCAATACGCCCGGCAATGCGCTCAAAAAAACGGTTCTTCTCGGTAGACATCGGTTTGGGTGCCACTATGCCTCGTAATAATTGCCAGCTCAATGAGTGTCAAAATGGCGCAACAAACTATTTCAAATGGCTCGGAAAAACAAGTGCAACCTTGACCCCGACCGGGTTCCCTGTTGAATTGTCCGCGTTCCACTAGGGTCCAAACATCAACCCGATTTTATGAAATACGTTTCACGTTTACTCTTGTTGGCAGCGCTGAGTGCGCTGATGGTTTTTGACGCGCAGCTGCTGGCCGCGCCAAAAAAGATTTTGGTGATCACCCAGTCGCGTGGTTTTCGGCATGGCCCCGTGAATCGTGGAGGCAAGGAGACCTGTCAAGTGGAGCGCGTGCTGGCAGAGATTGGCAAAAAGAGCGGTATCTTCACCACGGTCAATTCTCAGGATGCAGTCAAGAGCATCACTCGGGAAAACCTCAAGCAGTTTGACGGTCTGTTCTTCTACACCACGGGCATGCTTCTGCCTGCCGGCGATCCGCGCGATGCGTTGATGGAGTTCATCAAGTCCGGCAAGGGGTTTGTGGGTGCGCACAGCGCGGCGGACACGTTTAAGCAATACGATGGCTATGTGAGAATGATCAACGGCAGTTTCGCCGGTCATCCTTGGAACGCGGGCAGCACCAACGGGTTTCTGAACCACGAGCCCAGCCATCCCACGGTGGCCATGTTGGGCAGGGATTTCATCTGGAAGGATGAGATTTATCAGTACAACAACTTCGACCCCGATGCTGTGCGCGTGCTCTTCAGCCTGAATATGGCCAAGAGCAAGCCGCAGATGCCTTACCATGTGCCGGTATGTTGGGTGCGCAGCTTCGGCAAGGGCCGCGTGTTTTTTACAAACCTCGGCCACAACGGGTCTACCTGGGAAAATGAGACCTTTCACAAGCATCTCATCGAGGGCTTCAAGTGGAGCTTGAAGCTGACCGATGGCCCCTCCGAGCCGAACCCTGACGTTCAAGCCTTGGAAAGCATGAAGGCCTTTGCCTTGTTTGCCGCACAGCGACTAAAGCTGGATGAGGCCGAGCTGCTCGGCAAAATGAAAGCCAAAGCCAAGGATGAAAAATTTATCAAGCTGCTCCGCGAGAATAGTTGGAAGAGTCGCGGTCGCGACATGAAGCTCATCCAGCAGGTTATTGACGCGCTTTAAACCGGCTGCTGCCAGTCAGGTCCTCGCAGCTTGCATTTGACGTAAAATGCCGCAGACTCTGCGGCCCTTTGCTCATGAGCGAGAACAATCAGGATTACAACAGACGCGATTTCATTGCTGCCGGAGGTTCACTGGCCGCGACGATGTCGATGATGAAGGCAATGGAAGCCCGGGCGCAGGATAGTGAAGGCAAGGATGCCGCGCGCCGCACCAGTGACGACACACCACCGGTCAAGATGGGCCTCATTGGTTATGGCCCGCGGGGTCGGGAAATTGCCCGCAGTTTGGCGCAGTTGCCCAGCGCGCCTCTGGTGGCTGTTTCCGACCACTATGGCGCTATGCTGCGCCGTGCCAAGCGCGAGGCACCCAAAGCCAAGGGCTATGAGAATTACGCCGACCTGTTGAAGGACAAGGATGTCGAAGGTGTGATCATTGCTACGGCGCCGCATGAACACAAGGCCATCGTCCTTGAAGCCCTCAAGGCGGGAAAACATGTTTACTGCGAGGCGCCCTTGGCCCACACCTCCGAGGATGCCCGTGCCATTGCCAAGACCGCAGCCGCCACGCCCAGTCTCAATTTTCAATCAGGTCTCCAATTCCGCAGCGAACCACAGCGGCATTTCATGTTTCCTTTCATGCGCGCGGGTGCCATTGGCAATCCCGTTCACGCGCGCACCCAATGGCACAAAAAGACTGACTGGCGCCGTGTTTCGCCCAACGCCGAACGCGAGAAGGCCATCAACTGGCGTATCAATCCTGAGTTGTCCCCTGGGCTTGCCGGGGAGATTGGCATGCATCAGGTCGATTTGGTGAACCATTTCCTCAGCCTCAAGCCCAAGGCGGTCAGCGGCTTTGGCAGCAACATTCACTGGCGGGAACGCTTTCCCGTTCCCGATACGGTCAATCTTGTGTTTGAGTATGAAAATGGGTTCAGCCTCACGCAGGAAATTACCCTCTCCAATTCGTTTGATGGCGAATATGAGGTCATGCACGGCACTAATAGCGCGGTGATGCTTCGTGGCGCGCAGGCATGGATGTACAAGGAAGCGGATGCGCCGCTCATCGGCTGGGAGGTGTATGCCCGGAAAATGCCCCACTACGGCGCGCCTGGCGTCGTGCTGGCAGCCGGTGCAACCACCCTGAGCAAGGGAGGCAAGAAACTCTATCAGGAATCCACCTTCACCCAGCCCCCGTTGTTTTACAGCCTTGAGGCCTTTGCCTACAATTGTCATCAGGTTAAAACAACGGTTAAGGATTTTGTCGACACCTTCGGTGAGGCCGATGCGGACACGCTGCGCGATTTCCTGAAGGATCAGCTTGGCGGCACGGGCAGTCTTCTGCCGGCTGCGGATGCCACTGAGGGTTTCGTCGCCAACGCGATCGCGCTGAAGGCCAATGAGGCCGTCAAGGTCGGCAAACGGGTTGGGATTGAGGCCAACGATTTAACAGTTTGAACACGCCATGAAAAAAATATCCCTGATTCTTCTCGTCGCACTATCCCTACCCGCCGTCGCGGCGGATGTTTACAAGGCTAAATTTGGCAGCAAATTGCGCTTGGATGGTGATTCCAGCGTGCACAAGTGGAAGGCCGAGAGCCGCCTGATTGGCGGATCCTTCACGGTGGATGCCGCCGCACTGGCCAAGCCCGGCAGCGTGAGCGCCAAGGCCGAGGTGAAAATCCCCGTCCGTCAAATCAAGAGCGGCAAAAAGAAAATGGACGAGGTGATGCATGGTGAAAAGTGCTTTGACGTCAAAAAATACCCGCTGATTACGTTCGCCCTGAACGGGCTGGATGTAAAGCAGGCTCGTGGCAGCCTCTCCCTTTGTTCGGCCAGCGGGTCAATCACCATTCATGGTGTCACCAAGCCGCTGGAAATGCCGGTGACTATCGCACGTGCTGGTGAAAAGCTGACAGTGAAAGGCAGCACGGTCCTGAAAATGAGCGACTTTAAAATCACCCCGCCCTCGCCACAGCTGCCGGCCGGCAAGATCGTGACTAAGGACGAGGTGAAAATTACCTTCGAGTGGGTCACCGCGAAGTGACCGAGGCTGCGGTCAAGCCCAAGCGGCCGTGGCACGTTCGGTTACGCCGCAAGGTACGTCTCGATTACCTGAAAATCCTGCGCACCAAGGGTGCCCCCGCGCAGGTGGCTCGTGGCGTGGGCTACGGCATATTCGTGGAACTTCTCTTTTTCGCCACGATTGGCGTGTCGATTGTTCTCATGTATCCCCTCAACAAGTGGGGACGCGGCCACATGACGGCCTCATGGGTTGGCTTTTTTTTTATGAAAGCTTTTGCTTGGGTATTCATCCTGCCCAGTATTGTGTGCGGAGCTTTTATTCTGGGCACAGAGGTCAGTATGGATTTGGTGAGGAACACCGTCAATGTGCTGGGGTTTGAGAATGGCTTGATCAAAATCATCGTGACGTGGTTTAAGGGTGCCACTCAAGACCCCAACAACATCAGTGCCTTGAAGGATATGGGATCCTTCATCTATGCATGGATCGTGGGTGGTGTCGTTGTGGGCGCGGTCGTTGGCGCAGTTGGCGGGTTTGCCTGCTGGGCAGGATTAAGCAAATATCAAGCCCACCGCAGGGAACGCCGCGAACAAATCCTGCGTGGTGAATAAACGCGAACTACACCGGTTTCACGGGTGCAAATAATCCGTAACCATTCGTGAAATCCGTGTCTGAAGCTACGCGATGATCTTCTTCATCACCTCCCCCGCAACATC
>DJHS01000134.1:0-26000 GCA_002433235.1 Verrucomicrobia bacterium UBA6614
TTCCGCGGAATTATCCGTAACGGCAAGAACATCGAGTATGAGAGCCCGATGACGGAAGGCCGCCGTTTTGGAAAATACGTTGCCTATATGATGACCGGAAATACTGGCAGAGCTGGCAATGGCCGTAATAACTCCCGTGATAATGGCATTCTTGCGAATGCGTGGCTTGGCCCGGACATCAAGGCTGATGCTCGTGGCAAGTGGGGCGAGAACGGCGACCGCCAAATGAACATGAACCGTAACATCATCCTGCAAGGTTTGTCGGCCAACCAAGGCCAAGTGGCCAAGGCGGATGGTGCGGTGCTGCTGGCGAACGACAAGCAACTGCAAGATGCGATCAAGTCGCACGCCACGGCGGACACCACCAGTGCCTACGCTCGTGAGGCGGTTCTGCACCCGGTTCGCAACAAGTAAGTGACTGGATAGCAGAAAAACCAACGAAATTCACGGCGCCCCTCGGGGCGCCTTTTTTTGTCAAGGCAGGGTTGAACAGCTTGAATGAGGCTTGATGGCGTCAGTTGATTTTGACTTCACTTTTTGAACAAATTGTGCGAGATTCACGCGGAGTTTATCAGGATTTCGCCACGAATTTCGCGTGTCGTGGGGGAATTTCTGGTGTTGTTTGTTTGGTACGCGAATTGCTTTAAAACAGATAGATCTGCGGATCTCATGAGAATGCGCATTGATAAAGGCGGTGGTTTTACCCTGATAGAACTGCTGGTGACGGTGGCCATCATTGGTGTGTTGGCGAGCATCCTTACGCCCGTTCTTGCCAAGTCTCGCAACAAGGCCAACCGCAAGATTGACCTCAACAACCTAAAGCAGCAGCACAACGCTTACACCCAATTTTCCAACGACCAGGACGGCCGGTATCCGTGGCTGATGGATGAGCGCAAGGGTGCGGCCGTGGTGAGGATTCTCAGCCCAGGTGCGGAGGAGCCTGTGCCGGGCAAAACAATCGTTAAGGGCCAGTGGGAATGGCTGCTGGACATTGAACGGCTGCACCAGACTCAGGCGGTTGTGGAAAATCTGAAGACAGCCAAGGTGTTGCTTTCCCCTTGCGATCCTGGTGCCAAGTTGAGGAACCAGAAGGAAAGTTCTCCAGACCGGAATTTCTTTGGCTGGGAGGAACCTCTGGGTAAATTCACCACGGAGGGCAAAGCCAACCATGGCTGGGGCGACAAGGCCATCGATCAGGGCGCCCAGAGCTATTCCGTGTGTTTTGGCGCGGATCCGTTAAAGGGCGAAAAGGGAATCATGCTCCTGACCCGTAACCACGGGGGCGCATGGGCCAGCGGCACCAAGTACAATTATTTCGGCACGGACTTGGAATACGGTGGCGCCACCGCCCAACGCAAAAGCATGGTGAACCTAGAGAACGCATCCGGCTGGCTGGACATTGAGAATATGGGCGGCGGGCTGGCCCGTGACCGGATGGCGGGGCTGGCCACCAACGAGGGGCAGATGGTGTTTTGTGATGGCCACGCCATCATGGCCAATGACGCGGATTTTCAGGAAGCCATCAAAGAGCACAAAAAAACGGGTGCCGGTCTGCTGAAAACCCCCAATTTTAACACCGCTCGGCCAGACCACAAACGCCCACCACAAACGCCATGAGCGCGCAGCGCTCTCCCAAGTAAACGGAAAATGGGCGTTATTTTCCTGATCGCTTGGCGATGATTTTAAGCTTGGGCATCTCCTCGTTCATTTTCTTTGCCCCTTTGCGCGTGACTCTGGTGTCATGCAGGATGAGGATTTCCAGTCTCTTGAGACCCGTCAATTTCTCAATCACCTCATCGGTCACCGAGGCACCTTCCAAAGTCAGGACAACGATGTTTCCATTCGGGTTTCGCTCTCCGACCACTCCGCCCAGTCGGCGGATTTCTTCGTGAATTGCCTGTTCAGAGGAAGGGATGGGAACGTCAGGCACCGGCTCCGGAACCTCTTGGCACGCCAAAAAAACCGAAAAAAAAGGCAAAAAACCTAAAAAAAAGAACTTTCTAATGGTTTTTGACATGTTACCCCAGCAAAACCGCGCGCTGGGGTTTTAACCCAAATCTTGGGCTACGGCAAACGCAAACTTTGCCCCATTTACCGGGCTGAAAGTAAAAAACGCTGATTTAATCCCGCCAATGCGTGGAATTTTGACGAAACGCGTGAAGAATTTGCGCGCAGATGCAAAATCATGGGGGAAAAATGGAAAAAACGGTGTAAAAAAGCGCTTTTTGGGTTGGCACGGCGACTGCTTAATGGCAACCAGTTGATTAACCGCGCTGGCAGATTAGCATGGACGTGATGATCCAAGGCGCACAACCCAAACATTGGAGAACCAAAGAATGAAAGCCAAAACACAAAAGGGATTCACCCTGATCGAGCTGTTGGTTGTGATCGCCATCATCGGCATTCTGGCCAGCATGCTTCTGCCGGCTCTGGCCAAGGCCAAGACCCGCGCGAACCGCATCAAGTGCGTGAGCAACCTCAAGCAGGTTGGTAGCGCCTTCAAATCCTTCGCGAACGCAAACAACCAGCGCTACCCGTGGTTGCTGACCGCCGCTGACCGCCTTAGCCAAGGCACGGGCACTGGTTTCACGGATGGTTCGTGGGTTTATGAGACGACAAACTTGTTTGCCCAAGCGGCCATCAAGTCTGATCTTGGCTCGGCCAAGATTCTCGCCTCCCCACTCGATCCGGATCGTCAAGCCACCAACGACACCATCGACTTGGCCACGGTTGGCACGTCGGTTGCCGATGATGGGCACAGCTACGGCGTGGCCGTCGGCTCGGGTGACAATGACAAGGGATCAGATGATCTGCGTCCCTCGACGGTGCTGGTGCTGACTCGCAACGTCAGTGCTGATAACCTGTCCGGATCCACCGGCAACGGTGCAGCTGCCACGATTAGTGCCCAAGCCAACTGGCTGGGAGCGGACAAGCAGCCCACCAACGCCCGCGTGATGGCGAGCCTGAACTCCAACGCTGGCCAAATCGGTCAATCCGACGGCAGCGCTGGCCAATCCAACGACGCTGACTTGGCCGGCAAGACCAAGGCCCACCACAGCGAGTTGGGCGGCAGCTACAAGGGTACCGCCTCCGGTGCGATCGACACCCCGGGCAACTAAACCCCAAAAAAATTCACGGCGCCCCTTGGGGCGCCTTTTTTTTGGCTCAATTTTTCCGTGATTGCGTGTATTTTTCGGAGATGCGTGAATTTTCCGCGATTTTTCCGGGTAATTTGGGAAATTAGGCGTGAAACGACTGAAAAAATGCATGGCACAAGGAATGCTTGATACTTGGGCATTGAACCTCTCGCTGGTGAAATTCAGTCGGAAAATATCCGGCGGGAATCAGGAAGTCCAAAAAACCAAACTAGACTAATGAAAAACAAGAACCAAAAGGGATTCACCCTCATCGAATTGTTGGTAGTCATCGCCATCATCGGCATTTTGGCCAGCATGCTCCTGCCGGCCTTGGCCAAGGCCAAGACCCGCGCGAACCGCATCAAGTGCGTGAGCAACATCAAGCAGGTGGGCAGTGCGTTTAAGAATTTTGCCAACGACAACAATCAACGCTATCCGTGGCTGCTAACGGACGCTGACAAAACGGCCCAAGGCGCGGGCAGTGGTTTTGCATCCAATGCCTGGGTTTATGAGACCAAGAACCTGTATGCGCAGGCCGCCATCAAATCCGACTTGGGCTCGGCCAAGATTCTGGCTTCCCCACTGGATCCGGATAGGCAGGCGTGGAACGACAACATCGACCTCGCCCAAGTGGGCACAGAGGTGGACGACAATGGCCACAGCTACGGTGTGGGCTGCGGTACCGCGGCTGCCAAGTCCGCGGATGATTTGCGTCCCGGCACGGTGCTGACCATGACGCGGAATGTATCCGGCCCCGGCAACGCGGAGGACAGCTTGAGCAACCAAGAAGGCAATCCGGGCGCGCCTGCCGCGACCACATTTGCAATCTGGAAGGGGACAGACAAGCACGCCATCGATCCCCGGTGCATGGCCAGCCTCAACTCCAACGCCGGTCAGATCGGCAGTTCGGATGGCAGTGCCAACCAGTCAAATGATGCCGACCTGATGGCGAAGGCCCGGGCGCATCACTCTCAGTTGGGTGGCAACTACAAGGGTTCCCCGGATGGCCGGGTGGACACGCCGAACGACTAATCCCAGCTTGAAAGCAATTATCAAGGCGTCCCTGCGGGGGCGCCTTTTTTAGTTAAAACTTTGTTGCGCGAATGGGCGTTCACCCATACTATGCGTACTCAATCATGCGGGAATTCAGAGCCGGAAACTGTTCCCGTATTTAAACCCAAACTCGGAGTACCAGATATGAAAACGAAAACAAAAGCGGGATTCACCCTGATCGAACTGTTGGTTGTGATCGCCATCATCGGCATTCTGGCCAGCATGTTATTGCCAGCTTTGGCCAAGGCCAAAACCCGCGCGAACCGGGCAAAATGTGTTAGCAACCTCAAACAGGTGGGCAGCGCGTTCAAGATGTTTGCCAATGACAACAAGGATCGTTATCCGTGGCTGTTGACCGACTTTGACAAGGCGGCTCAGGTGACTGGAATCACTGGTAACGCGACCATTGCTTGGGTTTACGAGACGGATACACTTTATGCAGTGGACTCTATCAAGTCGGATTTGGGAACGGTCAAGATTCTTGCCTCGCCTTTGGACCCGGATTCACAGGCAGTCAATGATGGTGTGGATTGGTCATTGGTCAACGTTGCCACCGGTGTGGCTAAGAATGCCCAGAGTTATGGATTGGTCTGTGGCCCCAACTCCTCCGACAATGCCCGTCCGGCCACCGTGTTGGCGGCTACCCGAAATATCTCCGGCCCCGTTGTTGGCAACGAGGATAGCTTGAGTAACCAAATCACCAATTCCGCGGCGCAGACAGCCGACACGTTTGCCATCTGGAAAGGCACGGACAAGCATGCTGCGGATTCGAGAGTGATGGCCGGATTGAATTCGAACATGGGGCAGATTTGCACCGCTGATGGCAGTGCCGCTCAATCCAATAATGCCGATCTCGTAGCCAAGGTGAATGCGCACCACAAGAAACTGTCGGGGAACTTCAAGGGCAGCGCTTCGGGGTTGATGGATACGCCCAATGACTAGTCCGCTAGTCCGCTAGTCCGGAAGTGGTGACTCGAGATGGAGTTACCATTTGCGTGAATATGTTGGCATTTGTGTCCTCTTCACGCGGCGTCCGGAAATTTGGCCAAGAAATAACTGAAAAACCGGGTTCCGCCGTGGCACGGATCGTGCTTTAAAGGCGGCGACTGGGCGGCGGCCCTTTGAGGCTTGCCTCGTGCGAGCTGTTGGACGAGGATTGAAGAGTGATGGCCGGGAAGCTAAAGCCTGTTTTGCCGGTTAAACCGGGGAGGCGTTCCATTGCGGGTTGGACCGTGTTGGAGATGGTGGTCGTTGTGACTATCATCGGCATCTTGGCGACCCTTCTCTTGCCCACCCTTTCCGTGGTTCAGGCACGCATGATTCGTTCGAAGTGCAAGAACAATCTCAAGCAGATCAACTTGGCGTTTCTCACGTTTGCCACTGACATGAACATGAAATTCCCGTGGGTGGGCTATAACAGGGACATGGTCAGCTTGGGATTCTCGAGGTTTGGCGCGTATGATACGCGTGAACTGTACGCCAACACAATCGTTCGCACCATGTTGGGAAGGAACGAAGTGTTGGTTTCGCCGCTGGACGAAGAAAGGCAGAAACCAAACTCCGAACTTAATCTATTGAGAATCAAGGAGGTACCCAACAACGCCACCAGTTATGGGCTTGGCGTGGGTGCGTTGCTGGAAACGGAGCAAAATGCCGAAGGCAAACGCCAGGAGTTTGCCGCCGATGTGGAACACACCGAAACGATCCTTTCTTTTACCCGCAACATTGTTGGCCCCATCAACGATGGCGATAGTTTCAGCGACCAGACAGGAGGCAATCCGGTCGGTGTAAAGCCGGATCACACCAAGATGGCCCGCTGGGTGGGTGTGGAGGAATTGAAGGCACAGGGCAAGATTCCCGACCGTTCCATGAGCGGCTTAACCAGCGACAAGGGGCAGATTGGACTGGCCGATGGCAGTGCTCACAAGGTCAGCACGGGCGATTTGCAGGACCAAATCAAGGCCCATCATCTTGACAAGGCAAAGTCATATAGCGGCATTCCCTCACCTATTTTTGACAGCCCTAACGACACCACCCCCGGGAGGCACAAGATTTGGAGGGACTGGAGCGCCTCCAATGTGGACAGGATCAAGGCAGCTATCGGGAGATCGGGGGCCACAATGTACAAGATTCGCAAGGTGACGAACATTTCCGAATCAGCGATCATAAATTACATCACCTCCAATCCGGACATATTCATTCCCCCCGTTCGGAAAGGGGGCAAGGTGCGGCTAAAAAAATAAGACACGGGCGGCCGACCTATTCCTCTGCCTCCGCGTTCTTTCCTTTTAAATTTTGCCCTGTGCCTTTGACTTTTTGCTTTCTCCTTTTTACTTTCCATCCATGTCCGTGGTTGATTCCAGCGCTCCCGGTCTCACCGGTTTGCTGAAGCGTTACTTCGGCTATGAGACGTTTCGGCCCTTGCAGGAGGAGATCATCCGCACGGCCTTGGGGGGGCGCGATTCGTTTGTGCTGATGCCGACGGGAGGCGGGAAGTCCCTGTGCTACCAATTGCCGGCACTGGCCAAGGGCGGCCTGACGGTGGTGGTGTCACCGCTCATTGCCTTGATGAAAGATCAGGTAGACGGCCTTCAAACCGCGGGCGTTCCCGCCACGTTTTTGAACTCAACTCTGAATGCCACCGAGGCGCGCCGGCGTATGGCGGGTCTTTTCAATGGGGAATATCGGCTGCTTTATGCCGCTCCCGAGCGATTGATGCTGGGAGGTACGCTGGAACAACTGAAGCTGTGGCAGCCGGAATTGATCGCTATTGATGAAGCGCATTGCATCAGTGAATGGGGTCATGATTTTCGGCCGGAATACCGGCAACTGGCCGAGTTACGCGGGCACTTTCCAGAAACGCCGCTGATGGCGCTCACTGCCACGGCCACTGAGCGCGTCCGGGTGGACATCGTCAACCAACTGAAACTGTGCGACCCCGCCCGCTTTGTGGCCAGTTTCAACCGCTCCAACCTCATTTATCGTGTGATCCATAGAAAACAACCCCTGCGGCAGGTGTTGGAGGTATTGGGAAAACACCGGGACGGCAGCGGGATTGTTTATTGCGCCAGCCGCAATGGAGCCGAGCGTCTGGCGGAGCGTCTCAAGGGGGAGGGTTTTAAGGCGGCGCCTTATCATGCCGGCTTGGAAAAGGCTGGCCGGGCGCGAAATCAGGAGGCGTTCATCCGTGACGAGATACAGGTGGTATGCGCTACTATTGCCTTCGGTATGGGCATCGACAAGCCGGACGTTCGGTTTGTCATCCACCACGACTTGCCGAAGAACATCGAGGGTTACTATCAGGAGACTGGCCGCGCGGGACGCGATGGGTTGCCGGCAGACTGCCTGTTGTTGTTCAACGCCTCGGATGTGGCCAAGCAAACGGGCTTCATCGAGGAGAAGACGGATGAGCAGGAACAGGAAATTGCGCGGCGCATGCTGAGGCAAATGGTTGATTATGCCGAGACCCGCGGTTGCCGTCGGCTCGCCTTGTTGGATTATTTCAGCGAATCATTTGCCGACGCCAACTGTGGCGCCTGCGACAACTGCCTAGAGCCCAAGGAAACGTTTGACGGGACGGTGGTGGCCCAGAAATTTCTCGCGTGCCTGTACCGCGTCCGGGAGAAATCAGGCTTCGACTTCGGGATGAACCACGCGGTGGATATCTTGACCGGCGGCAACACCGAGGCCATTCGTAAGTGGGGGCATGACAGCCTTTCGACCTACAACATCGGCGAAGAATTTGGCCGGGACGAGTGGAAAGCCATCGGCCGTGAGTTGATGCGACTCGGACTGGCCCGCCAGACTCCCGGCCGCATGAGTGTGCTGGAATTGACCGGTGACGGCCGCGACTGGCTCCGAAGCAGTGAGCCGTTGCAACTCACCCGGCCCGCGTTGGCCAAGTCCAAACTGAAGGACAAGCCGCGCCGCCGGCGCATTGGTGAAATCCAGTGTGACGAGAATCTCTTCGAGCGACTGCGTGAGTTGCGAGCTCGACTGGCTCAAGAAAGGGGTGTTCCCGCCTACATTGTGTTCGGCGACGTTTCCCTGCGTCAAATGGCACGCGACTATCCCACGAGTACTGCGGCGTTTGGCCTGATGAACGGCGTGGGGGACAAAAAGCTTAAGGAGTTTGCCGAGGTGTTCACGGCAGAGATCGCGGAGTTTTTAAGGGAACACCCGCGAAAGGAGTTTGCGCCGGAGGAGATGTAGCTGTGCTGCCGACAAGATGTCGGTAGCACAGACAGGGTTACTTTCGTTTTGCCCAGGGCCAAGGCTTGGCATGGGCTTGAAGGGCCCAGTCTTCCCAGCGTTTAGCCATGGTCTTGAGACGCTCAGGCATCTTTTGGGCGAGGTTGTTCAACTCGGTGCGATCGGCCTCGATGTCATAGAGTTCCCATGGTCCACGAGCGCCCTTGGCGACCAGTTTCCATTTGCCCTCGCGCATGGCGCGGTTGCCCTCGTGTTCCCAATAGATGGGGGCTTCGCGGCCGATGTCCTTCCCGTTGAATGCCGGGGTGAGGGATGTGCCTTGAAGCGGGACAATTTCGGTGCCATCAACCTTGGCGGGATACTTCGCGCCGCTTAAATCGACACAGGTGGCCATGAGGTCGATGAGGTGGCCGGGTTGTTTTTCGAGCTTGCCGTGGCGGGCCTTACTGATGCCCTCGGGCCAGTGGGCGATGAGAGGGGAACTGATGCCGCCCTCGTGAACCCAGTGCTTGTATTCACGGAAGGGGGTGTTACTGGCGTTGGCCCAGGCGAGACCATAGCCGTGGTAGGTGTCGGGGCCGCCGGTCATGACTTCCGTGCCCTGCTTGACGACTCGGCCATCGCGGGTGCGCTTGGGGATCATGTCAAATTGCAGCGCGCCCTTGGCCATGGGGATGATCTGCTCCGGATTCTTGTCGCGGTATTGGATGCCATTGCGCCGGCCCATGCCCTCGGCGCAGCCACCATTGTCTGCCAGAAAAAGAATGAGGGTGTTTTCAAACTGCCCGTTGTCCTTGAGGGCTTGGACAATCCGGCCCATGCCTTGATCCATGTTGTCAACCATGGCGGCATAGGTTTCCATGAGGCGCAATTCCCAGGCCTTGTTCTTGGCGTCGGCCCACGGCGTGGCCCTGGAGTCGCGCGGGGTGATGCCCCACTTGGAATCGACGAGCCCCATCTCGAGTTGGCGCGCGTGGCGGGTCTTGCGCAGGGCGTCCCAGCCAGCGTCGTATCTGCCCCTGTATTTTGCGATGTCCTTGGGCAGAGCGTGCATGGGCCAGTGGGGGGCGGTGTAGGCGACATAAATAAAGAAGGGTTTGTCACCCTTGTGTTCGCGGATGTAGCGGGCGGCGTGGTCGCTGATGGCGTCAGTGTAGTAGTAGGTTTTGGGTTGGTAACCCTTGTCGGTGAGAGGGGAAACTTGGGTGTTTTCGCGGGTGAGGGAGTTGGGGTCAAAAAAACTGCCGGCACCATGGATGGTGCCATAGAAGCGGTCAAAGCCGCGTTGTCGTGGCCAGTTGTCCTTGGGACCGCCGGGCTGGATTTTCGGGGTGACGTGCCATTTGCCGGACATGTAAGTGGCATAGCCGGCAGTTTTCAAAACCTCGGCGATGGTACGGACGTTTTTGCCGAGATCACCACGGTAACCAGGAAGTTTCTGGTCGCGCATCATCCAGCCAATGCCGGCCTGATGGGCATAGACGCCGGTTAGCAGCGTGGCGCGGGTGGGACAGCAGCGGCCGGTGTTGTAGAACTGGGTGAAGCGTAAACCCTTGCCAGCCAAAGCGTCGAGGTTGGGTGTCTCGATCTCGCCGCCGTAGCAGCCGATGTCGCTCCAGCCCATGTCGTCGGCCATGGCAATGATGATGTTGGGTCTCTGGGCGGCGAAAAGCGCGGTGGTAACGAGGCAAAGGAGGAGTATCTGAATGCGTTTCATGCTTGGAGGGAGATTAAGGTTTAGATAATGCGGCGTCAATTAGCAGCAGGCCTGTCGTCAAAGTCGATTCGGCAATTGGGCAGCGCTGACTGAAGCTGCTGTATTTGTTCAGCAGAAATATGGCGGTTGTTTTTCAGTTGGAGAAATTTCAATTGTTTGAGCTGGGTCAAGGGAGCAAGGCTTGTGATCCGGTTGTTTTCCAGACCCAAATTTTTGAGTTTAGTTAGGTTAGCCAACGCGGATAGATCCGTGACCAAATTTCGGTCGAGCGCCAGTTCTTCAAGATTCGTGAGTTTGGCAAGAGGGGTAATGTTGCTGATTCGGTTTCCCGCGAGGTCAAGTACGGTGACATGATTTAGGTTGGCCAAGGGAGAAACATCATGGAGCCCGGAATCGAACAACTGCAAACTGGAAACCTTGTCCAAGTCAGCGGGTAGGAGGCTGCCCGTGGGTTTGTTAATTTTTTGTCGGATGGTTTTCTCAATGGCTTTTGCGGATTGTTCGATCTGCTCGGGCGTAGGGGGAACAATGGGTTCTTCCTCGGGAATGGCCGGTGTCTGGTCTTTTGGATAGAGCCACCAAACCAATGCGGCAATCACAATCACACCCGCGCCAATGCCACCCCACAGGGGCCATTTTTTTGATGCTCCTTTTGGCGCGGACTGGGGTGATTGCATGGCGGGGGCAGGGTCGGGTGTGGTTGCCGGTTGTGGAGGGTTGACCTTGGCGGGTTCCGTTTTTGGAGCCAGCTGCCCTACTGGAATCCAGTTGGGTGCGCCCTCGTGCCACGCCAAGTCGCTGTGAACGAGTGACCCTTGGGCTAACCCCTGCTGAATCTGGGCCCTGCTGAACGGGCCAAATTGTTGACCGCCGCGTGAGATGTAGATTTGCATGAAATAGCTGACAATCCTTCGACAGGTTGACAATGCCTGACATACCCCTTACTTTTTTAAGAGGGTGCGGGGCTTAGCCCAAGTATTTTTTGGAAAATCTTGTAAGAAATACGGCTGTAGGATCGATGTACAGGGAAACGAGTGGCGTATGAAAACTGCAACTAGAGCCGGTTATTTTGGTGGGTTTTTCGGGAAAAACGCTGGCTTTACGCTGATTGAGGCATTGGTGGCAGTGGGGATTGTGGGAACCCTTGCTTCCATTCTCGTCCCCACAATCAGCAAGGCCAAGATGCGGGCCAGCCAGACCATGTGCATGGGCAATATGAAACAGCTGGGGGTTGGGTTTATTTCATACAGCCACGACAACGGCAGAAATGTGCCGTATTCCTCCACCAACGGAAATAGTGGGTGGGTGAACATGATGAAGGGGTACGGTATTACGGAACAGGTGCTTCATTGTCCCATGTGCGATAAAAACAACGCTCATTCCATGGGTGGGATGCGGAAAAACTGGAGGGTTGGAAATGTGCCGGGGTCCGAAAAGCCGGAGGGAGTGGTTGCGGCCAATGATGAAGCTGAGGATCAAGCCGGAGACCAAGCTGGGGTCGAGGCGGCAAGTTTATGGGCGCGGCATCCCAATTACTGGAGATTTGTAGCGGGGAATTTCGGCCGGGGAAAGGAGGCAGTATTTAGTTTGCGTCATGTGAAACCCGGGTGTTCCGAGCATGACGGCAAACACAATCCCCATTGCAAGCCGCGCAAGCCGTATCGGGAAAAATGTCCGCCGTGGAGGATGATCACACCTCCGCCTTGTCCCCCGCCTGACTTGAGCCCCAAGAGTCAGGGGGGATCAACGGTCGTCCTCGTAATGTGTGAAAACGTGAAGCCGAGTGGGTTTGCGTTGAAGATATCAGACGCGAAAACGGGTCGCAGACTTGATTCCTTGGCCGGCACCTCCATGGATGATTGGGAGTTGTTTGACTGGAGTGGTCCGTTGGCCAAATCGCTCGGGGGAGACGGCAGTTTGCTGAGCCCCAAGAATCCTTACCATAAAAAGCCCATTGGTTTTGACCAGGCTAATGGCCGGGGTCGCAAGCCTCTCAACCAAGGCAAGTATTATCCGGATCCTCCCAGCGGCACGGGGCCCGTAAACTACATTTACATGCGGACCACCATTCGATCCAAGGTTGATCAAGATCTGGAAATCTCAGTGACGGGCGACGATGCCTACTCAGTGTTTGTTCTGAGAGGGAGCAGCGGATGCTCCAGTGGACCCGGGACACCATGCGAAAAGGGAGAACCGACAACCAGCAGTTATGGGATTAACGCGTTTGTGCAATCCAAACATCATCACCGCCCGCACGAGCCGCACAAGTTCGTTGAGGTGTCCGAACAGTTAACAAGCTCCATCCCATTGTTTGCCGAGGCGAATTGGGCTTGGGTGATGCCCTCCCCATACGATTTGCCGCCAAACTCACTTGATGGCGGATTCAGCGGAATCCAACGGGTGATTCTCAACCGCCATTCCAAACGAATCAATATGGTCTACGGGGATGGCCATGCCGAGGCCGTTCAGTTGCGTGACCTGTATGAACAGGAATGGTATCCGGGCTGCAAAATGATGCGGGGCATGAGACCGCCAAAGTTGCCAGACTATTGATTATTTTAGCGAGGCGAGCCAGGCGAGGACGTCGGCGGCTTCCTGAGGGGTGAGGGTCTGGAGCAGGCCGGCGGGCATGAGGGATTCGGGCCGGGGTTGGCGGGCTTGGATTTGGTTTTTGGGCAGGGACTTGGCTTGGCCGGTGGGGAGTTTCAGGATCAGTTCAGTTTCGGTTTCCCGGAGGATAAACCCCATGTGAGATTTGTCGTTCTTTGTTTTAATGAGCCAGATGCGATATGGGGGAGCGATGATTTGCGCGGGATTGAGGAGGCTGTCGAGAATCTGTGGTTTGTTGTGGCGCGCACCGATCTGGCTGAGGTCTGGTCCCAGAGAGCGGCCTTTGCCTTGAAGGGTGTGGCAGGCGTAGCAGGCGGCCCATTTGCCGGTCGGTGAAAGGATGGCTTTGCCGCGGTGTGCGTCGCCGCGCAGATTGAGGATGGTCTTGGGGTTAATTTTGATCCCGAGTTGCGCCGGGCGTTCCGTGGGGGGGCGGTGGCGCTCGAAGAGGGCGCGAATGTTGGCGTTAGGAGAATTCAGGCCGTCTCGTAGAGCCTTGGGGTTCGTTTGGTTGTTGGCCAGGTAACTGAATGCGCCGGAGGTGGTTTTAAGGGAGGGTTTTGGTTTTTTGTGGGTGGTTTTGGAGGGCATTTGCTCGATCCAATCCCAGAGGAGTTGAAGGCCGTGGGAATCAATTGTATTGGATCCGAGAGGAGGCATGTGGGCCGCGCCGAGGGCGGCAACGCGGTATGGCAGGACGGATTGCCAGGGAGCACCCGGGGTAATGACGTGGGGGGTGGCAAGACCGAAACCGCCTCGCGTGGGAGGCGCGTCGATGGTGGCGGTTCGATCCAAGGGTTGCTCTATGTTTATCTCTAGCGGCGCGGCGCCGCCGCCATGGCGCCGATGGCAATGGGCGCAGTTGGCGTGGAGCCAGGATCGTGCGCGGTCTGTGAGCGAGGCCTTGCTGCGGCTGGGGACGAGACGCGCGATGGACTTGCGTTTAAAGAAATCCGGATCAGTAAGGCCGAGAGCAACGGGATCGTTCTTTGTTTCTGGAGAGCGGGCGAGTTGCAGGGGATTGAAGGCAAGGGCGTGGCCGTTCCAGGAGTTGTGACAGCGGAGGCATTCGACCCGGGAGTGGAAGCGATGGCGTTGTCCATTGGGCAGGATTAAGTTGGCTCCATTTTTGTCGACCAGGGTGGCATCGGTTCCCTCGGTGTTCCAGCGGTAGCTGTAGCCGTTCCATTGGTCGCCATTGAAGTGCAGGAGTTGTGTCTCGACGGGCTGGGAATTGGGCGGGGTAATCGTGCGGGCAAGGACGGAGTCATTGGGCCATTGGATGACGGGGTCCTTGGGGCGGCCGCGGCTGTCGAGGATTTGCTCGGCTTTGATTTTGGATTTGCCGGGGAGGGCAATCAGGCGGCGGGTGGAGGCGTTGTCCTGCCACATGGGTTCGGCAATTTTAAACTCGTGGACGCCATCAGCGGGGGTCTGGCGGGCAACATCTTTAAACAGGCCTGTTTGGCTAAGCTTTGTCGGGAACGGTTGAGGCGGGTTCGCCGAGGGGTTCGGGGACAGCCGGTGAAGGGTGGAGGGCGTGCCGTAATGGGCGTAGAAGAGTTCGCCATTTTCGCCTTCGCCGAAGGTGGCGATGCGGTGTGTGGTGTCGGCGATTTCCTGATGATGCGTGATGTTTCGTCCGTCGTGACGGAGTGCCCAGATTTTTCCGGTTTCATAGTCGCCATAGACATACGCGCCACGCAGCTCGGGTAGGCGTTGGCCACGATAAACAAATCCACCGGTGATGGAGGCGGCCTCGGAATGGGGATGGGCAACGATAGGCGCACGGATGGGGGCAAGGGGATTGGCGGTGGCGGGCTTGATGGGCTCGCTGGCCTCCATGGCGCTCCAGCCGTAGTTGCCGCCCTTCTCGACCAGATGAATCATTTCCCAAAGTTCCCAGCCGACGTCGCCGACCCACAGGCGTCCCCGTGGGTCAAAGCTCATTTTCCACGGCTGACGAAACCCAAAAGCCCAGATTTCCGGCCGTGTGTATTTAACTCCCACAAAAGGGTTGTCCGCCGGCACGCGATAGGGCAGGGACTTTGTGGACTGGTCCACGTCAATTCGGAGAATGGAGGCAAGGAGATCGCTGGTGTCCTGACCGGTATTCAACTTGTCGGGCGGCGAAGGTTCAGTGCCGTCCCCAACGGCGACATATAGCAAGCCATCGGGGCCGAATTGAAGATTGCCTCCACTATGGCCGGTGTTGCGCCATGAAAGCATCACCTTGACGCTTGCGGGATCGATGCTTGGAGGGCTGCCGGGCGTTAAACGGAATCGGGCCATCTTAACGCCCTTGAGCCGGTCAGGGCCGCTGGTGTAGGTGAGGAAAACTTGGTGGTTCTTCTGCCAGCGGGGATGGAAGGCAAGGCCGTAGAGATTGCCCGCACGAAGTTCGGATGCCTTTAAGTCCACGACCAAAACTGCCTTTGCGGTGTCCGGGCTGGCGGGAAAAGCCCAGATTTTTCCCGTGCGTTCGACGACATAAAACTGGCCGCCTTGTGCGACCAGTTCCAAGGCATTTTGAAACGTAAGCTTTGGAAATGCGCGCTCGGCAACGTAGGGCAGTGGCGGCTCGGGTGAGCCCTGAATGCGTGAAGTGGTCCACGGAATTCTCTCCGCACCGGCGGCAACGAGGTGAGGCAGCAGGGCAAGGGCGAGGATGCGGGCGTTCATCATGGGCCGAATGAACTCTCTAAACCGTTGCGCGGATTTTGTCAGCCCGCAATTGAAGGCTTATTCCTCAGCCTGCTTGGCGGCGGCGCGCTTGGCGGCTTGGCGTTTAAAGACTTCGTCGGCGATGACGCCGGCCAGAATGACGGCACCGACGACGGCGTAGCGGATGTGGTCGGAGATCCAGTCCACTTGGATGATCATGTTTTCGAGCACGCGCATGAGGGCAACACCGATGACGATGCCGAGGATGCTGCCCGTGCCGCCGCGCAGGCTGCAGCCGCCCAGGACCGCGGCGGCAATGGCCCACAGCTCGTAGAAATTGCCGAAGTCCGAGGCTTGCGCGGAATTGACGTCGAGAATGAAGAGCATGCCGCCCAGTCCGGCGAGCATGGTGCAGATGACATAGGCGAGGACAATCATGCGGGAAGTGTTGATGCCGCTGAACTTGGCAGCCTGTTCATTGTTGCCCAGCGCGAGCAGGTAGCGGCCATAGATGGTCTGGTTTAAAAAGATCGCGGCGACCAGGACGACAGCGAGAAAAATGAAGGCGACGGATTGAATGTAAATCTTTTCGGGCGGCTGGCCGGTGACAAGAATGCGGACGGCGGTGTAGGCACCCATCTTTTGGATTTTGGCGACGGGAACATCGATGGGGGTGGGCCGGTTGGATTCCTCGAGCGTCATTTTCTCGAGGACACTCCAACTCCCGTCAGACTGCGCCTCGAGGTTGATGCTGGTGACTCGCGAGGGCACCTCGACCTGCTGGATGTCACCCTCCATGGGCACGGGTAGCGTTGGCTGATGGTTTTGAACGAAGATGCCGCCAATGAGGGTGGCCAGCCCAAAGGCCGCACCAACGCCGGGTACGAGCGCCTGTGGTTTGGCCTTTTCCCAGCCCTTCCGAAGTGTGGTGTAGCCCAGCCAGCCTGCACTGGTCGCGAACAGGCCGCCGCCGATGGCCCACAGCAACTCGGCGTGGGTGAGGGAAAAGACGCGGAAGGTGACGATTTGGCGGAGGGCTTCATACTCGTCGCCGAGCCCCACCGTATCGCTGCCGACTAGTCCGCGGGTGATGCCGCGGTACAACAGCAGTCCGCAAAGCGTGACGACAAACGGTTGCAGCCGCAGTTGAGAGACCAACAGTCCGTGGGCCAAGCCGAGGCAAAGCGAGACTACGACCACCAATCCCAGCGCGAGTGGCACGGACATGCGGGGGCTGCGGCGGTTGATGGAAAACCAACGGGCCTCATTCGGCAATTCCTTGACCTCCACCGATCCATCTGCGGCGGTGACCACCTTGGATTCGCCACGCAAGACGCCATCGGCGTCGGAGAATTTAAGCAAATCTCGGCTGGCGGGGTTGGCGGATTTGCTGGCGAACTGGTTAGCCTTTGCATCGGTCAGCGGGTGGACGAGCACGACCTGTCCCTTGGTGGAGTCGGCTTTCGGTGCGGGTGTGACGGTCAGGACAGTCTTGTTGCCGGCCTTGAAGGCCGTTACCTCGTAAATTCCGGTGCTGTTGTTCTCGCCCTTGTGCAGCCGGATGGCGCTGCCTTTCCGGATGCCGGGAGTCCGGCCGGGCACGGTGATACTGGCTTGCGCGGCGTTGACTTGGGTAACGTCGTACTGAAACTCCGCCGGATAACGCACCTCCAGACACAACGGTAAACCACAGCCGATGAGGCAAACCACCGAGCCGATGGAGAGGTCGATGCCGCCAGTGATGATGACAAATGCCACGCCCACGCTGAGGATGCCGAAGAGCGCGGTGCGGCGGATGAGGTTGGTGAGGTTTTCACCGCCGAGGAACGCGTCGCTCTGGGTGGCCGTGAAGAGAATTACGAACACCAGCAGGCCAAATATGCCGAGGGTCTTCTTCATTCGTTATTCCTGCGCGGTCGTGACGCCGCCGGTGGCGAGGTGCATGATGGCTTCCTCGCTGAGTTCCTCGCGTTTCAGTTCACCAGTGAGACGGCCCTCGTGCATCACCAATGCGCGGTCGGCCATGCCCAACACCTCCTCCATCTCGCTGGAGACAAACAGGATGGCCACGCCGCGCTGTGACAGTTCCTCCATTAATCCATAAATATCCTGCTTGGCACCCACGTCAATGCCGCGCGTGGGCTCATCGAGCAGCAGCACGGCGGGCTCCATGGCCAGCCATTTGCCGAGCACGACCTTTTGCTGGTTGCCGCCGGAGAGGAACTGGATGACCTGCTCGCTGTTGGGGGTCTTGACGCGCATTCGCCGGGTCATGTTGGCGGTGATGCCGGCTTCGCTTGTGTGGTCCAGAAAGCCCATCCGCTGGTCGCGGCGCAGGCTGGGCAGGCTCATGTTTTCGCGCACGGACATGGGCAGCACGAGGCCTTGCTGCTTGCGGTCTTCCGGTGCCAGCGCAATGCCGCGGGTGATGGCCTCGCGCGGGGCACCAACGGAGGCGGGACCGCCGTTTATGCGAATTTCGCCGTCGACTGCGGGTGTGACGCCGAAGAGCGTTTCCAGCAATTCCGTGCGGCCCGCGCCAACGAGGCCGGCAATGCCCACAATCTCGCCGGCGTGTACTTTAAAACTGACGGGATGCTCGGGATGCGCCGGCGTACACAACTCGATGGCCTCCAGTGCCACCTCTCCCGGAGGGTGTGGGGTGTGCTGGTAAAACTGACTGATGTCGCGCCCGACCATCAGGCGCACCATGGCATCGCGGTTGATCTCTCCGAGGCTGAGTTCGCCGGCGTTCTCGCCGTCGCGTAGGACGGTGACACGGTCGGCCAACTCGATGACTTCGCCGAGCCGGTGGGAGATGTAGACAATGCTCACGCCGCGCTGGCGGAGATCTTTGATGACGGCAAAGAGGTTTTCCGCCTCGCGCGTGGACAGGCTGCTGGTGGGCTCATCCATGATGAGGATACGCGCGTTTATGGAGAGCGCCTTGGCGATTTCCACCATCTGCTGGCGGCCGATGGTGAGGTCGCTAACGAGCGTGGCCGGGTCCACCTGCAGCCCAACCAAATCAAGGAACTGGCGCGACTCAGCCTGGATGCGTGGCTTGTCGATAAGCCCCATGCGCAGCGGCTCGCGGCCAAGGAAAATGTTGGCGCCCACGTCGAGGTTGTCGGCGAGGTTCAGCTCCTGATGGATAAGCGCGATGCCGTGGGAGAGCGCGGCCTCCACGGAGTTGAGCGTGACGGGTTCGCCCTCGATGCAAATCTCGCCGTCATTCGGCGGCTGCACGCCGGCGAGAATTTTCATGAGCGTGCTCTTGCCCGCGCCGTTCTCGCCGATGACCGCCAAAACCTCACCCGGCTCGACCGTGAGATCCACTTGGCTCAGGGCGCGCACGCCCGGGAAATGCTTGGTCACCTGCCGGACTTCCAGCAGCGGCGGCTCGGCGGGCTGGGTCATGCGCGGGTCAGTCCTTGCCGGTCTTCTTCTTCAGGTCGAGCCAGAATGCGTCCACCGTGTCCTTCCGGATTTGGCGGGCGGGGATGTCGATGAACTTGCCTTCCGGCACCACGCCGCTTTCGCCCTTGATGATCTTGTACAGCACCTCCACCGATTTGTACCCGTACACGTACGGGTTCTGCACCACCGTGCCATGCACGGAGCCATCCTTGATGCCCTGCAGCGTGGCGTCGTTTTCGTCAAAGGCGATCACCTTCACCTTGCCCACCTTTTCATTGCCCTTGAGCGCCTCGAGAATGAGCGGCGGGTTGTAGGCGAACAGGCCGATCATGCCGTCGATGTCCTCGTGTTTGGAAAGCGTGTCCTCGGCGTTGGCCTTGGCGCGCGCGCGGTCGAACTGGTCCGTCAACGTGCCTAGGATGATGTACTTGTCGCCGGTGATCACCTTGCCGGGCTCGTCGAAATTGGACGGGTTGAACTCTCGGTCGAGCAACTCGTCGATCACGCCCTGACGGCGGCCCTTGGCGTTGTCCTGCTCCAGCCGGCCCACAAAGATCATCACCTTGCCACCATCCGGCAATGCCTCCTTCACCAACTGTCCGCACATGCGGCCAGCCTTGTAGTTGTCCATGCCGATGTAGCACAGGCGATTGGCCTTGGGGGCGTCGGAGTCGTTGGTCACCAGCTTGGTCTTCTCGGCGACCTTGTTGAGCAGGTCGGTCTGGTTCACCGGGTCGATGGGGCTGACGGACAAGCCGTCGATGCCCTTGGAAATCAGGTCCTCAATGATCCGCTTCTGGTCGGTGATGCCCTCGGTGGGCATGTACACCTCCACCTCGGCATTCAGGTCTTCCCCGGCCTGTTTCACGCCCGCCTCAGCGATGGTCCAAAAGTCCGCAACGCCGTTGGACACGAACACGATCTTAGGTTTGGCATCGCCTTTTTGGAGAAGACCAGATCCTGCCGGTGGGTTGTCGTTACCCGCGTTTCCGGACTGATTTTCGTTACCAGAACCGCTGCCGTTGCCTGAATCGCTCGGATTACCGCAGCCAGCCGCCAAAAGCAGGCAGACCGCAGCCATGGAGGGTAAAAATGTGGCCTTCATCGGGGGAGTTAGTAACCAAAGCTCCCGCCGGGGACAAGGAAATTACCGCAACGGTTTGCCGGCGAGACGCTTGCCGTTGGTATTTAAGACCTGCAGGTGATGAATGCCCGGTCGGCGGGGGTTGGTATAGGTCCAGACAATTTTCTTGTCAGGCGTCACCTCGATGAGTCGCGGGGCCTTGCCCTTGGCACGGTAACTGGAAAGAACCGTGTTGCCATTCGGTAGACGTTGCGCGCCGCAAATGTCGTTGAGAGGCTTGCCAGGAAGGTCTTTGTTGGAAATTTGCCAGGTGACCTCGCCCTTGGAATCCAGTTCCACCGCGCAATGTCCCAAGGTGCAACTGACGAGCGTGTTGCCGTTTTCCAGCCGGATGGCGGTGAAGGGCATGTGCGGGGTCTTGGCGCGCCAGATGATTTTGCCCTTGGGGTTGTATTCGCAAATCTCCAACTCGCGCATGTGGGGCACCAGATAGTTGCCGTTGGGTAGCTTGCGCGCCATGCGGGTTTGCAGGTGGTGAATGGCGGTCTGGCACTTGAGCCTGATGTTGACCTCAACTTTGCCCTTGGCGTTGACTTCCTTTAAACACGGCCGGGCCCCGGCTTCAGTGATCAGAAGGTTGCCGTTGGGCAGCGCCTGAGCGGTGTTCACCTCAGACTGGGTGCCCTTGTACTCGAAAACGCGGCGGTTGTTGCGATCAACAATGATCACGCCGCCGCCATAGTTCTTGTCCTTGGCCAGCACCAGGAGAATATGACCATTGGGCAGCACCCAGCCATCGCGTGTGGGGCGTTCGTAGCGCCAAATGACGGTGTCATGATGAGAGACAATGTAGGTCTTGGGGCCGGTGGCAAGAAACGCGTGGGTAATGCCCTTGGGAGAGTTTTGCTCCGCGCGCGCGGGCAGCCAAGCCACGGCCAAAATCGCCAACAGGGTTATCCATGCTGGTCTTCGTTGGGGCCGCGTGGTCTGCATCTTGCGTTGGGTAAGCCGGGGAAGGTAGCGTCCGTCTCCGGCATGTCCACTTTTTTTTGTGGAAAAACCTTCTCTATTTGGCCGTTTTTGGCGCAAATCGTTGAAACTCAAGGATTTTCCATTCCGGCTAAAGCCGTCCCGGCACCCGCTGGCCCTTGCCTTGGCGGCCTTGGTCGCCCAAGTCCGCGCGGATGGCATCGCCCAGTTTCCTGATGTGGGCCACTACATCCGGGTGCTTCTCTTTTACATCGGTCGTTTCGCCGATGTCTTTACTCAGGTCGAACAACGACAAGCCGATTTTCGACTGGCTGTACCGCGTGGGAATGCCGTCCTTGCCGCCCGGTCGGCCGGCCATCGTACGGTAGCCATGTGGGAAATGCAGCTTCCACTGGCCCATGCGTATCGCCTGAAGCTGGTTCCCATAGTAAAAGTAATATGCCTCATGCGGACTCTTTTCGCCAGTGCCCTTGACGAGGTTAACAATGCTTTTTCCATCGATCTTGTGCTTTGGCAGCTTCGCGCCAATCAACTCGGCCACAGTGGGCAGGATGTCGATCGTCATCGCGGGCGTATTGCATTCGCTGCCGGCGGGTATAGTGCCCGGCCACCACATCAGCGTGCTTTCACGGCAACCGCCATCGAACATCGTGCCCTTGCCTTCACGCAGGGGGGCGGCGCTGCCGGCGTGGTCGCCGTAGCTCAGCCACGGACCGTTGTCGCTGGTGAAAATGACGAGCGTGTTTTTTTCGAGCTTGTGTCTGCGCAGCGTGTCCAAGATCTGGCCCATGCTCCAATCCACCTCCATCATCACGTCGCCAAACAGGCCTGCCTTGCTCTTGCCCTTGAACTTGTCCGAGACGTAAAGCGGCACATGCACCATGGGATGCGGTAGGTACACGAAGAAGGGCCGGGCCTTGTTTTTCTCGATAAAGCTCACCGTGCGCTCGGTGAGTTGTGTGGTGAGGTCCTCCTGATCCCTGCCGGTGAGTGCGGGATTGATGATGGCGTTGCCGTCGATGAGCGGCAGGTGCGGCCAGCGCTTCAGGCGCTCGGCCATGGGTAGATGCCGTACGCCCGGGTGATACGGCCACATGTCGTTGGAGTACGGAATCCCGAAGTACTCATCAAACCCATGCTGCCTTGGTAGAAACTTCTTATGATGCCCGAGGTGCCACTTGCCATAGCACGCCGTGGCGTAGCCCTTCTGCTGGCAAAGCTCCGCCAAAGTCACCTCATCGGCATGCAGACCGTGTGTACTCCTAGGCCCCAACGCGCCCAGAATGCCCACGCGCACGTTGTAACAGCCGGTCAACAGCCCCGCGCGCGACGCGCTGCACACCGCCTGTGTTACGTAAAAATCCGTGAACTTGCGCCCCTCCCTCGCCATGCGGTCGAAGTTTGGCGTGGGATAGGCCTTGGCGCCGAAGGGGCCGATGTCCGCATAGCCCATGTCGTCCATGAAAACGACGATGACATTGGGTGGACGATTTTCAGCTTGGGAAATTGAAGCGATGCACAAGCCAATCAAAACAAATAGAATACGCATAGCCGGATTGTAGGGAGCACCGGGCTTGTGTCAATGGGGTGGCTGGGGCAGGGTTTGGCAATGGCCATGACCGAGTGCGCGGAATGCGGGAAGCCGATTAGCACCAACGCAGTGATGTGCCCGCATTGCGGCGCGCCGCCAGAGGTTGCCTTGATGGCGAAGATGGCCGAGGGCGCGCCCGTGGACTGGGTGGATCGCGCCGTGCGTGAAGCCCTGCGGCAGCCCGAGGGCGATCTGGATTTTTCAAGGGTTGAGATGCTCAAGCACGAGGCCGCCGGCGTGAAGGATTTGCAGCCCGTGGTGATGGAGCTGAAGAAATTTCCCGGCCTGAAAATGCTCTCTCTCTCCCGTAACGAGATTACCGACGTGGCCCCTCTCGCGGAACTGGCCGGCCTGCGCTACCTGTTTCTCGAGAAAAACCGCATTCACGACCCTGCCCCCCTTTGCGATCTCAAGGCCCTCAAGCAACTCTGGCTCTACGGCAACCCTCTTCACCGCGAGGAAATCATCATGCTCGAGCAAGCCCTGCCCAAATGTGAAGTGTTTTTTTAGCGGGCCGCCGAGCCTGTTTTCATGCGTGTCACACGCAAACTATTTCATTCGGTTTTCCTTGGAAAACCCAAAAGATACGTTTCTTCGCTGCCCATCTTGGTTACTCCGCCGGCCATCCGCGTAACTCCGCCGGCCATCCGCGTAACTGCGCCGGCCATCCGCGTAACTGCGCACTGCGTCTTCGTAACTTCGCCGCCCGTCTCCGTAACGAAGATCGCTATCATCGTTACTCCGCACCCCATCCACGTAACCGCGACGCTCATCATCGAAACTCCGCATCGCATCCTCGTAACTGCGGAGCCCGTCGCAACAACCCAACCCCTGTGTTACGGGCGCGACCGCCGCTGACGCGCGCGGCGGGTCTCGGGGGTGTCAAGGGGGAGGGTGGCGAGGCGGGTGTAGAGCTTGGCGGCCTGTTTTTTTTCGCCCTTGTCAAACAGGGCGTCGGCGGCCTTGAGCAGGGCGTCGGCGGATTGGATCCAATCGTGTTTCTCCGCGGCCTCGCGGGCGACGGCGGTCTCGTAGGCGTTTAGACGCCAACCGGAGGTGCCGCTCTGGAGTAGGTTGATGACGTGCTGACGGTGGCGTAGGTTGAGGGCATGGCCCAGTTCATGGGCGGTTACGCGTGGGATGGGCTCGTCCAAGCCGCCTTTGACGGGGCGCAACCGGGCGAGGTCTTTCACGAACATTCCGTCAGCGGAGAGATAGACCCCGTTCGCAAGGAAGCGTTTGATGAAGTAAATGTGGAAGCAATCCTTGCTTAGGGTTTTCTCGGGACGCAGCGCCAGCATCCACTTGAGGTTGCGGTTGCGGATATTTTGTCTGTAGACAGCGGGCTCGGCGGCGGGTTCGCGAATGATGCTTTCCAGCGCAAAATGGATGCCGGCCTGAGCCCAAATTTTGTTCACCTTGCCGAAAATGCGATGGATGTCCTTCTCGGTCAGCGTGGTGCTGAGATTGAGTTCGCCGGGGGTGTCCAGCAGGTGAATACGGACGGGCGCGATGAGTTGGTCGGCAAAGCCGAACTTGGGTAAAAGTTCCTCGCCCCAGGCGGAGATGGCAGTGAGCAGGATGAGGGCGAGTTTTTTCATGGGAGAAAGGCCAAACAAGTGGTTGACAGAGTGGCACAAGGATGATCCAGAAGGCAGCTATTTTTTCTGGAAATGTTTGCTTTTTGCTGAATAGTCCGAAAAAATCGCCGGTCGAAAATGATGCCGACTTACCGGCTATAACATAGGGAATTTATGAAGAAGAAAAGTGGCTATCAATATTGCGGCGGGCAGGATCATTCCTGGAGCCCGAACCGGCGTGACTTCATGTTCACCGGCGCCCTTGGCGGCATGGGCCTCGGCCTGACTCTCGGTGATTTGCTGACCAACGAAGCCCATGCGGCCGGCGAAGACTGGAAGGATGTGGCCAAGCAATCCAAGCCCGGCAAAGCCAAAAACATCATTCAAATTTATCTGCCCGGCGGCTCGGCTCACCAAGAGACGTGGGATCCGAAGTACCTTGCGCCACAGGAATACCGTGGACCGCTCGGCTCGGTGGAGACGAAGATTCGCGGCGAGCGTTTCTCGCAGTACCTCACCAAGAGCGCCGCGATCGCTGACAAGATCACCGTGATCCGTTCGCTGACTCACAGCGAGGCGGCCCACGAGCGCGGCACGCACAACATGATGACCGGTGTGCGCCCCAGCCCGGCGACTGTGTTCCCGAGCTTTGGCTCGATCGTTAGCCACGAGTTTGGCCCGCGCAAAAACCTGCCGCCTTACGTGGCCATCCCCAGCCAAAGCGGCTACGGTGGCACCGGCTATCTGGGCAGCGCCTACGGTGCCTTCAGCCTGGGTGCGGATCCCGGCAGCAGCAGCTTCCGCGTACGCGACCTTGCCCTGCCCGCCGGCATTGACGAGAAGCGTTTCACCAAGCGCAAGGATATGCGCAGCATTGTGGACGCCCACTTCAGCTCGCTGGAGAAGGCCGACACGCTGGCCGGCATGGACACCTTTTACCAGCGCGCCTACGCGATGATCAGCTCGCCCGAGGCCCGCGCGGCGTTTGATATCAACAAGGAACCGGCCAAGGTGCGCGACCGTTACGGACGCAACACTGCGGGCGGCCGCCTGTTGCTGGCCCGCCGCTTGGTGGAATCCGGCGTGCGCATGGTCACCACCACTTACGGCGGTTGGGACATGCACAGCAACATCGCCGGCAGCATCCAACGCCAAGTGCCGGCGCTGGACCAGGCCTTTGCCGCGCTGATCAGCGACCTTGACGAGCGCGGTCTGCTCGACGAAACGCTCGTGATGATCACCAGCGAATTTAGCCGTACCCCGAAGATCAACCGCAGCGCCGGCCGCGATCACTGGCCCAAGGTGCTCAGCGTGGTGATGGCCGGCGGCGGCATGAAGCGTGGTTACATCCATGGTGCGTCCGATCCTACTGGCTCCGAGCCGGATGAAGATCCCGTGAGTGTGCCGGACTGGGCAGCCACGGTGTACACGCTGATGGGCATCGACCCGCACCGTCGCTTGGTGGGCCCGGGCAACCGCCCGATGCCGATCAATTACGACGGCGAAGTCATCAAGGATGCGTTGGCCTAGCCTGCGCGCCCGGTGGCGATCCAATTAATCATAGCACCGGGGCAATTTCCGCGAGGAAGTTGCCCCGGCTTGCTATAACGACAGTTAGACAACGAGTGAACGAGTTTGGAATGAACATGAAACGGACCCTGATTTGTTTGGGCTTGGCGGCGGCTTTCACCACCGCGCTGGCGATTGATCCCCGATTAAGCAGTATTTCCCCGGCTGGCGTGCAGGTGGGCAAGGAGGTGGTGCTCACCTTCAATGGCAGCCGCTTGGATGACGCTGAGGAGATTCTCTTTTATAAGAAAGGCTTCGAGGTCGTGAAACTGGAGGCCACCACCGCCAACCGCGTGCAAGCCACGGTCAAGGTGGCCGCGAATTGTCCGCTCGGCGAACACCCGGTGCGCGTGCGCACCAAGGGCGGCATCAC
>DJHS01000053.1:0-828 GCA_002433235.1 Verrucomicrobia bacterium UBA6614
CCCAGCATGGGCGCGTGGATCACCTACGCCCTCGGATCCGAAAACGAAAACCTGCCCGCATTTGTCGCCATTCCCGATCCGCGTGGCATCCCGCAATCCAGCGTCAATAATTGGGGGCCCGGATTTCTGCCCGCCGTTTTCCAAGGCACAGCCTTCAATTCCAATCAACCGATTCAAAACCTGCAGCCGCCGAAATCCATCGCGAATAAGACCGACGTGGCCGCGCGCGACCTGTTGAAACTGCTGAACGATCAGCACCTCAAACGCAATCCGGAGGACACCAATCTTTCCGCCCGCATTGCCAGCTACGAACTGGCTGCCCGGATGCAGCTGTCCGTGCCGGAGATCAGCGATCTTTCCACCGAGCCGCAGCACATCCTCAAAATGTACGGCGCGGATGACACCAAGAACAAGATCAAGGCCGACTACGCCAAGAACTGCATTCTCGCCCGGCGCCTGATCGAGAAAGGCGTGCGCTTCGTGCAGCTCTTCAACGGCGCCTACGCCACTGCCGGCCAATTGAACTGGGACGGCCACCAAAAGCTCCGCGAGCAATACGACGTCCACGGCCCGATAATGGATCAACCCTCAGCCGCCCTTATCCGGGACCTCAAGCAACGCGGGATGCTGAAGGATACGCTGATTCTTTGGTGCACCGAATTTGGCCGCATGCCCATGTTCCAGAAAGGAGCCAAAGGCCGTGACCACAACCCCGGTGGCTTCACCGCCGTCCTAACCGGTGCCGGCATCAAGCCCGGTGTCAGCCATGGCGCCACCGACGAACTGGGCTTCAAGGCAGCCGAAAACATCCATCCCTTCCATGACCTG
>DJHS01000053.1:1244-2911 GCA_002433235.1 Verrucomicrobia bacterium UBA6614
CCACGGCCACGTGATTAAAGAGGTGTTGAGTTAGGGGTTCGCAGTTTCTGGTTTCAGGCCAAACCGCAAATCGTGCGAAGTAAAACAGGCCCGGAGGGCCGAATGAAAATAGCCCAGTGCTTCAGCACTGGGTGGCGGTGGGGTGCACGAAAAGTCCCGGAGGGACGTCTGAAGGATAGCGTATTTTCAACCGTCCCTCCGGGACTTATTATTGCCAACGTCCGTTCCCAGCACTGAAGTGCTGGGCTATTTTCGTTGGCTCCCTCCGGGAGCTTTCCGGGTGGAACGCGCCAAGAATTTTCCTGCCATTTCGTCCCTCACCACTTGGCCCCTCACTCCCGTTTATCGATCACCTTCACGTCGCTTGGCAGCGGAATCTTTTTGAAGTCCAACACCTTCCCATCGACAACAACCTCAATGGCATAGATCGTGCATTGGGCCATGAACACGCCGGGCGTTTTGGCAAATTTGGTTTGCACCGGATTCACAGGCTTCACTGGTTTGCCCACACGAGCAGGTGACCCAGTGAGGATACGAATGCCGGCCGATTTATTTTTGGCGGGGCGCGTGTCCCAAAACATCACCAGCGGCCCTTCCCGAAATGTCAGCGGCACTTTCTTCGGCCGCAGCTTCAACAAATGCGGCCACATCGCCTCGAATTGTTCACGGTCCTTGAAGGTAATCTCAAAACTATTATGCGCCCGCCCCTCGTGAATGCGCCCATGGCTCCACGTCCACGCCTGCTTTCGCAACGGCTCCAGCTCCTTCGGCCAATCCTCCGGCCACCACCCACCCGGTCCACCGGTGGAAAGGGCGTGTGCCGCGAAGCTTGAAGCGAAAAGCGAAACGGCGAGGAGCAACAGACCGCATGATTTCATGATTGTTAGACGGCATCGCCGTTAGTTTTCCAATTAAATCACCGCTCACATCACAGCAATTGGAGATTGGCAGGGCCTCGATTTGACGTACCCTCGTGGGAGCAAATCATGAGACCCCTTTTATTTTCGCTCTTGCTGGCTGGCACCATTCAAGCCGCCGACAAGCCTTGGCCGGTGTTTGCGTTTCAAAACGGCGTACACTTCGGCAAGGTCGAGCAACGGATCGCCGTGCTCAAGGAGCTGGGCTACGACGGCATTGGCTCGGCCAATCTCGGTGCCGATCTCCCCCTGCCCGCCCGCCTCAAGGCCTACGATGAAGCCGGCCTCAAGCTCTACAGCTTTTACGTCGGCGGCCGGCTTACTGCTGAGGGGCACCGATACAATCCCGCCATTCTCGCCGCCCTGCCCCACCTCAAGGGCCGCGACACTTATCTCGAGCTGTTTGTGCAGGGCAACAAGCGCACCAACACCGACGAGCAGGCCGTCGCTTTCGTGCAGGAGATTGCCGACAAGGCCAAGGCGCACGGCGTGAAAATTGTGCTCTACCCGCACACCGGTTTTTTCATCGACCGCCTCAGCGACGCGGTCCGCATTGCACGCAAAGCTAAGCGCGACAATGTTGGTGTGATGTTCAACCTCTGCCACTTCCTGCGCGTGGAACCCAAGACCAACCTTAAGGCTGCGCTCAAGGACGCCGCGCCGCTCCTGTGGCGCGTGAGCACCAGCGGCGCTGAGATCGGCGGCAACAACTGGGGCCAGCTCATCCAAACCCTCGACCGCGGAAGCTAC
>DJHS01000053.1:3296-3768 GCA_002433235.1 Verrucomicrobia bacterium UBA6614
GGCTTCCAATGCTACGGCATTCGCGGCGACGCCAAGACCAACCTCCAACGCACCATCACCGCGTGGAAAAAGTTAAAGGTGAAATAGTCAATGCGTCCCTCGCCCACCTTCCTGCTGCTGACCGCGCTGCTCCACACCGCACAGGCTGAGGTGTCGCCGGAGCAGCGGCAGTTCTTTGAGGCCAAGATTCGGCCGGTCTTGGTGAAGCAATGTTACGACTGTCATTCGGCGAAGAAGACCGAGAAGATTCGTTTCGATCAACCGATCACGCCCGTACAGGCCGCCGGCATCGTCAGCATCTTTCGCGCGGTGGACACGCATCCGTCGCATAAGCTGATGCCCGAACCGGTCATCCGCGATTTCGAGCAATGGGTAAAACTTGGTGCTCTCTGGCCGAAAGCCGCTCCGGTTGCCGATGAATCCCTCTGGGCCTTTCAACCCATCGGCAAACCACAACCGCCCAAGGTGAAGC
>DJHS01000026.1:0-10378 GCA_002433235.1 Verrucomicrobia bacterium UBA6614
TCGAACCCCAACTGGATGGACCAAAACCATCTGTGCTACCATTACACCACCGGACAGTGGCGGCGGGGAAAATAACGCCCGGCCACTCATCGACCAAGCAAAATCCCGTGGATCAGCCAGCTCAATTCAGGCAATTCCTCGACAGCCCTCAACCCGTGCTGGCATTGGCCCCCATGCAGGACGTCACAGATCTTCCCTTCTGGGAACTCATGTCGCGGCACGGCGGACCAGACCTCTATTTCACCGAGTACTTTCGCGTCCATGCCGAATCGCATCTGGAAAAACCCATCCTGCGTTCACTCGATGAAAACCCCACCGGCCGGCCCGCCGTTGCGCAGATGATCGGCAACCATATTCCCTCCCTCATTCGATCTGCCCGTCAACTCCAGCAACATCCCGTCGCAGCCATTGACCTGAACCTTGGCTGCCCCGCCCCGATCGTTTATAAAAAATGCGCCGGGGGCGGCCTGCTCCGCGAACCCGCGCGCATCGATGCCATCCTCGGTGCCCTCCGTGAGGCCATTGAGATTCCTTTTACCGTCAAAACCCGCATCGGCTTCGACACTCCGGAAATCTTCGACCAGCTCCTCACCATTTTCGCCCGCCACTCGCTCGACCTTCTGACCGTCCACGGCCGTACCGTAAAGGAAGGCTATCGAAGCGCCGTACACTACGACCTCATTCGGCTTGCGGCCGACACCCTGCCCTGCCCCGTCCTCGCTAATGGCAACATCTACTCCGCCGCCAAGGCCGAAAGTGTCCTGACCGAGACCAACGCGGCCGGTCTCATGATAGGCCGGGGCGCCATCCGCAACCCATGGCTGTTCCAACAAATTCGCCGGCATCTGGGCGGACAGACCCAAGCCCTTCCTAGTGGCCGTGACGTGCTTGCATACCTCCGTGATCTCTACCATACCGTTCGGCCTCCTGGACTGTCTGAAAAATCACACGTTCAAAAGATGAAAAAATACATGAACTACATCGGCTTGGGCATCGAGTCCACCGGCGATTTTCTCCATCGTATTCGCCGTGCCCAGACCGAGGCCGATTTTTTTGGAATCTGCGAGGACCATCTCCAACACGACCAGCCCATGCCCTTATACCCCATGGATCTGGACCTGAAATCAACAGACCTTCTCGCCGGCCAGCACCGATAGGATTTCAGGCAGCCTTCGCCGAATGCTGGACGGCCAATTCCCGAAGCCGCGCCTCCACCGCATCAATCATCTCATCCGGAGTTGACGTCCCCGCTGTCAAGCCCACCACTCCAGCGCCCGATAGCCACGCGGAATCCACGTCGCCGGCATCACGCACGTGATGCACCCTTTCACAATCCCGTCCACAGGTGCGCACCAGTTCAGCTGTATTGTTACTGTTCGCTCCACCCACCACTATGACCACGTCCGAACGCCGCGCCAATTCCACCGCCGCCGATTGCCGCTGCTTGGTGGGCCGGCAAACGGTATCCACAAACCGCACCTCGGAATCCGGAAATCGCTCCTGTAACAATTGCACCAGCTGCCGCACGCGGGCGATTGGCTGCGTCGTCTGGGCCGCTATCCCAAAGCGCATTCGTTTCTTCAACGCCATTACATCCGCCTCGTTCAAGACGATGTCATGTTCACCCAGGTCTTCCGTCAATCCACGCACTTCCACATGCCCGCGCCGACCGACAATCACTGGATGCCATCCCTCCTTCACGAGCCCACGCACAGCCTCGTGTGCGTAATGCACCAGCGGACAGGTAGCATCCCGCAGAGCAAGCCCCGCAGATTGCGCGCGGGCTCTTGCCCTGTCTGAAGCTCCATGGGCGGTGATCATCGCCGCGCGGGTTTTGGCCTGAACCGGTTCGCTCACAAAGCGCACTCCACGCCCAGCCAAGTCGTCCAGCACCGTCTCATTGTGCACCAGTTCACCCAACACAGTCAGCGGCTGGGCGGACACTTCCCGCCGCGCCAGAGCAATGGCATCGCGAACACCAAAGCACATGCCCAAATGTTCCGCCCTGATAATTTTCATGTTGATCTCCCGGTTATTGGCCCGATGTGAATAAGCTTTGCGGTACAAAGTAATGGGCTCAATGGCTGGCTGAATCGGGTCATTTATATTTTTCCCTGGCTTGCTGGACAATTTTCTCTAGCAATCCAACGTATTTGCCAAAAGCTTTCCGGCCTTCCGCTGTCAACCCGCACGTCGTGTGTGGCCGGTTGTTATGGTAGCTCTTGGACACCACCACATATCCCGCCTGTTGCAGCGTCCGGATGTGGGTGGTCAGGTTGCCGTCTGTCATGTCCAAGGTATCGCGCAACTCAATAAAGGAAAGCTCCGCCGAGACGGCGAGCATGGACATGATGCCCATGCGCCCTCTTTCGTGGATCACCCGGTCGATTTGCTGAAACGGTTTCGCGTTCACTTTCCATCCGGATCCTCTTCAGGGGTTTCCTCCGCTTCCGTCTTTTCCTCGGTAAAATACAGATAGATGCCATAGCCCAAATGTGACCCGCCAAACAATGCCCCCATCAACAAATTGCCAACGCGGTCAGGCGTGGGGACGCCGCCCGGCCAAGCCGGCATCTTGTCCACCAAAATCGGAATATTCAGCGCGATATACAGGGACATTCCTGCGAGAATCAGTAGCCATCCAAAGAGCTTGATCCCCCGCTTCATGAAAAATCCGACCGCGTGCATCGCCCCGCCAAAGCACATTAACCAAAGCGCAATAAGGCGGGTAATGGGATGAGTAGGGTCGCTGTTATAAAGGGGATTGTTTAGTGTGCTAGACCAAAAGATTTCCGCCAGCCCCAGAAACACGCCCACGCAAAGCAACGGCGCAGCCGACTGGCAAACCCGGCGAGTGGGAGGCGACCAGAAAGGCTCCTCATCCCCAATGGCCTGCCGTCGGGCGAGCGTGAAGGCCCCAGCCATGGTCACCAGACCAACGGTCAGCCAATACATGGCAAACTTGTCGAGTTGCCACAGCTTGTACCATTCGCCCACCGAGGCGGCTATGAGCCCCATCACTCCCACGTAGATCATGATCGGCGCCAAGGCACGCCGATACACCGTGCTCCGCTCCATTAGTGTGCGGATTACCTTGAGATTCTCCTCGGCCCAGCCCGGACTCACAAGGCCACTTTGTAATACAAAGTTAATTGTGTCAAGGCAATGATGGCAGGCTATTTTTTAACACAGGGAAGCAATCAAGGTGAATAACCCAGCTCTTTAAAGCATCTCGGCGGCAACCTTCATGAGCACCTCCTCGATGGTGCTTTCGCCGCTTGTTACGCGGCGCAAACCGCCGTCCCACAGAGTTTGCATGCCGCCATTGACAGCTGCTTGCTGAATCTCACGGGTAGGACGTTTGTTCATCACGGGTTCACGAACGTTTTCATCCACCGCCATCAATTCCGTGACCATGCCGCGACCATCAAAGCCTGTGTTGTGGCAGCTTTCACAGCCCCATCCGCAATGGAACAGTTGACTGGCCAGAGCCTGTTCCACGAAGTCATCGGACTCATGCTGCCGAAGATGGTGCAGGGCGTAGTCATCCGGGGTATAGGCGGACACACATTGGGTGCAGTTCATGCGCACGAGGCGAACACCGAGGATACCGATGACACTGGAGGCCAGTAGGAATGGCTCGATATCCATGTTGATGAGCCGAGCGAAGACACCGGAGGTAGTGCCACTGTGGATGGTGCTCAGCACGAGGTGCCCGGTCATGCCGGCGGTCACCGCTATGGTGGCGGTGTCCACATCGCGAATCTCACCAATCATGATTACCTCGGGGTCCTGCCGCATGAGCGAACGAAGGGCAGCGACATAGGTGAAATCCTGTGGTGGGTTGAGCTGGGCCTGGTTCACCCACATGAGGTTCTGCTCTACGGGATCCTCCACCGAAGCGATGGCAACCGTGTTCTGGTGTTTCTCAAGCAGGAAGCCGATGGAGGCGTAAATGGCGGTGGTTTTGCCTGAGCCCGTGGGGCCAGTCAGGAGAATCAAGCCGGTGGGCTTGTTCAATACCCGAGTGTAGCGTTCCAGTGTTTCCTCATCAAAACCCAGGCTGTTGATGTCATAGGTGCGCGCTTGGGGATTGAAAACCCGGATAACAATCTTTTCACCCTTGACCGTGGGGAAAATGGAAACACGCAGTTGAACGCCATCGAACTCCGGCGGAGCGGCCTTGCCGTCCTGGGGCACATCCTTCAGGTGACTGGCAAGATTGGCCATCACCTTGATGCGGCCGCAGATTTGCGGGTGGTATTCCATGGGAATATACACCAACTCCTGCAATATGCCACTGACCCGGACACGCACACCCAGCACGTCATCCCAAGGCTCGATGTGTATGTCACTGGCACCCGCATCGAGCGAGTCTTGGACGATGTGATTGACCAGCAGATGAATCTCCACCGGGTTGCTGCCGGTGGCACTTTCCAAATATGCTTGGGTTGCGCTCAAGGTATTAAACGGACGGCGACATTTACCGGCAAACTCGTGCCGGTGTCACCAACAAACTCCACCGCGCACGTCAGCGTAGCTTCAATGCGGTGAGCATGTTGTCTCCATCGCGTTTGCCGTCCTTCACGTAGAGGATGCCGTTGGAATAAACCGGATGATTCCAGGACGTTTGGCTGGCCTTGATCTGCCCCAGTTCGCTGTAGCCCTTCGGCGACGCGGCCAGCAGCCAAAGGTTGCCATTGGAGCCATGCACCAATAGTTGCTTCCCATTCGCGATAACCGACACGTAATCGGGAAACACGCTCTTCTTCTCCCAAACCACCTTGCCGGTCTTGTGGTTGATGCAGACAAAATCCGAGTTTTTACCGCGCGTTGTCCCCAAGCCATAAAGGTGCCCCTCAATCAACACGGGCGATGTGATGTTGGTGCGTACATCCTTGTTACGCCACAACTCCTCAGCCACCTGTCCATCCCCCGACTTGCGAATGCGCACCTGAAATGTCCCGAACGTATGGCTAGCCACCGTCACCGTGTCACCGTTGATAATGGGCGTCACGATGTTGCGCGCCGCGCCGGACACCGCCGGCACACTCCAAAGCTGCTTGCCATCGCTCGACCGGTATCCCGCCAAGTTCGCGGCCGTCAACATGACCACCTGTTGCTCCCCGCCCAGCTTGGCCAACATCAAACCCGCGTAAGCCGCATAATCACTGCCACTCTTCCAAACCATCTTGCCCGTACGCTTGTTGAGGCAGACGATACTGGCGCCATTGTGACCACCGGCGGGTGCGTAGATATGCTTCTCGTCAGTCACTGGCGGCCCGTTGTTCCCATGACGGCTCGCGGCCGTGCCGCCACTGCCCGGCGCATTGCCGCCAAACCACTTCGCGCCAAAGTCCTTGGGATAACTCACGCTCCATTGAAGTTCGCCATCCTTCAGGGTCAGGCAAGCCAAGGTGCCCGTCACCCCTTGAACAAACACCAGATCACCATCAATCTGCGGGGCCACCCGCGGGCCCGGACCATAAATGTTTCGATACTGCCAAGACTCGGCATAAGGTGTCTGCCAAATTGGTTTTCCCGTGGCGGCATTCAACAGGACCGCTGTCTCCATCAATTTGCCCCCCACCTCAGTCTCGTGAAGCATCAACAACTTGCCATCGGCCAGCACCAATCCGCCCTGCCCCTTGCCCACCGGAACCTTCCAAGCCACGGCACCTTTCTTCAATCCCTCCAGCGGTGCCTCCCCGGCAATCAGGCCGTCACGATTCAAGCCGCGCCACTGCGGCCAATCGCCCGCTTGGACAAACGAAAAAGCAAAAACAAAAAACGACAGGGAAAGAATACGAAGTGGTTTCATGCCGCCCGATTATTCGGCGGCAACCCATCCACGGCAACCCTTTTTGCAAGATTACAGCGTTGGAAACAGCCTACTCCTGCGTGTTGATTTCCTGGGTTGTGGCGTTCATTTCACCAACACTCCGCAGGCGGATGGTATAGTTTCCGTCTGTGCCAATCCAGCCGGCCGGGATCACCGTGTCATCGATAGTCAAAGCCGTCCCGTCAGCATTCACCGAAAATCCTTGTGGTGGCGCGAGGGCATTGATGGTCACGGTGGAGATCGTCGAGAAATTCGCGCCGTCACCCTGCCCAAAGTAAACGGTCGCCACTCCACGGAAGTTTTTGCCGTTGATCACAAGGTCGCCCTCGCTCTTGTCATAGGTGCCGTTGGCGTCATCCACTCCACCCAAGTCCCCCGTGTAACCACCACCTGCAAACGTGGCTTGAGCCGTGTTCTGGAATTCCGGCGTGGCGGACAAGCTGAACGCACCCGTGGAATTTCCAGCCGAGGTTACTGTGCCAAATGGCGTGGTGATACGCACCCGCCGGCTTTCCGCCGTCACATCGTCCAACAGATGAGCAACGGTCACCCAGCCACTGGCATTGGCATCAACGCTGATGGCCGTGGAATTGCTAATGTTCAGACCCGTGCCACCGGTCCCATCCGCGCCGCTCACCAAGCCCGGCAAGCCGGCAATGGTTTGGCCGTTGGCATCCACGATTTCGACCCGCGTGACATGGCCATAACCGGATCCACCCGTGATCGTCAGCGTGTCGTTGTACCGGCGATAACTGCCAGTCGTCCCAAACGCAGCCAACTGGCCCATGGTCGGGGGTGCCCCCACATAAAACCGCTGAGCCACCCCGCTCAATGCATCGTCGCGTGCGCTTGTCAGCTTGACGATTCGGCGGCTGGAATTGACATCCGTGTCCGCCCCGGAACCGATCTGGAAACTAGAGGTATCGATGGAGATTTGCGTGTCCGTCACCGTCACGCCCGGCGAAGGCAGGCTGATGGTGAACCGGCTCTGGGCGGTATCGTTGGCATCCGTGAAAACAACCTGACTAATTGCCTTCAAGCCAGATCCAAAGATGGCAAAGTCATCCCCAAATTGCTTATCCCGGTTGAAGTGTCCCGCCAGCTTGAAGCCACTGATGCCATCAACCACTGGCTGCTTGTTCACCGCAAACATAAGCGAGGCGTTCAAATCCGTATTGCCGACGGCGTTGTAGATTTTAAATCCACGCTTGGTTGTGGAGTTGGTATCGGCATCGGCATAGGGAATGGAGTCCGCACTGATCTGCATCCGGGTGCCGTTGCCATCCACCGTCACGCCCGGGCTTGGCAACTGGATAAACACCGGGTTGGTAAAGGAGGAGCCATCTTCCTGCACCACCTCAATGACCGTAGCGGTGTTCAGCGCGGTGCCGTTGATCTCCAACACCCGGTCCCGCCGGTACGCCCCGTTGGAAATCAGGTCCGTCCATGTCCCCGCCGTTTCCAGTTGGGTCAGGGTATTGATCACGGGCTTGGTGGTAATGGCACTAAACAGCGGATTCGTGGCGGGGCTCAAGTGCTTCGAGGTGTTTTGCGCGGTGGCTTCCACCTTGCGCGATACCCGCAAACGGCGGTTGAAGCCATCCGCGCGGGCATGAATGGCCTCGGTGGTCAGGATCGCCATCGTGTCGGAAACGACATCAAACGTTGCCGTGCGTGGCTGGCCGTCACTTGTGGTGCTCAGGGAAGTGCCATTGTCGTCAACCGCCGCGCCGGTGCTGTCATCCACCCGAATATAGGCCAGCTCGGTTTCTCCCGAGGTTCGGCTTTTGAATCCATACCCGTACAACGTCAACACCTGCGCCCGGTCAAACACCGAGTTGTCATAGTCCGTGCCCCCGATGACAGGCCGACCCGTGCTGACTCCAAATTTCTGCGGCCCCACCTTGCTCGCCCCCACCGTGTTCCACACGCGAACGGTCCGCACCGTGCCCTCGGCACTGTCGTTAATGATTCCCGCCGGGATGTCGATGCGCTGGTTGGAGACCACATATTTCTCCGCCGGCATGATCGTTTGCACCACCAAATCCCCATCCATGATCTCAATGGCCGTCACACTGGCCAGTTCATCACCAATCAAGGTCAGGGTCTCCTCTGTTCGGGTCAGTGACTGCGCGTCAATTGGCGTCGCACCACCATCATCACTAACCAGCGTGATTGTCGGGGGCGCCACATCCGGCAGCACGGAATTTTCCAGAATCCACTGGTTGCGGGTCTGCGGGAAGGTCACCATGTCCGAGGGGCCCGGCCCCTTGATCCAGCCCCACAACGAGGGCAACCCCACCTGGTTGCCCACCACCGTCGCCTCACCGCTCCAGATCACTTCGAAGTTGTTGTCCAGCGTGAACGAGCTGTTGAACACAATCTGGTTGCCCGACAGGCCGGAGATAATGCCCGGCCCCACCGGCACCGGGGCATTGGTCGTGCCAAGATTGATGGAGGCCAGATTGCTGTAAACATTCGTCGGCCGCTGCCAGCCAATGGGTACACCGTCCGCCGAGTTTGGCAGGGCATCAGCCATGAACAACAGGTCCGGCGCCGTCACGTTGCGGCCCACCGTCTGCGTAAGAAACCGCAAGTCATTCTCCGGCCGCTGCCAAAAGCTCAGCCCGTTGGGATCCGCGCCGGGAACCAGCCACTGGATGCCCCGCCGGCTGTTGTTGATTACGCCCACCCGGTTGCCGCGCGCATCGGTCACATTCACCGTATCGGGATTTGGGTTCTGGTACACAAACGTGTCCTTCCAGATAAAATTCGTGGGAAAGAAGTTTTGCCCCAACAACGAGTCAAATGATCGATGATAATACTGGATGCGATCAATGCCCCCCCGCATCGCCTGACCCACGATGCCCGTGCCTGCGGGAGTAATCCCCGGGATGCCGTTAAAGGTTGTGCTCAGGGTCACGGCCGGAGTGATCGCCGGCGCACCACGCCGAGGCCAGTAGGGCAATGTCCGCCCAGATGGATTCCGATAATTCACCGCCAAATGCGGCGGCAGGAACTGTGCCGGCTCTATGCCCACGATGGTATTCGGCAGATCCTCAAAGATGTAGTTGTTCGTTGAGTACAGGTATTTCAAACCGCCCGCGTCATCATAGGTCAATGCATGCCGCGGCTGGAACTGGCCTCCCATCGCGTTGCGTCCATCGTAATACACTCCGAAATCAAACAACGAAGGCGTATCCGTCCACCACAACGACGTGTTGCCAAAGAATGCATCCGTGATCGCCGCCACCGAGGACCACGCCCCCGCCCCCGTGTCCGTCGTAAACTCCTCCATGTCCGCAAACTGAAACGTCGGCAGCACCCCAATCTGCGAGGTGGCATTGTGGATTAACCGGTAACTGTATTTCACCCCATTGATGCTGTCCGAAGGCGCCTGAGTGATGGGATCATAGTTTCGCAGGCGCGTCTCAAAAATCACCTGGCTGTTGATCACATTTGATCTCTGCCCCGTTATCGAAAAAGCCCAACGATGCGGATTGCCGATCCCCAGTTGATTCACCAACATGCCCAGCACAATGCTTTTGATGTCAATGATCTGCGCATTCTTCGCCGTCGTATTGATCCACGTCGTGTTGTAATTCCCCACAAACCCATGCTTGGCCAAGTCCAGCGAAGTCACCCCCTCATAATCCTCGTTCACGAAAAAATCATTCATCACCGAAAACGCGTCATGCACCGCATCCATCCCCTCCTGTCCGAAGTATTGAATGAAACTCGCATCAAAGGAGTAAATAAAATGCGGTGAATTCCAGCGGAAGAAACGCTTGCCGCCGCGGTACATCAAGTCCTTGGGTGCCCCCAGTTCATCCGAGTAGTTGAACTGCCCCGTCTCAGTTCCCTCAGGCGTGCCCATCAACACAAACGCCCGGGCAAAATCACCGCCCCCAAGAAAAATAGCCAAGACCAAAGCCCACCTGAAAAAAGCCAATCTCACAAAAACCTCCTTAATTGAAAAGGAATCCCCCTTTCGGAAGGCTACTAACTCACACCCTGTTAAAACATTCAACCCGGACTTATTCACAGTCGTTCCGAAGGGTCCGAACAGCAATCCCCTGTGGTGCAAGTTCCAAACCTGCGAAACGAACGAAATCCGGCGACCTCCGGCAAAATCCAAAGCACCCAAGCTCCCCAACCCATGCAGGCTCGGAAACCTGAGCTACGGCGGGTTTGGGAAACTCCGTTACAGGGCGAATTTATCCCCGGTGGACTTGGGGAGGAAATGCCGGGGCCAGATCAGGCCGCCGGGAATGGCAAACAGGCAGACCAGCGCCAGCATGAATATGGGCCCCAAGGTTCCCACGTCCAGATCCAGCGTCAGTTGGATGCCGATGTGAAAGGTCAGCCCGGCCAGCACATACCAGCCCAGCCAACGCCGGGAGGTCAAACCCCATGCCGCGGTCACCTCATAAAAAATGATGCCCAGGGACAACACCACATACCCAAACATCGGCATCCAACTGGCAATCCACAGCCCGAAATCCGTGGCCATGCGGCACACCATGGTGCTGGCCA
>DJHS01000025.1:0-13103 GCA_002433235.1 Verrucomicrobia bacterium UBA6614
CCTCGAGGACATGGTGCACACGACCACCTCCGCCTTCATCGGCCTCACCGTGAAATGCGCGCGCTGTCACGATCACAAATTCGATCCGATCCGCCAAACCGACTACTACCGCACCGCCAGTATTTTTTGGTCCGGCTACATCGGGCAGGCCAACCTCGGCGGACCAAATAAGGCGCAGCTGGGCATGGATGTGTTTGGCTGGACGGACAAAGGCCGCACCGCCGCGCCCATCCGCCTGCTCATCAAGGGCGAACGACACAAGCCCGGCGAAGTGGTCGAGCCGGCCACGTTGTCAACCATCCCCGTGCTGGAGAAAAAACTCACACCGCCACCGGCCGACAGCAAGACCACCCGGCGCCGACTGCAATTTGCGCAGTGGATCACCTGCCCCGATCATCCACTCACCGCGCGCGTAATGGTCAACCGCCTGTGGCTGCATCACTTCGGGCAGGGCATCGTGCGCACGCCGAACAACTTCGGCTTCAAGAGCAGCCCGCCGACGCATCCGCAGTTGCTTGATTGGCTCGCCGCGGAATTGGTCGCGGGCAAATGGACGCTCAAGCGCATGCACAAGCTGATCATGATGTCCGCCACCTACCGGCAATCCTCGCAGCACCCGGAGCAGGCGGAGTATGCGCAAAAGGATTTCCTCAACGAAACCTGGTGGCGGTTCAACCGCCGCCGGCTGGATTCCGAGGCGCTGCGCGATGCGATGCTGTCGGTCAGCGGCCGGCTCAACCCAAAAATGGGCGGCCCAAGTTTTTATCCGGTGATGAGCAAGGAAGCGCTTGAGGGCCTCTCGCGCAAATCCAATGCCTGGGGCACCTCCACGCTGGCCGAACGCTCGCGTCGCAGTATTTACATGATGACCAAACGCTCGCGGCTGCTGCCGTTGATGACCACGTTTGACTTTACCGACACCACCCTGCCCTGCGGTCAGCGCGATGTGACCACCGTGCCCACTCAATCATTGGCGCTCCTGAACAATCATTTCGTGCACGAACAAAGCGCGGCGATGGCGCGGCGCATCCTGAAGGAGGCCGGCAACGATCCCGCCAAGGCCGCCGCCCGCGCCTGGCAACTGGCGCTGGGCCGCCGACCGACCGCCGCCGAAAGCACCGCCGGCGTGGCACACATCAAGGCGCAGTTGGCCGGCTTTAGCCAGCAATCGAAGCCGGGTGCGAACGGCGTTCCGAAGGTCGATGCGTTGACCGTCAAAAAGAATCTGGCGCTTTGGTTGAAGGCTGATCACGGGCTGCAGCTCGACAAGGACGGCGGCGTGCAGTTTTGGAAAGACAGTTCCGGCTCATCCATCGACGGGCTGCATCCGCACGACGGCTCGCAGTCGGACCCCGCCAAGCGGCCGCGCCTTGTCGCCAAGGCCATCGGGGATCGGCCGGCGATTCGGTTTGACGGCAAGGATGATTTTCTGCACCTCGCCGGCGCGCCGCTTTGGGGGCAGGATTTCAGCCTCTTTGTGATTGCCAGCGATCGCGGCACGAATCCCAAGCACCGCGAAATCATTTCCAACTGGCACCAGCGCGGGCGTTCGACGTCGTCGTTCTTTCTCGGGCTCACAGGCAAAGCCAACGTCCGCCTCAGCGACGCCTTTGCCCCGGCGGGCGCGGTGAAGGATCCGGCCAAGCACTTCCTGCTTTCCGCATTCAATTCCGCGCAGGGCGCCGCCACCTATCAGGGGCGCACGTTGCTCGCCTCCGCCGGACAGCTCTCCAAGCGCGATGTAGCCGGGCCGTACGTGATCGGCGTGCAGGGAAATTACGGCACCGAATATTGGAACGGCGACATCGCCGAGCTGATCCTGTTTGCCCGCGCCTTGAGCGACACCGAACGCGAAGCAGTCTGGAGCTATCTGGCCAATCGTTACCAGCTAAAGCTTGGTGTGCAACCCAGCGATCCGCAACACCTTGCTTTGGCATCGCTCTGCCACGTGCTGATGAACACCAACGAATTTTTGTATATCGACTGATGACCCGCCACTTTCCATGCGGCCGTACGCGGCGCGAATTTGTCTGGGAGATGGGCGCCGGCTTTACGGGGCTCGCTCTGACATCGCTGCTGGCGGAGGACGGCTTTTACCAAAAGCACGGGATCGGTGGCAGCCAACCGCTGGCACCGCGCGCACCGCATTTTGCGGCCAAGGCGAAGAGCTGCATTTTTCTGCTGATGAATGGCGCGCCCAGCCAGGTCGATACCTTCGACTACAAACCAGAACTGGAAAAGTATGCCGGCAAGTCGTTGCCCGCCGATAAAAAATACATCAACTCCGGCGGGCGCAAGGTGGGTTTCCTGACGCCCAACTTCCGCCCCTTCCGTCCCGGCGGCGTCAGTGGGCTGCAGGTTTCCGATTATTTTCCCAACGTGCGGAAACAAGCCGACAAGCTGGCGGTCATCAAATCCTGCCACGCCGACAGTCACGCGCACGGCTCGGCGCTCGTAGCCATGAACACCGGCAGCACCTTTATCGGCCGGCCGTCGGTGGGCAGTTGGAGCGTGTACGGACTCGGCACTGAGAATCAGGCCCTACCCGGTTACGTGGTGATGATGGACAAACGCGGCGGTCCGATTTCAGGCCAGCCCAATTATTCCAGCGGCTTCATGCCCTCCACCTACCAAGGCACCCTCTTTCGGCCGAGCGGCAATCCCATCCTCGACCTGCAAGGGCCCGCGCATCTCGACCGCGTGGCGCAACGCCGGCAGCTCGACCTGTTAGCGCAGCTCAATCAAAAGCATCTCGACGCCCGGCCCGGCGGCGCCGACCTCGCTGCGCGCATCCAGTCCTACGAGCTCGCCTACCGCATGCAATCCGCCGCGCCTGAAGCGGTGGATTTGAAAAAGGAAAATCAAAAGATGCTCGATGCCTATGGCGTGGGCAAAAAGCCGACCGACGAATTCGGCCGCAACTGCGTCATCGCCCGCCGCCTCGTCGAACGCGGTGTGCGGTTCGTGCAGCTTTACTCCGGCGGCGGACACCTCGCCGACACGTGGGATGCCCACGTGAGCGTGGAGAAAAACCACGGCCAACACGCCGGCGAAGTCGACCAGCCCATCGGTGCGCTACTCAGCGACCTCGAACAACGCGGCCTGCTGGATTCCACGCTCGTCGTGTGGGGCGGCGAGTTCGGCCGCATGCCGTTCAGCGAAGGCAAGAATGCGCCGGGCCGCAATCACAACCCGTACGGATTCTGCATGTGGATGGCCGGCGGCGGCGTGAAAGGCGGCATGAGCTACGGTGAGACCGATGAGTTCGGCTTCGAGGCTGTCGTCAACCGCACACACGTGCATGACATCCACGCCACCATGCTTCACCTCATGGGCCTCGACCACGAACGCCTCACCTACTTCCACCAAGGCCGCGAGGAAAGTCTCACGGACGTGCACGGCAAGGTGGTGAAGGAAATCCTCGCCTAGCTACTCCAGCCAAACCGGCTGGGAGATCACGCCGTTGGCCGCCACGTCCCATGCTTCGAGGCGGGCCCAGGTTTTGCCTTTTAGGTTGAGCGGGATCTTGAGGGTTTGTTTGCCGAAGGCACCGGTTTGGGTGAGGTCGATGAGTTGGCGGTACACTTTTTTTCCGTCGCCGGTGATGACCTCGGCGAAGGACATGGGAAAGGTCCAAGTGAGGTTAACAGCCAATTCAGCGCGGCCATCGGCTTTGAGCTTGAGGGTTTGGCCGGATTGTCTCCCGCCGATGGTGAAGCGGGGCATGAGCACTTCGCCGGTTGAGATGAAGAAGGCGCCTTCCTGCAGGGCTTTCAGAACGGGCTCCCAGCCATCTTCAAAACGGGGCACGTGATCGAGGCGCAGGTAGTTGATATTAGCGTGCGCGTAAAACTCGGTGGTGCGGTCCACCTGAAAAATATCAACCTCGCCGACGATGTATTTTCGGGAGCCCCAATTGGCGGTGTCATCGAGCAGATCCAACACGCGGCGGCCGAGCCGTGGTTGCGAAAGATCCGCCGGCATGGCCTTCCACGCGCCGCCGAGATAGTGAGTGGATTTGAAAAAGGGTTCGTGGCGGTACAGGTCGGGGAAACCGGTCGAGGATTTGATGCGCGGATGTGCCGTCCACATCAGCCCGCCTTCGCGTTCCATCAGTTTCAAGACATCCGCTGGACTGCCCACGTGATACACGCGGCCGTACTTTGGGTGCATCTCCACGAACGGCTTGTCCTTGGCGCGGTTCAGCACCCACATCACGGGGCGCGGAAAAAAACTAATCCAATGCCCGCCGAGGTGCACGTTGGGTTCCTCGCCGGGCAGCAGGAGAAAGTTTTCATCCGAAAGGCGGGCGCACTCGTCGTGAAGCAGCTTCAGCAACGGCAACGCCTTGTCCGCAATCCGCCGATCCCGGCCCAGTCGGTTGTGAAACTCCGCCAAGTGAACGATCTCGACTCCGGCCTTTTTGAACACGTCCACGAACTCGGGCTTGGTAATCGGCGCGGGGAGATTGATTTTCACCGGCCGCACCAACCCCGCGTCAATGGCCTGACCGCCGCCGTCGTTCCAGCAATGAACGGCCAACAGGTTTTCGCCCTTCTTCAAAGTCTTCCGCGCCGCCGCGCTGATGGGCACTTCGCGATAGGTTTTGGAAAACCCTTTCACGGAGAACGCCAAAACCCCGTTCAGATAAACCTCCGTGTCCTCGTCGTACAACAACGACAGCTTGAGGTCGCCGGCCGGAAGCTCCTTGAGAACAAATGCCCGGCGCAGCCAAATATCCTGCGTTTGCCAATCCGTGCCCTGGCGCAAACTGGGCGTGCCTTGCTTGCCGAAACCGCCGCGCCCCGTCTTCCATGTTTGGTCATCGAAAGCCGGCAACATCCAATCCTTCGGCGGCCGCGCCATCGTGTATCGCCAGCTTTGCCCCTTTTGCCGCGATGTGGGAATCACTTCGACGGAAGACGAATTCTGCGGCCTGTTGAGCAAATCCGTGGTGTGCTCAATGTGATAATGGCTGGTGAACGTCTTGTGCCCGAGCACCTCTACAAACCGATCGCCGTGCGTGTAGGCCTTCACGCGCTCAAATAATTTTTCACCACGCGCCGTGGAAGGCAGCCAGAAGATGCCCAGCTCCTGCTGCGTTTTCGGCGGTGCGTTGGACCACGGAACCCATCGGCGATCCCCCTCGAGATCCTGTCGAATGCCAATACCGAAACCAGCCACCTGTTTCATGAAATCGTTCCCGCGCCACGTGAAGCCAAGGTTGTACGCTTCATCGAGCGGATAAAAATACCGGTGAGGCGGCGGGAACACGGCCACCGCTCCGGCCTCGGTCTCCAAGGCAATCGTGCGATGGCGCACCCTCTCCGGCGCGGCAGGTTGGCCGTCCGCCTTCGCCCGATGCACTTGATCATCCAGCCCAATCCACGACACCGCTTTCCCCACCGGATCGCAAGTAAGCCCGGTGTGATAAAGCAAGGCCCGCGCGTCCTTTTCCGTTTGCACGATCGACTGCAGATGAATCAAGTCGCACCCGGCGTACACGGTGAACCGTAGCTTGCCTGAAAACGATTCACCTGCCAGCTCACCAAGATCAACCATGCACCGCCGACCCAAACTGCGCACCGTGACGGACTTGAGCTTTAAGACCAGCGGGCCGGACTCACTGGGCTTGCGACTGGTGCGATCAAAGAAAATCGTCCAGCCATTGCGCTTCCGCAAATCCCGCTGCCCCACTGTCAGAACCGTCATCGGATTCACCTCACGCACAATCACCGTCGACTGGCCATTGTGCGGCGTCACCGAAATCGATCGAACCAATGCCCCTCGTCCGGAGAGGTTTAGTGTTAATTCCGTTGCCTCCTCCGGCGTCCCCCATTTCATGACCAGCGATTTACCGGTCGCCTTAACCGCTACCCCGCACGCCAGGTCGTACGCCTTCGTATCCACCATCACCGCAGAAACCGCCTGCGGGGCCATCAAGCTCAAAACGCCCCAAGCAGCCAACTTCGTAAACCGGGCCGGTATTCGGTGGAAAAAACAAATGCTGTTTACAGTCATAAAATGGATGATGAACCTGAAGACCAACCCTATCGCACGATCCAAATTCAGAGAAGCCCAGAGGATCAAATTCGGAGTTGACTTGGTAAACCCGCTATTTCTCCAGCCGCTTGAAATCAGTAGATTCGCTGCGAAAATGAACAGTGAAGGATTTCCAGAGAAACCATCCGTTGGCCTCGGCGGCGACCTTCCAGTCCACCCAAACCTGGGGGGAAATCCTTTTTTGCAGCGCGGTGACCTTAAACGTATCCAGTTTTCCCGCGAGTCCCCCAATGGCAAAAAGGGGGTTGACCAGCTCTGCCTCAAGCTTTGATATATGAAAATCTTCCCCATCTATCCATGACTTGATCATCATGTGTTTCAGCGCGGTATTGACAATTGGATCCTTGAACCGGTTATCGGGATCAAACAGAAACTGAAGAATATAAGCTGGCCTGCCCTGCACTGTTCCCGTGCCAAGCAGTCTCGGCAAAAAGTGATCCCCGTACAGGTCAATCTGCCGCATCAACAAATGGGCATCGGCCTTGGCGTTTGGGTCATCGGGGTTTCCCGTTCCGAGGAACTTCATCTTGTGTTTTTCAATTTTCCTTCTCTCCTTCTCAACCTGCTCAGGCGTTGGCGGCTGGCCGTCATACAGCAGCAATTCCGGGAGACGGTTGTCGGTATATGACCGGAACCGTCGTGTCTGTTTCCGTTTCAGTTCTCCACCCGAGTCAAAATCTTCAATGACAATGTCGCGGTTAAATTCAAACACAAGACCCTGTTCCGCCTTTAAACCGCGCGCCGTTTCCGCCTCTCGAAACCGCTCGATTATCTCCTCGGCCGACAAGGCCTCGTTCAGGCCAGAGTTCGGTCTGGGCATGGAACCAACAACTTCCGGCCCCACCGGCTCACCGCCAGCGGTAATGCAGCCCGCCAAGAGACTCACACCCAACAGCAAAAACAGGACATGCAACCGTCCTTTCATCGCCCCGATTCTATGGATTCTACCGCCGGACACGATCAAAAAGAGTTGCCCTCTTGTGGACTGTAGTTTTGCGGTTGCCATCGGCCGAACGTTCGGCATCATCCCGCAACCAGTTCACATGAAAAAACTCTCCCTGACCCTGTTGTCCGCCAGCGTGCTGTTGGCGGGAAATCTTTTTGGAGCAGAAGTGGAAGGCTCGCTGAAGCCTTTCACCGGCAAGCCGAGCATGGATCTACAGCAGGTGTTCCGCGGTGAACGGTTCGGCAACATTGTTGTGTCCATGAAAGGCACGGTGATCGCCACGTGGGGCACACGGTATGTGCGTGCAAAGCGCAGTGAAGATGGCGGCAAGACTTGGGGCCCAGAAATCATCATCGCCAAGCCCGGCTTCCAATGCGGCGGGTTGACGGTGAATGAAGTCAACGGCGACATCATCGCGTTTGTGGAAGACCGCCATCCGCCCGCGCCCATTCACGTGTACATCAGTAGTGACGACGGCAAATCGTGGAAAAAGATCCCAACGAAGATTGCCCCCGACTCCAAGGGCAACGCGCCATCCATGCACATGAACGAACACGGCATCACCCTGCGGCACGGCAAGCACAAGGGCCGTCTCATTCGTCCCTCGCGCTGGTACGCTGGCCAAAATCACCGCAGCAAATGGCCTGAGCACTATACCAACGCCATTTTCAGCGACGACGGCGGCAAGACCTGGAAGACCAGCGACCCCTTCCCGGCCAAGGGCACCGGCGAGGCGACGATCGCGGAGCTGAGCAACGGCACCATTTATTACAACTCCCGTCGACACTGGGCCGAGGAAGGCGCCAACCCCCGCCGCCGCTGGACCGCCACCAGCACCGATGGTGGACAAACCTGGAAAAACCTCGTCTTTTGCAAAGTGCTGCCCGACGGCCCGCAGAACACCAACTACGGTTGCATGGCTGGCCTCACGCGATTGCCGGTGAAGGGACACGACATCCTGCTTTACACCAACTGCGACAGCCCCGGCGGCCGGCATCACGGCACCGTATGGGCAAGCTTTGACGGTGGAAAAACGTGGCCGGTGAAGCGGCTTGTTTTTGCTGGTGCCTACGCCTATTCCTCCATCACCTCCGGCCGGCCCGGTACCATTACCGAAGGCATGGTCTTTAATCACTTCGAGGGCGGCCCCAAGGGCGGCTCCACTGTTGCCCGCTTCAACCTTTCGTGGATTCTCGAAAAAGGCGTGGCCACGGGCGATGGCAAAATCCCGGCCGACCTGAAATAGCACAGACTCGCTGCCATCTCCGGAATGACACGTCATGCGGGCAAGGAAACAGCCCGGGGTTGGCGGCTGGGGACTCGTGAAAGATTGGGCCTTGAAGTTTTCGGTACCGTTGCCAACATGGGGCCAATGAAGGCCATGAAGCACTCGGTTTTATTCTCGTTGACATTGGGAATCCTCCTGTCCGCTCCCCAAATTACCCACGCGGCGGACGCGGATGCGCTGGAGGCAATTAAAAAGAACGGCGGTTTGGCCCTGCCTTGGCCGGGTGAAGTGGATAGCTGGGAAGTTGAATTCCATCTGCGCGGCCGCGACCTGACGGATGCGCAACTGAGCCAAGCCGTGTCCCTCAAAAACATCCTCTCGCTAAACCTGCGCGACACAAAAATCACCGGAGCCGGGCTTGCTCATTTGAAAGGGCTCACCAAACTGCGCCGCCTGCACTTGGAACGCACCCAGATCGACGACGCCGGCATCGCCCACCTTGCCGGTCTGGCCGATCTTGAGTACCTGAACCTGTACGGCACCAAGGTGACCGACAAGGGAATGGAACACTTGGCGAGCTTGAAAAAGCTCAAGCAGCTTTACATCTGGCAAACGGATGTAACCGAGGCAGGTGCTACCAAGCTCGCCAAGGCGCTGCCTGACTTGAGAATCGTGCGCGGTGTCGACCTCAGCAAAATCGTCATTGCCAAAAAGGAAGAGGCGATGCCAACAAACGTCCTGAAATGGATTCCCATGACCGCCGAGGACAAGCCGCCCAAATCAGTGCCCGGCTCGTTCATCCTCGTGTATTTTGAAAACAAATCGACCCAACCGGTGAAGCTCTTCTGGGTCGGCTACGACTCCAAGCTGCGCCAATACGGCGAGATTGCCCCCGGTGGTACGCGCAAGCAAACAACCTACTCGGAGGCCTCGTGGGTGGTCACCGACAAGAACGACAAGCCACTGGGCCGGTTTCTCACCGGATACAAGGAGGCAAAGGCCATTATCCCCGCCAAATAAGCCACGCCACAGGCTTGTCATTTGAGGGTGAATCAGTTAAAATGCGCCGACGTCAAAAACGTCAGCGAAAGGGATTTTGAGGGATGCTTGACCTAAGACACACGCGAAGGAACTTCCTGCAATCCAGCATCGGCTTGGCCGGCTTGACCCTGCCCACATTCCTCAAGGCCAAGGCCAGCGCAACCCCCACGCGACGTGGGGCGAAATCGTGCATCATCGTCTACACTTGGGGTGGCATGAGCCACTACGAGTCCTTCGATCCCAAGCCCGAGGCACCCTCGGAATTCCGCGGCATTTTCAAGCACATCCCAACCGCCACGCCCGGCATCAACTACTGCGAGTACCTGCCTCAGCTGGCCAAGCACTCCGAGAAACTCGCCCTCGTCCGCTCCGTGCACCACCGCCACGGCGGCCACGGTGCCGGCATGTACATCAACATGACCGGCCACAACCCCGTCGGCGCAAAGCCCAAGAGCCGCAAGAACTGGCCCTCCTTGGCCTCCATGCTCTCCTATTTTCACAACCCCGCCGCTGGCACACCACGCGCCATCCGCATGCCCTACTCCATGTACGACAACGGCGGACAGCAATCCGGCGAGCACGCCGGCTGGATGGGCTCCAAGTACGATCCTATCCTCGTGCGCACCCCCGCCGGCCAGCCATGGCGCGGCGTCAACCGCTACAACGACCGCGAACTGAACCTCAAACTGAACCTTGAGAAGGATCGCATCGCGGATCGGCGCGGTCTCCTCACTCAACTCGACAACGCCCGCACTGAGGAAACCGCCTACGAACAACTCGACCACTACTCCCGCATGGCCGCCGACATGCTGCTCGGCTCCCCCGTGCGCGACGCCTACGACTTGGAGAAGGAAGACCCCAAAATTCGCGCCATGTACGGCGACCACATGGGCGGCCAATCCCTGCTGCTTTCCCGCCGCCTCGTGGAAGCCGGTGTGCCCGTGGTGCAAACCCTCCTCTCCGCCAGCGACCTCGCCGGTGGCAGCGGCGACAACTGGGACACCCACAAGAATCATTTCCCCAAGATGAAGGACCGGCTCCTGCCAGTCTTCGACAAATCCGTCTCCGCCTTCCTTACCGACCTTGAAATGCGAGGCATGCTCGAGGAAACCCTCGTGGTCTTCCTCACCGACTTTGGTCGCACCCCCAAGGTCAACGGCAATGGCGGCCGCGACCATTATCCCAACGTCTATACCCTCGCCTTGGCCGGCGGCGGCATCCGCGGCGGCCAAGCCTACGGTGCCAGTGACAAGAAGGGTACGGAGCCCGCCGAGAACATGTGCGCCCCCGCCGATATCCACGCAACCGTGTTCAAGGCCATGGGCATCGACCACAAGACTGAGCTCAACGACCCCATCGAAGGCCGCCCCTTCATGCTCTGCGACGGCGAACCGCTCCCGTTATTCTAATTCGCCAAACACCCGACGCGCCGTGGACCTAGGCGGCGGCCCGGCCTACAAATGCGGTGGGATAAAATTCTGGTTCTACCTCCGCACCTTTTCAATCCCTCCGCGTGAGGATTCATCAACCGGCTGGCCCAGCGAAATAGTTGCGCCCGTTCCATCGCCCCGCCACACTGGGGGCATGTTCCGTTTACTGCTTCTGTTCAGCTTGTTGACCGCTGATGCGCGGGCTGAGCTGCGGGTGTTGCCCAAGGATTTCAACACGGTCAAAAAGCAACAAATGATGCGTGCCTACCTGCGCAAGCAAGTGCACGCGGCGATGGACGCACGATTAAAGGAACTGGAAGATGCCTTAAAAAACCCAGCGGCGATGGCGACGTATCAGGCGAAGCGAAAAGATTTTCTGCGGTGGACTCTGGGTGATATGCCGAAACGCACCCCGCTCAACGCGCGCGTAACGGGGGTGCTGCGCGAGGAGGGGCTCACGATTGAAAAGGTGCTTTTCGAGAGTCGGCCCGGATTTTTCGTGACGGCAAATGTCTACCGGCCCGCGGGCAAAGGGCCGTTCCCGGCGGTGCTGCATCCGTGCGGTCACTCGGCCAACGGCAAGGCGTACAAGGAGTATCAGAAGGCCAATCGCCTGCTCGCGCAGCACGGGTTTGTGGTGTTGTGCTACGACCCCATCGGTCAGGGCGAACGTCGGCAGCTGATCAACGCTGACGGGCGGTTGCCATTGCGGCCCACCAGCGAACACGCCGTGCTGGGTCCCGCGCCAATCTTGTTGGGCGGCGGGCTGGGTCGTTGGATGGTGTGGGACGGTGTGCGCGCGCTGGATTATCTCGCCGGCCGGCCGGAGGTGGATGCCAAGCGGCTCGGTTGCATGGGCAACTCCGGCGGCGGCAACTTGACGAGTTTTTTGATGGCGTACGATGATCGCATCGTGGCCGCCGCGCCGGGATGTTTCATAACCACGCACCGGCGTAAGAATGAAAAACCCGGCCCGGGCGATGCGGAGCAGAATCTCTTCGCGCAGATCCGAGAGGGATTTGATCATCCGGACTTTATTCTGACACGCGCACCCAAGCCCACACTCATTTTGGCCGCCACACAGGATTTCGTGCCCATCGAGGGAACATGGGAAGCCTTTCGCCAAGCGCAACGAGCGTACACGGTATTTGGCCTGCCCGAGCGAATTGCTTTGATTGAGGCCAACGAAAAGCATGGTTTCAGTCGGCGACTGCGCGAGGGGGCCGCTCGTTTTTTTGTGCGCTGGCTGCAGGGTCGCCACGTGGAAATCATCGAACCGGAAAATGTGCCCGTGCGTGCCGAGGCCGACCTGTGGGCCACGCCTGATGGACAAGTGTTGAGGCTAAAGAATGCTCGGTCTATTTTCGACTGGTTTAAGGCTGACGCCAGGCAACTCGCCGTCCAGCACAAGCCGCTTACTCGTGAGCGCCTACGCGCGATCACCGGCATTCGCGCGCCGAAGGATTTGCCCATAGCCAAAGTCACAGAGCGTCTTCGCGAAGGCCTGCCCCAGCCGCTTATTTTTACACCCGAAACCGGCATCTCCCTGCCCGCGCTCTACTGGCCGCAAGGCAAACAAACGCCCATCTTGATCACCCCCGCTGACGGCCTCAAAACCGTATTCCCCCAAATCGCCAAGCTACAGGCAGACGGGCATCCCGTGCTGGCTGTAGACCTTCGGGATCTTGGCGAAACTGCCACGCGGAACTGGCGCTTTTACGGCGCGGACTGGTACATCGGCTACCTCCTCGGTCACTCATTCCTCGCCATGCGTACCGAGGATATCTTCACCTGTGCCCACTGGCTGGCCCAAGCACACTACACAAAATCAATCCATCTCATCGCCCATGGCGAAACCGTCACTGCCGCGCAACACGCCGCTGCGCTGGAGCCGAAGCTCATTTCCAAGATCACCCTTGCAAATCCATCCCCCGACTGGCAATCCCTCCTCACCCATCGCCAAGCCAACCGGTATCTACACACCGTACATCCCCGAGCGCTGCGGTACTACGATCTGCCAGATCTCAAAAAGCTCCAGGCGGGCGGAAATTGATCAATCGTACTCGTACTCAATCATCATCGATTAGGAGTACGGGGAGGGGGTGTGATTACGAGAATTGGCGTTTGCCAATTTCATTGCCAAGGCAGGTGGCGCGCGGCAACCTTCCCGCATGAATCCCGAGGACAAGGCGAAGGAACTGGGCGTTGAATTCACCAAACAGGAACCCGGTTACTTGAATCTCTGCATTCGCAGCGGCAACCTGCTCATCACCAGCGGCCACACCAGCACCGCCACCGGCGTGCTCGGCGCCGGCTTGTCCGTCGAGGATGGCTACGCCGCCGCCAAGGATTGCGCGCAAAAGATTCTCAACTCCGTCCACAACGCGCACGGTAC
>DJHS01000025.1:13445-48496 GCA_002433235.1 Verrucomicrobia bacterium UBA6614
AAGGTCATCAAGCTCCTCGGCTGCGTTTACTCCGCTCCCGACTTCACCGACCAACACCTCGTCATCAACGGCGCCAGCGATCTGCTCCACGAGATTTACGGCAAGGACGGAGACGGCTACCACGCCCGCAGCGCCCTCGGCTTCGCCGCCCTCCCCACCGGCGCCGCCGTGGAAGTGGAGGCGATTTTTGAGATTGTGGAGGCATAAACGTTGAGACCCATGAAACTCTTTTCGAACAGAATCGAAATTAGGACAGCGAACCCATCCAGTCTCTTTTTAGCCGTCTGGCTGATGGGTGCGCTGGGGCTGGGAGCCGCGGTGTTCAAGCCGCAGGCCCAGGATGCCATCACGCCAAAGAACATCGCCATGGATATGGTTTGGGCGGAGGGAAAATTCACGGAAGGCCCCACGCTCGGCCCAAAGGGGGTGATATTTTTCTCAGATATTGGAAATCGGACGATGCGTTTTGACCCGGCCACGGGCAAGACGACTGTGTTCCGCCCAGAGAGCGGCAAGTCAAACGGCTTGATGATGGATCGCAAGGGCCGGCTTGTGGCCTGCGAGGGTGCGCATGGCGGAGGCCGACGCGTGAGCTTGACCACTATGGATGGCAAAACCCGCACGCTGGTCGACCGCTGGATGGGCAAGCGGTTCAATTCGCCCAACGACTTGGCGATTGATGGGAAGGACCGGATTTATTTCACCGACCCACGCTACGGTGGCGGCGATGACCGGGAGCTGGATTTTGAAGGGATTTTTCTCATCACCGGGAAAAATGTCGTGTTGGCTACAAAAGACATTCAACGGCCCAACGGAATTCTCGTGTCCCTCGATGGACAGCATGTTTTCGCGGCGGACAACCACAGCGATCCCCAAAAAAACCACCACCTTGTCCGGTTCAACGTGCAAAAAGATGGAACCTTGGTGAACAAGAAAATCCTTTTTGATTTTGGCCCCAATCGCCGGGGAATAGACGGGATGACCATGGACACCAAGGGAAACCTGTATGCCACCGCGGGACGAGAGAAGCATGCGGGTATTTATGTGTTCTCTCCCGCAGGCGAACACCTTGCCTTTATCCCCACTCCGGGGCCACCGACCAATTGCGTCTTTGGCGGCGGGAAGGAAAAGAACGTGCTTTATATCACCGCTCAAGCGCCTCCGGTGAAGGGTGGAAAACGTCCGTGGGCCTTGTTTCGCACCAAGCTGAAGACAACGGGTCTACACATTTACCCCTCCAAATAGCCCGGTCGCGGCCACCATCAAGGCGTAGCTGGGGATAGGCTGTCGGTGAGCGGCGAGCACGGAGGCTTTAAACAATGCCCGAGCTAATCTCGATGCCTTGGAACCACATTTCCAACTGCTGCGGATTGGTGCAGTTGTCCATCGCGATTTCCTTGCTGATGCGGCCATCGTTCACGAGGTTGTACATGCACTTGTTGAAGCTCAGCATGCCGTCGTCCTCGCTGACGTCGATGCAGGCGGGAAGCTTGTTCAACTCGCCGTCAAAGATCTTCTGCTTAATCAGTGGCGTGCCGATCATGATTTCCTGAGCGGGCACCATGCCGCCATCGAGCGTGGGGCACATGCGCTGAGCAACGGCGCCGACAATGACCTCACTATATTTCTTGCGCTGCATCTCACGCTCTTCCTCAGGGAAAAAGTCGAGCAAACGGCCGGGCACTGAGGCTGCTGTCCGAGTGTGAACAGTGGACAACACCATCGCACCAGTGTCCGCCGCCCGCATGGCCGCACCGATGGAGGTGGCGTCCCGCATCTCACCCACGAGGACCATGTCTGGATCCTGCCGGAGAGCACTTTTCAATGCGCGCTGAAAGGTCATCGTGTCCAAGCCCACCTCGCGCTGCTCGATGACGCACTGATCGTCGTCGAACATCATCTCAACCGGATCCTCAATAGTGACGATGTGCTTCCGGAAATTCTTGTTCAAGTGCATGACCATCGCGGCCATGGTGGTGGACTTGCCCGATCCGGTGATACCGGCCAGCAACGTCAGCCCGCGCTTGGCCTCCGAGAGTTTCAGGCAGATCGGGTTGATACCCAGTTTCTCAATGGGCGGAAGGTCATTCTTAATGTACCGCATGGCCATCGCCCACTTGCTGCATTGCGAGAAGACGTTGACGCGGAAACGGCCAAATTTTGGATTGAAGTAAGAAAAATCTACCTCGCGGTCCTTTTTAAAATCCTCCACGAAGTGCTCAGGACACATGCTGAAGATGACCTTCTCAATCCACTTGCGGGTGGGCATCGGAAAATCCCGGTCGCGCAAACCACGGCTCATCCGGAAATGGATATAGGTGTCCTCCTTGATGTGAAGGTCGGCCACATCCTCATTGACGGCATCCTGCAAAACCATGTCAAACAAGCGCAGATCTTCATCCTCGATGGACATGTCCGGCTCGATACCCTCGGAAGTAAGCAGCAGACCTGCGGGAAACCGAAGACTGATGTCCTCCTCATCGCGCAACGTGACCCCGCCGTTGGGATCGCGCTCGCGATTGATCAAGTCCATGTTTGCCGGCGGTTGCTCCTTGGCCGGTACCTCGGCGGGTGCCCCCACCTCCTCGACCGATGTCTGGGCAACATCCGGATCAGCGGCGGGCGGCGCACTATCAGTGGGAGGAGCCTCTGGAACGGGTGCCGGAGTTGCCGGGGGAGCCTCCACAACCGCGGTCGCCGGCGGCTGTTCCGCCACCTCGGGCGGCGCGGGACTTGGCGGCGGAGCCACGGCCGCACTGGGCGAAGGCGGAGGTGCCATCGCCCCCGGACTGGAGGGAGGCGCGGCGGCCACGGCAGGCTGCGCATAAGCTTCCTCGGCCTGATATGCAGCCGGAGCCTCGGCGGGTGTCGGTGGTGGTTCCATGTCTTGTCAGACCCTACGGTCTAATCCGACATTTTGCCAGCTTGTTTCAACAAAAAGGCCAGCCTAAGTCACCACTCCAGCACCGTCGCACCCCAAGTCAATCCGGCCCCAAAGGCGACAATGAGGATCAGGTCGCCTCGCTCAATGTGGCCGGCGGTCAGAGCCTCGTCCAGAGCCACGGCCACACTGGCGGCAGAGGTGTTGCCGTATTTTTGAAGGTTTACGAAAACTTGACCCTCCGTCGCTCCCAGCCGGTCGCCCACGGCGCTGATGATTCGCTGGTTGGCTTGGTGGGGGATGATGCATTTAATGTCTTCGATACCCACCCCGGCACGCTCAAGCACTTCCTTGGCAGCGGCGGTCATGGCGGTAACGGCGTTTTTGTAGACCTCCTTGCCTTCCATTTTCAGGAAATGGAAACGGTCGTTCACCGAGTCCACGGTGGCGGGTTGCCGACACCCTCCGCCGGGCATGGCCAAGATATCGGCCTTGCCGCCGTCACTGCCCAGTCGCGTGGCCAGCACCCCGCGTGAACCCGCGCGCCGTTGCAAGACAGCCGCGCCCGCGCCATCCCCAAACAGGACGCAAGTGTTGCGGTCTTTCCAGTCGATGATTGATGAGAGTTTCTCCGCACCAATGATCAGGACATTTGCATATGTGCCGCTCTCCACGAATTGGCGGCCAATCTCCAGCGCGTAGAGAAAACCGGTGCAGGCCGCCTCCAAGTCAAAGGCAGCGGCACGCGCCGCACCCAATTCCTGTTGAACGAGGCATGCCGTGGCGGGAAATGGCATATCCGGCGTGATGGTTGCCACGATCACCAAGTCCAAGTCGGCGGCGTCAAGGCCCGCGCGTTCCAACGCGATGCGTCCGGCTGCCGTGGCCATGGTGGAGGTGTGCTCTCCGTCCGCTGCCATGCGCCGCTCTTTGATGCCTGTCCGCGTGGTGATCCAGTCGTCAGAGGTCTCGACGATCTTCTCGAGATCAGCGTTGGCGAGCACGCGCTCAGGCACGTACGAACCGATGCCAGTGATGGCACAACCCTCAGCCATGGGCATCCGAAGCAGAGTCTAGAACGCGGCCGGTCAGGCGCCCGCGGAGACGGAAACAACCTGGCGGCCCTTGTAAAAGCCGCACGCCGGACAAACCCGATGGGGCACGTAGGGCTCCGCGCACTGCGGACAGGTGGTCACCTGAGGCAGCACCACTCGGCTGTTGGACGCCTGGCGCTTGCGTTTGCGAGGGCGCGATGTCTTTCGTTTTGGTACCGGCATTGTCTTTCCTTAATCGCTTTTCCACTCATCCAGCCGCGCCCAAGGCGACTCCTCGGGATCAGCCGTCGCGGCGTCCCCGTTGGTCTTCGATGCGAGGCCGGCACAGTCCGGCGCACACAGCGGATGCCGCGGAAAGCCAAGCAGAATATCTTCCCTCAGTACCGGAGTCAAGTCCACGGCTTCCTCCTTGATCTCCACCGCATCCTCCCCTGTCAGCGGCAAATGCGCCGTCCATTCGGGAAGTGTCACGGTATGAACAAAGGGTTGTAGACAGCGCGCACAGTCGCAATCCAACGGTATGTCGAGTCGGCCGCGCACCAGCAGTGCATCCTCCAAGAGGGATGCCTCCAGATTGTAGGTCAGTGGCTGGACCGAGCGGATTAGCTCGTCATCCTCGATAATACCCAGTTTTTCCGCCGGAATTTCCCCCACGAGGGGCAGGTCTCCCTCCTTCAACGCTTCCAGATTCACTTGCAGTGTCATGGCCTCCTCCCTCTGTTTCAAAGGTACACGAACTAGCGCTTTTTGGCGCGCAGTTTTTTGCGCAGGGCGGCTTCCACCGCTGCGGGCACAAACGCGGATACTTCCCCCCCGAGCGACGCCACTTCCTTGACCAAGCTGGAGCTGAGATAGATGTATTTGCCGCGCGGCATCATGAAGATGGTTTCCACTTGATCCGCCAGTCTCCGGTTCACGAGTGCCATTTGGAATTCGTACTCAAAATCCGAGACCGCGCGCAGACCGCGGATGATGGCGCACGCATCCATCCGCGCCGCGTAGTCCACCAGCAGACCCTTGAAGGAATCCACCTCCACGTTTGCAAATGCCTTCACCTCCTGTTTCAGAAGCCGCCCGCGTTCCACCTTGGTGAAGAGCGGTCGCTTGCCGCGATTGTCCGCCACCGCCACGATCACTCGGTCAAACAAGCGTGCGGCCCGGCCAATCACGTCCACATGGCCGAGCGTTGGCGGGTCGAAGCTCCCCGGGTAAATCACCGTGCGCATGCCCCACCATCACGCTGCCAGCCGGGACCGCGCAAGGAATTTCGCGGCATCGCCAAGCCGCTTTACCTGTGCTACCTTGCCTTGGCCGAAGCATGAGCGACCCGCCAACCAGTCCTGACCCAGCTCCCGCGCCTTCGCCGCCAAGGACCGCGCACGCCTTCACTAGTCTCGTGTTGGGCCTCTTTGGCGTCCTGCTTCTGGCCGGCGCGGGACTCCTGCACCATTGGCACACCAACCCGCCGGCCTTTATGCAGCTTACCCCGGCCACTCACCCCGCTTCCACCAACGCCCCACCCGCCCAGAACGCCACCAATGCACTTCAGGATTTACTGAAACAGAAAACCAGCGCCCCGCTCCAGCAGGAGATTGCCTCCAAACTCCTCAGCTTCAGTACAGGCGTAGCGGTTCTGGCTGGGGTGATTGGTGCCGCGGGACTGATCATGGGAGTGCTAAGCCTCCGCCTTGCCGGGGCCGAACGTGGAAAAGCTTGGACCGGCATGATGCTCTCACTGGTGTCCATCCTCGCCTGGGGACTGGCCGGATGGAACGTCGTTTTAAACATTCGCATTAAACAGAAAGCCATCGCCCAGATTGGGGATGAGTTCGCCAACTACACGAATATCATCAACAACGCCTTGAATATGGCCGATGATCTCCTGCCGGGCGTGCGCGCCGGGCAGGACACCGTGATCTTTGAAAACGAATGGCGCGGCAAACTGGCGCCCGACCTGCACGTACAGCCAGTCAATTCGCCAGGCGATGTCCTCCTGAGCGAACAACGCGAAATCCGGCCTGTGCTGATCGCCGTCTTGAACACGCAGTCCGGCCTTTGCCGGCCGCTAATCGATGCACTCAATGAAATCCATCGCGACATCCCCTCCTCGGACCTTTTAATACTGGTCGTCAGTCATCGTGAAAATCCCGCCGCCCTGACTGCCGCCGTCGAGGCCCAAGGCATTCGCTTTCTGACCGGCAAGGCCGTCAATCCCCTGCCCCCCTACAAGGATGCCCTTTCACCCACTGTCTTCGCCATTGACCATGAGGGAGTCATCCGGAAGGCGCTTGTGGGAAACGATGCCGCCAAGACCGATGATCTGCGAAGAATCGCCCGAAACCTGCGCGATGCCGCCCGGCGCTAGAAAACCACGGCCTAATTAGAACACCTCTGATTCGCCAAAAAACCGGGCGATCTCGATTTGCGCGTTCTCCACCGAGTCGGATGCGTGGCAAACGTTCTGCATGCCGGATTTGCCAAGGTCACCCCGGATCGTCCCCGGCGGTGCCTTGGAGGAGTCCGTCGGCCCTAACAGTTCCCGAATGCGGCCCACCGCGCTTTCGCCTTCCAAGATCAAGGCCAAGACCGGTGCGGATTTCATGAATTCCACGATGCCTGAGAAAAAAGGCAGCTCCGTCAGGTGCGCGTAATGTTCCAACAGGATTTCGTCCGTCAACTGAATCATCTTCACTCCTCGCATCTCAAACCCCGCCGTTTCAAAGCGCGCAATCACCTCTCCGGCATGCCTTCCCTCAAGGCAATCCGGCTTCAACAAAATCAACGAACGCTCCAAGCTCATCGACCCGCCTTGTAAGCACAAGACTGTCCCAAGGCAACTTGAAACCCTTCACCGTCCGGTCATAACACCCAATGCGCTTGAGTTTTGCCGCTCGTTTGCGCACCGTCCCCCCGTGGGCACTGACACCATTCCGCCACGGAAACCCAGCCGGGTCTGGGCGCTCGTTCGCAACTGGGGAGGCTTCGTCAAGTTCTCCCACACCCTCTTCGCCCTCCCCTTCGCCTTCGCCGCAATGGCCCTGGCTGCTCGTGCCAAATTCAGCGAGGTGCCTGAAGCAGAACGGGAAGCCTTTGCCGCCCTCGAACGCGGCTGGCCTGGCTGGAAACCCTTCCTCCTCATCCTCGTGGCCATGATCACTGCCCGCACCTGCGCCATGGCTTTCAATCGTATCGCCGACCGCGATTATGACGCCGCCAACCCGCGAACCCGTGAACGCCACCTCCCCGCCGGCAAGATCAGCCTCACCAGTGCCTGGACACTCACCTTGCTTTCCGCCGCTGCGTTTCTTGTTGCCTGCTGGTTTCTCCCGAGGATTTGTTTTTACCTCGCCCCCGTTGCCCTCTTCTTCATTTTTTTCTACTCACTCACCAAGCGGTTTAACGACTTCACTCACGTCTTCCTCGGCATCGCCTTGGCCATTGCGCCTGTGGGCGCTTGGCTCGCCGTCACCGGCGAAATCCAGTTTATCGCCTCCGACTCCGGCAGTTTCATGGGCAAGATTCGCCATGGCCTCTTCACCCCCCTTACCATGGCCGTGCTCGTGCTCGCGTGGGTTGTTGGCTTTGATCTGATCTACTCCATTCAAGATTACGAATTCGACCGCGAAAACAAGCTCCACTCCCTGGTCGTCCGTTGGGGCCCCGACAACGCCATCCAAGCCGCGCTTCTCTGCCACATGCTGATGTATGGCATACTCGTTTTCTTTGGCCTCCTGAGTGGCTTCAAACTGGAGTATTGGATTGGGCTGGTGGTCATCATGGGCTGCCTGGGACTTGAGCACTGGATTGTCCGGCGCCGGCTCCGCAAGGGCGAATTCCGGCTTGCCGAGCAGCAGTTCTTTCGCCTCAACGCTCTCATCAGCATGATCTTCCTTGTGGTGGTCTTGGCCGAGGTTGCGCTCATAGATTTCTGGAGTTTCCGCGGAATGTAATGATGAGCCTCGCCCGCCAAGCTGGCCCTCTCACCGACCTTCTTGAAAAGGTCGAGGACGAAAAGCGCCTTACCAGCGAGGATGCCCTTCGCCTCTTTGAAAGCCGCGACCTCAACACACTCGCCTACCTCGCAAACACGGTCCGCCAGCGCAAGGTCGGCAACCAAGCCAGCTTCATCGTCAACCGCTACATCAACTATTCCAACTACTGCATTCTCTCCTGCCAATTCTGCAGCTTTGCACGCAAAAAACGAGATGGAGACGGCTTTGAGCTGACCCTTAATCAAATCACCGCGAAAGCCCACGAAGCCCTCGCCCTTGGCGTCACCGAACTGCACATCGTCGGTGGCCTGCACCCCTCCCTGCCGCTCGATTACTACACCGACATGCTTCGTGCCCTGAAGGCCCTCGATCCTCGCCTCCAACTCAAGTGCTTCACCGCCGTCGAGATTCTGCACCTTTGCCGGCTCGCCAAGAAAACCACTTCCCAAATTCTCACGCTCCTTCGCGAGGCCGGCCTTGATTCCCTCACTGGCGGCGGGGCGGAAATCTTTCAATCCAACGTCCGCGACGCCATTGCGCGCGGCAAGGAAACCGCCGGGGAATGGACCGAGGTCCACCGCATCTGGCATCAAATGGGTGGCCGCAGCACCGCCACCATGCTCTTCGGCCACGTCGAAACCGTGGTCGACCGCGTCGACCATCTCCATCGCCTCCGCGAGCTACAGGACGAAACCGGCGGCTTCACCGGTTTCATCCCACTCCCCTTCCAGCCCGAGAACAATCCCATTCCTGTGGAGCATCCTCCATCCGGCTTTGACATCCTTCGCACCCTCGCCATCAGCCGCATATTCCTCGACAACTTTGACCACATCACCGCCTACTGGATTGGCCTTGGCCTGCCTCTCGCCCAAGTCGCCCTCAGCCACGGCGCGGATGATCTCCACGGCACGATCGAGGAGGAACATATCTTTCACATGGCCGGTGCCGGCAGTCCCCAGGCACAAACCATCCCTGCCATGATTCAGGCCATTCGCGAGGCCGGCCGCACACCCGTCCAGCGGAACACCTTCTACGAGCCCATCCGCGAATGGACCGATGATATCACCGGCCCTATTCCCGCCCCCTCGAATCTCCTGAAGGAAAACCTCGCCACCGCATGAGCAGGCGCATCGGCTCGGTCCCCTATCTAAACTCCGTCCCGTTGACACGAGGCATTGAGGACGAGACCGAGTTTGTCGTGCCCTCAAAGCTCGCCGACCTCCTGCGCGCGGGAGAACTGGATGCCGCCCTGCTGAGTGTCACGGAAGTACTGTTCAATGAAGGTTACGATGTGCTCGACGGTGTGGCCGTCGCCTCGCGCGGCACGGTCAAAAGTGTCTTCCTTGCCCACCGCCAGCCTCTGGATGCAATCGAGGTGATTCATTGCGACACCGCCAGTCTCACCAGTGTAAATCTCCTGCGCGTGCTGCTGGCCGAGCGCGGTCTGCAACCCAAGCTGGAACCCTTGGTCGATTACTCCCAAGCCTCCATCCTTCCCAACGTCCTACTCATCGGCAATCCCGGTATTGAGTTCCTCCGTGCGCCACACGCCCATTCCATTTGGGACCTGGGCCAGGCTTGGGACACACTCACCGGCCTGCCCTTTGTCTATGCCATCTGGGCTCTACGGCGTGGACGACACGACAACGCTCTGCGCGAAAAACTTCGCGCCGCCAAAGCCGACGGCCTAGCGCATCTTGAGCAAACCATCGCGGAGTACACAGACTTTGATCCCGACTTCCGCCGCGCCTACTTGGGCGACCACATCCGGTACGATCTTGGCAAAGAGGAAAAAGCCGGCTTGGCCCGGTTCATCGAGCTATTGCGCCAACACGGAAACCAGCCCGTGTACGTGCCCACGTATGTCTGAACCAGTTGCCAAGTATCTGGATTGTGTTAAGTTGGATTAGGATGAAACGGCCCAAGTCCTTCCTCTCCACACTTGCCACCTTGGCCATTCTTCTGCTCGCGCAATCCGTGGAAGCGCAAGCGCCGAGCATGGGCAACAACCCCTACATCAACCCGGCCAACCCCCGCCCGTACCCGCCGGGACATCGTCCGCCAAAGCCGCCACCGCTGCCCGCCGAGATTGTTGAAATGGCCAAAAAACTCCTGCGCGACCGAGTGACCGAAATCCGCGCGCAGGCGCGTAAGGGCGACTACAAGGCCCAGTACAACCTCGGCGTTGTTCATGTCTATGGCGCGGGCGCGACGCTGGATTTTAAACAAGCTTTCGAGAATTTCCGCAAATCCGCCGAGGAGGCGGTATATGCGCCCGCAACCTTCAATCTCGCCATCTGTTACGCCAAGGGGCTGGGCACGGAGTTGGACCGGGTGCAGGCCTACAAGTGGTGGAACTTGGCCGCCGCACAGGGGCACCCTCAAGCTGCGGCCGCCCGCGACAACATTGCCCGCTACATGAACCGGCGCCAGATCGCTGCCGCCCAATCCATGGCCACGGGTTACGAACGCAAACTGGAACTGCGAATTCTTCGCGACAAACTTAAGGCTCAACGCGAAAAGATCAGCCCCAACAGCCGCCTACACGACGCCGCCTATAACCTGTCCCACGAGTTCTTCCGAAAACGGTGATTATGTAATCGCCAGCCACAGGCTTGATCGAAGCCCCCTTGCAACGCCCGCAGGCTGAGCTTACATTCGCGCGGTGATTCACGATCCCTCCATGGATGCCCTGCTAGACAAGGCTTGGGCGGGCGAACGGGTCAATGACGTGGAGGCGCTACGGCTGTATGCACTGCCGCTTGAGACCCTTGGCGCGCTGGCACATCGGCGTCGGGAATTGGCCAAGGCTGAGGCTTACGAAGGTCATGGCAACGAGATCGTCACTTACAGCGTTGATCGCAATGTCAATTACACCAACGTTTGCAACGTGTACTGCAAGTTTTGCGCGTTTTGGCGCAGTGAAAAGGCGGCTGACGCGTACGTGATTTCGTATGCGGAAATGGACCGAAAAATTGAGGAAACTCTGGCACTGGGCGGAACACAGATTCTCATGCAGGGCGGGCACCACCCCAAATTGTCCAAGCAATGGTATCTCGACCTGCTCTCGCACATTCGCGACAAGTTTCCATCGATCAACGTCCATGGCTTTAGTCCGAGTGAGTTTGTGCATTTTCGCGAGGTGTTCAACGAGCCGCTGGAAGAGATTGTCCATGACTTTCGCGCAGCCGGCCTAGGCTCCATTCCCGGTGGGGGAGGTGAGATTCTCGTGGACCGCGTACGCGAGAAGATTTCACCTTTAAAGGCCATGAGCGATGACTGGCTGGAGGTGATGGCTGTTGCCCACCGCCAAGGATTGGCCACCACGGCAACGATGATGTTTGGCCATGTGGAGACGGTGGAGGAGCGCATTGAGCACCTGAAACGCGTGCGGGTTCAGCAGGACGAAACCGGTGGCTTTACCGCCTTCATCGCGTGGACTTTCCAAGCCGAGAACACGCGGCTGAAGGCGCCGACGGTTGGGGCGCACGAATATCTGCGCATGCAGGCATTGTCCCGTATTTACCTGGACAACGTGGCGAACATCCAGAGTTCATGGGTCACTCAGGGCCGCGAGATCGGGCAGGTGGCGCTACAATATGGAGCCAATGACCTGGGGAGCATCATGATTGAGGAGAACGTGGTCTCGCAAGCGGGCACCACATTCCGCATGGGCGTGGCTGACATGCAGCGCCTCATTCGGGATCTGGGCTGCGAGCCGCGTCAGCGGGACAACTGGTATCGGCTGGTGAGTTGATCTTGTCGCCAGCCGCGTCCTCCAAGTCCTCCCGGCCACCATCCGCCGCCGCAAGGATCGCTTCATCATCAAAGGCACCCGGCTCAAAGATCACCCGCAGCGCGGTCTGCCTCGCCTTCCAGATCATGCTCAGGGTCGTGGCCACCGAGGGCAGCATGAGCAGGATAACCATCCGGCCGCCTTGCGCATTCACTGCGTCCATCACCATTTTCAATCTCCCCTCAGCCACGAACAGTCCATCAATGGCTTGATAGAACGCCACCAACGCGAGTACCAGCAGGAGAAGCAGCGGATTGAGCTTGGCGAAGATGCGCGTATCGGCCTGTAACACCACGTTGGGCAGTAGTCTGGCCAATCGGCGGAGCAGCAGGTTGAGGTGTATCAGGTAGACAAACGCGCCCACGGTAAACACCAGCACATTCAGCCGAAGCACAATCTCCCCGCCCGGCACACTCGTACCCGCCTCGGCCCAATACAGAAACGGCGCCAGCCCAAGGCACAACAGAACGAACAAGCGCGAATGAAACAAGTCCCGCTGCCAGTCCGCGTCGTCCGGCTGGAACCGAGCCATTTGCCAGACTCCAACGACCAACAGTCCCACCGCCCCCAGCACGGGTAACAATCCCAGCAGCCAAACCGCGGGCGGCACCGTGCCATCCAGCAGCACGATGATGAAAAGTCGAATCCAGTCTCCCACTGCGCCGGGAATGCAAACCACCAGCGCAAGTGGCAACCCGATGAGCAGTGCATTCAAGCCCCGCAACAGCGGGCGCAGCTCGGCAAGAGGAGGCTGGGACATGGCTGGAATTAAACCGAAAGGTACGTGTAGTCGCGCAGGCCGCGGTCATACTCATCCAGCAGCTTCATGGCCTGACTGGGCTTGAGGCGGTCAGCCTTGATGGCTGCATCCACCTGCTGCTTCATCCAGCGCTTGAGCTGCTTCTCGTCGTACTGCACGGTGTTCAGGGATTCCACAACCGTATGGCCGCGGATGACCTCCTCCACGTAATACCCCGATGCCTCGTCCGGGTCGAGAAAGACATGTACCTCATGCACGCTTCCAAACAGGTTGTGCATGTCGCCCATGATGTCCTGATAGGCGCCGGTCAGAAAAATCCCGAGCGGATACCGTTCCATCCCCTTGCCGTTCCGGCGCAGCGCATGCAGGGGCAACGTATCGCGCACAGCCTCCAGATCGATGAATTTCTTGACCGCGCCATCGCTGTCGCAGGTGATATCCACCAGCCGCGCCTCCCGCGTCGGCCGTTCGTCCAACCGGCCCAGCGGCATGATTGGGAAAAGCTGGTCCAGCGCCCAGTGGTCCTGCAGGCTCTGGAACACACTAAAGTTGCATACGTACTGATCCCCCATGCTGTCCATCAGCCGAACGATCTCCTCGGGAACATGTTCGCGCCCGCGATAATAGGCCGTGACCTTTCCGCAAATCTCCCAATACAAAGTCTCCACCTTCGCCTTCGTATCCAGCTCCAGCACGCCCAGCGTGAACATGTCATGCGCGTCTTCCTTACACTGCAAGGCTCCATGGAAAGCCGCCAGTTTGTTTTGAGTCCGGCCGAAGTTGCGCCGGATTTTCAGGAGTTTCCGAACCAGTGCGTGCTCCTCATCACCATACTGCAGCCGCGGTTTGAGCGACTTGGCAATCGCCCCGAAAGCCTCCACCACCAACACACTGTGGTGCGCCACGATGGCCCTTCCACTTTCGCTCACCACGTCTGGTGCTGGCACCTCCTCCTCATCGCACACGCCTCCAATGGTCCCCACCACGCCGTCGGTGTATTCGCGCAGCGTGTAGTTGGAGCTGCTTTCCCCTGCCGCCCGACTGCCGTCATAATCCACCGCCAATCCGCCGCCCACATCCAGATACTCGATCGGGAAATCCATCTTCCTGAGCTTCGCGTAAAAACGCGCCCCCTCTTGCACCGCCTTTTTTACCGTCAAGATATCCGGCACCTGCGACCCAATGTGGAAATGCAACAGGCGCAGGCAGCGCGACAATCCCTCGCGGCGCAGCAAATCCGCCGCTGCCACCAAGTCTGCCGTAGTCAATCCAAACTTGGCATCTTCACCACCACTGTCCGCCCATTTACCCGCCGACCGGCTCAACAGTTTCAGTCGCATGCCCACCATCGGCTCCACGCCCGACTCACGCGCCAGCCGGAGAATCAAGGGTAATTCCTCAAGCTTCTCAATCACCAACACCACCTGCTTGCCCAGCCGCAGCCCCATGAACGCTCCCCGGATAAAATCCTCGTCCTTGTAGCCGTTGCAAATGATCAGGCTCCCCGGGTCATCCAGCAATGCCAGTGCCGCAAACAATTCCGCCCGGCTTCCCACTTCCAGCCCAAAGTCAAACGGCCGCCCCGCATCCACGATCTCCTCCACCACCTCGCGCAACTGGTTCACCTTGACCGGAAACACACCTCGATATCGCCCGCCGTATGTGTGCCGTTCCATGGACGCGCGAAACTCCCCGTTGATCGCCGCCACACGGTGACGAACAATATCCTGAAAACGCAGCAGCATGGGATAACGCAAACCCCGCTTGCGCGCCTCCTCTACCACCGCCAAAACCTCCACCTCGGCACCGTCCTTTCCCAGTGGCCGCACCTCCACGCGGCCACGGGTGTTCACGCCAAAATAGCCCGCCCCCCAGCGGTCCACATTGTACAGACTCGCCGCGTCCTCAACCGACCACGTGCCATTTTGCCCAGCGTCACTCATGCCAAGGGGAATGGCGGATCATGAAAAAGCTCGCCGCCAAATGCAAACCGCACGTGATAAAAAATTGCGCCATGGCCTGAATGTGGTTTCATCCCGGCATGGCGGCAGCGGACTTGAAGGCAATCGTAAATCACTGCGACCGAGAACTGCGCGTGGAAGCCATTGCGGATTCACCGGGCGCACACAACGGCCTGCAGGTGGAGAATTCCGGCAAGGTGCGGGCCATTGCCGCCGCCGTGGATGCGAGTCTGGCTACGGTCCAAAAGTCGGCCATGGGCGGTGCCAGCCTGATGGTGGTTCACCACGGCCTCTTCTGGACCGCAAAACATCCGTGGATCGGGCCGCGACGCAAGCTCATCCAGACGCTGGTGGAGCATGACATGGCGGTGTACAGCGCCCACCTGCCACTGGACCTGCATCCGCGCCTGGGCAACAACGCGTTGCTCTGCAAGGCGCTCAAGTTCACCCGGCCACGCCCATTCTTTGAGGAACACGGCACACCCATCGGACTGCGGGTCAGCACACGGTTGTGCCGGGACATCTTGGCAGCACGTTTAAAGACCATTCTGGGTGTGCCGCCGGTGCTCCTGCGGGGCGGCCCCAGTGTGTGCAAAAAAATCGGCATCGTGACCGGCGGCGCGGGGGGAAGCGTGGAGAAGGCGGCTAAGGAGGGCGTGGACACGTTCATCACCGGCGAAGGCCCGCACTGGACAGGAGCCCTCGCGGAGGAACTGGGGATCAACATCTACTACGGCGGCCATTACGCAACCGAGACTTTTGGCGTCAAGGCACTGGCGAAACACTTGTCCCGAAAGTTTCGCGTCCCATGGGAATTTGTGGATCACCCCACCGGGTTGTGATTTTCATCCTCTGCCCGCCGCAATCCCACCACGCCAAAGGCCAGCCCCGCCAGCGCGGCCAAGGCACTGACGAGCACGGGTTCCCGGGTGGGCTGATAGCGGAACACAACCTCGTGCCCTCCCGCGGATGGCGGCAGGTGTACGGCGCGCATGAGGAAATTGGCGCGCAACAATCGCGACGGCTGGCCGTTGACGAACACCTGCCAGTCCGGATTATGCCGATCGTTTAAAAGCAGGATAGTGTCCTTCTCTGTGGGTGGGGTTTTCAACTCGATGTACTTGGTGTGGTTGACCACATATTCCACGGGCCCCGGCGAGGCACCCCCAGACGGCTGGGGCAGTCCATTCTCAGCCAGCACCACCTGAGTCTGGGGATCAAATTCCGCGCTGGCCAACCGCTCAAGTGCCTCCCGATCGCTGGCTCCCTGTTTCCAATCGGCATACAATTTCGCGCGCGGCAATGCTCCCCGGAACTCAGTCACCGCAAACTTGCCATTGGTGGTTACGCTCGTGGAATAGGAGACTGGCAACTGCCCCGACTCCATGCCCGCTGGCACGGGCACGATGTTGAAATCGGCCAGAGGCCGGAAGCGCTGGCGACGGGGATCGAGAACAGCGTTGAGCGCGGAAGTGGCATTGGCATCTCCTAACCTCCTGCGCGCGGCCTGGGTCATGATGGAACTACCGGCATAACTGACAATATAGCGGGTGGAAGTGAGTTCCAACTTCCGGAGAGCCAAGCGGACGGCTTCATTCACCTGGCTGGGCGCAACGGCCGGGGCAAGGTTTGTGCGAAATGCCGTGTCCGCCAGTTTGGGCCGGGGCTCCTGCACAATGTCCAGCATGGGCACGCCATGCCAAGGCATCTGATGTTGTGCCCACTCAACGCCATAGACACTGGCCAATTGCCCGGAAACTCCCTTTGTCCGGAGTTGCAGGCCTCTTTGCTGAATCTGCTGGGAACAAAACTGCATAAGTTCCGGATCATTGCTCGGATGGGAGGCTGAAAAGGACTGAACAAACTGTTGGAAATCTGCGGATGTCTGGCACTGCAAAATGCCGCGATGAAAATTCTCGGCAGCGACGGCCAAAGAGGCATTGGTGAACACTTGGTTCGCCGGTGGAAGGGGTGCCAAAAGCACATCCAAGACATGAGCCTCTAGCGAAGGTTGCACGACTTGAGGACCTCCTGGGGTGGGAACGGCCAAGTTGAACCGCTGACCGTCCAGCAGAGCGGTTCGGCCCTGGGTTGATTGGCCGGCCAATTTCTCCAAAACAGGATTGGAGGGATATTTCTCGGACAGATTCCAGTATTTGATGTACGGGCCATGAGCGGAGCCGAGATCCACCACCAGCAGAATTCCAAGTGCCGCCCATAAGCCCACCACACCCTTGGGCGACCATCTCAAGCGCGGCACCGCCAACAACAAAAGCAAAGCCATCAACAGTAACAACAGCGTTCTCCAGATTTGTCCCATGCCAAAGGCCGCCATCGCTTTTGCACCTTGTTCATCCGCCAGTCCCAATCCTCGCGATATATGCACGGCTACGTCTCCCTGCAACGTCATCAGCGCCAATGACAGCGCCGCCGCGGCCATGAAAAATACGCCGGAACCAATCGCCCAAGTCTTCTCAAAGCCTTCCCCAGGCTGAAACAGGTTGCTTAGCATTGAGCCGGCCTCCTTCACGCGGCGTCGGGTATCCTCCAAGTAGAGCCGCGCAATCCCCTGCAGCCCCAAGCCAAACAGGATGACCAGCAACAGGCTGAAGGGCTGCATAAACTTGATGGGGTTCCGAATGTCATTGAAGAAGGGCAACGGGTAAATCAGTTGATATAAAAATCCGTGCCGCCCCCATGCCAGTCCCAGTGAGATGATCGCCAGCGTGGCCGTAAACCAAATGAACCGGCATTCCACGCGAGAATAAGGCCCATCCTCCCGGCGGAACGAATTCACCAAGCCCCAAACCGCGACGACCAGAACCAGCACGCCCGCGTAAACGCCATATCCGGAATGATGCGGCATGCCCATGCGGTGCTCCGGCCAGCCAGGCGTTTGCCCCACGCTCCCCCAGTAACGCTGCTCGGGCGGGCTGTCCATCCGGTAACCAAACAAACCCGGCACAGCCAGTCGCGCGGTTTCCGCCTTGGGCAGGCTCCACTGGGTGGCGCCATTCCACTGGTGTTCCGCAGAAAATTCCTGATTCACAATGCCTTGGGTTTGTGTTTCCCGAACGCTGGCAATGGTGTTCCAAGCCATGAGCCCGGCAAATACCGCCATCACAGCAACCACCGCCGCCCCTCGGCCCAACGCGAGCAGCGTCCAACCTTCACGGTTTAAAACAAGAAACACCGCATACGCCGCGGCATATAGACTGAAAAGTGCGCCAATGTCGTAGGCTTCCATGACTCCCTGGCCCACCGCCAATCCCGCCAACACCGCCAAGGGCCACCATCGGCGGCCCCGTCCGCCCACCAACGCCGCCAATGCGAGAAAGGTCATCCCCGCCGCCAGCGCCCGCACAGGCAATCCCCACGTGGCGTAAGTGAAGAAGGCCCCATTCAACGCCGCCGCCAGGGCGCCTAGCAGGCAAACCGCAGATCCACATCCCATTTGCCGAAAGAAAACCCAGGCACACATGCCCGCCAACCAAAGGCAACCGGGCGCATAAAAATTGGCAAACCAAACCGAGCCATCCGTTCCCAGCGCCATGCCCAGCAGGCCAACAAGCGTCGTGAAGCCAAGGGCCGCCGCCGGGTAGGCATAGCCGATCCACGTATGGTCCACCCAAGTGCCCCACCCCTCCCCGCCATTCTCGAAATAGTGTTTAATGAAGCCCAAGGGTGCGTCATTGGCAAACAGCACGCGGCCGACTTGAAGGCTTTCGCGAAACAATGCAACCAGCACCAGCGCCAACACGCCCGCCGCAAATGCCGCCGCGGGCCAACCCGGTCGCCCGGCAGGCATGGATTTTTTCGACGGTTCGGCTTCCAATGTGCCCGCCTCGGAAGGGGGTTCCGGCGATGGAGAATCCGTAGCTTTCTTCTTCCTGTTTCGTTTCGCGCGTGCCACGGGATTGAAAGTCAAACACAGTCAGCAACTGACTGGGACAGTCTGCCAGATCGCAACCCACTCAGGCAACGCCCAACACTTCACACAATGTTCTCACCACGCGCTCCACTTGCGTCTGACTTAAACAGGACGCCGAGGGAAGATTGATGCCCCATGGGGCAAGACGATGGCTCACCATATTGCGGCGCTGCGCGGCCAAGGCTTCCCTTCGCCCATCATACGCCGGCAGACTGCTGAGGGGGTTGAAAAATGGCCGGCTATCGATGCCCTGTTCCGAGAGAGCGGCCATGAGTTTCTCCTTGGGCCAGCCCAGTGCGGGGTCAATTTGGGCTGTCACCATCCAGTAGGAGTTTTTCGTGCCGGCCGGTTCGTGGTTAAGCACGATCTCTCCCGTCTCATCAAGCGCCTCGTGGTACCAGCCAAAGATTTCACGCTTGCGAGCCACCAACTCATCCGCGCGCTCCACCTGCGCCAGCCCAATCGCCGCCGCCACGGGGGCGAGCTTGTACTTAAAGGCCACCTCCTCGTTTTTAAAAAAAATGTCTCCCGGCGCGCGGCCATGGTCGCGCAACTGCATTACGCGTTCGAACACGGCATCATCATCCGTCACCAACATGCCACCCTCACCGGTGGTAAAGGTTTTTGATCCGTGAAAACTAAAGGCGGCCACATCACCCCATGCGCCGGCCATGCGTCCGTGGCATTCGCTGCCAATGGCCTCGGCGGCGTCCTCGATGATCTTCAGGCCATGCGAGTCAGCCAGTTGCCGAAGCGCGGTATAATCCGGCATGCCTCCGTAAAGGTCCACGGGCAGAATGGCGCGGGTACGGTCGGTCAGGCATGCTTCCACGGACGCAACGTCAAGGCACCAAGTTTGCTTGTCCACATCAGCGAACACCGCAGTGGCCTCCACGTAGTCCACCGGCGCGGCACTGGCAATCCAGGTGATGTCGGGGACAATCACCTCATCCCCCGGGCCCACCCCTAGGGCCGCCAGCGCGAGATGCAATCCCGAGGTGCAGGAAGGCAGGCTCACCGCATGTTTCACCCCGACGTATTCGGCAAACGCCGCCTCGAATCGACGAGGGTAATCACCAGCGCGTTCGTACCAGCCATGCGCGGCCGCATCGGCAGCGTAGTCGATCTCCCGCTGGGAAATATCCGGACCGGCAATGGGAATGCGATCCATGGTCAACCCGCCACTCTTTTTAAAAATCCACCCGGCGCCACCGTAATCTGAAGCTTGTTTTCCATCGCGCAGTCGATCTCAAATTGGCCGTTCGATTTTAAAAACTCCGCGACCGCCGTGCGTGGGTTGTCGCCCTTGTCCCACGGCCGATCCGGAAAAGAGCCGGTCGGCAGGTTTTCGATGAGCGTGTCAAACACCACGCAATAACTGCCGGGGGAAACCAATGGCGCGTAAGCTTCCAGTTCGGCGAGCACGTGGTCGTGGGTATGGTTGGAGTCCAGAAAAACCATCACGCGATCGTGTTCACGGGCAATTTCCCTGACCTGCTCGACGATCTCCGTCGCGATGCTTGATCCTTCGATCATCTGGATTCGATCCGCCAGAGGATGCCCTTCAATGGCCTTCCGATTGTGCGCGCGGATTTCAATATCGATGCCCAAAACCTTCCGGCGCGATTGCCTCGGGTCCACCGTGCCTCCCTTGACATGTGCCTCTTCCAAATCCAACAAGGCCAGCAGGGAGGCACTGAGCACAAGCGAGCCACCGTGGGCAATACCTGTCTCGATGACCAAATCCGGTTTGACCGACCAGATCAGTTCCTGCACCGCGCAAATGTCCTGCGGGTACTGAATAATCGGCCGTCCAAGCCAAGTGAAATTGTACAGGTAATTGCCACTATCACAGGCAGCCTGCATCCACTCCATGGATTTTGAAGCCAACCCCGGAGCATCACCCAACCGGCGGATGTTCTCCCGCACTTCACTAACAAATTGCTCTTCCGGCTCCATCGTCCGCAAATTAATGCCCGGCGTCCACCCGGCTGTCGAACTCCAACTCCACCCGGTCCACCGCCACCCGCCGCGCCCGGCCTTTCCGGATTGTGGAAGCAGCCGGCTCCTGTCCGTCCAAATAAAAACCCAAAGCCATGGCCACCTCGTTATAGCCAAAGGCCGCGCGCATTGCCGTGGTGCTGGAAAATCTCGGATTTATTTCCAACAGCCACGTCCTCGCCCCGTCTTTGCGAAACTGATAATTGGTTGGCCCAACCGGCTGCAAACATCTCCCCAGCGCGACGGCTGCCCTAGCAACGTCATCATCATCCACCACCTCGGCAAATCGGGTGTGACCCGAGGTCGACAGCTCACGCCGGAAAATCAGCGGCGCCATGGATCGCCCATCACCCAAGCCGAACATCCCAACCGTGAACTCGCAATCATCCCTGCCCACGATTCGCTGAATCATATTGAATCCATCCGCGTGACGCACCAAATCCCCCGCATTTTCCAATCGCACTATCCCTCGCGAACCGGAGCCACATCTCGGCTTTAAAAGAAACGGCGGTGGCCCCAGCAGTTCCACACATTCCTCCCAGTCTTTTTCGCAGACCGTTGGGATCGCCCATTCTCCAGCAGCCGCAATCTGCAGCCACTTATCCCGCGCCAAGTCGATCAATTCCCGCGAATTCAAGCCCAGCCGGGTTGCGGTCAATTCTCCGCGATGAGCGTCCAAATAAAATACATCCTCATCAATCCCCGGCAAAACAAGATCTGCCTCATCTGCAAGCCCGCGCCAAAAATCAAGATAAGCCTCACTTTCCTCCGGCACCCGCGGCTTAGGATAAAACTCATCGCAGGCATCGCGCCCGACACAACCCGGATTACGATCCACTCCCAAGACCTTCACCGGCCGGCCACTCGTCCGCAGTCCCTCAACAATCCCACACCCGATGACAGCCCCCACACCCGTCACCATCACAGCGATCTCTTTTCGCTCCACGCTCATGTCACATCCAGCGGACCAAACGCACTCTCTGTGCCAGCATCACGAATCCGCGCCAGCCCTTCCCTCAGGGATATGGCGGGGGAAATTTCCAAGGCCTGAAACATCCCGGCATCTTTCGGATAGTTCACCCGCCGAAATGGTTTCTTGACGTCGCTGATCCGTGCTGTTCCGCCTCTTCCGAAGATGCCAAATGCCAACTCCGCAAGCTCCCCCATGTTTATTAACTCTTGATGAACCACCGGACATACGCCAGATGTACCTCTTTGTCCTGCCGTCAACATCAGCCGTGCCGCATCCTCTACATGAAGGAAATTCCGCGGCCCTTCCGAAGCCGGGAGATTTAAATCCAGCCCGGCCCCCGCGTACGCCACCACCCGTCCAAACCAAGCCTGATGTTTTACAGAACGGCCGTTTGTATCAAACAACTGCGGAAACCGAAGGGCACAAAACCTCCCTCCTCTGCGCATCATTCCCCACTTCAACAATGACTCCCCCTGCGCCTTCGAAAATCCATAACTTGTCATGCCTCCCGGCTCAAATTTTTCACAGGAGGAAAGGGTGCCCGCGCCAACCACCGAACGGCAATTCAACCGGTCCGCCAATTCCAAAACATGCAAACACCCGGCTGCGTTAATCTCAAAATTTGCCCGCACGCCTTCGGGACTGTCGTCACCAAACCCAGCCGCGCAGTGAAACAGCACATCCGCCACACTCTCCACCGCCTCCTTCAATCCATGACGCAAATCCAGATTAATCTCCGCGTCAGTATCCCTGCCCACGCGAATCACGGTTACGCCCGACTCGATCAGGATCGCGCACAGTTGTTCCCCAAGCATCGAGCCCGCCCCGGTCACCGCGACCACTTTCACGCAGCCTCTGCCTCCAGCAACAAAGCCACGCACAAATCCGGAAAATCCACCCCAACCTCCATCATCGCCCTCAAATTCTCCTTGAAATCAGGCAGTGTCTTCAAAACCGGAAGCGGGAGAGGTTTGAGATACAATCCCTCCTCATGCGTCACCTTCCAACCGTGGTTTTCAACATCTGCCCGCAAGGTGTCACGGCAATACTGGCGCTGGTGTCCCAAGGCCCTGTCGTTTTCGTTCAAGCTGTATATGTCGTCAATCTTGCCCAATTCCAAACCCATCCGGCGGTTGAGAGACTTGGCATTGGGCACAGCAATATACAAGCGGCCACCGGGAAGCAAAAGCGCGCGATAACGGTCAAGAATCAGTCCCGGATCATCCACATGCTCGAGAATAAATCCCATGATAATCACGTCAAACCGGTCACCAGTCTCAAAGGTCTCGAACCACCCTTCCACAATTTCGCCGCTGAAATCCGGGTGAGAATCCCTGAAGCGCCGAATCATGACTGGGGATCCCTCAACCATCATGTGACGGTCACATGCCTCATTGAAAATTGAAGCCGTGTAGCCATGCCCGATCCCCAATTCCAAGAGTTGCGCGCAGTGCCCAAACCGGCCCACCACCCGCTTGGGATACCAATGCATTAGGAGATCATTCTCAATGGCCACCGGGGAATCGGGAGAATATTCGGATGTAAACGCGTCCAGCTTGTTCACGGCCTTCGGAAATGACCCTGCCCAAGAACCCTCCGCAGGGCAACCGCCAAGTTACCCAAGCACCATGCGGGCAGGCCGGTGATTGCGCGAGTCGTTCGCAATGCCTCCGCACGGCGAACTGAATCCAAATCCTCAATGCCACCCAACAAAATCCGCGCCGCGGCAGCGACAAAACATCGCCGACGAAAATTCGCCATCCAACCCGATTTGCCGCGAATTTCATCCACCCGGGAAGTGGCTCTCCAGTAGTCCTGGATCAACTCCGCCGGACGCTCGCGGTTACGCGTGGTCGTAGTGGCCCCATGGCGACGATATTGGCAAAGTGCCTCGGGCACCTCAAAGAACCGTTTGTAATCACGGGTACACTCGGAAAAAAACACCGCATCCGCGCACTGAATAAACTCCAGCCGCAACCCAGCCGGCAGCGGGCGTCGATCCGTCTTCATCAACACCGCCGGCGTGCATATAGTTCGCAACACCGCCTGAGCCGCCAAGAAATCCTCCATGGGAATTTCCCGTACCGGCGCGCCCGATTCAATCCGAAACGAATTCGCCAAGTCCCCTTCCTCCAAAAGACGCCCCTCCTCATCGATCACCTCAAACGCAGAATACGACAGTGCATTTCCCTCCACCCCAACCAGGGGTTCAAGAACACGTTCCACAAAAGTCGGTTTCACCAAGTCGTCCGCCGTCATCATGTGCAGAACATCCGTTTCCGACGCAAACTCCATCCCCAAGTTGAAACTAAGACCACTGTGCAGATGCTCTGCCGTCCGGCGATATTCCACCCCCTCCCCGGCAAACCCCTTCGCAATCTCTGCCGTGTCATCCGTCGAGCAATTATCCTGAACGATTAATCGGTCCGGCCGCCGTGTCTGCCCCAGCAAAGATCGCAGTGTCGCCTCAATAAAGGGTCCACCGTTGTAAACAGGAACCACCGTAGTGACATGAAACGATTCCCCAATCAAAACTACCCCCTTTCCCACCTCAGGAATTCCCTCCAAGGAACCGTGCCAGACACAATAAACTCTCTTCCCGCGGGCCCACAATTTGCCACCAAATCAAGGCCCGTGACATATGGCGTAAACTCCCCATGCAACTGCGGATATTCCCGCTTTTCATAATCCATGTATTCCACTCTCACCCCAGCCGCCTCAAACGCCTCATGATCCAGATAATTCTTGGCGCCATGACCTGTCACATAACGCTCCCCGTCCACCTTCTGGCAAAGCTTCAACACCCGTTCAGATCCGCCACCATTCACGCCAAGATCCGAAGATCGCATATCCTTTGGCATCATCCCAAAATAACCAGCCATATCGATCATGCTTGCAGTTCCCAAGCCCGACAGCGATTCGTGTGTCAAACTGAGCACCGACTCCGCCAAATCTAACATTTCCCCCATGAAAGGTGCTGCCGCGTATGCCTGCTGAAGCGTAGCCAAATGCTTGCGCCGCCAACTACCAGACGCTGGCTGAACCTCATTGAGTTTATTCTTCATTGGGTGATCGGCCCTCGGAATAGTCAGCCACTGAACGCCTTGCGAAGTCTTCACCTGCACACGATTAAAAAAACTCCCCTTTGAAAAATCTGCATCATCCAAACAAATAAACACATCGGCCAACGCCATCTGCTCCAGCATGCCGACCCATGGGAAGTACATGGGTTGCGATATAACCACGGTTTTCATTCCACCAGTTTAAACAAGTCTCATTTCTGGCAATGGAATCAAGAATCGGCCTCCCAATTCACGATACTCCGACTGCTGGGACTGGATTTCGTCTGCAAAGTTCCAAGCTAACAATAATACAACATCCGGGCGTTTTTCCCGCAATGCACCCGGCTCCTTAATGGGCACACGCACCCCTGGCATTAGTCTTCCCTGTTTGTGTGGACTTCGGTCTGCCACAAAATCAATCTGTCTAGAATCCAGTCCGCAATAATTCATCAGGACCGCCCCTTTCGCCGCCGCTCCATAGGCTGCCAATCGCTTCCCTTCCCCTCGCAACGATTCCACAAACTCTCGTAATTTCTTTCGGGTGTTCTGTGCACACTTGGCAAACCCATCATAAAATGCGGTTGTTCCCACACCTATTTCCTCCTCATGCTCGCGCAGGATAGACACCGAATCATCCGCCGGGCAACCCTTGTGCCGGACAAATATCCGCAGTGATCCCCCATGCACTGACAGTTCCTCCACTTTGACAACCCGCAAGCCATGCCGCTCGAACAAGGGTTCCAGTGCAGTAAGCGTGAAGTAAAAAACATGCTCATGATACACCGTGTCAAATTCCCCATAGGAAATCATTTTCGCCGCATGTGGAAATTCGAGGATTGCTGTCCCCGCATCACCCAATAAAACCCTCAAGGCTTCCCCAAAATCGTTGGGGTCAGGCACATGTGCAAACACATTGCAGGCGACGATCAAATCGGCCCGCTTCTCCTTGGCTAAATCACGTGCCAAGGCTGTGTTGAAAAAGTCCACCCTCGTCTCCACCCCTTTCTCCCTGGCCACTTGCGCCACGTTGCCCGCCGGTTCAATTCCCAAATGCGGTATCTCCGCCGCGGCAAAATGTCTGAGCAGATATCCATCATTGCTGGCGACTTCCACCACCCAGCTTTCCGCGCCAAGGCTGAATTCGTCCATATAGCGACGCGCACTTTCCTCTGCGTGCTTCAGCCATAAATCCGAATAGGAGGAAAAGTACACATACTCGCTGAAAAGATTCACCGGAGGGACAACATCCAAAATCTGCAACAACCAGCAATCCGTACACACTGCAAGCCGAAGAGGAAAGGACGGCTCCGGGTATTCCAAATCCTCCGGCCTTGGCAGGTTATTGGCCAATGGCTGTCTGCCAAGATCCAGAACCAAGCATCCCGCATTTGAACAACACGATCGGCAATGAAATTTGTCCAAAACGACACTCATTAAAATGGACTGGAAAACTCACTCCACTTTGGCATGGCAGCGTCCTTTTCCGAAAGCCTGGGTGAATCCATCGGCCACTTAATCCCTACCTCGGGATCATCCCATCGCAAACCTGCCGCGTGGTCCGGAGAATAGATTTCATCCATCTTGTACAAGAGTTGGACATCATCTGTAAGTGTGCAGAAACCATGGGCGCACCCCATAGGCACATAGACTTGATTCATTTGTGCTGCGCTCAACTGCACCGAGTACCACCTGCCAAAAGTAGCCGAACTCCTTCGCAAATCCACGATCACATCAAACACGATTCCGCAAACGGCTCGGATGAGCTTCGTTTCAGCAAAAGGCGGGGTTTGGTAGTGCAGACCGCGCACAGTCCCACATGTCCGCGTCCATGACAGGCTCTCCTGCACCCACTCATTAGTCAATCCGTGGTCGCAAAACCAATCAGCATCATAGATGCGAGCGAAGCTGCCTCGCTCATCGAAATGCGGAACGGGGACAATTTCAAACGCACCATCGATCGGCAGGGGTTTCAATTCCATGGCACTCATTTTGTCCAAGGATTGCCCGCCATTTCGGCCCCGTCGCAATAAAGTCTAATTTGCTCCTGGGAAAAAGCCCGCACATCCTCTGCGTGGTCTTGGTGCCGGGAACGATACCAGACAGCCGTTTGTTCCACTGCGGTTTTCCACGTCCAAGTTGGCCTCCATCCCAGTTCTTTTTTTGCGAGGGCGATGGATAACGTCAATCGCGCTGCTTCCGGTGGTGGATTATTCTCCGCCATGTTTTCCCACTCGCCTGGCCAGTGTTTCAAAAACTCATCCATTAATTGCTGCACGGATTGGATCGAGTCTGGCTCAGGCCCAAAATTATAAGCCGGTGAAGCTGTCTCCATCCGGCTCCCCAGCCACAGATATCCTGACAGGCAATCCAACACATGTTGCCAAGGCCGCACGGCTTCTGGATTGCGCACCGGCACGGGCTGACCTCTCTGCAGAGCTCGTACCGCATCCGGCACAATCCGGTCAGGCGCATAGTCCCCGCCTCCAATCACGTTGCCAGCCCGAGCCGTGGCAACCAGAGCCAATTTTTCATTCCTGTTGAAGAAAGACCGACGCCAACTGTGCGCCACCAGTTCCGCCGCCGCTTTACTTGATGAGTATACATCCGCGCCACCCAGTGCATCTTCCTCGGAATGCTGCCGATCACTTTCATTGGCGTAGCACTTGTCGCTGGTGACCACCAGCACGGGGGTCTTCAAGCCCAACCGGCGTACCGACTCCAGCACATACGCGGTGCCCATCACATTTGTTGCCATCGTCTCCAGTGGCTCCTCGTAGGAGTGTCGGACCAACGGTTGAGCAGCCAGATGAAAAACGAAGTCAGGTTTAACCTTTCGTATCACCGCCTTCACATCCTCAAAATTCCGAATATTACAGTGGGCTTCGGACGCGAATGTGCCTGGGGCGATGATCTCGTGCAGGCTTGGTTCCGTGGGCGGCTCCAGCCCAACTCCGTGGACTATCGCCCCGAGTTCTTGCAACCACAGTGACAACCACCCACCCTTGAACCCCGTGTGCCCGGTCACCAGCACGCGGCGGTTCCTGTAGTAATCCCCAAACATCGCCTACCAAGTTTTCCACGGCGCCCTACCGCTCGACCACATGTTCTCCAACAATTGCTGTTCGCGATAGGTGTCCATGCACTGCCAAAAGTCATCGTGGCAAAACGCCTTCAATTGGCCGGAGGCCGACAGAGCTTTCATCGGCTCTTGTTCCAAAATGCAGTCGTCCCCGGAAAGGTAATTAATGATCCCTCGGTTAAACACCATGAAGCCGCCGTTGATATAGGCGTCTTCTTGGTTGGGTTTCTCGCGGAAACCGGTGATCGTAAAATCCTTGAGCGACAGTTCGCCATAGCGGCCCGCGGGTTTAACCGCTGTGATCGTTGCCAAAGTCCCATGCTGTTGGTGAAACTCAATCGAGGCGTTGATGTCAACGTCTGACAAACCATCACCGTATGTAAACAGGAAGGTTTCATCCGGGACGTGTTTCATGGCTCTCCGCAGACGTCCACCCGTCTGGGTTTCCTGGCCAGTATCGAGCAAGGTCACAGTCCAGTCCTCGATGCCTTCGTTGTCGTGAAAATCAATCTTGGACTGTGGCCCCATTTGCAGCGTGACATCGTGGGTATGCCAAAGGAAATTGCGGAAGTAATCCTTGATGACTTCTCCCTTGTAGCCGAGACACAGGATGAAGTCCTTGTGCCCATGGCTCGCATAGTGCTTCATGATGTGCCACAGGATGGGCTGCGGCCCCACAGACACCATGGGCTTGGGGCGGAATTCCGTTTCCTCCCGCAGACGCGTGCCCAAGCCGCCGCATAGAATCACCACCTTCATCTGCCGCCGCACCGTACGCCAGTGGAGGCAAGGGTTCAATGTAAACAGGATCCGCTTTTGGATTGATCCGGCGAGAACGGATGCTACGTTCGCCGCATGAAAGCCTTCCGCCTGATTCTCCTCTTGGCCACGGTAGCCGTGTTTGGCTCAGGATGCTGGTCCACCAAACGGTTTTTCCACGAGTTAAGATGGTCCGGCCAGCAGGAGCCCGTTCCTCAGGAACCGGGAGAAGTTACTCCCGGCTGAGCCTTCACGCTTGCTCCCCTCCCGCCCTGTTGGCACATTGATGGCCGGGGGTGCGTGATATTCTTTTCAGGTTGTTTCCGCCGGACGGGCTGGCACGCAGGGCCGTCAATGGCCTGATGCCGGTGGCTGACGTTTTGCTTCTTCCGTGCACGTTTCTGGCCTCCTCTCTGCTTTGCGCCATTCGAATGGCGGGCGTTGAACGATTCCGCGCCGCACGCTGGGCGTTCAGGAAAACCGGTGTGTTTCCCGTGCGCGACCAATACTACGAGCCGCTGGTCAACCCAAGCCACCTCCACCGGTCGCTGGACGAGCCACGCGAACTGCCCGGCATCAAATGGTCCGACACCGAACAACTGGAGCTGTTGCAAAAATTTGACTACGCCAACGAATTGCTTGCCTTTCCTTGGGCACCCGACGGCAAGGGCGGCTTCTATTATAGCAACCCCGCCTTCGGCCCGGGCGATGCCGATGTGCTCTACAGCCTCGTGCGCCATCTAAAGCCACGCCGTTTCATTGAAATTGGCAGCGGTCACTCAACGCTTCTCACCCGAAAAGCCCTCCAGCGCAACCGCGAGGAAAACCCGGATTGCCGTTGCCGCCATATCTGCATCGAGCCCTACGAGGCGCCTTGGCTGGAACAGTTGGAGGTGGAATTGATCCGCGAACGGCTGGAACGGATGGATCTCAAGCTCTTCACCGAGTTGCAGGCCGGCGACGTTTTGTTCATTGACTCCTCGCACGTCATTCGACCGCAAGGCGATGTCCTCCGCGAGTACCTCGAAATCCTGCCCCGCCTTGCCCCGGGCGTTTGGGTGCATGTGCATGACATCCACACACCCCGCGACTATCCCCCGGCCTGGGTGAAGGACGAGGTTAAACTATGGAACGAACAGTATCTGCTGGAGGCATTTTTATCACACAACAACGATTTTCGGGTGGCCTGGATGATGGGGCACATGTTTCACACCCATCAAGAAGCCGTCCTGGCCGGGTGCCCGGCCCTTCGGCGCGCGCGAAAGCAAGGCCATAACGCCTGTGGCGGAAGCCTCTGGCTGGAAAGATTGGGTCAGGGTTAGCGGCCCAACAACGAGGCGACGCGCTTGGCAAAATCATCGGGTGAAAACATGCGCCGAATTTCCACTTCTGCCTTTCGTTCCTTCGTCGTGAGATCACGGCGCCCGGCGATGGTTTCCAACAACCGCGAAGCCAAGTCAGAGGCGTCCGGCTGGATTGTGCAGGCCAGTGGATAGCCCTCAAGCACCTCGGGAATGGCCCCCCGCTCACTCGCCACCACGTGCCGCTCCATTAACCGCCCTTCCAAGGCTGTCCGGCAAAGGCTCTCCTCCACACGGGAGGGCACACAAACAATCTCATGCTCGCTGACCAACGCGGGCACCTCTTCCGGGGGCACAGACGGGAGCAAATGAACCCGCTCATCATCGCGGGCTGTGGCGCGAGCCTCGTCGGCCAATGGTCCATCCAAGCCGGCCAAAGTCAACGTGGCCTTGTCGCGCAATTGCGGCCATGCGTCCAGCAGCAGGTCCACCCCTTTTTCGGGCGACAAGCGTCCAAGGAACAACAGGCGCGCCGGGCCATCACGCCGGGCGGGCACCGGACTTGCCTTTAAAAGTGCGTCGTCAAGGGGAGGGTGCAAGGTTGTGTAACGGTTCTCGCCCGCAAAAGCCGCCCCTTGGCCACGAGTGAAGCGTGAAACGGCCGCCACTGAGTGACAGCGGGCCATGGAGAACTGCCACAGCGGTTCCCGCATGGCGAGCAGCTTGGAAATGAGGGGCCCAGCGATGGATTTGATGTTTAGCCGGTCCAGTCGTCGCGGCAGGTTTTCCTGCAGCCACAGGGCCACGGGCGGGCCTCCGGGCTGGGCCAAGTCAACGGCAAGGGTCACGGCGTTGAAATCCACGCAAAAGACACCATCATAACTGAAGGGCTCGACCTTTCCGCGAGCCTCTGCCAAGAGGTATGCATCCATGCCAGGCCCCGGCAGAAAGATGATGGATCGCTTGAACCACTGCTCGCCGGGCCGCCGCCACCACGGCACACGCAAACGGTGGATGCCTTTTTCACCGTGCGGCTTGCCGCCCGCAAGGCAGAGCACATCCACCTCCCACCCGGCGTCAAGCAGCAGGCTTCGAGCTCGACGGGCCACCAATTCCGCGCCCCCAAAGTCGTGCTCGTAAAACAGTGAGACCAGCAGGATGCGCATTAGCGGGGTGCCTCATGTTCGGCGATTAACAGGGCATTGGCGTAGGGATAAGGGCTGCCAAAGGCGGCACGAATGGCAGCTTGATGGGAGGCCTCTTCCCACTCGCGTGGTCCCCGGCGAATGAGAAACTCCGTTCGGGCCATGCCCAAGGCGCGCCTGCGTATCAATTCGTCCAAGTCCGGATTGTAGCCGATGGGAACAGTGAAGGCAAACCTGCCGCCGGGCGCAAGCAGTGCCTTGCAGGCATCAATGGCATCCAGAATTTTCCCAGCGGACACTCCTGTCGCGTCATCATCAAAGCCAATGTGTTCCAGCGTGGAAATGGAAAACACCAGGTCAAACCGCTCCTCCGTCCGGTAAGCCACGATGTCCTCGTTGATCACGCCCGGCGCATGCTCATACTTGTCCACCACGGGATGGCTTGTGTCGGCGTAGTGCGACATCACGTTGCCCACCTCCAGGATTGACTGCCCCTTGAATTCGTCGAGATACGCCAAGCCCAGCCCAACCTCGACGCAACGCTCGTTGCTCCAAGTGACATTGTGATCGTGGTAGATACAATCCCATTCGTGCCCACGCAGGCTAAACCGGCGCGGCTTCAGGCGCGGCCGAACCCAGGGTGAGAGGGCTTTGCGCACCGGCAGACGTAATAACTCCAGAAACCCAAACCGCCGCACGAACCAGCGCACCTTTTCCAACCCGCCGTTATATAAATGACCCGCCATGCGCGCCGGAGCCAACCAACCCGGCTCAACCCCGGCAAGTCATTGTTGTGGACAACCCAAGGTTGACCCCGCCCCGGCGAGTGCAAAGCTCGGCGTGCCGATGATCATCCATCGCCTCATCGCCCTCCATTTTAATTACGAAAAAAACGCGCGGGCATTCTTTGAATTGCAGGCGAAAGACGCCCTTGAATGGTTGCAGGGGGGCGGCGTAAAGATCGGGCCCGGCACCAGCATGCTGGATCTCGGCTGCGGCCACGGTCACCCGGGCAGGCTCTGCACCTCCGCTGGCGCCGAGGTGACCTTTGCCGACTACGAAGATCTTCGACTCGAGGAAATGAAGGACGGCCCCTTCAGGCAGGTCGACCTCAATAACGCCGATCTTTCCAGCTATGGCCAGTTCGACCTGGTGATGTGTTCCAACGTCCTGGAACATCTGGCCGACCCCAACCATCTGCTCCACAACCTGTCCAAGTTGCTCAAGCCCGGCGGTGTTTTTTATCTGAGCTGGACCAACTGGCTTTCGCCTTGGGGCGGCCACGAGTTTTCCCCGTGGCATTACCTCGGCAAAACCTCCGGCCCCATCCACACGGTCGGCAAAAACCTCTTCCGCACCTACATCGGCACTGTCCTGAAAACCATCCGCGCGCAACCGGGACTGGCTGTCCAGCGCATGGCCCCGCGCTACTACAACGAACTCGCCTTCCTCACCCGCCTGCCTCTTGCGCGGGAGTTTTTGACCTGGAACTGCGCCCTGCAAATCCGGCGGACAGATGCCACCGGATAAGGCCCTACCCATCCCGCGCCCACGCCTCCAACTGATCACACGCCGCCGGCAGGACATTGTCCCAATGCAGATCCCTTGCCCGGTCCCGGCCCGCCTCGCGCCAGCGCTGATATTCGTCCGGCACCGCCAACGCGGCCCTTACTCCATCCGCCAGCGATTGAGGCGTTTCCATCTCGGCCACCCAACCCGTTTCCCTGTCACGTGTTGATTCCACCAGCCCGGGCACCGGATACACCACCGCCGGCGTTCCCATTGCATTACCCTCGGTGATGTTCAAGCCCCATCCCTCCCGCACCGATGCATGCAACTGCAAATGCGCCTCCCGCAACGCCGCGTTTTTCTCCTCCTCGGCCAAACGGCCCGCAAACTCCACGGGCAATCCCCGTGCCTGCCGTTCCAAGCGCGAACGCTCCTGCCCATCGCCCACGATTTTTAACGATGCCTGGATTCCCTCCTTCCGCAGGTGCCGCAACGATTCGATGACATGATCCACCCGCTTGTTCGGCGCCAACCGCGTCACCACAATCAATCGCAACGGCTCCTCCAGTTTTTTCTCCCCCAAATCATCCAGCGCTTCCATGTCAATCCCATACGAAACCTGCGTGACCGAATTAACCCCCAGTCCACGCAATTGATCCGCCGTGAAGTCGCACCCCGTCCAGAAAGGCGTATGGCGGTATCGTCGCAGAAACCACCGCTCCTGCAGCCGTCCCACTGCACTAACCGGCCAGGGATAAAACGAACTCCAAATCGGTCCCAACACCTCATGAATATAAGCCACCACCCGCCCCTTCACCCACCACGGGGCAAACCATGGAATCCCATGATGCTGATCCATGACCAAGTCAAACGACTCCTGCCCGCGCGCCCAACGTCGCGCCGCCAGCCAACTGGTGAACCGTCCTCCCGCCCGAACAACCCGCAGTCCCTCAAGCATCTCCTCCCGCGGCGCGCCCGGAAAAGTGTTGGCAAACCAAACCACCTCGTGCCCGCGCGCCAGCAACGCCCGCAGGTAAGCCTCCGAAACCCGCTCCGCCCCGCCCGCCAACGGGTTGCGTAGATCACGCCAGTTGAGCATCAAAAACCTCACCCCGCGCCAAATTGCCCCCCAACCCCCTCCAACGCAAGAATCGAAGCCCAACATCCCCAACCCACGCAGGCTCGGAGGCCTTCACTACGGCAGGTCGGGAAGTCTGCGATACCGGATTTGGTGAAATTGCCAAATTTTTTTATTTTTCTTCGTTTTTCTGAAAAGCAACGTGTTGTTTGGGCGTTGCAACGGGTTGTTTGGTCGCTGCAACGTGTTGTTTGGGCGTTGCAACGTGTTGTTTGGTCGCTGCAATGGGTTGTTTGGTCGTTGCAACACGATTCCACAACCCATCGTTCCCCGGGGATGAACCGGGCTTACTCTATGCCTGACACAAAAGGAGGCATCGCGCCCATGTAACCTCGGGGCTTGCCAATGCTCTTCAACCGGTCTAGTCACCTCTTGTGCGTGCCGTCTTCTTTTTCCTTTCCTGTATTTGCCCGGTTTCCGCGCTGGCAAAGGTCTCCCCTCCGCCGCCCAAGCTCGTCAAGGCGTGGAAACTGGATCCGTTTTACACCAAGCACCTCAGCGTCAATGGATTTCCCATCATCGCCTCAAAAAATGTCTCGGACCATGCCCTGCGGGAAGCTGCCTACCTGATCCGCAACATGCTTGGCCAGCGGAAGGACCTGCTCCGTGCACTGGTGAAAAACAAGGTGCGGTTCTCCATCATCGCCCACAACGAGTACACCACCGACATTCCCGAGCATCGCCGCCTTCAACCCCGCCTGTTCTGGAACCGGCGCGCCCGTGGCCTTGGCCCTTCAAAGGACATTCCCGTTGTCTCCTGCGGCGAGGAAAATCTTTTAAACTATCCCGGCGATCCCTACTCCACGGAGAACATCCTGATTCACGAATTCGCCCACGCCATCCATTCCCGTGCCCTGTCGGAAACCGACCCCACCTTTGATGATCGGCTGAAGGCCACCCACGAGGCGGCCCTGAAAGCCGGCTTGTGGAAGGGCAAATACGCCGGGCGCAACCACCACGAATACTGGGCCGAGGGCGTGCAGTCGTGGTTTGGCACCAACCGCGAGGATGACCACGATCACAACCACGTTAACACCCGTGCCGAGTTGGAAAAATACGACCCCGCACTGGCCAAGCTCGTCGCCGAAGTCTTTGGCAAAAACGATTGGCAATATCAACACCCCGCCGACAGGCAGCCCGCTTCCGCGCATCTTAAAGGCTTCGAACCCAAGGCCGTGCCCACATTCGCGTGGTCCGCCAAGGCTAACGCCTGGTACCAGCGCTACCGCAAGGGGCTGGAAACCTTGGCACCCGATCACGCCGTGGAACTCGAACTCTTGTCGCCGGAATCCGAAAACTGGCGTTCTCCGCGCACACCCCACGAGACGGAAATCTTCATCGCCAACGCCACCGGCCTCACCCTGCACATGGAGTGGATCGACTTTGCCGGCAAGGCCAAGGTATACGGAACCCTCCGCCCCACCGGCCATTTTCGCCAGCGCACCTTCGCCGGGCACATTTGGAGAATCTCCGACGCCCAGACCGGCCAAACCCTCCATTACTTCATCACTCCAAAAGCGCCGGGGCAACTTGTGCTCAAAAACTTGAACAAGAATGCACAGGACGGGAAAAAGTAAATCCCAGCCATGGGCCGGACATGATGTCTCCAACAAGGTCGGCGAATAAAACTCTGGCTAATCTACTTCTTCGGTGCGCGGCCGGTGTGTTGGGCATTTCGCCCACACATGGGCCACGGGCTTTTGGCTAG
>DJHS01000025.1:48828-48954 GCA_002433235.1 Verrucomicrobia bacterium UBA6614
GGCTAGGCCTTTGGAGTCGGTCTTAATGGCATAGAGCTTTTTGTCATTTGACCCGACGTAAACCGTGCCATCCGAGCCGATGGCGGGGGAGGAGGTCACACTCTCTCCCGTTTCAAATTCCCATAG
>DJHS01000025.1:49344-49967 GCA_002433235.1 Verrucomicrobia bacterium UBA6614
AGAGCCGATGGCGGGGGAGGAGTCCACCCAACCTCCCGTTACAAATTCCCATAGCTTGTCCCCAGTCTTGCCATCGATGGCATAGAGCTTCCAGTCATTTGACCCGACGTAAACCGTGCCATCAGAGCCGATGGCGGGGGAGGAGATCACATAACTTCCCGTTTCAAATTCCCAGATTGGGGTGCCGGGTTTTGATTCAGTCTGGGCGATCTGAGAAAGTGGTTTGGCTGGTTCTATGCTAAGAATGGTTCCAGCGGTCTGGCGTCGAGCAGAGCCAAAGGTAACCAGATCGCCAATAGCTGGATTATCTGAGTTGAAGGTAACGCCACCATTTTCTTTTCCATTTTCAAATACTCGAGCCTTTAATCCCTTGATCTTGAAAGTCATTTCATCTGAATCTGGACGCACTTCCCCATCTCTGATTTGGGCTACTTCAAAGATTCCATCCTCACGAAATTGGAGGATCACTTTTTGTTTGGTGTCTTCATCTCGGCCAGCCTCAAGAATGAAGCGTTTGCCGATAATCTTTTTTCCCAGCAAGGTGGGTTCAGTGGGTGCTGTGTCGATGCGGGTGGAAACAATTTTGTGCGAGTAAATCACTTGGCCATTTTGGGTGGTCTTCA
>DJHS01000075.1:0-4248 GCA_002433235.1 Verrucomicrobia bacterium UBA6614
AAGAAAGCGCATGCCCCTTTGTAAATGCGCCGGCGCCAATTGGCAAGAATACCGCCGGAGCCCTTGCCATCTGTGGCCGGAGGAATAGGCTGTGGGCATGAAGATTTTTCGATGGGTTTTGACATTTGGGCTGGTTGGTGTTTTCGGCGCGGCGGCGAAGGATGATCCGCAGAAGATTTTGGAGCGGTTGCCGAAGGGGACGATTATTGAGCGCGATATTGTTTATGCCATCAACAAGGACGCCAAGGGGGGGCGCAAGATGTTGCTGGATGTGTACCGGCCGAAGTCGGACAAGCCGTTGCCGCTGGTGATTTGGTTTTACGGCGGGGCGTGGGACTGGGGTAACAAGGACCGGTCGAATCCGCTTGTGCCGATGATTTCGCGCGGGTACGCGATCGCGGGTGTGACGTACACGAAAAGTCGCGAGGCGATTTTCCCGGCGGTGATCAATGACTGCCGTGCGGCGGTGAGTTTTCTGCGGCTCAATGCGAAACGGTTCAACCTCGATCCCAAACGCTTTGGCGCGGCGGGCGAATCCTCCGGCGGCCATCTCACGGCGCTGCTGGCCACCACCGGCGACTCGAAGGAATTCATGGCGCACCCCGTCACGCGCAAGGCATCGCCCGCCATCCAGGCCGCCAGCCCGTGGTGTGGGCCGACTGATTTCCTGAAGCTTAACGACACGCGCAGTGTGATCGATTATTCGAACCCTCGCTCTGCGCCTTCTCGGCTCATCGGTGCCCCCATCAAGAAGGCGCCCGAGAAATGTCGCCGCGCCAATCCCATCACCTACATCAGCAAGGGCGATCCACCGTGTTTCTTTGTCCACGGCGATCAGGATTTCGTCGTGCCCCTCAATCAAAGCCAGCTGATGCACGACGCCCTCAAACGCGCCGGCGTGCCGTCCACCCTGCACGTCGTCAAAGGCGCCAAACACGGCTTCAGCGAACTCACGCCGAGCAATGAGTTGGTGGTTGATGAGGTGATCAAATTTTTTGATGGGCAGTTTAAGGGCGGAAAATAAACTCAATCGCATTGTCGGTCATACCTTCTGCCTTGCCGTGGGGTGATTGGTGGCGGACAATTTGGGGGTTGATGATGGTTCGATTTTTTCCAGTTTTTCTTTTGGCGGTCATGGCGGTTTCCGCCAAGGAGCCGGCCGTTGTGCAGAAGGGTTTTCAGCGCACGGTGCGGCCGGTGTTTCAGAAGTTTTGTTTTGATTGCCACGGGGAGAACAAGCCGAAGGCGGGGATTCGGGTGGATTATTTGGATGGCACGGTGCCGGACAAGGAGGTGCGGCATTGGGAGATTATTCGAAAGCAGTTGATCGAGGAGGAAATGCCGCCGGAGGATGAAGCGCAACCGAGCAAGGCGGAGCGGGCGGCGTTGGTGGCGTGGATTGACGGGGCACTGCAGATGGCGCGCACGCGGGTGCGGCCGAAGAACGGCGGCGCGCGACGGCTGACGGTGACGCAGTACCGCAACACGCTGCGTGACTTGCTGGGAGTGGAGGAGGATTTGACGGGCGTGCTGCCGCCGGACGGCGTGTCGAAGGACGGCTTCGTGAACAACGGGCAGTCGATGTTGCTCTCGCCGTTGTTGGTGGAGACGTATTTCGAAATCGCGGAGCGGGCGCTGGACTTGGCGATTGTGGATCCGCAGGCCAAGCCGGTGATTCAAAATTTCCGAATGGACCTTGGGCACGAGATCAATCCGGAGCCGTGCCCGGACCGATTGATCCTCGGCGCCAACAGTGCGTTGCTGGCGAACGACAATTTCATGGTCACCCAACTGGTGCCGAAGAAGCCGTTTGCGTTTGAACCGTTCAAGATGCGCACGCAATGGCGCTTCAACGAGGGCTATCAGGGCAACGGCACCGTGCGCGGCTGGCGCGATTACGACAGCATTTATCACGCGGTGTTTGCCTGCATGCGCGGCACGCGGGGGTATCCGTTGGGCAAGGCGCATCAGGTGGCGGCGAACGGGTTGCTGCTGCGGCAGGCGATCCCCAGCCCGGAGGTGTGGCAGCGCGGCAGCACGTACGGGCCGTTTGCGAATTTCAAAATCTCCCTGCGCGAGTTGCCCAAGCGCGGCAAGTTTCGCGTGCGCGTGAAGGCGGCGCGGTACGAGGACGCATTGCTGTTGGAACGCGGCGCGGCCCGGGCCAAACCGGCGGAGGGGATGTTCGGCGCGCAGGGCTCACTGCGGCCGCGCACGATTGAGGTGCCGCACGCGGGGCTGTATCAGGCGGATGTGTTTTTGCAAACGCCGGCCAACGCGCAGTTGAAACCGGATGCCACGAAGCTGAATGAAAAGCTCGTGGGCGCGTGGGAGCTGGATGGTAACGCGGATACTTTGCGCCGACCGAAGAATTTGCGCGGCAAGTTGATGGGCGGCGCGAAGTTTGTGAAGAGTCCGCTTGGCCAAGCGGTGGATTTCGACGGCAAAGATGACGCGGTCGTTGTGCCGCGGGATCCGTCGATGGATGTGGGCGCGGGCGAGTTCACGGTGTCGGCTTGGATCCGCCCCACGCAGCTGCGGCAGGGCGGCATCGTTTGCCTCGGCAAATATAGCTGGACGCACGGCTGGTATCTCGACATGCCAAACAACCAGGGCGTGTTGCGCATCGAGACGGCCAGCCCGGACAACGCCCCCAACGGCACGGTGCAGTCGCGCCCGGGAGTCATTCGCGTGAACCAATGGCAGCACGTGGCGGCGGTGGTGCGGCGTGGAGAGAACCAAACGCAGTTGTTCATCAACGGCTTTCAGGTGGCCAAGGGCACGATCGCGCCAACGGTTTTGGACAATCCGAAAGTGGATTTGCACGTCGGCCGCATTCAGGATTCGAAGCTGTTCAAGGGCCAGATCGACGGCGTGCGGCTGTACACACGCGCGCTGGGCGAGGCGGAGATTCAGGCGCTGCTCGCGCCGGGCCGCGCGGCGGGCATCGCGCTGAAGGCCCCGCCGGAGAAGCCGCAGGACGTGACGCTGTACCTCGGCGGGCGCGAGTTCATGGCCACGCGGCATCAGGCGCCGTTCCTAGTGGTGCGGCTGCCCAAAGGGCCGGTGGAATTTAGCGCGAAGACCTCGACTGGTAATGCACCGCATCTGGTGAACTTTACGCCCATCACGCCGGAGAGCGATTTGGGCAAGCGGTTCAAAAAATTTGAGAAGCGGTCACCGTGGTTAGGCGTGCACCTTGGCTTGCGACGCGATTGCGGCAGCACATTTTCGCCGGTGCAACGACCACTGGAAGTCAAGGACACCACGGTGCGCGAGTATGTGTTTGAAGGCGCTATCAACAATTACCCAAGCGACGACGTGCAAGCAGAGAACGACAATTACCTTGCTGGCGTCCGGGAGATTGGTGTTCGCAGTGAATACACTGATGGACGTGAACGACCGCGACTGCGGGTTCAGTCGGTGGAGTTTGAGGGGCCCTTCTACGAGAGCTGGCCGCCGACAACGCACCGGCGGATTTTCATCGGCTCGGCGAACGAGGACCAACCGGAGCAGTACGCGCGCGAGATTGTGCGGGAATTTGCCGGCCGCGCTTTTCGCCGGCCTATCACCGCAGCCGAGGAGGCCTCGCTGATGGCGGTGTGGAAGGAGTCGTTTGCCGCTCAACCGGACTTCACGCAGAGCATCAAGGACACGCTGCTCATCGTGCTCACCTCGCCGCAGTTTCTGTTTCTCATCGAGAAGAGCGACACGCCCAAGCCCGAGCCACTCACCGATCACGAGCTGGCCTCAAAGCTTTCCTATTTTCTCTGGAACACCATGCCCGATCCGCACCTGCAGGAGCTGGCTGCTGCCGGCAATCTGCGCGCCGCGCTCGACAGCGAGATCACCCGCATGATTGCCGACCCGCGCTTCGGGCAGTTTGCACGCGAGTTCGCCTCGCAATGGCTCAGCCTCGACAAGTTTGACGTGGTGGAGATGGACTATAAAAAATTCCCGAGCCTCACGCGCGACACAAAGATTCATTTGCGCCAGCAACCAATCGAGCTGCTGCAGCATCTCATCCGTGCCAACCTCCCCGCGCGCAACCTCGTGCAGTCGGACTTCATCATGGCCAACGAAGTCACCGCCAGCTACCACGGCCTCGGCGACCGCACCGAACGCGGCTTTGCCTTCGCGCCCATCAAGCACAAGCGCGCGCACCTCGGCGGGTTGCTCTCGCAAACCAGCATCCTCGCCGGTCTTTCCGACGGTCGCGAACCCAACGCCGTGAAACGCGGCGCGTGG
>DJHS01000057.1:0-1407 GCA_002433235.1 Verrucomicrobia bacterium UBA6614
GCCTCGTGCATTGATTGCCATGATGCGAATACCGATACGCAGTTAAATTTTGAAAAACTCGGACATGACCTATCTGATGCCGCCACCTTTCGGCAATGGGTAAAGATCTTTGACCGGGTGGACAAGGGGGAGATGCCACCCAAGAAGAAAAAGCGTCCGGACCCTGTATTGAAGAACAAGGCGCTGACGGCGCTGGAAGCAGACCTGCGCACGGCCAACCTCAAACAACAAGCTGCTCAGGGCCGTGTGGCTGCTCGTCGGCTCACTCGTCTGGAGTTTGAATACACCCTGCAGGATATACTTGGCATAGGTGGAAACCTAAAACGGCACTTGCCGCCGGAGAATGCCTCGGCCAAGTTCGCCAACGTCGCTGAGAAACAGGGCATCTCACCTGTGCACATTCGCAGCTATCTGAAGGCCGTAGACGCTGCCCTGGATGAGACCATCATGCTCGGTCCTAAGCCTCGAGAGGCAGCACGAGTGATGGATTACCGCAACAACAGGTACAGTAGTATGTGGTTTGACCGCCCGATGCGCAATGGTGGACAGACCGTGATGCGAACCGATGACGCCTACGTGATGTTCAGCTACCGCAGTGAACCGCACGTCGCCCAATCCAACAACATGGGGTATCACTTCCCTTACCCAGGGCTCTACCGAATCACTGCCGAAGGCGCCGGCTATCAAGCCAAGACCCACATCGGCTTCGGCTTATACAAGGCCAGTGACAAGCACGGTAACACCGAGTTGATTGGTAACTTTGAAATCAAGCCCGGCGAATCCCGCAAGATTGAACTCACCCAATATTTTGAACCGGGTGAATTCTTTTTTCCCGCAGGATTGAATCTGAACGCGGCTCCGGACGGGAAAATGATCTACATGATGCGCGTCAAGGGCGCACGCGGCTACAAGGGCGAAGGTCTCGCCATCAAGTGGCTGAAGATCGAGGGCCCACTGGAGGAAGAGTGGCCACCAACGCGTACCCGCAATTTGCTCACCGGCGTACAGGTCCCATGGCTACCGCAGCATCGCATCTACTGGACACATCCCACCAAGGATCCCAAAGAACACCTGCGCGACATCATCAAGCGGATCGCGCCCAAGGCCTTCCGCCGGCCGGTAACCGACAAAGAAATCGAATCCTTTGTCTCTCTTGCCAAACCGCATCACCCCAAGGATCAACCGATGCATAAAATGGTTCGTGCCCCCCTGCGGGCTATGTTCAGTTCGCCACATTTTCTCTTTCACGCCGGCCAACCCGGCCCGCTGGATGATCACGCACTGGCCAGCCGACTTTCGTATTTTCTTTGGAAGACGTTGCCTGATGCCGAGTTAACCCGACTGGCCAATGAAAAGAAACTCACCCAACCCAAGGTGCTCGCCGTGCAGGTGGACCGCATGTTGAAT
>DJHS01000057.1:1523-1761 GCA_002433235.1 Verrucomicrobia bacterium UBA6614
AATGGTTCGTGCCCCCCTGCGGGCCATATTCAGTTCGCCACAGTTCCTCTTTCACGCCGGCCAACCCGGTCCGCTGGACGATCACGCACTGGCCAGCCGACTTTCGTATTTCCTTTGGAAGACGTTGCCCGATGCCGAGTTAGTCCGGCTTGCCAACGAAAAGAAACTCACCCAACCCAAAGTGCTCACCGCGCAGGTCGAGCGCATGCTAAACGATCCGCGCTCGAACCGATTCATC
>DJHS01000057.1:2161-4253 GCA_002433235.1 Verrucomicrobia bacterium UBA6614
GAGTACGACAATGAATTGCGCCAAGCCATGCTCGCTGAAACTCGGCTTTTTCTGCACGAACTACTGGCAAAGAACCTGCCGGCCCGTAACTTCATTAAATCTGACTTCACCTTCCTAAATCGCCGACTCGCCCGGCATTATGGCATGGCCAATATCTCCGGCGAAAAAATGCGCCGAGTAGCATTGCCTACTGATAGTGTGCGTGGTGGCCTGATGACCCAAGCCAGCATACTGAAAATTACCGCCAACGGGACACTTACTTCTCCCGTAAAACGCGGACACTGGGTACTGGACTCCCTATTAGGCACGCCGCCTCAACCGCCACCGCCCACCATCAGCGCACTGGAACCGGACATCCGCGGAGCGGCAACCATCCGCGAAACACTCGCCAAGCATCGCAATGTAGCCAGTTGTGCCAGCTGCCATCAACACATCGATCCACCCGGATTTGCTTTGGAGAGCTTCGATCCGATCGGAGGATTTCGCCAACGCTATCGCACCACTGGTAAAGGTGACTGGCCCATAGAGCGGCACCTTGCGGCACACCACTTGGGGCGCCCTCTCTACCGTCGGGGCCTCTACGTGGACGCCAGCGGTTCGACTGCCAGTGGAGAAAAATTCAGAGGTATCCGCCGCTTCCGCGATCTGCTGTTAACCCAGGAAGAACAAGTAGCGCGCAACTTTGTGTCCCAACTGATCACCTATGCCACCGGAGCCGAGGTACAGTTTGCTGATCGCAACGAAGTAGAACGCATCCTCGCCACTACGAAGAAGGATGACTACCCTGTACGGGAGTTACTTCATGGCGTAGTGCAAAGCCGATTATTTTTGAACAAATGAAACTAAACCGACGCACCTTTTTGCAAAGCACCGGCGTGGCGATGGCATTGCCGTGGCTGGAATCAATGCAGCCGGCGTGGGCCAAGGAGCAGGCACCACCGAAGCGGATGGTGTTTATCTGTAACACGCTCGGGTTACACGCGCCGGCGTTGTTCCCCAAAAAAACCGGAGCTGACTACGAGCTGACCGATTATCTGAGTATCATCAAGGCCCACCAGAAAGATTTCACCCTCTTCTCCGGGCTTTCCCATCCGGGACAAGGCGGTGAACACCTTTGCGAGATGACTTGGCTCAGCGCCGCGCCCAACCCCGGTATGGACGGCTTCAAAAACTCGATCTCAGTGGACCAATATGCGGCTGGTAAACTCGGCTACGTCACGCGATTTCCGTCCGTGTCACTAAGTAGCGATACCGCAAAAAGCCAGTCATACACCAATAGCGGGGTCATGATTCCGGCCGAACACCGCCCCTCACGCATGTTTGCAAAAATGTTCCTGCGCGGCAAACCGGAGGAGATCGTACGGCAGAAACAAAAACTCGCCGAGGGCCGTAGTGTGCTGGATGAGTTGCTCGATCAAACTCGCGCACTACTCAAGACCGCACCAGCGGCTGATCGCGAACGGTTGCAGGAATATTTTGATTCGGTCCGCATTGCTGAGAATGACCTCGCCGAGGCACAGGCGTGGATCGACCGCCCAAAGCCAGAAGTGAAAGTTCAAGCGCCACTCGATATCCATGACAAAACTGATCTCATTGGCCGTATCAGACTGTTGCTTAATTTGGTTCCACTGATTGTGCAGACCGACTCCTCGCGCGTGATTAGCATCGTCATTCAACACAACCATGGCATGCCACAGATCAATGGCGTGAAATCGGAGTACCACAATCTCTCGCATCATGGACGGGATCCCAAGCGCATCGAACAGTTGCTCAAGATCGAACGCGCAATTATAGGTTGCTTCAATGATTTCCTCACGACCATGAAAACCAAACGGGAAGCCGGCGGCAGCTTGCTCGAGCACACGCTTACCCTACTCGGCAGCAATCTCGGCAACGCCAGCTCGCATGATCCGCGCAACAACCCCATCCTGCTCGCCGGCGGCGGCCTCAAGCACGGCCGTTATCTCGCACACGACGCCAAGAACAACACACCGCTCTGCAATCTCTTCGTGCACCTGCTCAACCAAATGAATCTCAACACAGACAAGTTCGCCAGCAGCACCGGCGAGCTTACCCTTTAAAATGAAAACAT
>DJHS01000103.1:0-43796 GCA_002433235.1 Verrucomicrobia bacterium UBA6614
ATGGCGGCGGACATAATCCCGATCGGACCCGCACCGGTCACCAGCACATCCTCGCCCAGCACCGGAAAACTCAAGGCCGAATGCGTCGCGTTGCCAAACGGATCAAAGATTGACGCCACGTCACGGTCGATCTCCGGCTTGTGCACCCACACATTCGTCTGCGGCAGCGCGATGTACTCGGCAAACGCCCCCGGCCGTGTGACACCGATGCCCGCGGTGTCATTGCACAAGTGCCGACGGCCGGCCATGCAGTTGCGGCAATGCCCGCACACCACATGCCCCTCGCCGCTGACAATCTCGCCCACGCTGAAATCCTTTACGTCCGCGCCGATCTCCACAATCTCGCCCACGAACTCGTGTCCCACCACCAACGGCACCGGCACCGTTTTACGCGCCCAATCGTCCCACTTATAAATGTGCAAATCCGTGCCGCAAATGCCCGTGCGATCAATCTTGATCAAGACATCACGCGGACCCGCCTCCGGCTGCGGCACTTCCTTCAGCGATAATCCCGGCCCTTCCTCACTCTTCACCAATGCTTTCATCGCGGTCATGTAGCGGCAGCATCAACCGCGTAAAACCTTTCGTCACGTCATAATTGAAAATGCAAAGTGGTTGCACGGAGCAGCTCAGGGCGTAGGGTGTCCGCATCATGAAGGCATACTACATTTGTTTAGGATGGCTGATGGCAGGATTGGCCATGGCCGAGGATATTCCCTCTGGACCGGAGGTGGGCAAGGCGGCACCGGGACTGGAGGTGAGCGATTTGGCCGGTGCGCACAAGGGCAAGAAAGTGGATTACGTAAAAGTGCGAAAGGGTGAGCCCACCATTTACGTCCTGCTGGGCGACGATGGCTGGAACCGGCCCACGGCGCGGTACCTACGCATGCTGGACGATTCGATCACCAAGCAGAATGCCGGGGCATACCTTGTAGTGGTTCGGTTGACGGAAGACAAAGAGCGTGCGGCGATGGTGTTGCCTCGCGCACACGCGGCCCTGCGGCTCACTTCCACGGCCTTCACGCTTTATCCCGGTGCGGCCACCGGACCGGATGACTGGAGCATAAATGACCGCGCATTCGTCACCACCGTGGTTTGCGTCAAGGGTAAGGTGGCGGCGACTTTTGCGGATCAATCACTCGACGAGGCCCGTGCTCCCGCCATTTTTAATGCGCTCAAAAAAGCAATGAAATGATGCCCGGCCATTGACCGCGCGACGGCCCCGCAGTAGGTTGCCGTCATGAAGCACATTTTCCTCCCCCTTGGATTGGCTCTGGCCGTGATGGGCGTTGATGTCCGCGCCGAGGATTGGCCGCGTTGGCGCGGGCCGAACCTGAACGGCATCTCCGGCGAGAAAGGCTGGTCCAGCAACTGGTCCGCGGCCGGGCCGCGTGTGCTTTGGAAGGCCAACGTGGGGCTGGGAAATTCTTCCTTTGTGGTGGCCTCCGGACGAGCCTACACGCAGGGTAACAAGAACAATCAGGATGTCATCTACTGTTTTGACGCTGCTTCCGGTCGGGAACTTTGGAAGCACGACTACCCCGAGGACAAGGGCGCGCGGGCCTACCAAGGCGGCACCAATGCCACGCCCACTGTGGATGGCCAAGCCGTTTACACGGTCAGCAAATCCGGCCTCGTGCACTGCCTCGATGCTGCCAAGGGCACCGTTTCCTGGAAAGCCAATGTGCTGCAATTGGTTGGCTCCAAGCCCCCTAGTTGGGGCATTGGCAGTTCACCGCTGGTGCTGGGCAATCTGTTGATTTTAAACGCCGGCCCCAGCGGCGTGGCTCTGGACAAACGCACGGGCCGTCTGGTGTGGGGCAATCGTGGCTCTGACTTGGCCGGTTATGCCACGCCCACGCCCTACCGCACAGGCAATGCAATTGCGCTGGCGATTTTCAACCAGAACGGTGCCGTGGGTGTCAATGCCGCCAACGGGCAGGTGCTCTGGAAATATCCGTGGAAAACCCGCTACGACGTCAACGCGGCTGACCTTATTATCAGCGGCCAGACACTTTTCCTCTCCTCGGGCTATGGCACGGGGGCGGCCTTGGTGCAGTTTACTGCCAATGGCTTCAAGTCCGTCTGGCAACACAAGGATTTGCGGGCGCAATTCAATACACCTGTTCTCATCAACGGCCACCTTTACGGGATCGACGACAACGCTCGCCGCTTCACATTGAAGTGCGTCGAGCTGGCTACCGGCCGGGTGAAATGGAAGGGTGACAACATCTCCGCGGTGACGGCCTCTGACGGCAAGCTTATCTGCCAGGGCGAGACCGGCGAATTATTCATCGTTGCCGCTGATCCCAGCGCCTACAAGAAACTTGCCGAAGCGCGACCCTTCCGAACCGTGTCTTGGGCCACACCCGTGCTGGCCAATGGCCGCATCTATTGCCGGGGAGGCGACGGCCAAGTGGTTTGCCTTGACGTGACCGGTAAATAGCCGGGCCTGTCATTCCGGTTGACTTTCCCTTTAGCCTGTCCGAGAGTCGAGACCTGTGGAGCCCAACCAGCCACAGGTACATCCACGGTACCGTTTAATCCAATGGAGTGCGTTTCTCGTAACGGGCGTTTTGCTGTTGGTGGGGTTTGCCCGGGGTAAATTTCATCCTCTCCAAGGCCAGCTTGCCTTCTGTGCCTTTGGCGTGGCGACAGGGGCGATTCTCGTTCGCATTTGCCATCCGCCAACGCGTGCCCTCACCCTGCTGGGAGTCGTGTCACTGGCTTGCGTGGCGGGTTCGCAGGTGTTTTATCAAATGTTGGTCTGGTCGGAACCGTGGCGGGTTCAATCCTCCAGCTTGGGCTGGCGACTTTGGTGGGTTGCGACGGTGATGGCAACCTGTCTGGGTTTGTTGCAGGTGCTTTGGCGGTCCGGCGCGCGCTGGGAATGGAATTCCGGCAGAACAACTCTGGGCTTCACCTCGGCGCTGGGCGTGCTGTTGGCAGGCTTGGCCTTTCGTCCGCGCCTCATGGGGAGCACGCCGGATTGGTGGAAGGCCTGCACCGCCCTGGCGGTGCTCGGCACGATTGTGGGTTCCGGGGTAATCATCAGCAGATGGGCACGCGAACATCCGCCCCAACTGCGGCGACTGCCGGCATGGCTCAAGATTTCCCTCCAAGCTACGGCTGCGGTCACGATTTTGGCCGGCACTTTTTATTGCGGGCGAATCACCACGCCGCCCGCCAGCCCCTTTGACCTGATGCCCTCCCTGCTGAAGGCTCTTCCGCCGCGGGAACTGGACCGGCGCATAGGGGAGGACTTTGGAGCCCTGCAACAATCCGCGCGCCATCTGGATCAATTGCGTGAGGCGGCGGAAAGCCTGCACGCGAGTGTGGAACAATCCATGACCCGGGGTGGGCGCGGTTTTTACAGCCCTAAAGAGCAGGAGAATATTCGCAGACTTTTCCTGCATTACCTTGCCGAGCGCGACCAGTTGTTGCGCCTGGCGACCTTTTACATGGGCTACAAAGGAGTGGTTGACAAGACACGGCGCGAGCGCGCTTACCTAATTGGCTATTGTGCGGCCGCAACGGCGCTGGAGGCCGGGCGTTTTCTGGTGAAGCGTTACCTGGACGATCCCTTGGCGCGCGCCAAGCTTAACGAACCGGAGGGTGACTGGCTGCGGGCGGGCATGTTCGACCAAGTTTATCACAATGTGACGTCAACATCCCACCTGGATAAATTCGATCAACACGGCCGCCTGTTTGCCGGGCAGCGCGAGCAATGGGCGAGGGACTCCCTGTTTTCCCCTGAAGATTTTGAATGGCTGGAAAAGCGCATTGAGCGTTGCACCGTCAACATCAGGACGGAGGAGATAAATCCCACGCGCGCCTTGTTTTCGCGGGTGTTAGCCCGGCTGCAGGAGGATGCCTACAGCCCCATTTACACCGCACAAAAACTGGTGGCCACCTTTGTAGGAGACACGCGCATTGTGAAGCGCAAGCCGTTTATTGATGAGGCCCTAGCGCGACAAGCCATCCGCGAACACGAGCTGCGGCCCGGCGACATCATTCTGCAACGGCGCAACTGGTTTTTGTCCAACGCGTTCCTTCCCGGTTTTTGGCCGCATGCCGCCCTGTACATCGGCACTCCCGAGCAGCTCGCCCAGTTGGGCATTGAGGCTGCCAATGCCGGGACAGGCTGGACGGCCTATCAAACGCCCGCCCGGGGCAACCCCCGCGTGATCATGGAAGCGGTCAGCAGCGGAGTGGTCTTTTCCTCCGCGGAGTATTCCTTGAGCGCCGACTATGTGGCCGTCCTTCGCCCCCGGTTGTCCTCGGAACAAATCAAGACGGCCTTGCTGCGCGCATTCAAACATCACGGCAAGCCCTACGATTTTAATTTCGACTTCAGCACCGCTGACACCCTTGTTTGCAGTGAGCTGGTGTATCACGCCTACGATGGCCTGTTGGATCTCCCGACAGAAACCGTGATGGGAAAAGAAGTGCTTACTCCGCTGGGCATCGCGCGCAAGTTTGCCCACGAGCACGGGCAACCCTCGGCGCAACTGGATTTTGTCGTATTTCTGGACACGGCCAAGGGCGCCAAGCGTGCTCATTTCGCCACTGCGGAGGCCTGTCGCCAATCCATTCACCGCGACAAGGCCTTTAACGAATAGCCTTTCGCATCGACATTAATTCCTACCTCGTGCAGCATGCTGTCATGCGCAAGTGGTTGATGATGTTGGCGGCCGCCTTCCATTTCTGGGGATGTTCAAGTGAGGAGAAATCGAATGTGCCACAGAGTGACAAGTTTGGTAATCCCGCCGGTGTTGACCAGACAGGGGATTCTTCGGCCAAACCGACTGTCGCCAGTCAGGGAACAGGGCAGGCCAAACCGGAGGATCCCGTGCCCGGCAAGTATCCGGGCGCGGAAGAGTTTGCGCGCAGTGTCGCGGCGGCCGTCATTGCGGACGATTTTAAATCCTATGATGCAACGCTCTTGGCCAACCTGCCGCGGCAGGAACTGGAGCGGCTGAACATGGCCGTGCTCAAGGCCAATCAGGATTTGTTCAAGGAGCAATTGACGGCAGCGGCCCAAGGCATGAAGCAACTGTCCAAGGAGGACTTGGGGCCGGAAGAAAAACAACTGCTGGAGATTGCCGACTTGTTTCAGGATGAACCGGAAGCGGCATGGGTTGCGCTGATGGGATTGACCCTTGAGGAACAGGTTCAGCAGGAAGAGGTGCGCAGGAAGGATTTCAGCGGCGTTCGTGGTGATCTTTGGCAGTCGAAGGTGAATTTAAAAAAGGCGAAGATTGGCGCGGTGGATGTGTCCGGCATTGTTCCGCCCAACAAGGGGGGCATCAGGATGCCGCACGCACACGGCGAAGTGAGGGTAAGCTTTCTTGTGGATGGCGAACGCGTTAAGGCAGGATTGAGTCTGGAACTGATTGAGATTCCCCAGCACGGCTGGCGGTTGGCTAATGTGCCGTTTGAAACTTCCGACGATAGCGTCGTGGAGAACGAGCATGACCCGTATGACGACCGATGGTCGCGCAATCTTGAGTTGTCCCTAGCTCAGGCAAAAAAAACAGGGCGACTGGTGTTTGTGGATTTCACGGGGTCGGACTGGTGCCAGCCGTGCATGAACCTGCACGAGAACGTGCTGGTAAAAAAACCGTTTCTGGATTTTGCCAAGGCGCATTTGGAATTGGTGGTATTGGATTCACCCCAGTTTCGGCGCATGCCGGAAGATCAGCGGATTTATGTCCGGGGACTGATGTCTAAATACAACGTGCTGGGATTTCCTACGACGATGGTGCTGGACGCGGAAGGGAGGATACTCTTTCGCGAAAGTGGCTACGGAGGATTGGATGCCGGGGCATACGTGACGCACCTGAAAAAGAAACTGGGTCTCTGAGAAAGCCGCGGCGTTGCGTCATATGCCCGGAAGAGCTAGTATCAGGCCCATGCCGATCTACGAGTTTCATTGCGGGAAATGTGGGAAAGACAGTGAATTGCTTGTGCGATCCAAGGACTGGCGCAACGAGCGGTGCCCGGAGTGTGGATCGGGACGGCTAGAGAAAAAACTTTCGACCTTCGCTGCTGGCGGTCAATCGGAAGAGACGGCTCCTGCCTGCTCAGGCGTGCCCACATCCTGCGGACGATGTGGAACAGCCTGATTTCAGGCCCGCTTTTTCCGTGAATTATTATGGGTTTGAAACGGAATTTTCCGGCTCTTTTCTCTTCCATTTCTGGCTAAATTTCCCCAGAATTCTCCCTTATTTAATAGAATGCACCCACTTGTATGGGGTCAAACTTTGACGACATGAAAGCAGCATCATTTTTCTCGATGATTTTGGCCACCGGATTTTTGAGCCCGGTGTTGGCCAAGGAAACGTTGCCCACGGCCGAGCAACGGTTTGGGGGGAAGATCCAAAAGTCAGAAATCCCGAGTTTCCGCAGACACGTTGTGCCGTTGGCCAGCAAGCTGGGGTGTAGTGGGCGCGAGTGCCATGGATCGTTCCAAGGCCGCGGCGGATTCCAGCTCTCTCTGTTTGGATACGATTTTGCCAAGGATCACAAGGCGATCACCAACGACACGGAAAACCGTATCCGGGTGAACCGCGAGAAGCCCGAGGAGAGCCTTTTCCTGCAGAAGCCCATGAAGCAGGTGAAGCACAAGGGTGGTGAGATTTATGAGGAAGGCAGCTGGGAGCACAACGTGATGCTCAAGTGGATTCAGGACGGCGCAAAGTTGGACGTGGAGGAAACCGGTGCCTTCGACCGTCTCGAGGTTTTCCCCAAGGAGTTCGTTGGCGGGAAGGTGGGTGACACGACGCAACTCAAGGTGCTGGCTTACTGGAAGGACGGTACAGTGGAGGACGTTACCGGCTTTACGCGTTTTGACACCAATGACGAAAGCGTGGCGACGGTGGATGAAATGGGTGAAGTCAAAATCGTCGGTAAGGGCGATTCGCATGTAGTGGCTTTTTACGACAACGGTGTGTTGCCGCTGCCGGTGATGCTGCCGGTAAGCAACCAGGTGGGCGCCAAGTATCCGAAGGTCAAGGCCAGCACGCCGATTGACAAAGCAATCGTCACCAAGCTGCAGAAGGTGGGCATCGTGCCCAGCGAGGTTTGCACTGACCAGGAATTCCTGCGTCGCGTGACACTGGACGTGACGGGCACGCTGCCGACAGCCGAGGAAGTAAAATCCTTCCTCACCAGCAAGGATCCCAAGAAGCGTCAAAAAAAGGTTGATGAGCTGCTCGGCCGCCCGGCTTATGCCGCATGGTGGAGTACGAAGCTCAATGATTTCCAAGGCAACAGCCCGCAGCAAATTCGCGCGAGCAACTACCTGCCGCGCCGGGTCAACCTCAGCAGCGACTGGTATAACTGGGTGTATAAGCGTGTGCTTGAGAATCGGCCATACGATGAGATCGTGGAAGGCATCGTGCTGGCCTCGGGGCGCTCCAAGCCGGAGCAGTCGTACATCGATTACGCCAAGGAAATGGCACAATATCACCGCGAAAAGAACCCCAAGGATTTTGCTGAGCGCAAGGACATGCCGTGGTTTTGGGCCCGGCGCAATGTGCGGCAGCCTGAGGAAAAAGCCATGGCCTTCGCCTACAGCTTCCTCGGCGTGCGCATCCAATGCGCCCAATGCCACAAGCATCCGTTTGACCAGTGGACCCAGCAGGATTTCAACTCGTTCAAGGCATTCTTCGAGCGAATCACCATGGGCAGCCAAAACTTGGCGCAGGACAAGGGTCAAAGTTACCGCGACCTCACCAACAAACTGCGCGATATGGCCAACTACAATCCCAAGGATCCGAGGCAAAACCTCAACCGCTTGCTTCGGCCGATCGTGGAGAAACGCGTGGAAAACGGTGAGCCGGTTCCGTGGCAGGAGGTTTACATTCGCGAAGATCGCCGGCGCCGCTACACCCCCGAGCAGATTGAGCGCATCAAGAAACGCAACCCCAACTTCAACACTCGAGTGATTACTCCCAAGGTGCTCGGTGGCGACACCATGGACGTGAAATATCCCGACCCGCGCACGCCGCTGATGGCTTGGTTGCGCGCAAGGGAAAATCCCTACTTTGCCCGTGCCTTCGTCAACCGCGTGTGGGCGCATTACTTTAACCGTGGCCTTGTGGAGCCGGCTGATGACTTGAATCTCGCCAATCCGCCAACCAACTCAGCGGTGATGGAACATTTGGCAAAAGGCTTTGTGGCCAGCGGTTACGACATGAAGTGGGTACACCGCGAGATATTAAACTCGGACACTTACCAGCGTTCTTGGCGCATCAACGCCACCAACGAGCATGACGAAAAGAACTTCAGCCGCTACGTCATCCGTCGCTTGCCCGCCGAGGTTGCTGCTGATGCCATTCGCTTGGCCACCGGCTCTAGCGAGCGCGTGGAGGAATTTGCCAGCAACATGGACAATCGCATGATTGGCAACAGCAGCATCGGCAATTACCGCGGCCGCTCCTCCTCCTACATGCTTGGCATCTTTGGCAAGCCGCAGCGCGAGAATAATTGCGACTGTGAACGCACCGTGGATCCCACACTGTTGCAGACGCTCTACACGCGGAACGATCCCGAGATGCTCACGCAGCTTTCCGCCCGGGGCGGCTGGCTGGACGAGCTGCGCCGGGAGCACAAGATTCCCTCCGCCAGCGACAACGCGCGCCAAATCCAGCGGTATCGGGTCAATCTACAGTCCACCCGCAAGCGCCTGGCCCAACTGCAGGGCACCCTGCCCAAGAAGCCTGCGGCGGGTGACGATAAGGCGTTAAAGGTTTACGAGGCCAAGATGACCTCTTACCGTAAGCAAAAGGAGAAGCTCGACAATGTCGCCCGCTTTTACACAAAGAAGCTGGCCGAGTTGCAGCCGAAACCCGGGGCCGTCAAGGAACTGCCCAAGAACGCGGAGGATCTCATTGTGGAGACCTTCCTGCGCACCGTGAGCCGTTATCCCACGCAAAAAGAAATGGAGATGGCCCGCGATGACATGAGTAAGGCGGCCAATGTCGTCGAAGGCGTGCAGGAGCTCCTGCTGGCCCTGCTCAACACCAAGGAATTCATGGTCAACCACTAACCCTAACCCTTTAACCAAAAAATCAATGGCAACACATACATACTGCGACGGCGTTCAACGGCGCGACTTTCTCAAGGTCGGGGCGGTGAGCGGATTCGGGCTGGGCATGGGCCTGCCGCAATTCCTGGCGAAAGCCAAGGAAGGCGACCTCAACCCCAAGGCCAAGGGCAAGGCGGCGATCTTCGTGCGCCTTTCCGGCGGTCCCACCCACATGGATACCTTCGATCTCAAGCCCGACGCGCCCGATTCGCATCGCGGCGAGTTTAAGGAGATCAAGACCAACGTGGCCGGCGTGCGCTTCTGTGAACATCTGCCCAAGCTCGCCAAGGTGGCCGACAAGTTTGCCATCCTGCGCGGCGTGAGCCACACGCTGGCCGCCCATGCGCTGGGCACCCAGTATTTGATGACTGGCAACCGCCCGCTGCCTAGCCTGCGCTTCCCCAGCTATGGCGCGGTGGTCAGCAAGGAGATGGGTGGACCAAAGGAGCTACCCGCCTTCGTGGCTGTGCCGAATCAGGGTAATTATCCCACTGGTTTTCTTGGCGTGGAATACGGCCCGTTCGAGACAGGCGGCACGCCTACGGCCGGCCAGCCCATGCAGGTGCGCGGCCTCGCCCTGCGCGGCATTACGCTCGATGACGTGGATCGACGTAATAACATGGTGGCCAAGTACGACCAGGCCTTTGGCAGTTTTGCCAAGGACGACAAGATTCTCGCGGGCATGGATGAGTTTAGCGCCAAGGCGTATCAAATGATGCGTAGTACCAAGGCGCGTGAAGCCTTCGATCTCACCAAGGAAAGTGCTGGCATCACCGGCATGTTTGATGAGCAGCCCTTTTCGCAAAGCTGTCTGCTCGCCACGCGCCTTGTGCAAAGTGGCGTGAAGTTTGTCACCCTCAACCTCGGTGGCTGGGACACCCATCAGGACAACTGGAACCGTCTCAAGGACCGCAACCTGCCCGCGCTGGATGCTGGCTTGAGCGGCCTCTTCCGTGCGCTCGATGAAAAGGGCCTGCTGGAAAGCACCGCCGTCTTTGTCACTGGCGAGTTTGGTCGCACACCCAGGATAAACCAACGGGTTGGCCGCGACCATTATCCGCGGGCGATGTTCTGCCTGATGGCCGGCGGCGGCATGCAGGGCGGCCAGGTGATCGGCGCCTCGGACGTCAAGGGCGAAGGCCCCAAGGACCGCACCATCTCGCCCGACGATGTCGCTGCGAGCTTCATGCACTCTTTGGGTATCGACCACACCAAGGAGTACCACACGCCCACCGGACGCCCCGTGATGATTGTGCGCAACGGCACCGTTATTCCCGAGCTGTTTAGTTAAGCGAATCGAAATTGCCATTGAAAACCCCGCGGGCAACCGCGGGGTTTTTTCGTGCCACCCTCCCATTGAAAATAAATGAGATTTTTTCTCAAAAAACTATTGACATGAGAATGAGTCTCAATTTCAATTACTTCGTGCTCGCCATTTTCATGTGTTTGGGGCCGATAAAGTTGAGATTTTTGTTTGATAAATTTGGGAGTCAGTTTCCGTCTGCAAAAGGCGGTTGGAAGAACCACACGCTGCTTGATGTCGTTGGCAGCGAAGGTCAGGGAGGTCAGTTCTGCCTGCGAAAGGTGGTTGAAACAACATCCTAGGGGCCCGTGCGAGAAGGTGTGCACTCCTCGCATGCACTCCCATAAGTGCAAAGGGCCTCTAGGATTACTTTTAGTTGAGGCAGGACAATTGAACAGACAAAATGCCGTGAAATGCAAAAAATGATCACGAAAAGTCAAAAATTCATCGCGGTAATGGCGTTCTCCTTGGGTTTGAGTGCCATTGCTGAAAAGCCTGAAAACATTGCCAAGACAGAAACTTGGGATCTTAAATTTCCGGATGCGACTGCAAGTTTGGGAGCCTGTGTGGTAGGTGAATTTCTTTATGTTCATGGGGGGCATACGGGGGCGACCCATGAATATTCACTGGACAATCATTCCAAACATTTTCTCCGTCTTTCCTTGGGCCGGTCTAATGCCAAATGGGAAAAGTTGCCTGTCGGCACCCTTGCCCAGGGGTTTGGGATGGTGGCCCATGGTGGTCGCATTTATCAGATTGGAGGTTCCCAAGCCACCAATGCCAAAGGCAAACCGCCTAATCTTCGTTCCATCTCAAAGTGTTCCGTGTTTGATCCGCAGACTTTAAAGTGGTCCCTGACCACGCCTTTGCCGGAGCCACGGTCTTCACATGATGTTGCCCTGTTCGATGGAAAAATCTATGTCACCGGCGGCTGGAACATGGGAAATGGAAAACCTCGTGGGAAAAAATGGTATCGCCACGGTTTGGTCGCGGATCTCGCCCAAACTCCCCTTCGATGGAGGAAACTTCCCCCTTCAGATTGGGTGGTGCGCGCCCACGCCACGGAAGTATTTGCCGGGAAACTTTACGTGGCTGGCGGCATTGATGAATCGGGCACACGCAACACGGTAAATGTCCTGAATCTAAAGACCGGGAAATGGTCTGTGGGTCCAGAATTTCCGGGCCAAGGCCGGACGAAGGCTTTCGGGATGGCATTGTGTGTTTGGAAAGATCGTCTGTATGCCAGTGCCTATAGCAGCACGATTCGATATCTATCTGATGATGTCTCCCGATGGGAGGATGCAGGTATTCGTTTGCAGAAACGGCGGTACTTTCACCGCATGGTTCCGGTAGGCCGAGAGTCGCTGCTGTTTGTCGCCGGGGCGAATTTTGAATCACACCTTGATACCATCGAGGAATACCCCGTGGCATCGAGGAACACCGGCAAACACTGGCCGGGCTTTCGAGGGGATGGCACCAGCCATTCGCACGCATCGGGTCATCCTGAGGAATGGTCGGACTCAAGAAACGTTCATTGGCGGGTATCGTTGCCGGGATATGGGCAGTCCAGTCCCGTGGTTTGGAATCACCGGATTTTCACCACTTCCACAAAAGGAAATCAAAGTGAGAAGATTACTGTAACGGCTCGGGCATTGGCCACGGGCAGGGAAATTTGGAGTAAATCTTATGCTTCCAGCAACCCCGCTGAACGCAGCAGGATGATCAGTCAAGCTGCCCCCACGCCGGTGGTTGATGCGAATGGGTTGTACGTGTTTTTCGAGAGTGGCGACTTGATGGCCCTGAGCCACAAAGGGCAACAACTTTGGCATCGCAACTTGTCAAAGGACTATGGACCATTGTCAGGGCATCACGGTCTGGGCGCGTCTCTTGCCCAGCATCAAGGGCGCTTGATACTGTTGCTGGATCATCCCGATCCCTCATATCTTATCTGTTTCGAGAAGCAAACCGGCAAGACTCTATGGGAGGTCAAACGCGAGAAGCGGATTTCATGGGCAACGCCCGTGGTTGCCGATGGCGCGCTGTTCATTAGTTCCAATGGGATTCTGGAAGAAGTTGATCCCGCGAATGGCAAACAGCGTTGGTATGTGGACGGTTTGAGTGGTAATACGGTGGCCTCCGCGACGGTGACCGGAAACCTTGTTTTTACCGGTTCCTCGGCAAAGGGCCAGTGCATAGCCGTTCGTCGTGGAGGCGAAGGGAACGTGTCCAAAACGCACGTGGCTTGGCGGTCACAAGAAGCAACTTCCAGTTTTGGATCTCCTTTGGTTTGCCGAGATTGGATTTATTATGTCAGCAAGGCGGGCATTCTTTACTGTGTCGACAAGGAAAGTGGCAGGACGATTTGGGATCGACGATTGTCCAATTCAACTTGGGCCTCACCAGTGTTTGGGGATGGCCGCCTGTACTTTTTTTGCAAGGACGGTAAGACCCTCGTTTTGGAGGCGGATGGGAGCCAGACGGTGATCTCGGAAAACAAGTTATCAGTAGATGGGCCTGTGTACGGAGTGGCATTGATCGACGACCATATCATTGTTCGATCCGGAACAAACCTGATCTGCATCAAGAAACAACCAACAATTAAAGAGTAAGTAAAATGAAAAGACCCATCATAATCCTGATGACATTCGTTCTGTCCTTGGCGGCGGATGACAAAAAAGTGACCGATTTGTTCGGCAAGAGCAAGGCGCCTGGCAGCCAGTTCCCCGGGGACGGTGTTGAAAAGGGCGACAAGATTGAGGTGGTGGATGGCAAGCTGGGGAAATCCAGAAATGGCGAGCGTATTATATTTCAGAACGACGACGAGGAAGCAATTGCGGATCTGCGAAACGGCAGGTTGACCGCGCATGAAGCAGGAGCCTGGCTTGCAAAGCTCAAGAAGATTGAACGCAAGAACCCAGTCGTGGAAAAACGCTAGCAAATCCAGCATGAACACTGAATCTCCTGAATTTCATTCCTTGAAGGCGGGTATTCGTCCCGAGAATCTGCGCATCAGGTCGGGCCGGGAAGTCCGGGTTGAGTTGTCGATTTCAGAGAATCAACTCATTGACTTTTTAGCTGAGATCGGTGAGGTCTGGATTCACACATTCACCAATGGTGCCAAGCTCAAGCGTCGGCTTGTCCTAAACGAAATCGAGAACGTTTGGCGGCACGCCGATGTATTGGCCGAAGTCGCTGGCGTGCTTTATGACTGGAGAAAATGGCGCAACCTGTGGGCGGTTCAACGCAATGAGGCAACGGGGGGGAAATCGTTCTTTCTGGATGTGGCCGGGCCGGAGGGTTTGGCGCATCAAATTTTTCTAACGGCAAGAACCCGATTCGAAATTTTTCAACGACTGGTTGCGCAGTGTCAGACTGGTGACGCCAGTGATACCTACGAGTACGAAGCATCCGGATTCCTGGAGTTTATCGAGAACCGCAGGCGTAACACTCTTTCTAAGATGAGAATGGCCCGCCGTGTGGACCGGGCAGCCGTGCCCAACTTTATTCAGTGCCTGACGGTCAACAATGAGACGTTGCGCATCACCATGTTGAATGCAGTCGTCAAGCAGACTGTCGAATGCTGCTTCCCAATCTGCCGCGTTCAGGGAACAGAGATCATGCTGAGTCATGCCGATTACTCCATCGAATGGGACAATGCCTGTGTTTCCGAGGCATGGATGGTGCAATGTGGATGTGTTTGCGGGAAGGAGGTATTGGAATTGTACGATCCGCAAAAACGCCTAATTGCCTCAGTCGCATTGCCACAACTGCCGCCCGCAATTTCAAATCTTATACCCACCCTTAACTAGCCATGCACCACTACGAACCCAATTCGAGGGACACGGTTTTCAGTTACACCGGAGAAAACGGCCAGGAGGTGTATCTGTGCGGGGAATTTTTTGGGGAGGGAGCAGTGCGTCTGCCCATGGAGTGGCGGGATGATCAATGGCAGGTCCGTGTGGCGTTGCCGACGGGTATGTACGCGTATCAGTTTGAAGTCGATGGTCGGCGAGTTCGGGACAAAGCCGTGCTGGGTACGGTCAAACCCACCCATTCTCGCCGCAGTTATTGGAGTCTGGCCGTTGTGCCCAATTGGCTTTAATGAAGAGGCGGTGCAGCTGGACATTTTTCCGGGCTATATAATTCCTCCAGTAATTGGAATTGTTCTGTGATGTTCGTGTGCCCATGTGGCTCGTTGAGTCTTTCCTTAAATGCGGAAATTCAGTCGATCAAACAGAATTTGTGAGCCCTCGAGGCTTGTGCCCCAACCTCCAGTTTGTTACATCCCCGCGCGTACATGCACATGTTTCTGTTGCACATGACGGGTGAGCCGCACATTCATGGATCCCAAGTGTTAATCACCATTGCCTGCGTGGGCGTGGTGGCGGGAATCACGTGGCTCGTACTCGACCGTTACTAGGCCGAATTCCGGCTTTACCTGAATCTCAGTTTCAGGCATTTTCACCAGCCAGTTTTTAGGTAATGAAACGCACGACTTGCGCGTCTCATGGGGGGAATAGACTTATGAACCCGCTCGAACATCAACCGCAGCCGCAGGATTTCTTCCAGACACGGCGTCAATTTCTCAACCGCCTCGGCATGGGCATGGGCACCGTCGGCCTGGCCACCGTGTTGCCGGGCCTGCACGCCGCGCCGAATCCCAGCGCCGCCTTGCAGACCGCCGCGACCGCCAACCCCATGACCGCCCGAAAGCCGCAGTTCGCCGTCAAGGCCAAGCGGGTGATCCATATTTTCTCGCAGGGCGCGCCGTCGCATCTGGATACGTGGGATCACAAGCCAGCGCTGGCCAAGCACGCGGACCAAAACGTGAAAGAGATCGGCGGCGTCCCGTTGCCCGCGCAGTTTGGGTTCAAGAAAATGGGCCAGAGCGGCACGCCGGTGAGCGAGGTGTTCGACCAAGTCGGCGAGCATGTGGACGACATTGCCGTGATCAATTCCATGCACACGAACATCCCGTCGCACGAGTTCGCCACGGTGATGATGAACACCGGCGCCGGCCGCATGGTGAAGCCCTCGATGGGTTCGTGGCTGTTGTACGGGCTCGGCACGGAAAACCAAAATTTGCCCGGCTACATTGTGCTCGGCAACGGCTTGGGCGGCGCCAAGAACTGGCGCAGTGCCTTTCTGCCCGGCGCCTTTCAGGGCGCACTCATCCCACGCGCGGAAGCCAACGTGGAGCGCACCATCGCCAACATTAAGAATTACAGCTACAACCTGAAGGAACAACGGGAGCAACTGGACCTGCTGCAAACGCTGAACCAACAGCACCAAAAGCAACTGCAGGAGGAAGCCGGTCTCGAGGCGCGTATCCGCTCCTTTGAGCTGGCCTTCAAGATGCAGGCCGCCGCCACGGATGCCTTTGATTTCACCAAGGAAAAACAGGCCACCCGCAATGCCTACGGCGATACCGAAACCGGCCGCCGCATGCTCACCGCCCGGCGGCTGGTGGAACGCGGCGTGCGTTTTGTGCAGGTGTGGCACAATGGCTGGGATCATCACACGGCCCTGAAGGAAAATCTGACCACGCGCGCCAACGAAGCCAACCAGCCCATCGCGGCGCTGCTGGCCGATCTCAAGGATCGCGGCATGCTCGAGGATACTCTGGTGATCTGGGGCGGTGAATTCGGCCGCACCCCGCGCCACGACCGCGGCGGCCGCGGTGAACCGGGCCGGGATCATCATCACCACGGTTTCTCCATGTGGATGGCCGGCGGCGGCGTGAAAGGCGGCATTGTCCACGGTGCCACGGATGAATTCGGCTACAAAGCCGTGAAGGACAAGGTGCACGTGCACGACCTGCATGCCACGATTCTCAAGCTGATGGGCTTCGATCACGAGAAGCTCACGTATCGTTATCAGGGCCGCGACTTCCGCCTGACCGACGTGTACGGCAACGTGGTCGACAACCTGATCGCCTAACCCATTTTGATCATGCGCAACACGCTCGTTATTGGCGCCCTGCTCGCCGCCGGTTTCACTGCCACGGCTGAGGAGCCGCTTCTGCCCAAGCAGCTGGAGTTTTTTGAGAAAAAAATCCGGCCCGTGCTGGCCACCCAATGTTACTCCTGCCACAGCGCGGCGGAGGGCAAGGATAAGGGCGGCCTCACGCTCGACACCCGTGACGCGCTGCGCAAGGGCGGCGACAGCGGCGAGGTCATTATCCCGGGCGATCCCAAGAACAGCCTGCTCATTAAGGCCATGCATTGGGATCCCAAGGAAGGCCTTGAGATGCCTCCCAAGACCAAGCTGGACGAAGGCACGGTGGCGGATTTTGAGGCTTGGATCCTGATGGGCGCGCCCGATCCCCGCAAAGGCAAGGCGGCTTCTATCAAGAAGGTTTTCTGGACGCAGGAACAGGCCGATAACCACTGGGCTTATCAGCCGATCGCCAGGCCCGTGCCGCCGACGGTAAAAGGCAACTGGGCCCGCACGCCGGTGGATCAATTCATCCGCGCCAAGCACGAGGCTGCCGGCCTGCAACCCGCGAAACCGGCTGACAAACGCACCCTCATTCGCCGCGCCTATTTCGATCTCATCGGCCTGCCGCCCACGCTGGCCGAGGTGGAAGCTTTCGTGGAGGACAATTCGCCGAACGCCTTTAAGAAGGTGATCAACCAACTGCTCGCGCGCCCCGAATACGGCGAGCGCTGGGGCCGCTACTGGCTGGATATTGCCCGCTACGCGGATACCAGCGGTGACCGCGCCGGCGGCAACCGCCGCGACCCGCGTTATCCCTATGCGTGGACCTATCGTGATTATGTCATCCGCGCCTTTAACGACGACAAGCCGTTTAACCAGTTTATCCGCGAACAAATCGCCGCGGATCAACTGAACCTCGATGACGAACGCGACCTCGCCGCATTGGGTTATCTGACCGTGGGCAAGCGGTTCATGAACGACGTGAACGAGGTCATTGATGATCGCATCGACGTCGTCGGCAAGGGCTTCATGGGCCTCACGCTCACCTGCGCGCGTTGTCACGATCACAAGTTTGATCCCATCCCCACGGCCGATTACTACTCGCTGCACGGCGTGTTCAACAGCTCGCGCTATCGGGATGAACTGATTGAGGAGATTGACGAGGATGATCCGGAATTCGTCGCCTACACCGAGGCGCGCCAAAAGGCAGTGGACGGCTCGCGCGAATACGGGCTGCGTGCCTACAACCAATTGCTCGCGCGCTACACCAAGGATGCCGGCAAATACATGTTCGAGGCGCAGCGTTTTATTGATGGCAAAACCAAGGCGCGGCAGGCCCCCACGGCGGCCACCGCCGCCGGCTTGAACGGAACCGCCTTTCAAAACTGGGTGACCGCCCTGCAAAACGCCAAGCGCCGGCCCAATCGGGTATTCGGCCCGTGGTTCTTTTTCGCCAAGCTCACCAATGCCCAGATCGCCGCCCGCACCCCGGCCCAATGGAACCGCTTGAGCGAGCAGAAAACCGTGAACCCGATCCTCGCCCAGGGGCTGGCCAAGGCGCAGCCGGAAAACCTCCGCGAGATCGCAACGGTGTATCAGAACGTGTTTCTCGACATCGAAGACCGGATGGATGGCCAGTACCCCACGGCGCACATTGTCACGGCATTCAACATGGGCTTCCGCTTTCGCACCGCGGCTCAGGCTGCCAAAATCAAGGGCATGCCCAAGCCGCTGGCTGAGCCGGCTGCGGAGGAAATCCGGCGCGTGGCATTCGGCTACCGCTCGGCGCTGGGCATGGACCCGCGCGCATTCAACCGCCTAGGCGGTAACCGCGTGCGCAACCGCCAAGTGGCCATGTTTTACCGCACCACCGGGCTGGACTTGAATCATCCCGGCTCGCCCGCCAAAGCGATGGCGCTGCAGGATTTGCCCGCTCCGCGCGACTCGCGCATTTTCATTCGCGGCGAGCGCACCAACCTCGGCGACCGCGTGCCGCGGCAATTTCTCGAATTGATCGAAGGCGAGGAGCGTGAACCCTTCACCGAAGGCTCCGGCCGCGCCGAGTTGGCCGCGTCCATCGCCAGCGAGGACAACCCGCTGACCGCGCGCGTCATCGTGAACCGTATTTGGCAATGGCATTTCGGTGAAGGCATCGTGCGCACCCCGAGCGATTTCGGCCTGCGCAGCGATGCCCCGAGCCATCCGGCCCTGCTCGATTGGCTCGCCCGGCGTTTCATGGCCGATGGCTGGTCCATCAAACAACTGCACCGCCTGATCATGACCTCCGCTGTGTATCAGCAAAGTGCGGTGAACGATCCGGCCTACGGCAAGATCGATCCCAACAATGCGCTGCTCTTCAAATGGAACCTGCGCCGGCTGGATTTCGAGGCCATGCGCGACACCATGCTGGTTTTGGGGGGCAACCTAGATTCAACCGCGGGCGGGCGCCCCGTAACCAACGCAGCCGCCCCGCGCCGCACCGTTTACGGTTATGTGGACCGGGCAGCGTTGCCGGACATGTATCAGGTTTTTGACTTTGCCAACCCGGACATGACCACCGCCGAGCGCGTGGAAACCACCGTGCCCCAGCAGGCCCTATTCATGATGAACAGCCAAAGCGTGCTGCAACAGGCCCGCCGCCTTGCCGCCCGGTCCGCGGTGGCCCAAGCGGAGAATGTGGAAGGCCAAGTGAAGGCGCTTTACGGAATTGTTTTCCAGCGCGCGCCCACGCCCAAAGAATTGCAGACGGCCGCGGCCTTCGTGAAAAAGCAGCCGGAAATCACGCCCCTCCGCCGGGCCCAATATCAGCGGCAGTTGGAGTATGCCCGCAAACGAGCCAAGGATTTCACCAAGCGCTACAACCGGCCCGCGCCCCAGGCCTTTTTCACCCGGATCCCCATCCCGATGGGCCCGGTCGACAAGTTGGCGCAAGTGCTGATGGAAACAAATGAGTTTCTGTACGTGCAGTAGGTTCAGTGCCCCACATCCCGTAAGCCACGACAATCGTACTCATGCTCGCTACCCCCTCATCGAACGGGAACCGAGTATAAGGCAAAGGCAATCCCTTTGCGGCTCCGCATGTGGATATGGGGCTGAGAATCGACAGCCGGGCGAGATTCAGCCACATTTTATATTGTATGCTTGCCTCCCAAGAATTCTAAAAAATCTTCAACTTTTTTATTGAGAACAAAAAACCCCTGAAAAACAGGCTTTTCTGGAACAAAAAACTTTTATTCCCCGGCATGGAACCAAAGGTTTTGCGCTCCCGACCAAAGGTTTTGCGGTCGGGATCAAAGGTTTTGCGGTCGGGACGAAGGGTTGGGAGCTCAAGAACAAAGATTGGGCGGCCAAAACCGTTCATCTTGGGCGCGGGAACGTCTGATTCCTGTGGCCAATCCCCTTGCTTAAAATGTTTTAAAAACGTAGCGTGAGCTTGTGGAGCAAGTGTCTTTGGGTTTGATAGGAGCCTTGGCCACGGTGTGGGAAGGAAGCTTCGGTACTTGACGAGTACAGGTCGGATTGGCTGCAAGCCCATGCCCACAGCTTGGGAACAGGTGGTAGCTGTTTCAGGAGATTGTGAGTCTTTCAGGGAGCGGGATGTGGGTTATTCCGTGAATCTGCTGTAGATTTTGCACTTTGGCCGCGTTTGCTGAAATTCAGTTATGACATCGGCGGTGATCCGAGTGCGGTGCAGGTAAAGCTCGGTTAGGTTTTGCAGCTTGGCCAGTTCCTTGAGACCTGCGTCGGTAATTTTTGTGTCGGTCAGGCTCAGCACCTTGAGTTGTGGCAATTTGATGATTTTCTTGAGGCCGGCATCGGTGATTTCCGTCCAGCTCAAGCCAAGGGAGGTGAGTTGCTGCAACTTGGCGACCTCCTTGAGGCCGGCATCGGTGATTTCGGTGCCGACCAGTCCAAGGTGGGTGAGTTGCCGCAGCTTGGCAATTTCCCTGATGCCCGCATCCTTGACTTGCGAGTTGTTCAACCAAAGATGTGTAAGTTGTTGTAACCGGGCCAAATCCTTGAGATTGGCGTCCGTGATCGTGTTTCGGCTCAAGTCAAGGGAACGGAGCTGCGGCAGCTTGGCCAACTCCTTGAGGCCCGCATCGGTGACTTGGGTGCGCCACAAGTTCAGGAGGGTGAGCTGCTGCAACTTGACCAGTTCCTTGAGACCCACATTGGTGATTTGCGTTCCGTTCAAATAAAGTTTTTTAAGTTGAGGCAACTTTGCGATCTCTTTGAGGTCTGCGTCGGTGATTCGGGTGAAGGTCAGGTCAAGGTTGGTGACTTTTGCCAAGTCTGCCCTGGTGAATTTGCCCTCGGACTTCCCAAGACTTTCCCGGATCGCCTGCGCAATGATGGGGTTGGTAATGAGAGTAGAGTTTGCTTGCACCATGACTGCCTGCATCACGCATACAATTGCCATCGTTGTTGCCCGTATCCAATACCTCATCACAATGCCTCGGCACTCTAAAGCACGGGCCTTCGAACACAAGGATGCACCATCACAAATCGATCGTAATTCACACGCGAGGAGATACACTCCCCCCATGAAAATGGCCGCGATTCTGGCTGTGCTGCTGGCGAGATTGAGCACGGTGCATGCGAAGAATCATCCGGATGTGGATCGCGCCATCGACATGGCCATTCGTGGCGCGTGCGGCAAAGTGAGTGGTGCACTCACCGCCGCGGATTTGGCGAAAGTCACACAACTGGGTCTGGCCGAGCGGCGGGTCAAGGACATCACGCGCTTGGGTGAGCTGCCGAATCTTCGGAGGCTGTGGCTGTACCGCAATCAAATCACCGACCTTACGCCGCTGGCCAAGTTGCGCAAACTGGAGGTTCTGTATCTTAACGCCAACCAAATCACCGACCTCAGTCCGTTGACTCAGTGTGTGAACCTGCGAGTGCTGCACTTGGGATCCAACCGGATCAAGGATTTGGCCCCCTTGGGCAGGCTGAAAGGGCTGGAAAAACTCAGCGTGGGGTCCAACCAAGTCACCACCTTTGAACCGTTGGCCGGCTGCACCGCCTTGTACGAGCTGGAGCTGAACAACAATAAGACAGGGAATCTGTTGGCGTTAGCGAATCTCAGAAATTTGCAGCGGCTCAATGTTTCGCATAACCCGACGCCAAATCTTCAGCCGTTGGCTGGCCTTACAAAATTGCGTGCGCTGCGCTTGGACTCCAACCAGGTGAAAGACCTCACGCCGCTGACCAATCTGAAGGAACTGCGTGCGCTGTTCCTGTCGCGCAACCAAGTGGAGAACATCAGTGCGCTCGCCCATCTGCCGCGCTTGAACGAGCTGGACTTGGCCAACAACCCTTTGAAGGACCTCAAGCCATTGGCCAGCCTAAAAAAATTGCGGTCCGTTTCATTGCAGGGCTGCAAGGTCACGAATCTCAGGCCTCTGAGGACAATGCTGACCCTGCAGGAGGTGAAGCTGATCGGCAATGCCCTGCTGGCCCTACCGGAGATTGATCAACTGCAAAAGGATCTGCCCAAGGTCAACATCAGTCACAACACCACTCGCACATACATCCGGTTTACCAACAAGACCATGGAATCGATCGTGATCAGCTGGGTGAATTTTAGTGGGCAAATGGAGACCTACGACTCCGGACTGCGGCCTGAGGGAACCCGCCAGCAGGGCACCTACGTGGGGCATCAATGGGTTGTCTCCACCAAGGCAGGCAAGGAGATCGGCCGCACGTTTGCCACTTCGCATATTACGGACTGGCTGGTTACCCCACAAGGCGTGAAGCCGGCCCCACGAAAGTAGCCGATTCACTTGTGTTGGGTGTTTTTCTGATGCCTTTCATCATGTGGGTGGCTCCGCCCAAGGTGGCGCGTTTTTCCCCCGACGTTAAACTGGATGACCAGGTCGCGCGAGTACAAGGCGGTTTGGTCACAAACGTACGCTGTGGCATGGGAAAAATTGACGGCTGCCGCCAAGGAGCAAAAGGGGTCGTGGGCGATCGTGATGGATTTGGACGAGACAATGCTGGATAATTCCGACTATCAACGTCGACTAGAGGCGAGCGGGCAGGGGCACAGTCAGGAGGCTTGGGAGAAATGGGTGGCGGAGTGCAAGGCTGGGCTAGTGCCGGGAGCAGACGAATTTATTGCCAGGGTGCGCAAGCTGCCGCGTGGGCGCATCATTTTCATCAGCAACCGTTACGCGAGAAACACGGGACATTCTCGCGCCAACATAAACCAACTGGGCCTCGGCGGGGAAAGCGACATTTACCTCCTGCGAAAGGATCGCCATGACCGCAAGAACACCCGCCGCGCCGAAGTACTACAGGGCACCGGCCGCATGGAGGCGCACGGGGCGATAAAGGTGTTGGCTTGGTTTGGTGACGTGGCACACGACCATCCGGAGGGCCCTATCTGAATGGGGCACGCACAAGTTCATGCTGCCTAATCCGGTATATGGGAATTGGAACGAGTAGAGGTGGATCGTTCGTGGTTTTATCGCAAGGCGCTGTCCATCGATCCTCACGCCGAGACGCGGAGATCAAAAGAAATTTTTCCACGCCACTGTATCTCGGCATGATATTTGTTGTTACTTTCCTGTCAAAGCCAGCACCGCCCAGCAGGTGGCACTGAGGGAAATGAATTGGTCCTTGCCGTGAGGGAAACCGCTTTCAAAATATTTTTGGATGGGGCGGCTGCGCGTTTTCACATGCCACGAGCCATCGGGTTTTTGATTGTTTAGGAGCCACTGCTCAGCACGTTGAATGGCGGGGGCAAATTGCTTCATGGCGCCGGCCGCGCGAAGGGCTACGAGGGCTTGGCCGGTGGCGTAGGCGTCGCTGGTCATGTCGGGTTGTTGCGCAAAGCCGCCGTCGTCCCGTTGTGAGGCCAAAAGCTTGAGCACAGGGCCGAGGGTGGCGTTGGGTGCGCTCGCGAGTCCAAGGATTTGAAACACGCGGTCCTCAGTGGAATTCGGTTTGGTTTTTGTCAGCCATTCGAGGGCGCGCTTTCGCCCGGGTGCATCATCCGGCAGGCTTTGCACGGCCAGTGTGGTTGCGGTGAAATGACTGTCCTCTAATGGAGGCCGATGCGTGCGAATGCGCCAGCTGCCGTCTTTGTGTTGCGTTTTCTTGAGATAAGCTATTAGAGCCTCGCTCGTTGGGTTGGGTTTAAAATTCACCGCCCGCAAGCCGGCCAATGCATAGCCCGCGGTATACGGTCCGCCGACCACGCCTTGGCCCTTGGGCAGTCGGTCCTGTCGGTCGGCAAAATACTCGAGCGTGAATGCAGTTTGGTCCTTAACAACCTTGTCATCCACCTTGAAGCCAAACTGTTTCGCGCGGCTGAGCGACATCAAGGGCAGTGCCTGATGATGGCAGGTGAAACAGTCACGTTTCTGAATGTAAACACCGACGGTTTTCTCAATAAGCGGAATCGCCTTGGCCACCGCCTCGCGCTTGGTGGCGGCTTGAGTGGCGATACCTACCGCCACAGAAACACTGAGCGTATAGAGAATTCTCATTCGCAAAAAACGTGTCTCACACGCGGGCGATGTTCACGAAACAATGCACGTGGCCGAGCACGCGGTAGTTCCACACGAAGCCCGGACCCTCGAGGCGCCAGAAGTGCCAGCGGATTTTTTCGTCGGTGGACCGCTTTTCTTTGTAAAAGGCGAGGTTGATTTTCTCGAGGCCGCCGTTGGCCTTCACGATGTCCATCACCTCATCGCCGTCCTCCTTGCGGAACGGCGCCACGCACGCGCGCATCACCTTGAGCACCTGCTCGCGTTGGTCGGGCGACAGCTCGCCGATGCCGATGCCTGGGTACGGGCGCTCGCGGTGCTTCACGGACTTCGCCATTTCACCGGGCGAGCCCTGCGCGATCACCGCCGCCTGACGCTGCTTGGCGTCCAGCGCATCGTACACGCTTTGCACGGCCTTGGTTTGGAAGCGGTAAACATTTTTCTCGCTGTAGCCACCGGCAATGTGGCCGTAATAAATCGGCCCGCCGAACGCCGCGCCCGGAATGGTGTTGCCGTCGCAACGCACGGTGAGGTGATGCCCGGTGAACAGCCACGAAAACTGGCCCTGATTTGGGTCGCCAAAAAAGTGCGCGCCACAACCCGCCAGCGAGCCGCTGTTGTCAAACTCCTCGTCACGCGAAATTTTGTGGTAACCCTCGTCATCTGAGCAGATCGCCTTCAGCGCCCGCTCGATCAATTCCTGCTGCGCCTTCGTGTAGATACCGCCGATCTTCTCATTTTTCAGTGCGCGGTTGTACATGCCCAGCCGTGTCGGCACGCGGTTCTTGCCCGCGCCCGCATCAAACGCCAGCGCCACGCCTTTCTTTTGCTCTTTCGTCAAAGTGGCAAACAACTCCTTCAACAACGCTTCTGCCGGCTTCTCTTTCGCCGGCTTGGCCAACACCGCCGGAGCCGTCGCTGCCACCGCGGCGGTCGTGCCCGCCAGTTTCAAAAAATCGCGCCGCGCAATGGAGGCGTCCTCAAAGAAATTACAATCAGGGCAGTCAGATTCGATGATGTTCATTTTTTGGGTGTGTTGAGTTTTTTGTTGGACGCCTTTTTCGTCTGGAATTTCAATCGATGCGGATTTTTCTCGGCGTTGCCGGCGGCGTCCGTGGCGGCGGCCGTGAGTTGCGTGGCGCCTTCCAGCTCGATGCTCCAATCGGCGACGCCGTGTTGCTGATGATGGATGCGCGCGGGTTGGCCGTTGAGGGTGACGGTTTTGATGGTGCCGTTGTCGTGGGTGGTGCCGAAGATTTTCAGGCGGTCGCCGGTGCGGTCGATGCGGGTGATGATGGTGGTAGGCGGGAGGTCATCAACGGGCTGAAGCAGTTCGGGAAAGTCCACGTTGACCACCTCGGCGACAACGGATTCATCGCCGGTGAGGCCGGGTTCCTGCGCGTATTTGTTGCCGTCGCCGAGCAGATCCTTCGCGCGCGTGCTCACCACTTTGGCGTGTTTGCCGGGGCCAAAGTGATCGTGCAGAAAATACGGCACACCCTTCGGCGTGGAGGGCTGCAGACGCGGGCCGCCGCCGAGGTTCATCAGTGGCCAGCGGTCCGGGCGGGTGCAGTCGCGCACGGTCACGTTGCGAAAATGGCTGGCGGCCTTTCCGGTTACATTATTAGCGCTAATTTGTATCAACGGCATGCGCCCGCCGTAGCCGAGCTGGCTGAAGGTGAGACCGTCGACGGTGATGCTGCCGTGCTGCAGGCTCTTGTCGTCCAGCCCGCGGTTGAACGGCTCGGCGCCGGTGGCGGCGATGTGCAGGTTTTTGTAAACGTGATTCTCAAACCACGGCCGGTAGATGCCGTAGGCGGCGCGATGGATGTGCACGTCCTCCACGAGCATCGTGGGCAACTGCGCGCGCAAGGCGTAGTGGGTCTGCCACAGCTTCAGCCCGCGCACCCGATGCGGATGCCGCGTGTCCGGCCCGGCGCCGTCGGTGCCGGCGAGCGCCACGCTGTAGAGGCCTTCGCTGTGGGATTCATTGGCCTCGAAGCGGCTGATGGCGAGGGTGCGAATGTCGACGTTGCGCGTTTTGCCATCGGGCATGAGCACGTCGAGATTGGGATTGAAATTGCTGCGGTGCTGGCTGTCGTAGCGGTAGCCGTACCGCGCATTTTCCACGGCGACATTGCGCGTGAGCGTGTTGCGCCCGTTGGCCCACCAAAAGGCGGCGCCGTCATTGGGATCGAACGGCAACACTTGGTCGGGCAGGCGCCGACCGCGGAACGCCTGCACGCCGAGGTTGCGATCGAGCAGGTTGAATACCTCCGTGCCGTCCTCGAGAAAATAGCCGTGGCCTACCGAGCGGAACCCCACGCAGTCGCGCACCATCAGGTATTGCGTGCCGTGCACGGTGATCCAGCGGTTGTGCGAATCGACAATTGCCGCGCCAACCACCGCGCTGCCGCGCATCGTCGTGCCCGCGAGATGGAAATGAATCGCGTACCGACCGAGCACGCCTTCCTTGCCGAGGTGCGCAAACCGCGCGTAGCTGATGCCGCCCTTGCTGTAGCGATGAAACATCGTGTGACCGCGCACGCCATCGGGATCGGCGCTCTCGACAATGACATTGCGCGAAAGGTTGGCCACCTCACTGCGGAATTCGCCCGTGCCAAAATGTTCCTCGCGCAACGGCCGATCGAGCGTGAGCACACGGCCGTCAATCGCCTTGATGACGCGCTGCTCGGTGCCGCCATCCTCCGCGTCGTCCCGGCGAAGGCTGAATTTCTTTTTCGACGCCGTCACAATCACCGCATCGCCCACGCGCCAACCGGTCACCGCCTCGGCCAAGGTCACGCGCGAATCCCCCGCCTTGGCCGTCGCGCCGAGCTTGACCCACGTGTGGTTCAACGGCGAGCCGTGCAGCTCCATCCGCGCCGAGCAACACACCAATGCCGGCGCGTCGTCCTCGTCCATGCCTTTTATAAAGTGCAACCGAATGCGTGCGGTGTGCGGCGCGGGAATGGGCGACTGCAACGTGCCGACCTCCAGCGTGGGCATCGCGCCCGTGGGCACCGCGTTCGGTTCGCCGGCGGCATTCACGCCATGAAAATCACACGCAAACCCGCGTTCCGTACAGCGGTTGCCCGCCTGCACTTTCAGCAGCGCCACATTCAGCTCCGTGCTGCGATCGCGCGCAAATCGCAGCGTGCCCGCCACCTGCAACAGCCGAATCACCGGCGTCTGCTTTGCCTCAAACCGCACTACCGTCCCAGCGCTTACCAGAACACGATCCCCCGCCGCCGGCACGCGCTTGGGCTCCCAAGTCTTCGCGTCCGACCAATCGCCACTGGCCACCGAGCGCACGGAGAATTTAACCGCCCCGTTTTGTGCAGCAAGAGAAACGGCCGAGAGGAGAAGAATGAGGAAGCGGTTCATGGTGGTTAGACGGGGCGTGAGGTTGAATGACCAAGGACCAATTTACAATGACCAAGGAATAACCATTCCTCCAATGACCAATTTTGGAGATTGGGATTTGGACATTCGTTGGTCATCGAGCCTTGGGCATTTGACATTAACGAATATATCCCGGCACCCACCCGCGCGATCCCTGTGGCGGGATGGCATCGGCGGCATCTTTGCCATCGGCCAGTGTGAAGGCGATGGCGAGGGGGAATTTGCCCTTGGGAGCATTGCGTGTGTAGGTGCCTTCGCCGTGGAATTGGCCGTGGGCGACGAGGTCGAGGCGCGTGACTTGGCCGTTTTTGGATTCAATGCGGCCGAGGATTTCGGCGGTGTAACCGCGGGCTTTGTTGGCGGTTAGCAACTGCACGCTGGCGCGGAGTTGGCCGTTGGTGATTTTGCCCTCCAGCTTTTTGATTTCGTTTTCGCGCCACATCGGCGGTTCGCCGCGGGTGTTGTCGACCAAATGATAACGGGCCAAGCGTGAGAGCAAGCTCTTGGGCAATTGCCCCTTGGCCAGCGCGGCATGTTCGTCGGCGCGAATCCACAAATTATCGCGACCAAGCGAAGTTTGGAAAATGCGCCGCCACTCGCTTTCCGGCTCTTCATAACCTCCAAGAATTTTTGAAGTCACACGCACCACCAAGCCACCCTTTGGCGGCTGCGGATTGTACCGAGCATCCAACTTGCCCTTCGCAATGGACGCCACCTTCTCCGGCCGATGCTTTTGCAGGGCGCCATTGAGCATGCGCATCACCCGCGACGCACCGCGATTGTTCGTGTAACCGAGAAACCGCCCATTGGCATCGGCGCTGTACAGACCCTGCGTAGTGCCGCGGCCGACCTTGCGCGGGCCTTGGTTGGCGATCTTCTGGTAGAAGCGGCCCTCGTTGTCCTTTTGCCGGCGTTGATACGCCTGGTCGATGGCCACGGGCACGAAGCGGGTTTGCAGCAGCTTCACGATTTGCGGATTGGCGAAGGTCGACTCACGGTCGAGCACTCCGTTGTTTCACGTGCACCCGAGCGGATGCCCGTCCATCGCCCAGATAAAAATCGGCTTGCCCGTCCGCGCCGCTTCCGCCTGCGCGTCGAGCACCGACGTCTTCCACGGAATCGTCCGCCAAGTCGCCTTCGGGTCCGGCTGCAATTCACGGTGTAGTTTCTGAAAATCTTTTTCGTCCAGCGCTAGTGCCGTTTGCGCGAGGAGAAGGGGTGCCAGCCAAAGTGTCCTCATGGGGAGATCATTCCTTGGTGGAATGATTTGGGCAAGTTTATAGAAGCTCTGAAAACCGGCATTGACCGCCCGCCGCGGTTTGCCTAGTTTTGCGGCGAACCCTTTGTTTGCACATGAGATTTGGCATCAACACTTTTCTTTTTACCTCACCTTTCACGACCAAGAGCACCAGCTTGTTTCCCAAGTTCAAGAAGTGGGGCTTTGAAACCATAGAGATTCCGATTGAAGCGCCGGAGCATATTGACGCGGACAAGGTCAAGAAAGCACTGAACAAGCATGGGTTGGTTTGCGGTTCGGTGTGCGCCTGCATGGGGCCGGGGCGCGATTTTCGCGGCAGCGCGAAGGATCAGCGTGAGGCGATGAAGTATTGCAAGGCTTTGATCGACCACATGGTGGTGTTGGGCTGTCCCTCGCTGATTGGCCCGGTTTACAGCGTGGTGGGCAAGGCGGACGCGGTGGAGCCGAAGCAGCAGAAGAAGGAGTTTGCCTTGGTGGTCAAGAACCTCAAAGTGCTTGCTGCCTACGCGGAGAAGAAAGGCGTGCAGATTTGCGTGGAGCCGCTGAATCGTTTTGAGACGGATTTCCTGAACACATGCGACAAGGGCCTGAAGTTGATTAAAGCCGTGGGCAGTCCGGCACTCAAGCTGCACTTGGACACATTCCACATGAACATTGAGGAAAAGAACCAAGCAGCTGCCATTCGCAAGGCCGGCAAGTTGCTGGGCCATTTCCATGCCTGTGGCACGGATCGCGGCACGCCGGGCAATGACGAGCTGGACTGGAAGCCCATCGTTAAGGCGCTCAAGGGCATCCGTTACAAGGGCGACGTGGTGATCGAGAGCTTCACAACGGACGTGAAGGTGATTGCCCGCGCCGCGGCCATCTGGCGCCGCATCGAGCCGACCCGCGACGAGATTGCGGTGAAGGGCCTCAAGTTTTTGAAAAAGGCATTCAAATAAAACCCAGACAAACCATGAAAAAAATCCTCACCATTTTGTTCGCCGCGGCTCTGGCGCTGCCGGCATTGGCCGATGACAAGGGCTTTGTGTCCATCTTTGATGGCAAGACGCTCGAGGGCTGGAACGGCGACCCCAAGTTCTGGAGCGTCAAGGACGGGGCCATCACCGGCCAGACGACCCGGGCGAATCCCACACGGGGCAACACCTTCATCATTTGGGAAGGTGGCAAGACGGCCAATTTCATTCTTGAGATGGAGTTCAAGATTCAGGGGGGCAACAGCGGCATCCAGTACCGCAGCTTCAAATTGCCTGGCAACCACGACGGCTGGCGCATTGGCGGTTACCAAGCGGATTTTGAGGCAGGTGACCGTTACTCGGGCATCCTGTACGGCGAGCGTTTTCGCGGCATCCTGTCCGACCGCGGTTTCAAGACCACTTGGACGACCGTGGACGGCAAGCTGGAGAAAAAGCGCGAGCAATTCGGCGATTCCAAAAAGATTGGCCAAGCCATCAAGAAGGGTGAGTGGAACAAGTACCACATTGAAGCGAAGGGCTACACGTTCATGCACTTTATCAACGGCGTCAAAACCACCGAGTTCAATGATGGCGACGAGAAGAGCCACCGCAAGGATGGCCTGTTGGCACTGCAACTGCATGCTGGCCCGCCGATGACGGTCCAGTTCCGCAACATCCGTATTAAACATTTGAAATAAGTGTTATTGCTCGATGATCAATTTTCACGGTTCAAAGTGAGAGTTGATCCTTGAAACTTGAAAATTATGAAACGCCTTCTCCTCTTTGCCTTGGGCTTGTTGACTGCGGTGGGCTACGCGGCGGACAAGAAGATCATCCTTATTGCGGGGCCGCGCAGCCATCGGCCGGGGGACCATGAATTTCGCGCCGGCTGTATTTTGCTGAACAAATGGCTGAACGATGTGAAAGGCGTAAAGTCCGAGATGCACACCAACGGTTGGCCCAAGAGCAACGATGTGTTTGAGGGCGCGGACGCGGTGTTTATCTATGCCGATGGCGGCGGTCGTCACCCGGCCATCCGACCGGATCGCGCCAAGCTGCTCAACGGCCTCGTGGCCAAGGGCGTGGGCTTGGGCTGTGGCCACTACGGCGTGGAGGTGCCCAAGGGCGACACAGGCAAGACGATGCAGAACTGGATTGGCGGATATTATGAACACCGTTTTTCCGTCAACCCCATGTGGGCACCGGATTATCAGAAATTCCCCAAGCACCCCATCTCCAATGGCGTGAAGCCGTTCAAGGTGGTGGATGAGTGGTATTTTAACATGCGCTTTCGCGAGGATGGCGTGGGCAAGATCACGCCCATTCTTACCGCCAAGCCCGGCAAGGATGTGCGCGATGGGCCCTACGTGTATCCGCGTGGACCGTACAAGCACATCATTGACGGCGAGGGCCGAGCCGAGACGATGATGTGGGCATACGAACGCCCCAACGGCGGGCGTGGCTTCGGCTTTACCGGCGGTCACAAGCACATGAACTGGGGCAACGAGAATTACCGCAAGGTGGTCCTCAACGCGCTGCTCTGGATTGCCAAGGCCGAGGTGCCGAAGGGCGGTGTTTCCTCCAAGGTCACGGAGGAAGAATTGAAGGCGAACTGGGATCGATAGAATTGCCCAATGACCAAGAACCGGTTTTTAACGGGTCATTTGAAATTGGGGATTTCTTGGACATTGGTTTTTGTAAATTGAATACTTAAATAACATGAAAAAACTCCTCCTCCTCCTCCTCACACTCACCCTCGCGCTGGGCGCGGTGGCGAAGCCCAAGAAGGTCGTGATGATTGCCGGCCGGCAAAGCCATGGCCCGCTCTCGCATGAGCACAAGGCGGGCATCATGCTGCTGGCCAAGTGCCTAAAGGATAGTGCGGGCGAACTGGTGGCACCGACGGTGGTACTCAACGGCTGGCCGCAGGATAACAGCGTTTTTGAGGGGGCCGATGCGGTGGTCATCTACAGCGATGGCGGCGGCCGTCACCCGGCACTGGGCGGCAACAACCTGGAGCTGCTTGGCAAGTTGATGGCCAAGGGCGCGGGTTTCCTAACCATTCACTATGCGGTGGAGCCGACGACCAACAAGGGTAACAGGGAGTTCATCTCTTGGCAGGGCGGCTGTTTTGAGACGCACTGGTCGGTGAACCCTCACTGGGTCGCCAACTTTGACAAGCTGCCCAAGCACCCCATCACCAACGGCGTGAAGCCGTTCAAAGCCAACGATGAGTGGTATTTTCACATGCGTTTTGCGCCAGACATGAAGGGTGTGACGCCGATTTTGTCGGACGTGGCCCCGAAGGAAACCATGCGGCGCGGCAATGGAGCCCACAGCGGCAATCCCCACGTTCGCAAGAGCGTGGCGGCCGGCGAAACGCAGCACGTGGCTTGGGCCTTTGAGCGTCCCAACGGCGGGCGCGGTTTTGGCTTTACCGGCGGCCATAACCACCTGAACTGGGGAAATGACGATTTCCGCAAGACGGTTCTGAACGCCATCGTGTGGGTGGCCCAGGCGGAGGTGCCGGCCAACGGTGTGCCCAGCAAACTGACGGAGGAGGACCTGTACGCCAACCTCGACAACAAGGGCCGGCGCCCGCGGCCCACGAGTAATCCCGGCCCTGGCGCCTCGAGCCAGTTTACCGGGCCCAAGCCGGTGGCGCAGTCCAAGGTCATCACGCGCATCACGGGGCCGGCCAAGCTGGAGGCAGACATCAAGGGCGCCAAGGAATTGCATCTGGTGGTGACCGATGGCGGCAACGGCTATGCCTGCGACTGGGCGGACTGGGTAGAACCGACACTGATTGACGAGGCGGGAAACCCCACGAAATTGACTTCACTGAAATGGAAGGGGGCTTCCAGTGGGTTTGGTGCTGTGCAGTTGAACCGCAACTGCGATGGCGGCCCGCTGCGTGTTGCCGGTAAGTCGGTGGCGCACGGCATTGGCACCCATGCGAACTCGCTGGTCAGCTACGTGCTGCCCCAGGGCCACAAGTTTGTTAAATTTTCCAGTCAGGTTGGCTTGGACAACGGTGGGGCAGACCAAGGCAACTGCGGTGCCGCGGCTAGCGTGCAGTTCCACCTGTTCACACAACAGCCCAAGTTCATCAATGCGGCTGGTGGCGGCGCCCAAGCGGTCAGCACGCGCGCGCCGGGGGATGCTGTGGCGAACCTCGATGTGCATGAGAAATTGCAGGCGGAATTGTTCGCGGCGGAGCCGATGATGCTTAGCCCTTCCAACATTGACATCGATCATCGCGGCCGCGTGTGGGTCTGCGAAATTATCAATTATCGCGGTCACCGCAACAAGCGACCCGAGGGCGACCGCATCCTGATTCTGGAGGATACCGACGGCGATGGCAAGGCGGACAAGAAGAAGGTGTTTTATCAGGGACGGGATATTGATTCGCCTCACGGCGTCTGCGTGCTGGGCACGGTGGATGGAAAGAATACTCGTGTTATTGTCAGCGCCGGTGACAAGGTGCAGGTCTTTACTGACGTGGACGGCGATGACAAGCCGGACAAAAAGGAAGTTCTTTTCAGCGGCATTGCTGGTTCACAGCATGACCATGGCATCCACACATTCCTGTTTGGTCCGGATGGGCGATTGTATTTCAATTTTGGCAACACTGGCCGGCAGTTGCTGGACAAGGATGGCAAGCCCATCATTGACCGTGCCGGCAATGAGGTGAATGACCGGCGGCAGCCCTACCAGCAGGGAATGGTTTTCCGCTGCAATCTTGACGGTAGTGACCTTGAGACCTTGGGTTGGAATTTCCGGAACAACTGGATGGTGACTGTGGACAGCTTCGGCACGATCTGGCAGAGCGACAACGACGACGATGGCAACCGCGCGGTTCGCATCAACTACGTGATGGAATTTGGCAACTACGGCTTCCGCAGCGAACTGACGGGCGCCGGTTGGCGCGCGAACCGCACCAACATCGAGAAGACCGTCCCCGAGCGCCACTGGCATCTGAACGATCCCGGCGTGATTCCCAATCTGATCTTGACCGGCGCGGGCTCGCCCACGGGTATTTGCGTGTACGAGGGCAACTTGTTGCCCAAGGAATTCTTCGGTCAGGTCATCCATTGCGACGCCGGCCCCAGTATCGTGCGCGCCTATCCCGTCAAGCCCAGCGGGGCTGGCTACACAGCCACCATTTTAAACGTCCTCGACGGCGCGAAAAAAGACCGTTGGTTCCGGCCTTCCGATGTTCAGGTGGCTCCGGATGGCTCACTAATTGTTGCCGACTGGTATGATCCCGGCGTAGGCGGCCACCGGATGGGCGACTTGGATCGTGGACGGCTGTTCCGTGTTACCCCCAAGGGCCACAAGGGCTACAAGCTGCCGAAGATCGACTTCACGACCATTGACGGCCTGATCGCCGCCATTCAGAACCCCAACAACTCCGTTCGTCACATCGCGTGGACAGAACTGAACAAGCGTCAGGCTGCCGCGAGGGACGGGCTGAACTCGCTCACGCGCAACCGGAACTCCCGTGTGCGCGCGCGCGCCCTCTGGTTGCTTTCGCACATCAAGGGCAACGAGCAGGCCGCCATTGACCGCGCCGGCAAGGATGCTGACGAGAATGTCCGCGGCATGGCATTGCGCATTGCCCGCCAGCACAAGCTGGACGTCATTCCCATTATCAAGAGCCTGTCCAACGACAAGAGCCCTGTAGTTCGTCGCGAATGCCTCATCGCGCTGCGGCACAACCAGAGCAAGGACGCTCCCGCGCTATGGGCCAAGCTGGCCAACATGCACGACGGCAAGGATCGTTGGTATTTGGAGGCCCTCGGCTTGGCCGCCGACAAGCAGGAGAACAAGTTTTTTGACGAGTGGATGAAGACGGCTAAGCTCGATACCGCCGGTGCGCGCGACGTCGTGTGGCGTAACCGCGGCACGCATGGCGCAAAGTATCTGGCCGACATCATCCTCGACAAAAGAACCCCAAAGGCAGACAAGCCCCGCTACATGCGGGCGCTCGACTTCATCCCAAAGAGCAAGGAGAAGGATGATGCCCTTGCCCGCATTGCCTTGGGCGCGCTTTAGCTCAGGGACAACCTGTCTCAACCGGCCGCACTCGATGCTGGCCGGTTTTTTTGTGCCCGGCTACAATGCACGCATGAAGCAGATCATCATCCTGTTGATCGCAGCCAGTTCATTGGCAGCCACCGACAAGCTACCGCCCGAGCGTGTGGAGACCCTTCTGGACGTATTCGGCCGGCTGGAACCTTCCGTTGTTGAAGGCAACCCGAAGCTGAAAATGGTGCTCGGCCAACTGCTTGACGCTACGGCGGGTCAGCCGCGCTTCGTGGCACTGGTTAAGAAGTTCAACGTCGAGGGACGCGAGGCAGACCTTCTGGCCGTGACCGCAAATCATCCTGCCGATCCCGCAGGAGTGGAGGCCTTGGGCATTGTGCTGGGAGGAAAGGGCGCCAAGGCCGTACCCGTGCTGCTCACGGACAAGGACGCCAAGCAGGCTACCGCCATCGCCCACGCCTTGGGCAACAGCAATAATCAAAAGGTTATTCCATTACTGGCGCCATTGGTAACGAATGAAAAAGTTCACGCCAACGTTCGCAAGGAGGCCGTCAAGGGACTTGCCAATTTTGAAGCTGGCGCCAAGCAATTGTTGGCGCTGGCCAAGGCCGGCAAACTGCCACAGAGCGCCAGACTCACTGCGAGCCTCGCGTTGGGCACCGCACGCTGGCCCGCCATCAAGGCCGAGGCCGCCAAGGTTCTGCCTTCTCCTTTTGGAGCCAACGCCAAGCCTCTGCCTCCGATCGCCGAACTGGCCCGCCGCAAGGGTGACATTGCCAACGGTGAGAAAGTATTCTTCCGCGAAACCGCCCTATGCTCGCGGTGTCATCAAGTGGGCGGCAAGGGCACGGAGGTCGGTCCTGCCTTATCGGAGATTGGCGATAAACTTCCCAAGACGGAGCTCTATGAGTCCATCATCGACCCCAGCGCGGGCATTTCCTTTGGCTACGAGGCGTGGCAGGTGAAGATGACTGATGGCAACGTGGTGTTCGGCATTATACAGAGCGAGACCGATGAGGAGATTGTCGTCAAGGGCCCTACTGGTGCTGTAACGCGACATCCCAAGTCAAAAATCAAGAGCCGCCAACAGCAACCCCTATCGTTGATGCCCCCCGGACTTCACTTGGCCATGAAGGAAAGCGATCTGGTGGATCTGATTGAATATCTGGCTTCGCTGAAGAAAAAGTAAGCTACGCGCCTGAACGGCCGCTCAGCCCGGCGGCCACCGCAGCGCGCGCCCGCCTAGGATATGACAGTGCAGGTGGGGCACGCTTTCTCCGCCGTCGGGACCGTTGTTGATGATCAGCCGGTAGCCGTTCTCAAGCTTCAGGTCTGCGGCCACCTCGCGCGCCTTTAAAAGGAGATGCCCCAGCACCTGGTGATCCTCCGGCGATACCTCGGCAATGCGGGGGATGGGTTTCTTGGGAATGACCAGCACATGCGTGGGGGCCTGTGGGTTGATGTCGCGAAAGGCCAGCACGAGGTCATCCTCGTAAACAATGTCGGCGGGAATTTCGCGGGCGATAATTTTCTCGAACAACGTCATGCTACACGATCATCAGCGTGAGCTTGGCCTCTTGACGATGGCGGGCCACGATGTCGCGAAGATAATCCACGATTTGGTCGTTCAGCTTTTGGCAGCGCGGCGTCCAATGCTCGGCACCGGTCAGCTTGCGCACGGCATCGCGTAGGCCCTTGACCCGAAGCACCTCGGGCTTGCCGTTCAGGTCAGCATGAATCTGGTCGCGCAGGGTGCAAAAGAAAACCATCTCCAGCCCTTCACCGGCCTGGTGGGCTAGGTCATGCAGGTTGGTCTCTGCCTCGCGAGCGTTGTCGTGGATCGGTTTCACCTTGTAGCCAAAACCGCGCAGGATGCGTTCCAGGGCCATCGTGAACTCACCCACGGAAACCACGTTGCGGTTCAACTCCTGCTTGAAGAAATACAGTGCAGCGGCGGCGGCTTCCTCGACAATCTGCTCGTCCAGTTCGCGTGCGGCCTCGCCCAGCAACTCCACGGTGACATCTTGTGCTGAGCACGGGATGGCTTCGCCGTCGGAGGTTTCAAATACCAGGCAGTCGGTATGTAGCTGTATCATGTTTGGTCTCGAGTTTTTTGACCGCCTCGACAAAGTCGTCGGCCTCCTCAAAGCGCCGGTAAACGCTCGCGTAGCGCACGTAGGCCACGTGGTCTATTTCCCGCAACGCCTGCATCACCCGTTCGCCAATCTCGCGCCCGGGCACCTCCTCGGGGAACTCTTCCGAGACAGTGTCAAAAATACGCTGGGTGACATCCTCGATGGTTTGCTGGCTGATGGGACGCTTTTGGCAGGCCTTGGCCACGCCATTGAGCAGCTTGTCCCGGGAAAATTCCTCGCGCCGTCCATCTCGTTTCACAACCATCAGCTGGGTGTGCTCAATCTGCTCGTAGGTGGTAAACCGGCTCCCGCACTGGGTACACTCACGACGGCGGCGAATAATTGCGCCCTCCTTTGATGAGCGCGAATCAATCACCTTGTCCTCCAAGCAATCGCACTTCGGACAACGCATTTAAACCGTCAAACCTCCTTGGCAGAAAGGCCACATGTAGTAGCCTTGGAGTGGCTAACATACCGCCTATTGAGTAGTCAAGACAGTGTCTGTTGTTTCTTATTAACACGGGCACGGTTTGCGCCGTGAAAAACGCTCGTTTTCACCTTGCTGGACATTCTCCCGGCGATGCCGGAACCTGCCGCGTGGCGGAGTTTTGGCCCATGGCATTGATCGGGGCGGCGGTCCTTTTCATCGGTCTTTCCAAGGCCGGCTTGGGTGGTGGACTTGGCATGTTGACCACGCCAGTCTGCGTCGTCGCCTTTGGCGCCATGGGTGAGCGTCCCCAGTTCGCCATCGGTTTTCTGCTCCCCCTGTTGATCGTGGGTGACACGGTGTCGCTTTACCATTATTGGCGGCAATGGCGGCTGAAGAGCCTGAAATATCTCCTGCCTGGTGTGGCTGTGGGCGCGTGGGTGGGGGTGCAGTTCATTGACCATCTGCAACCCCACCACTTTAGTTTCCTAATCGGTCTATTGGCGGTTGGGTTCGTCGGTTGGCAGTTTGTGGGTGGGGGATTGAAGGAAGATACGCCTTCTTGGCAGCCCAGCCATTTGGCGGGCATTCCCTGTGGCATCGGTGCCGGCCTCACCAGCACCTTTGCCCATGGTGCCGGGCCCGTGGTAAATATCTTCCTGCTGCCCCAGCGATTGCCCAAGGCCGACTACATCGCCACCCGTGTTATCCTCTTTTGCGCTATCAACTGGATCAAGCTGCCCCTGTTTGTGCAGAAAGATCTCGTTACCCTGCGCAGCCTCAAGTGGGGAGCCGCCTTTTGCCTGCTTGTGCCGGTGGGCGCATGGCTCGGCGTGCGGCTCCAGCGGCGCATCCCCGAGCAACAATTTCGCCTTTTTATTTACATCCTCACCTTGCTCGCGGGAATACACCTCATTATCAGCAGCTTGTTGACGGGAAAATCGTCCGAAAAACATGCTGACAGTTTTGAACATCCCCGCATTGTGGCCTGCGCTTGCCCGTGGAAACTCTCCCCCGCACATGCGAAACATTCGGCGCAAGTCAGACAAGGGCAAATATGGCGCAAAGCTTCCCGCCTACGCCCGCCGTCGCGTGCTCGCCCAATGGCGGGGCGTGGACCTCACCGAGCAGGAAACCGCCCGCGCCGACCAGTCCCAGTCCGCCGGTGCCGTGATGCCCAAATTGCTCGAGTCACTCGGTCTGGACCGCCGCCGGTCCGAGGCTGAAATCGTCAAGGTCTGGAACCACCTCATCGACCCCACCGTGACCGCCCACGCCCAGCCCACTGGTATCCGCAACGGCACCCTGTTCGTCACTGTCGACAGCAACGTTTGGCTCGATGAAATCGTCCGCTACCGCCGCCGGGAAATCCTGCATCAACTCCAGACCGCCTTCAGCAGCGAAACCATCGCCCGCATCTCCTTCCGCGTGGGCTGATCAAGACAAGCCACCAGCCCGCGGCCTGATGCCCCGCTCACCATTCCTCCTTACTATTTGCAGTCGACCGCCGCAGACCTTGCCGAGACACCAAAAGAGGGCTATTGTGAGGTCTCGGTGCCCATTTAAAAATGCACGACGACCCCAAAGACAAGGCCCCGCAGCCCCCAGTCGGTGAGCCCAAGCCGGTGGAGGAAATGTCCGAGGAAGAACAGATGGAAGCCTACGAGGAATCCCTCAAGGATACCGACTGGGGCCATCAACCTTGTTGACCCCGCAGTCTTGAGACCAGATACGGGTGGAGGATAACCGCGCAGTGGTTTTGTAATGACAGCCCCGAACGTCAGTGCGGAGGTTATCCACTTAAAGAGAGAATTGCCCTGCCGGGACGAAGCTCAACGCACGATTTCCCGTGCTCGGGACGAAAAGTTTTACGCGCCCGACGGCTTGTTTTGCGTGCGAAACCTTCGATCCCAAGCTTCCAACCCTTCATCCTGCCCACGAAACCTTTTGTTGCGCGCTCAATACCTTTGATCTCGAGCGCAAAACCTTCGGTCGGGAGGTCAAAACCCTTGATCCCGTGTTCCAGACCAATGGTTTTTTTGCCCCAGAAAGGCCTGTTTCTAAGTGTTTTTTGGATTCAGTTATAAAAATGTATATTTTTAGAATTCAGGGGCGTAAAATCCTACAATAATAAGAGGCTGAGTCATGCCCATCTGTATGAAGCCCCAGGCGCATGACACTGGAGCCGGAGGATTTTGGTGAGTTGACTCAATCTCGGTCCAATATTCTCACGCGGAGACGCAGAGGCGCGGAGAATTAATTGGGTTTCCTCCGCGCCTCTGCGTCTCCGCGTGAGGATTGAATTGATAACACATTGCGATCTGCCAAGCATGCGGCATGCGTTTTTGGATAATCCTGTTGTTCATGGCATGTGGTTTGCGGGGCGCGGAGCGGCCAAACATTGTCTTCATCCTCGCGGATGATCTCGGCATTGGGGATGTGAAATGTTACGGCGGAGAGCGGTGCAAGATTGAGACGCCGCATCTCGATCAACTGGCGCGGGAGGGATTGCAGTTCACCGATGCGCATGTGCAGGCGTCGGTTTGTGTGCCGACGCGGGTGGCGATTATGACCGGGCGTTATCCGTGGCGCTTTGGTCGGCCGGAGCCGGGCGGGCCGTGGGGCTTTCTCGGGCCGCGGTTCGGCACCGGCACGTTCACTCTCGGCAAAATATTGCAGTCGGCGAAGTACCGCACGGGGTACGTGGGCAAATGGCATTTGGGCACCCGGATGGTCACCACGGATGGCAAGGTGCACGGCCGGCGAATGTCGACTACAGCAAACCGCTCAAGGTGGGGCCGGTGCAGCATGGATTTGATGAGAGTTTTATTTTGCCCGGCTCGCTGGACATGTATCCGTATGCCTTTGCGCGCAACAATGTTTGGCAGGGAGAGGTGACGGCGCAGAAGGGTTGGAGTGCTTTCAATCGCGTGGGCCCGGCGGAAAAGGACTTTGAAGATCACGAGGTGATCGAGACCTTTTACCGTGAGGCGGAAGATTTCATCGGCAAGCAGACGGCCAAACAGCCGTTCTTTTTGTTCCTCGCCCTCACTGCGCCGCACACACCTACCAGCCCGGGTAAGGCGTGGCGCGGCAAGAGCAAGCTGGGGATGTACGGCGATTTTGTGATGGAGGTGGACAGTGCCGTGGCGCGTGTCCGGGCGGCATTGAAGAAACAGAAGCTTTCGGATGATACGCTGATACTGTTTGCCTCCGACCACGGCGCGGCGGCGTATGCCGGCAACATCCTCAAGGCTACGCCGAGGCAGATGAAGGCGCTGGAAAAGGTCGGCCACTATTGCAGCGGGCCATACCGCGGATACAAGTTCAGCGTGTACGAGGGTGGCCTGCGCGTGCCGCTGATCGCCCATTGGCAGGGCCGGATTCAGCCCGACGGTACGAGCGATGCCCTGGTGGGGTTGTGCGACTTGATGGCGACTTTCGCCGAACTGAGCGGGGCCAAGCTCACGCCGCAACAGGCGCCGGATTCCATCAGCTTCGCGCCATTGCTCAAAAATCCAAAGCGAGCCGGTGTGCGCAAGAATTTGATCATGCAATCGGTCGGGCCGTTTGTCGTGCGCGAGGGTGATTGGAAATTGTGCCTGTGTCCCGGCAGCGGTTCGCATCTGCACTTCGGCAACTTACCCCGCAGGGACGACGCTTGGCGTGCGGCACTGAAGCAATTCGGCAAGACACCGGCATCGCAGGATCTGGACAAGGCACCTTTTGTGCAGCTGTTCAACCTAGTTAAGGATCCGCACGAGGATCATAACCTTGCCGAGAAGGAGCCAGAGCGCGTGGCGCGTATGGTGAGGTTGCTGCGCGAACAAATTACCGCTGGGCGAAGCACGCCCGGTCCGCCGCTCACCAACCACCGCGCCGGTATCAACATCAACCAACGAGTGCCTGATTTTGTGCGGAAGCAGTTGAAGTAAACCTTCCGAGGTGACAGGATGATCGCGATGCGGATTTGGTTCGTTTTTTGTTTATTGCTGATGACCTTCGCGTTGCGCGCGGCGGAGGAGGGCAAGGTTTTTGCTTTGTTCAAGGCGCGGTGTGTGGAGTGTCATGGGAAGGGGGGGAAGGTTAAGGGGAAGTTGAATTTGCTGAAGGTGTATTCGGTGGGCGCGTTGGCGGGGGACTTGGAACGGTTGGAGGCGATCATTGAGGTGTTGGAGGCGCGGGAGATGCCGCCGGAGTCGGAGCCGGAATTGGATGAACAAAAACGCGAGGCCGCGGTGGCGGAGTTGCGCAGGGTGTTGCGGGCGGCGCTGGCGAAGGATGCCGGGTTTGCTCCGACGCCGATCCGGCGCATGAACCGGCTGCAATACAACAATGCGGTGCAGGATTTGTTGCAGCTAAAGGTGTCGGTGTTCCCGTTGCCGGAAAAAATGATGCGCGACCGCAGCGGATATTTTGCCAAGGCGCTGGCGGCGAAACCGCCGAAGATGCCGGACGCGGTGACGGTGAGCAGCCGGCCGCTGGGCAAGTCGGGTCTCATTGAGCCGCGACTGGCAGGCGTGGGGCCGTTCCCACAGGATCCGCGTGCGGAGCATGGATTCGACAACCGCGGCGATCACCTGTCGCTCTCGCCATTTTTGTTGGAGGCCTTTTTCAACCTGAGCCGGCGCATTGTGCAGAGCCAGAATTTCGGCCCACGTACAGTTGGTATTTGGGGAACGTTTTTTGTGCCACCGGCAAACGGTGAGGCAAAGGCGGTGGTGCGCGGGCGGTTGGAGCCGTTTTTAAAACGCGCCTTTCGCCGACCGGCACCGAAGGGGTTGGTGGACCGCTACACGCGGCACGTGCACGCGCAACTGGATGCGGGCGTGGAGTTCACGGACGCGATGAAGGAGGTGGTGTCGGCGGTATTGTCCTCGCCGCGGTTTTTGTACCTGTACGACCAGCCGGCAACCAGCAAAGGCTTGGAGCCGCTGGATGGCCACGACCTCGCCACTCGGTTGTCGTTTCTCTTTTGGGGCAGCATTCCGGATGACGAATTGCTGCGGCTGGCGGGCAACGGTTTGCTCGCCAAGCCGGCGGTGCTGCGCGCGCAGGTAGACCGGCTCTTGGCCGCCCCGAAGCTCAAGCGGTTTTGCGACAGCTTCCCTTCGCAGTGGCTGCAGCTGGACAACATCATATCGTCCGTGCCGGACAAGCAGAAGTTCCCGGACTTTTATTACGCACCGCCGGATTACCGCACCACGATGGATATGATGATGGAGCCACTGCTGCTTTTTGAAACGGTGCTGATCGAGAACCGGTCGATCCTGGAATTCATCGATTCGAAATACACCTTCCGCTCGGGGCGCCTGCGCAAGTGGTACGGCGAAAATCCCGCCGGACGCATTGGCGGGCCGGTGACCATGCAGTTTAAGCGTCAGCCGGTGCCGGATCGCCGGCAGGGCGGGGTGATGACCACCGCGGCGATGCTCACGATGACTTCCAGCCCGGACGAGACCAAGCCGATCACGCGCGGCGCGTGGGTGTCCAGCGTGATGTTCAACGCGCCGCCCGAGCCGCCGCCCGCCGATGTGCCGCCGCTGGAGAAGCCGAAGGCGTCCGAGAAAAATCTCACTTTGCGTGAGCGCTTCGCCGCGCATCGTGAACGCGCCGATTGTGCCGGCTGCCATGCGAAGCTCGACCCGCTGGGGTTTGCGCTGGAGAATTTCGATCCCGTCGGCCGCTGGCGCAATACCTACGAGAATGGCCGCGAGGTCGACGCCTCTGGCCAGCTCTTCCGCAAGCATGCGTTTAAGAACGTGGTGGAATTCAAGGACGCCATCCTCGCCGAGAAGCACCGCTTCACCCGCGCCTTCGCCGAGCACACCCTCTCCTACGCCCTCGGCCGCGCCCTTACGCCGGCCGATACCCCGGCCATCGACCGCATCACCGAACGCGTGTCGGCCGACGGTTATCGGCTGCAAACCGTCCTGCACGAAGTCGTGCAGAGCCAGCCGTTTTTGAATCGGCCACAGGCAAAAACAGCCTCGGCAACGCGGGAAAAATCCGATAAATAAAACCCAATGACGCACACATCGCGACGCGGATTTTTGCAGGGGCTGGGCGGCACGGCTCTGGCGCTGCCGTGGCTGGAGAGCCTCGGGCTGGCGGCGGGGCAAAAGCCGGCGCAACGTGCGGCGTTTTTTTATGTGCCGATCGGCGTGGTGCGGCGTTCGTTTTTTCCCGGGGAAGGAAATCAAATCACCCCGAAGTTCGGCGGCAATAAACAGGAGGCTTTCAAGACGGCCAAGATGAAGGTGGGCACCCATGCGCTGCAGCTCACGCCCACGATGCAGCCGTTGGCCAAGGTGAGGGAGAAGGTGACGTTGATCACCGGGTTGGACCGTGACTTTCAACCGGGCACGGATGTGCACGCGCAGTGCGCCTCATGTTTCCTGACGAGCGCGGCGCCGTATAGCGTGAAGCGCTCGCCGTATCCGCAGGCGCGCACGCTGGATCATGTCATTGCTGAGCAGCTCGGCAAGGACACGCCGTTCCGCACGCTGGAGTTCAGTAGCAACAGTCACAAGGACAACAAGGAATCGATCCAGTTCGACAACATCTCATGGTACGGCACCGAGCACGTGGCCCCCAGCATGCGTGATCCGCGCAAGGCGTACCGCCGCCTCTTCGGCACGCGCGAGCTGCAGGCGTTTCGCAACATCACCGACCTCGTGCTGGAGGATGCGCGCTCGCTCAAGCGTTCGCTAGGCTATGCGGATCAGCA
>DJHS01000052.1:0-1470 GCA_002433235.1 Verrucomicrobia bacterium UBA6614
CCGACGAAGAATTTTGCATTGTCTCAATTCCCTCGGCCGGTGGCGTATAACTTCCAGAAGACCAATCCGAAGTCGATGGGCTACAGCATCCGTGATGACCGCTATCGGCTGACCCAGTGGATTGACTTTCGCACCGGCAAAATCTTGGCCGAGGAATTTTACGACTACCGGGAAAACAACCCCGAACTGAAAAACCAAATCAAGGATCCCGCTCACGCCCACACGATCAACCGGTTGAAGCCGAAGTTGCAGGCGTTCATTCAGCGCCGTCAAGGTGGACGGGAAAAGAAGTGACAAGGCCGGTTCGCTTGCCTTGTAGCAATCGAGGCTCCTTTTCCACTTCACGGTATCGCCGGCACGGAAAGTCTCGGGTTCTTTGCTCGCGATATCCGTGCCCATTGTAAAAAGTACGGTTATTTGGGTTTGAGTATACAATGCAGGTGTTTTAGATTGGAGGCATGAAATCCGCACTAACTGCTTTGCTGGCGATTTGTCTGTGTCTGCCGTTGATGGGCGATGACGCTGCCAAGAAGAAGTTTGAGGAGACGAAGGCAAAGGCTGAGAAGGGGGACAAGATCGCGCAATTCAACCTTGGGGTTATGTACGAAAATGGCCAAGGAGTGCAGAAGGACTTCAAGGAAGCAGAGAAGTGGTGGCGCAAAGCGGCTGAACAGGGAGAACCTTATGCGCAAACCAGCCTTGGGGTGATGTTCGAGAGAGGCGATGGAGTGCCGAAGGACGACAAGGAAGCAGTGAAGTGGTATCGCAAAGCAGCTGAGCAGGGATATGCAATGGCGCAATACAACCTTGGTCTGAATTACGCCACGGGCAGTGGAGTGCTGCAAGATTATGTGACCGCTTATGCGTGGGCCAACATCGCTGCAGCCAATGGGCAAAAAAATGCTACAAAACTCAAATCGGAATTCCTTGAAAAGAAAATGACCGCCGACCAAATCGCCAAAGCCGAGGCACTGGCCAAGGCGATGATCGCCAAGAATCCCAAGCTGCTGAAGTAGCTCACCGCCACGAATCCACAAAGTCGCCACCTTCATGCCGATGCTGGGTCTTCGACTTTTGTCATAAAGCTGAATTGACCCAATTGTGGGTCCGTCCATAATGGTGTCGTGCTTGGCGGACGGTACATGTTGGGGCTTGGGATTCTGGTGAGCCAATTCGTGGGCGCGGGGCCGTTGCTGGAGCAGGATGTTCTGCCGATTCTTCAAAAAAACTGCATGGGTTGCCATGGCGGTTTGATTCAAAAGGGCGAGTTGGATTTGCGCACGCTGCCGTTGATGCTCAAGGGTGGCAAGGCGGGGCCGGCGGTGGTGGCCGGAAAACCGGAGGAAAGCGAGCTGTGGCTGGCGATTTCCGAGAACGACATGCCCAAGGAAAAACCGCCGCTCTCGGCAAAGGACAAGGCGACGCTCAAGGCGTGGATCGCGGCGGGGCTGCCGACGTATTCGCCAACGC
>DJHS01000052.1:1873-4407 GCA_002433235.1 Verrucomicrobia bacterium UBA6614
GGCGGTGGATGAGCATGTGGGCGATCGGCTGGAGGATCGCAAGCTGAAGGCGGCGGCGGTGGCGGCTGATGCGGAGTTTTTGCGGCGCGTGTATCTGGACCTCAACGGGCGCGTGCCCACGCCGGAACAGGCGGCGGCGTTTCTGGATGACAAGGCGCCGGACAAGCGGGCGAAGCTGATTGATGCGCTGCTGGCGTCGCCGGAGTTTGGCAACCACTTCGGGCGCACGTGGCGCGAATGGATTTGCCCGCCGGAACTGCCGTCGGACATGAACAGCGGCCGTCAGCCGGTGCAGCAGTCGCGCAATCTCGGCACGTGGTTTGCCAAGCGGTTCAATGAAAACGCCAAGTGGGATGCGATTGTGCGCGACATTCTCACGGGTAAGGGCGAGATCAAGGATGAGCCGCAGCTAATCTACTACGGACTTGTCGGCCAAAACGCGCACGCGACGATGGACGGCACCACGCGCTCGGTCGGCTCGCTGTTCATGGGCGTGCAGCTGCAGTGCGCGCAGTGCCATGACGATCCCTACCGCGACTGGGCGCAGCAGGAGTTTTGGGCGATGGCCGGTTTCTTCAACAGCATGACCGGCGACTTCGGCCGGATCCGAACGCGCGAAACCGGCGGCGAGTTGAGCATTCCGCACAGTGCCTTCAAGAATGCTGGCAAACGGGTGACGCTCGGCTACCTGCACGGCAAGCCGCAGGATGCCAAGCGCAAGGCCGACTGGCGGCCGGACTTCACGAAGTGGCTCACCCAACGCGACAATCCTTTCTTCGCCCGCGCCTTTGCCAACCGCCTGTGGTTCCAGCTCTTCACGCGCGGCATCGTGCATCCGGTCGACGACATGCGCGCGCTGAATCCGCCCACGCATCCGGGCCTGCTCAACCTGTTGGCCAATGAATTTGCTGCCTCGGGTTTTGACGTGAAACATTTGCTGCGCTGCATTTGCAATTCACAAACCTACCAGCGCACCAGCCGCGGGAAGGGTGAGGCGCAACAGGCGGCCTTTGGTCGCGCGCCAATTCGGGTGATGACGGCCGACATGCTGCTCGAGTCGCTCAAGCTCGCGTACAATGATCCCAAGCTGGACTTGCGCACGCACGACAAGGATTCCGGCAACACCAACGGCGAAAGCGCCGCGGTGGGCGATCCGTACATGGAGTTTCACCGCCGCTTCGCCACTAACGAGGAGGACACGACCGATTTCACCCACGGCATCCCGCAAATGTTGACCTTCATCAATCACCCGCGCCTGCGTTCGATCAGCGAAGACGGCAAGGCGATGGCAGAGTTTTTGAAAAAGCATCCCGACCTCAAGCCGGCGCAGATCATTGAGCGGCTGTACCTCAGTACGTTGTCCCGCCGGCCGACCGCAGAGGAAAACGCCGAGTCTGTCGCCTACGCCGCCGCGTGCGATGAACCGGCTCAGGCATATACCGATGTGCTGTGGATGCTGGTGAACCGAAGTGAATTTCTTTTTGTCCGATGAAAACAAACGAACTCCTACAACGACGTGACTTCCTCAAGCTCTCCGCGGCCGGCCTGCTCTCGGGTGTGTCGGTGCCGTGGTTTGAGTCCATGGCCAACGACGCGGTGCAGCGGCCGCGCGGCAAAAAATGCATCCTCCTTTGGATGGACGGCGGCCCGAGCCAGCAGCACACCTTTGATCCCAAACCGGGCGGCGAGTTCCAGAGCATCCCGACCACCGTGCCGGGCATTCATGTGACCGACAAGTTTCCCAAGCTGGCGCAGTGCATGAAGGACATGGCGTTCCTGCGCTCGATGACCACGGAGATCAACGATCATTACGACGCGAAATATTATCTGCACACCGGCTTCCGCCGCGTGACCGGTCTGGAGCATCCGTCCATCGGCAGCATTGCGTCGAAATTCATCGGCCTGCCCAATGACGATATGCCGGCGTTTGTCACCATCGATGCCGGCAACGACAAGGGTAACGGCGGCCGCTTTTATCGGTCCGTGCCCGCCTACCTCGGCCCGAAACACGCGCCGCTCGCCGTGCAGCATCCCGCGCGTGGGCTGGAGAATCTGCAGCCGGACGCCAAGGGCCTCGACCGCCGCCTGCAGTTGCTGGCCAAGAGCGAGTATCGTTTTGCGCGCGAGTACAACCTGCCGGTGATCAACGCTAAGCAGGCCGCCTTCCAGCGGGCGGTCAACCTCATGCACTCGCCTCGCGCCAAGGCATTCAACATCGAGGATGAGCCAGCGGCCATTCGCGAGCAGTACGGCGACCATCGATTTGGCCAAAGCTGCCTGATGGCGCGGCGCTTACTTGAATCCGGCGTGTCGTTCGTGGAGATTTTCCATCGCGGCTGGGACGATCACGAGGGCGCCGCCCGCCGCATTGCCGCGCGTGCACCGTGGATGGATGGCGCGATGTCTGCGCTGATTCTCGACCTCAAGCAACGCGGTATGCTTGATGACGTGCTCATTGTGTGGATGGGCGAATTCGGCCGTTCACCCGGCGACGGCAACGGCCACTTCTGCCGCGCGTGGACCAGCATGATGGC